>NZ_JBEZYY010000001.1:0-66142 GCF_040638975.1 Amycolatopsis sp. NPDC024027
CGGCCGGGGATCCCCTCTCCGCGGAAGCGTGGGCTCGCTCGCGGGGGCCGCCGGCGCCGGCCGACGCCCCCGTGGTCGCGAATGACTCATTCGCGACCTCTGACGTCCCGAATGAGTCATTCGCGACCTCTGACGTCCCGAATGAGTCATTCGCGACAGTGTGGGAGAGCCGGGAGCCGCGCCGGGTCAGCCCACCCGGATGCGGGGGTCGAGGATGCCGTACAGCAGGTCCGCGACCAGGTTCGCGATCACCACGCTCGCCGCGATCACCACCAGCCAGCCCATCAGCACCTGCGGGTCGTTCTTGTTGACCGCCTCCACCAGCAGCGTGCCCATGCCGTGCCAGTTGAACACCGTCTCGGTGATGATCGCGCCCGTCACCGTGGCGCCGAAGTTGACCGAAAACAGCGTCATCACCGGGATCAGCGCGTTGCGGAACGCGTGGCGCCAGATCACGCGGCTGTTCGAGACGCCCTTGGCGCGCGCTGTGCGGACGTAATCGGCGCCCAGGACCTCCAGCATCGACGCCCGCTGGAACCGGCTGTACGCGGCGAACGTGATCGCCATGATCGAGAGCGTGGGCAGCAGGAACGCGCCGACGTACTTCGCGAGCGCGTCGCCGACGCCGGTGGCCGAGAGGCTCTCCGGGCTCGTCGTCCGCAGCCACGGGTCGCCGAGGACGTCGGACAGGCCCAGGTCCCGCACCCAGATGTTGGCGCGGATCGCGTAACCCTTGAGGACGATCGCCACGCAGAAGATGGGCATCGAGAACATCAGGAACGCCAGCGTCGTCGCCAGGTAGTCCCAGATCGAGTACTGCTTGACGGCGGCGAGCACCCCCACCAGCACCCCGAAGACCAGGGCCAGCACCGACGCCGTCAGCACCAGTTCCAGGGTGACCTTGAACGCGGCCAGCACCTTCGGCTGGACCGGGGCGAACGCGTTGCCCTGCGCGATCGAGATGCCCCAGTCGCCGGTCAGGAAGTGCCCCAGCCAGCTGAAGTAGCGGGCGACGACGCTCTGGTCGAGGCCGAGCTTCTGCTCGGTCTCGGCGATGGCCGCCGCGCTGATCCCCGGTTTGCTGCGGATCTCGCCGAGCGGGTCGCCGGTGTTGGCCACCATGACGAAGCACAGGAACGTGCCCACCAGCAGGACCGGGATGGAGATGGCCAGCCTGCGGAACACGTAAAGCACGAGATTCATCCGAAACCCCCAGGTCCGGCGATCTCCGCTGGAAACGGACGCGGGGGCGACCGGAACCGGTCACCCCCGCGGCACGCGTTCAGGCCTTCATTCTCCGCTGGCGCGGGTCGAAGGCGTCGCGAAGACCGTCACCGATGAAGTTGATCGTCAGTGAAATCAGCACGAGCACGACGAACGGCCCGAAGAACAGCGCCGGCCGCGTCTGCAGCTGGGCGTAGTTCTCCAGGATGACGCGGCCGAGCGAGGTGTCCGGCAGCTGGACACCCAGGCCGATGAACGACAGCGCGGCTTCCGCCAGCACGGCCTGCGCGACCGCGAGGGTCGCGTTGACCGTGATGCTGCCGACCATGTTCGGCACCAGGTGCTTGAAGATGATCCGGAACGTCCCGGCGCCCGACGCGCGGGCGGCGTCCACGAACTCGCGCTGGGACAGCGACATCGCCTCGGCGCGGGTGATCCGGGCGATCTGCATCCAGCCGAACGCCGCCAGCACCAGCGCGACGATGTACCAGGAGCCGCCGCCGAACACCTTGGCGAGGATGGCCGCCGCGGCGATCTGCGGGATGATCAGGAACAGGTCCGTCACCCGGGAGATGACCGAGTCGGAGAGCCCGCGCAGGTAGCCGGCGATCGCCCCGAACACCACGCCGATCACCGTCGCCAGGATCGACACCGTGAGCGCGATCAGCAGCGAGTACTGCGTGCCGCGCAGCACCTGCGACACCATGTCCTTGCCGACCTGCGTCGTCCCGAGCGGGAAGTCGCTGCTGGGCTTGGCGAAGGACGGGAACGAGCTGTCCTGGTAGCCGTGCTTCCAGAAGATCGGCAGCAGGATGCTGAGCAGCACGATCAGGATCAGCACGGCCGACGACGCCATCGCCAGCTTGTGGTGCAGGAACTTCCGCAGGACCAGCTTGCCCTGGCTGCGCGGTTCCGGCAGCGCCTCCGGCGGCAGCGTGCCGTCGGCGGTTTCGGTCTCGCTCGCCGCGATGAGAGAGTTCAAGTCAGCCAACGCGAATCCTCGGGTCCAGGATGCCGTACATCAGGTCGGCGATCAGGTTGGCGACGATGACACTGCTGGCGATCACCACGAGCCAACCCATCATCACCTGAGTGTCGTTCTTCGAGACGGCTTCCACCAGCAATGTGCCCATACCGTGCCAGTTGAACACCGTCTCGGTGATGATCGCGCCGGCGAGCACCGAGCCGAAGTTGACCGAGAACAGCGTCGACACCGGGATCAGGGCGTTGCGGAACGCGTGCCGGAAGATGACCCGGCCGTTGCCGAGGCCCTTGGCGCGCGCGGTGCGCACGTAGTCCGAGCTCAGCACCTCGAGCATCGAGGCGCGCTGGAACCGGCTGTACGCGGCGAAGCTGATCGCCATGATCGACAGGGTCGGCAGCAGGTACGCGCCGATCGTGCTGGTGATGAAGTCGCCGACGCCGTCGGTCTTCAGCTGCTCCGGGCTGGTCGTGCGGAGCCACGGGTTGCCGAGGACGTCGGACAGACCGAGGTCGCGGACCCAGCCGTTGATCTCGATCGCGTAGCGCTTCAGCACGATCGCGACGCAGAAGATCGGCATCGAGAAGAGCAGGAAGGCGAGGGTGGTCGCGAGGTAGTCGATGATCGAGTACTGCTTCACCGCGGCGAGCACGCCGACGATGATGCCGATGATCAGGGCGAGGATCTCGGCGCCGACGACCAGCTTGAGGGTGACGGCGAAGGCGGCCATCACCTTGGGCGCCACCGGCGCGAGGGCGTTGCCCTGCGCGATGGAGATGCCCCAGTTCCCGCTCAGGAAGTCACCCAGCCACGTGAAGTAGCGGGGCACGATGCCCTGGTCGAGACCGAGCTTGGCGGCCGTGGCGGCCAGCGCTTCCTTGCTGATGGTCGGGTTCTGCCGCAGCTCGCCCAGCGGGTCACCGGTGCCGGCGACCATCACGAAGCACAAGAACGTCCCCACCAGCAGGACGGGGATCGATATCGCCAAACGGCGAAGGATGTAGATCACCAGGTTCAACGAACTGCTCCTCATCCGGGCCTGGTCGTCAGAAGTGCGCTGGACCGCTACCCGGTTGTCTACCGTAGTGGCGGTAACCCTACGGTCAACAGCTACTTCCGGTGGGTACCGGGGCCCGGCTCGTGGCCGGGCCCCGGTACCTCCCAGGTCATCTGGAGCGAGGGGAAAGAAGAGGCGGGACGAGCCCTACTTCTTCTTCTCCCACTCGCCGACGTTCCACAGGACACCGTCGTACGACTGCATGTAGACGCGGTCGATGCCCTTGAACGCCCACATGCTCGGCGTCTGGAACAGCGGCAGGGTCGCGTAGTCGTCGGCGATGGCCTTGTCGGCTTCCTGGTACTTCTGCAGCTTGACCTGCTCGTCGGTCGCCTTCACCGCAGCGTTGTAGGCGTCGTCGATCTTCGGGTCGCACAGGCTCTGGTAGTTCTGCTCGCCACCCTTGTCCGGGCAGACGTAGATCGAGCGGGACTCGGCCTTGAACGGCTGAGCCGACCAGCCGAACAGCGCGATGTCGTAGTCACCGGTCGAGACGCGGCCACCCTTGAGGAAGTTGGCGTCGGTCTCGTCCTTGACCTCGATGCCGGCCGCCTTGGCCTGCGAGATGATGATCTCGACGGTCTGGCTGCGGCGGGCGTTCTGGTTGTGCGTGATCTTGAACGACGCGCGCTGGCCGTTCTTGGCGAAGATGCCGTCGCCGCCCTTGACCCAGCCGGCGTCGGTCAGCGTCTTGGCCGCCGCGTCGGCGCCCAGGCCCGCCTTGCTGCTGTACAGGTCGGTGTAGCCCTCTTCACCCTGGAAGAAGACGACGCTGTTCAGCGGCTCCGCGTCCGCCTGGACCTCCTTGAGCAGCTTGTCCGTGATCTCCTTGCGGTTGACCGACTCGAGGAACGCCTTGCGGAGGTCCTTGTCGGCGAACATGCGCTTGAAGTTCAGGTCGAGGTGCTCGTAGGTCAGCTGCGGGGCCGAACCGTAGACCACGCCCTGGGCCGCGAGGCCCTTCATCGTCTGGGCCGCGGTGGCGTCCGGCTGGGTAGACGCGGCAACGTCGATCTCACCGTTCTGCAGCGCGGTCGCCATGGCCTTGGTGTCTTCCATGGCCTTCACGATGATCTTCGACGGGCCACCCTTGCCGCCCGCCCACAGCGGGTTCTTCTCGAGGGTGACGGCCTTCTGGTTGGCGTCGAACGCGGTGATCTTGTACGGGCCCGACGACGGCATGATGTCCGCCTTGAAGCCCTTCCACTCGTTCGTCCAGAAGTCACCGGCGGCCTTGATCTGGGCCGGGTCGCCGGTCGGGGCCAGCTTGGTGATGTCCGCGATGCCGGTCTTGGCCTCGAGGATGTGCGCGGGCATGATCGCCGGCGAGTTGAACAGGCCCTTGTAGTCGAGGTAGGGCTCGCTGTAGTCGGTGACGAAGGTCAGCGGGTCCTTGCAGGTGGCCTGCTTGATCAGGTCGTAACCGGTGTTCGACGCCGAGTTGAACGGGTTCTTGCCGTCCGGGCCCTTGGCCAGGCCGCTCTGCGACAGCCACGCCAGGTACATGTCCTTGCAGTCGTAGGCCTGACCGTCCGACCACTTGATGTTCGGCTTGATCTTGTAGGTGACCTGCTGCGGGTCCTTCTGCGTGATGTCCCACGACTGGAAGACGTCGCTGTTCAGCAGCACCTTGTTGTTGCCGTCGAGCTTCAACGTACCGGAGAGCACCGCGGTCAGGACGTAGTTGTTGTACGAGCTGTTGGTGTCCGGGGTCTGGTTGTTGTACCCCGAGTACCCGTCGTCGATACCGATCGTGACCGTGCCGTCGTACCCCGGGGTGTCCGCGAGCTTGAACAGGTCGCCGGTCTCGGCCTTGCCGGCAGCCATCGCCTTGACGTCGGTCGACGATCCGTTCTGGTCGGTGTTGCCCGAACCCGAATCGCCGCCGCTGCAGGCGCTCAGCAACAGCGAAGCGCCGGCGACGAGCGACAAAGCGGAGACAGCTTTGGATCTCCTCATGAAGTGTGCCCTCCTAGCACTGAGCCCTTGAATATCGGGACAAGGGCCCACACCGCTCCGGTTTGGATGGGCCGGAGCCTACGACACGCCAAGCGACACTCAACTGGCGCACTGCGGGAGCACGCTAGAAAGGAAAAGTACCGACAGTCACCAGTTCCGGGTCGATCGTGACCAAAGGGTGACTTCCAGTCGACATCCAGAAATACGACGGTTACCTCATGGATTCACAACGCCCCACTCGAAGGCGTTGGTAAAGATCACCCGGTAGTACTGAATGCGTAGCCAACCGATTACTTCGGGCCGCGAGTCCAGTTCACCGCCGACCCGAACGGGCCCACCATGGGGGGACCGGGCGTGACGCCCGAGATGCCGGATCCGATCGCCAGGGTGTCAGCCAATTGGAACAGCGGAATCACCACGTTCTGGCGCCAAAGTTCAGGCTCTAGGGTGGTCAGCGCCTCGGTGACCGAGGTCGATCCCGACAGCGCCGCGTCGATGGACGGCTGCAGCGCCGGGTCGCAGAAGCCGGCCGCGTTGCCCGGGACGACGGGCTTGGTCTTGTCCACGCCCTCGGCCGTCTGCTCCGGGCGGCAGCCGAAGGTCGAGGCGAGGACCGACGCGGAGTCGCCGCCGACCGCCTGCGGGACGACCGCGATGTCGATCCCGACGTTGCCCGCCGAGTCGCCGGTCGGCTGCTGGACCCCGCCCACGACCGGCATCGCCAGCAGGCCACTGAACAGGTCGCGCGGCTGCGGAGTGATCGCGTTGACCTCGATGCCCTGCGCGGCGAGCTCGCTGGTGAGCTCCTTGGCGATCGTCGCGTACGGCTCCTGGGTGGCCGGGGAGGCGATGACCAGCGAGAGCGCCCGGCCGTTCTTGCGCCAGGTGCCCGCGGTCTTGGTGTAGCCGGCCGCCGTCAGCGACTGCTCGGCCTTGGCGACGTCGGGGGCGGTGGGCGGGCCGGGCGGGATGGTCGCCGCGTAGCCCTTCACCGACGGCGCGGTCACCTGGGCGTCGGCGTGGAGCGCCGACGACGGGCCGCCGTTGACGCCTTCGGTGATCAGCTTGGTGCGGTCGATCAGCGCGGCCACCCCGGCGCGCACCTGGGCGTCCTGCAGCGTCGCGCTGACCGGGCGCAGCAGCACGTCGGCCACGAGCGGGCGGGCCACCGTGTGCAGCCGCACGGAGGAGCCGAGCTCGCCGAGCAGCTTGAGCTCGTCGCCGGTGGTCCGCGCCAGCGCGAACTGGTCGTTGCCGCTGCGCAGCGCGGCCAGCAGCGTGTTCTGGTCCGACCGGCGGAGCACGATCCGGTCGATCGCGGCGGGCTTCTCCCAGTAGCGCTCGTTGCGCTCGAGGATCACCTCGCCGCGGGCGGTGTCCAGGCTCTTGATCGAGAACGGGCCGGCGATGGCCGGGAAGTTCGACGCGAGCGCCCCGCGCCAGCCGTCGGGCGCGTCCTTGAGCAGGTGGGCGGGCAGCAGGTCGGAGAACAGCGTCTGCCAGCCGGGATACGGCTTGGCGAAGGTGACCTCGACGCGCTTGCCGCCTTCGCGGGACTGCAGGTCGGTGATCTGCCGGTAGCCGGCCGGCTCGATCACGCCGGGCTGGTCGCGCAGCTGGGTCCGCAGGTAGTCGAAGTCCTCGGCGGCGATCGGCGCGCCGTCGGACCAGGAGGCGTCGGGCCGGATCTCGTAGGCCACCACGAACGGCTGCTGCGAGATCACCTCCGCGGACTTCATCAGGTTCTTGTCGAGCTGGGTGGTGCCGTCGTCCTTCTGGCGGAACACCGAGGGCAGCAGCAGCTGCGAGAGCGCGGAGGTCACCTGGGACGAGTCCGCGAGGTTGTGCGGGTTGTACCCGCCGAGCACGTCGTCGACGCCGACGACGATCTGCGACGGCGTCTTGCCGGTGGTGGACACGGGCGCGACCGACGACGACACGACCGGGGGTGGCGGGGTGTTGGAACAGGCGGTGAGCAGTACGGCCGCGAGTGCCAGTACCGGCACCGCCTTGCGATTCACCCGCACGCCCCGTTCCTCCCAGTTTCGCCCGATCGGGTCAGTCATGCTCCCACGACCGCCTTCGCCGCCGAAACCGAGATTCCCATACCCGGATCGGGCGGCCTCGCCGCCCCAAGGTGGGCGCTATGGGAGAGGACGCGCGGAACACCGTCCGGGTTCCCGGACCGTTCCGGAACGGCGGAACGAACACGGGCCGGACACGAAAACGGTTCACGTCGGTGGTCGGCGCCAGGCGTTGAAACCGCCGCGACCCCTATAAAGATATAAGGAGAAGAACGACGGAATTCATGACGCTGGGTCCGCCACCGGCCGACCCAGCGTAAGGGAAGGGACACGAAAAAACCTCCCGGCGACGCACACCGGGAGGTTTTTTCGAAGCCGGAGGGATCAGGCGTTGTCGCGGCTCTTGGCGCGCGAACGCTCCTTCGCGCGGGTGTTGACGTCCAAGGTGACCTTGCGGACCCGGACGACCTCGGGCGCGACCTCGACGCACTCGTCGACCGAGCAGAACTCCAGCGCCTCTTCCAGGCCCATCTTGCGCGGGCGGGCCAGCGTCTCCATCACGTCGGCGGAGGACTGACGCATGTTGGTCAGCTTCTTCTCCTTGGTGATGTTGATGTCGAGGTCCTCGAAGCGCGGGTTCTCGCCCACGACCATGCCCTCGTACACCTCGGCGCCCGGCTCGACGAAGAACGTGCCGCGGTCGGCCAGCTGGATCATCGCGTACGCGGTGACCGGGCCGGTGCGGTCGGCGACCAGGGAGCCGCTGTGCCGGGTGCGGATCTCGCCCGCCCACGGGAAGTAGCCCTCGAACACGTGGTTCGCGATGCCGGTACCGCGGGTCTCGGTGAGGAAGTCGGTGCGGAAGCCGATCAGGCCACGCGCCGGGAGGACGTAGTCGAGCTTGAGCCGGCCGGAGCCGTGGCCGCCCATGTGTTCCATGCGGCCCTTGCGCGAGGCCAGCAGCTGGGTGATCGCGCCGAGGTGCTCTTCCGGCGAGTCGATCGACAGGCGCTCGAACGGCTCGTGCACCTTGCCGTCGATGATCCGGGTGACGACCTGCGGCTTGCCGACGGTCAGCTCGAAGCCCTCGCGCCGCATCTGCTCGACGAGGATCGCCAGCGCCAGCTCGCCGCGGCCCTGGACCTCCCAGGTGTCGGGGCGCTCGGTCGGCAGGACGCGGATCGAGACGTTGCCGATCAGTTCCTGGTCAAGGCGGGCCTTGACCAGCCGCGCGGTGACCTTGTCGCCGCCGTTGCGCCCGGCCAGCGGCGAGGTGTTGACGCCGATGGTCATCGAGATGGCGGGCTCGTCGACGGTGATCCGGGGCAGCGCCACCGGGTTGTCGGAGTCGGCGAGGGTGTCGCCGATGGTGATGTCGGGGATGCCCGCGATGGCGACCAGCTCGCCCGCGCTGGCCTCGGTCGCCGGGACGCGGGTGAGCGCCTCGGTGACCAGCAGCTCGGAGATGCGGACGTTCTGCACCGTGCCGTCTTCGCGCATCCAAGCCACGGTCTGGCCCTTGCGCAGCTTGCCGGCGTGGATGCGGATCAGCGCGATGCGGCCGAGGAAGTTGGACGCGTCGAGGTTGGTGACCAGCGCCTGCAGCGGCGCGTCGAGGTCGGCGGCGGGCGGCGGCACGTGCCGGAGCAGCGTGTCGAACAGCGGGTCGAGGTTCTCGCTCTCGGGGATCTCGCCGTCGGCGGGCTGCTCCAGGCTCGCCTTGCCGGCGCGCGCGGAGGCGTAGACGACCGGGAGGTCGAGGATCGCGTCGTGGTCGGCGTCCTCGATGTCGCTGGCCAGCTCGAGCAGCAGGTCGTGGGTCTCCTCGACGACCTCGGCGATCCGGGCGTCCGGCCGGTCGGTCTTGTTGACCAGCAGGATCACCGGCAGGCCGGCTTCGAGGGTCTTGCGGAGCACGAACCGGGTCTGCGGGAGCGGGCCCTCGGACGCGTCGACCAGCAGGACGACGCCGTCGACCATGGCCAGGCCGCGCTCGACCTCGCCGCCGAAGTCGGCGTGGCCGGGGGTGTCGATGACGTTGATCGTCACCTGGCCCTCGGGCGTCTGGCGGTGGATCGAGGTGTTCTTCGCGAGGATCGTGATGCCCTTTTCGCGCTCGAGCTCACCCGAGTCCATCACGCGGTCGACGAGCTCGGCGCGCTCGGCGAAGGCGCCGGACTGGCGGAGCATCGCGTCCACCAGCGTGGTCTTGCCGTGGTCGACGTGGGCTACGATCGCGACATTGCGCAGGTCGGGCCGGGTCTTACCGGTCGGCCGGCCGGTTTCGACGGTAGCGCTGGCTGCGGGCACGCGAGAACTCCTGAACTTCAAGGGTTTGGATGGCCGCGCAAGCCGTCAGGCATCCCGTGACCGGCTCTGGTCACACGCGGACCTCACCCAGGATACCTGCCACCCCATTGTGAGCGGCCCCACGCCCCCCTGTCGGTTAGGCTGGCCTAACGTGGAAACCCGGTGAAGGTCGCCGATCCGGAAGGTGCGTGCCCGTGGGCAAGAAGCCGAAAGACCCGCGGAAGGTCGTGCGCAAGCTCATGAAGGCCGGCAAGGTCAAGAAGAAGTGCTGCCGGTCGAAGCCGCGTTGCAAGAAGTGCCCGGTACTGGCGCTGCAGAAGGCGAAGCTGGATCTGGCCGCCTAGTGCGGGATGGCTTCGTTGATCCCCCGCAGCTCGGGCGCTGTCTTCGTCGGCGAAAACTCGACGACCTCGTACTTCGCCAGGTGCCGGACCGCGAACGGGTCGCTCGCCAAGATGGCGTCCAGCTTCCCCTGGGACATCGGGCGCGTGATGATCACGCCGCCGACCCGCGGCTTCCGCGCCCCGGAGGCGAGGAAGAGCCCACGCTCGTACTGCCGGTTCAGCCACTCGACGTGGTCCGGCAGCGCCAGGTCGACCTCTTCGATCGGTGCGGTGTAGGTCAGCAGCACGACGAACATGGTTACGACGGTAGACCCGCTCGGTTATGATCGCTCGTATGCACGCGCAGACGTCCAGCTGGTGGCCGCCCTCGGCGGCCTGCTGACCCTGCGCTGAACCAGCCAGTGGCCGCCCCGGACGGGCGGCCTTTTTCGTGCCTTCTCCGGGGTGGTCCCCCGCGGAAGGAACCCACGATGAGCAAGCTGTCCGGCATCACGCCCTCCGGTCACGTCCACCTCGGCAACCACCTCGGCGCCGTCCGCCGCTGGGCCCTCGAGGGCGGCGCGGAGGACCTGTACTTCGTCGCCGACCTGCACGGCATGACGACCCCGCACAACCCATCGAAACTCCGATCACTGGCGCGCGAGCAGCTGGCGGTGCTGATCGCCGCCGGCATCGATCCCGAGCGGGTGTTCGTCCAGTCCGACCTGGCCCGCGAGCTCGGCGCGCTGACCTGGGTCCTGGAGTGCACCTGCAACTACGGCGAGGCCGCGCGGATGATCCAGTTCAAGGAGAAGTCGAAGGGGCAGGCCGGGGTGCGGCTGTCGCTGCTGACCTACCCGGCGCTGATGGCCGCCGACATCCTGCTGCAGGGCGCGGACGAGGTGCCGGTCGGCGAGGACCAGCGGCAGCACGTCGAGCTGACGCGGACCCTGGCGAAGCGGTTCAACGGCACCTACGGCGAGGTGTTCACCATCCCCCGCGCGGTGCTGCCGCCGGCCGGCGCGCGGGTGAAGGACCTGGCCGACCCGACGCGCAAGATGTCGAAGTCGGCCCGGGACGCGGTGGGCGTGGTGTTCGTGCTCGACGAGCCCGACCAGATCCGCCGCAAGATCCGCCGCGCGGTCACCGACGGCGGTTCGGTGCCGGTGCACGCCCCGGAGACGCGGCCGGGGATGGCGAACCTGCTGGAGATCCTCGCCGCCTGCCGCGGCGGGTCACCGGCGGAGCTGGCTGACGAGTTCTCCTCGTACGGAGCGGTGAAGGACGCCGTCGCCGACGCGGTGATCGAAGAGCTGCGGCCGCTGCGGGAACGCGCGTCGTCGCTGCTCGACGACGTCGCGGAGCTGGATCGCGTGCGGAAGGCGGGCGCGGAGCGCGCCCGCGAACGCGGCTCGCACCGGCTCGACGCGGCACTGCGGATGATCGGCGCCCATTGAAGTCCGTGAATGCCACATCCAGAGACCTGAAGTTCCTCGATGTGGCATTCACGGACTCAAGTGAGCAGCGCGCGGAAGGCCGGCAGCAGGATCCGGTCGGCGGGCAGCCAGTCGAGGTCGTCGAGGTCGTCGGGCCCGAGCCACCGAACGGCTCGGTGTTCGACGGCCCGCGGCTCCTCCCCGGGCGAAACGAGCTTCGCGGCGTAGATGCGGAGAACCCGGCCCCCGGGCAGCGGGATGTCCTCCCCGACCCGGCAGCCGACCTCGACGACGACGTCGAGCTCCTCGCTGCACTCGCGAGCCAGCGCGAAGGCCTCGGATTCCCCTTCTTCGACCCGGCCGCCGGGCAGTTCCCACTGCCCCGCGTGCTTCGGCGGCCAGGCCCGCTGCTGGGCCAGCAGCTTGCCGTCCCGCACCAGGGCGGCTCCCACGATCACAGCGTTCACAGTCCCGGAACCTACCCGGAAGCTTCACCCACGGCCGCGCGCCAGACGACCACGAACCGCGCGCCGCCGTCCGGGGACTCGCCCACCTGGACGCGGCCACCTCGGCGCCGCACCGTCTCCGCCACCATCGCCAGGCCCAGTCCCGTGCCGCCCGACGAGCGCGCCCGGTCGTCCGCGATCCGGTAAAACCGGTCGAACACCCTTTCGCGGTGCTCCGCGGCGATGCCCGGGCCGTCGTCGTCGACCACGACCCGCACCGATGACCGCGACGCCAGCACCGACACCACGATCTGGCCGCGCGCGTAGCGGCACGCGTTGCGTAGCAGGTTGTCCAGCACCAGCTCCACCTCCGCGTGCGCGGCCGACGCCCACGCCTGGGCGACCGCCGTGCTCACCCGGGCCTCCGGGGTCCCCGCCGGGAGCCGGGCCACCGCCGCGCGGACCTCGCTCACCAGCTCGACCGGCGAAGCCGGCGGCACCTCCCCCGCGTCCGAGCGGGCCAGCGACAGCAGCCCGTCCAGCAGCGACGACAGCCGCTCGGCCTCGGTCAAGATGTCCGACAGCGTCTCCTGCGCGAGCTCCGGATCGGGGTTGGTGACGGCGACCTCGGCCTGCACCCGGATCGACGCGACCGGCGAGCGCAGCTCGTGCGCGGCGTCGCCGGTGAAGCGCCGGAGCCGGTCGCTGGCCTGTTCCTGGCGTTCCAGCAGCGCGTTGAACTCCTCCGCCAGCGCGCGCAGCTCGTCGTGCGAGTCCGGCAGCGCCAGCCGCGCCCCCGGCGGCAGCGACCGCACCGAACCCCGCATGCGCGCGACCGGCCGCAGCGACAGGCGCACCACCAGCCACGTCGCGAACCCCGCGACCAGCGCGCCGACCACCGCGACGACCACCAGCCACACTCCGCCGTAGTGCACCGCGGCGGCGAACCCGACCAGGCCGGCTCCCGCGACGACCAGCCGTTGCGCCCCGTCCGGCGCGCTGACGACCGTCCCCAGGTACCGCGCGCCGTCGCGCTGGACCGGCTGTCCCGCCTTAAGCGCCGAGACGTCCGAAGCGGAGAGCCCGGTCGGGGTGCCGCCGTCCACGGGCGCGCCCGCGATGTCGAGCACCCGCAGCGTCACCGGGGCGGACCCGGACAGCGGACGGCCCGCGCTCACCTCGGCTCCGGCCGGGCCGAGCGCGCTCGTCAGCTCGTGGTCGACCGAGCCGATGAGCCGGGGTGAGAGGTTCGACGCGGCCAGCGCCGCCAGCCCGAGCAGGCAGACCAGGGTGATCGTCGCGGCCAGCACGGTGATCCGGGCCTGCAGGGTCCGGCCCCGCCACCAGGAGGTCACGGGGTGATGACCTCGTCGAGCTGCGCGTCGGACGCCAGGTAGCCGTGCCCCCGCACGGTCCGTAGCAGCGCGCCGGCCCCGACCGCGTCGAGCTTGCGGCGCACGTACCCGATGTAGACCTCGACGAGGTTGCGGGTCACCGCCTGCTCTTCGCCCCAGACCGCGCGCAGCAGCTCGTCCTTCGTGACGACCGTGCCCGCCCGCCCGACGAGGACCTCGAGCAGCGCGAACTCCCGCGGGCTCAGCCCGACTTCTTCGTCGTGCCAGTGCACCTGCCGCAGCCCGCGGTCGACGGCCAGCGCGCCGAGCCGCAGCGTGCCGCGGCCGGCCTCCGGCCCGGCCCGGCGCAGCACCGCCCGGACCTGCGCGACCAGCACCACGAACGAGAACGGCTTGACGAGGTAGCCGTCGGCACCGAGGTCGAGGCCGTCGGCCTGGTCGATCTCGCCGTCCTTCGCCGAGACGAGCAGCACCGGCGTGGTCACGCCGTCCTTGCGCAGCCGCTCCAGCACGCGGTAGCCGGACAGGCCCGGCAGCATGATGTCGAGCAGGACGACGTCGAACGAGCCCGTGCTCGCCAGCTGCAGGCCGGTGGGCCCGTCCGCGGCGGTGACCACGTCCATGCCCTCCGCGCGCAGCCCGCGCTGCAGCGCCTTCCGCACGCCCGGTTCGTCGTCGACCACCAGCACCCGAGGTTTCACGAGACTCATCATGGCCGGTTTTCGCAGGTCGTGCGTCGGTTCTCAGCGCGATCTCAGCCGGAGAGGGAGAACCTTCAGGGGTATCTCAGCCTCGAGAGGGAAGCGTCGTGGCCAGGGAGCCGGGCACACTCGAGTCCGGGAACACCACAGGGAGAGACGCATGAAACCGAAGACGAAGGGCATCACCGCCGCGGTCCTCGGCACCGCGCTCGGTGCCGGTGGCCTCGCGTTCGTCGCGATGCCGGCCAGCGCCGACGACAAGCCGGCGCTGCCGCAGGTGAGCGCCGAGGACCTGGTCCAGTCGGTGGCCAAGGCGAAGCCGGGCGCGTTCGACGGCACGGTGAAGGTGAGCAACGACCTGGGCCTGCCCGCGCTGGGGAACGCGGTGCCGGGCGCATCGGCGCTGAACATGGACTCGGCCCACCTGTTCACCGACGGCGCGGGCAAGAGCCGGCTGGCCGTCACGCAGGGCGCGAGCCAGCAGACCGTCGTCCACGACGGCACCACCGTCTGGGACTACAGCTCCAAGACGAACACCGCGACCAAGGTGACCATCCCGGCCGACGTGGCCCAGCAGAAGGGCGCGGGCAGCGACAAGACGGCGGACCCGCTGGCTGCGTCGACGGAACTGCTCGCGAAGGTCCGCGAGAGCAGCACGGTGTCGGTCGACGGCACCGCGACCGTCGCCGGCCGCCCGGCCTACGAGCTGGTCCTGACGCCGAAGCCGACGGAGCGGACGCTGCTGCGCGAGATCCGCGTGGCGGTCGACTCCCAGACGCGGATGCCGCTGCGGGTGTCGGTGCTGAGCAACGGCACGGCGACGCCGGCGCTCGAGGTGGCGTTCACCGAGATCGAGTTCACCCAGCAGCCCGCCGACCTCTTCACCTTCACCCCGCCGAAGGGCGCCAAGGTGCAGGAGAAGACGCCGACGATCGACCAGCAGCACAAGGACCTCGCCGAGCAGGCGAAGCAGGACGTCAAGGTCGTCGGCGACGGCTGGGACACCGTCGTCACCGGCAAGGTCCCGGCGGACGCGCTGAACGCGGCGCCGAAGCAGCAGTCCGGCCGTGAAGGCCGCGGCGGCAACGCGGACCCGAAGGCGCTGCTCGAGCGGTTCGCGAAGAAGGTCAACGGCGCGTGGGGCAGCGGCTACCTCGTCACCACGAAGGTCGGCAGCGCGGTGCTGACCGACGACGGCCGGTTCGCCGCCGGTGCGGTGCCGGCGCAGGTCCTGTACGAAGCGCTGGGTCAGAAGTGACCAGCACGGCTGTTCAGTCCGGGGCGGACGTCTCTTCGGAGGCGTCCGCCCCGGCGGTCCCGCTCGCCGCGCGGACCCGGGGACTGCGCAAGGTCTACGGCAGCACCGTCGCGGTCGACCACGTCGACCTCGACATCCCGCAGGGCGCGGTCGTCGGGATGCTCGGGCCGAACGGCTCGGGCAAGACGACCACCATCCGGATGCTGCTCGGCCTGGTCCGGCCGACCGAGGGTGAGGTCGAGCTGCTCGGCCGGCCGATGCCGGACGCCGCCGCGCACGCGCTGCCGGACGTCGGCGCGCTGGTCGAGGGGCCGGGCTTCCACCCGTTCCTCTCCGGGCGCGACAACTTGCTGCGCTTCGCCGCGGCGGAACCGCGGCTGTCCTCGGCCGGGATCCCTACCGCGGTGGACACGGCGCTGGAGCGCGTCGGGCTGACCGGGGCGGCGCGCCGGCGGTACAAGGGGTATTCGCTCGGCATGAAGCAACGGCTCGGGCTCGCTTCGGCGCTGCTCGTACCTCGCAAGATGGTCGTGCTCGACGAGCCGACCAACGGCCTCGACCCTGCTGGTACCAGGGAGATCCGCAGGATCGTCGCCGAGCTGCACGCCGAGGGCGTCACCGTGCTGGTGTCGTCGCACCTGCTGGCCGAAGTCGAAGCGACGTGCACGCACGTGGCTGTCCTGCAGTCCGGCAACGTCGTCGCGCAGGGCGAGCTGGCGGAGCTGCTGGAGTCCGGGAACGCGGCCCTGCTGGTCCGCACGCCGGACGCGGAGCAGGCGGTGGAAGTGCTGCGGGAGAACCGGATCGGCGCCCGGCTCACGCCGGACGGCATCCGGGCCGACCTGACCGCGGCCGAGGCGCCGCGGGTGCTGCAGGTCCTGGTGGGCGCGGGGGTCGCGGTCCACGAGGCGACGCGGGCCCGCACCGGCCTGGAAGACCTGTTCGCGCGGCTGACCGAGGGGGCGGAATGACGACGGCGGTTCTCGACGCACCGGCGGCCCGCACGGGCCACGACACGGTGCCGCTGCCACGGCTGCTGGCCGCGGAGCTGCGCTGGATCTTCCGGCGGCCGCGCACGCTGGCCGTGCTCGGGTTGCTGGCGCTGATCCCGGTGGTGATCGGCATCGGGCTGACGCTGGTGGACGACAACCCCAACGCCGGCGGGGGGCCGGACGAAGGCGGCGGAGCGCTGCTGGCCTCGGCGGTCAACAACGCGTTCGTGCTGCCGATCGCGGCGATCGTGATGTCGCTGGCGCTGCTGCTCCCGCTGGCCTCGGCCATGGCGGGCGCGGACGCGATCGCGGGCGAGACCTCGCACGGCACCCTGCGCGGCTGGCTGATCGCCCCGGTCGGCCGCGGCCGGCTGCTGGCGGTCAAGGCGTTCGGCGTCGCGACGGTGTCGGTCGTTTCGGTGCTGGCGATGTGCGTGACGGGCGTGGTGACCGGGCTCATCATCAACGGCACGGATTCGCTGTTCACGCTGTCGGGCACGACGTTGTCCCTGGGCGGCGCGCTGGCCCGGATCCTGCTGGTGGCGGGCTGGGTGGTGCTGCAACTGTGGGCGGTCGGCGCCGTGGCGCTGGCGCTGTCCAGCTGGACCGAGCACCCGATGCTGGTGGTGGCTTCCGTCCTGGCGGGCGACATCGTGTTCACGATCCTCGGGTTCCTGACGTCGCTGGACTGGCTGCACCCGTTCCTGCTGACGCAGAACTGGTCGATGGCCCCGGCGGAGGTCCTGCAGGACCCGATGGGCACGCAGATGCTGGGCGAAGGCGCGCTGCGGGCGGCTTGCTACATCGTGATCGGGCTTTCGCTGGCCTACGCCCGCCTGTCGACCCGAGACGGCTGAGGTTCCTTTCCGGACGGCGTCAACCGACCAGCGCGACGCCGTCCGGGTCGAGCTCCAGCTTCACCGCGTCCCCGGCCCGCAGGTCCGACGCGGCCGGCGCCACGGCGTCCACTGTGGAATCCGCGAGTTTCACCACGAGCCGCAGGTGTTCCCGCCGGTGGACCGCCGCGACGACCTCGCCGCGCACTCCTTCGGCCGACACCTTCAGCGCGTGCGGCCGCAGCCCCAGCCGCACCGGGCCGTCGGCGGCGTCCGGCAGCGGCACGTCCCCCAGCGACGTCTGCACCACCCCGGCCGCAGCCGTCCCCTCCACGAACGTCGTCACGCCGAGGAACCGGGCCACGTCGTCGTCCGCCGGATTCCGCCACACCCGCCGGACCGCACCCTCCTGGCGGACCTCCCCCGCGTCGAGCACCGCCACGCGGTCGGCCAGGGTGAACGCCTCTTCCTGGTCGTGCGTCACCAGCAGCGCGGTGATCTTGCTGCGCCGCAACAGGTCCGCCAGGTCGATCGCCAGCTGCTCACGCAGTCCCGCGTCCAAACCGGACAGTGGCTCGTCGAGCAGCAGCAGCCGCGGCTTCGGTGCCAGCGCCCGGGCCAGCGCCACCCGCTGGGCCTGGCCGCCGGACAGCTCCGTCACCCGCCGCTTCTCGAAGCCAGCGAGGCCCACCAGCTCCAGCAGCTCGGCGACCCGCGGCGCCCACCGCGCGCGCGGCACGCCGTGCATCCGCAGGCCGAACGCGATGTTCGCGGCGACGTCGCGGTGGGCGAAGAGCTGGCCGTCCTGGAACACCAGGCCGAAGCCTCGCCGGTGGACCGGGACCGCGCCGAGGTCCTCGCCGTCCCAGCTCACCGAGCCGCGCGCCGACGGCTCGAGGCCGGTGATCGCCCGCAGCAGCGTCGACTTGCCCGAGCCCGACGGGCCGAGCAGCGCCAGCACCTCGCCGTCGGCGATGTCCAGCCGGGCGTCGCGCACCGCCGCGAACGATCCGTAGTGGACGGTCAGGTCCCGCACCGACAACGCCATCAGAACTCTCCCACCCCGCCGCGCCCGAGCCGGTCGATCAGGGCGACCGCCAGCACCGTCACGAGCATCAGCAACGCGCACGCCGCGTAGGCCATCTGGTTGTTCAGCTCACCCGGGCGCGCCATCAGCGTCGCGACCGCGACCGGCAGCGTCGGCGCCGTCGGCCGGGCGAGGAAGCTCGTCGCGCCGAATTCGCCGAGGGCCACGACGAAACCGAAGCCCGCCGCCGCGACCAGCGGCCGCAGCGTCAGCGGCAGGTCGATCTCCCACCACACCCGCAGCGGGCTCGCCCCGAGCGTCGAGGCGGCCTGCCGCAGCCGGACGTCGACCGAGCGCAGCACCGGCAGCACCATCCGCACGATCAGCGGGATGATCACCAGCGCCTGGGCCAGCGGCACCAGGTAGGGCGACGTCCGCAGGTCACCGGGCAACGCGTCGAGCGTCACCAGGTAGCCGAACCCGACGGTCACCGCGGACACCCCGAGCGGCAGCATCAGCACGGCGTCCATCGTCTCGCCCAGCCCGCGCGCGGCTTTGGCGGGCGAGCGCCGCAGCGCCACGAGGACGACGGACGCGAGCACGCCGACGACCAGCGCGAGCAACGTCGCGTCGATCGCCACCTTCAGCGAGTTCAGCGCGGCGTCCCAGCCGGACACCTGGAGCGCGCCCTTCTCGCCGGTGCTCGTCAGCGCCCGGTACCCGGCGAGGCTCCAGCCGTCCTCAGTGGACACCGATTCGGCGAGGAGCGCGACGATCGGCGTCACCAGCAACGCGAGCACGACCCCCGCGGCGCCGACGATCCACCACTCGCCGCCCCGTGGCCGCCGCGCCCCGCCCGATCCGATCCGGGCGCCTTCTTTGCGCCGGCGCGCCAGCCCGCCGAGGACCAGCGCGGCGACCACGGCCGCGAACTGGATCAGCGAGAGCGCGGCCGCGCCCGAGAGGTCCAGCAGGTCGACCGTCCGCAGGTAGATCTCGGTTTCCAGGGTCCGGTAGCGCGCCCCGCCCAGGATCAGGACGACTCCGAAGCTGGTGGCGCAGAAGAGGAACACGACGGCCGCGGCGGACGCGACCGCGGGCGCCAGCGCGGGCAGCGTCACCGACCGGAAGGCCCGCCACGGCGACGCGCCGAGCGCCCGGGCGGCGTCGGTCGTCCGCGAATCGAGCCGCGCCCACAGCCCGGCGACGGTTCGCGCGACGACGGCGACGTTGAAGAAGGCGTTGGCCAGCACGATCGGCAGCACCCCGCCGTCCGGCCACAGCGCCCGGAACGCCAGCCCGACGACCACGGTCGGCAGCACGAACGGCACCAGCACCAGCGTCCGCGCCAGGCCGACGCCGGGCAGCCGCACCCGGGCCAGCAGGAACGCCACCGGCAGCCCGGCCAGCACCGCGACCACCGTCGACGCGGCCGCGCTCGCGACGGTGAACCCGGCCAGCTGCCAGGTCCGCGCGTCGCCGAGCACGACGCCGAGCCCGCCCGCGGCGAACCCGCGGCCGATGATCGCCAGCACCGGCCAGGCGAAGAACACCACCAGGAACCCGATCGGGGCCAGCCCGAGCAGCGCCAGGCCGAGCCCGCGGGCGGTCCGCGGCGGGGCGGTGGCTTTCCCGGGACTCCGCGGTGGAGCCTCGGAGCTCACTGCAGGAGCGTGCGCCATTCGCCGATCCACTTCTCGCGTCCGGCCTGCACCTGGTCCGCGGGCAGCGCCTGCGGCCTCTGCGGCAGCGGGGCCACCTGCGCCCAGCCCGCGGGCAGGTCGACGCCCTGGCGCGCCGGGTAGACGTACATGTTGGCCGCGACCGTGGCCTGGAACTGCTGCGAGAGCAGGAAGTCGACGACCTTGCGGGCGTTCTCGACCTGCTTGCCGTTCGCCAGCACGCCGGCGTACTCGACCTGCCGGTAGCAGGTGTCGAGCAGCGCCTTGGTGCGCGGCTTCCCGTCGTCCCCGACTTCGGCGGCCGGCGACGACGCGTACGAGACGACGATCGGCCGCGGCCCCTTGCCGGACGAGCCGGAGAACTGCTTGGTGTAGGCCTCTTCCCAGCCGCTGACGACCTTGACGCCGTTGGCCTTCAGCTTCGTCCAGTAGTCCTTCCAGCCGGCGTCGCCGTACTTGGCGACGGTGCCGAGGAGGAACGCCAGCCCGGGCGACGCCGTCGCCGGATCCTCGGCGACCAGCAGGTCCTTGTACTTCGGGTCGGCCAGGTCGTCGTAGGTCTCCGGCGCGGGGATCCCCTTGCTCGTGAAGTAGTTCGTGTCGACGTTGACGCAGACGTCACCGACGTCGACCGCGGACAGCCGGTGCTCGGGGTCGACGGCGTAGCGTTGCGGCCCGCGGTCGGCTTCCGGGCTGGTGTAGGAATCGAAGACACCCTCGCTGAGCGCGCGGGAGGCGAAGGTGGAGTCGACGCCGTACGCGACGTCGCCGATCGGGTTGGCCTTCGTCAGCACGAGCTTGTTGGTCAGCGAACCGGCGTCGCCCTGCTTGAGCACGGAGACCTTGATGCCCGACTGCTTCTGGAAGGCGTCGAGCACCTCCTGTGGCGCCAGGAACGAATCGTGCGTCACGAGGGTGACGGTGGGCGTCTGCTGCGTGCCACCGTCACCGTCCGACAGCGAGCACGCCGCGGCGACGGCACTGACGGCGGCGATGGCCGTCGCGGCGCGCACAGCCCTGCGTTTCATCTACCCTCCTGCACTTCGCCGACGCGGAGGGAAGCCCTCCCGTCGCCGGCATGATCCGGTCAGGTGCGAACGGTCGCGGGTGACCCCGCCTCTCAGCCCGGCTCACCGGACTCCCGTGGCAACCGTGCAGCGTAGTCCAGGACGGTCGACCATGGAGACATGACGGAAATCTTGAACGACGACGAGGTCGACGCCCGGCTGGGCGCGGACTGGACGCGGTCCGGCGCGGTGATCGCGCGCGAGGTGGAGCTGGCGAGCTTCCCCCAGGCGATCGAGGTGGTGAACCGGGTGGCGGAGCTCGCCGAAGCCGCCGACCACCACCCGGACATCGACATCCGCTGGCGCACGCTGACCTTCCGGCTCAGCACCCACTCGGCAGGCGGCCTGACGGCGAAGGACTTCGACCTGGCGTCGCAGATCGACGCGGTGCTCGCCGCGGTGTGATCTCGGCTACGCTGAGTGCACCTTCGCCCGGCTTCGGCGTCTCTTGGTTACCGGAACCTTCGGGAGGGAGACACAGATGACTCAGGCAATCGTGGTCGGCACGGCGGCGTTCGCGGCGATGGTGGCGGCGGCCGGCGGGGTGCTCTGGTTCACCGCCCGCAACCGCCGTCACCTGGACGGCTGAGAGTTCGATCACAGCTGTTAACGGGCGGCATGATCAGCGCGCTGTTCGGAGCGGAAGCATCGGTTCGGCCCCTAGGAAACGCCATGAACAGCACCGCCGCCCTCACCCCCGCCCAGCGCGCCTGGATCAACGCCCTCGCCCCCGCGGTGGTGCTGATCGTGATCGCGGTGCTGGGCCTGCTCGGCTAGTCCGGCCAAGCCTGCCGGACCTCCGGGTCCGGCGGGCTACAAGGTGATTTGCCCGGGCGGCGGGAACTCGGCCGGGCGCTCGTCGGCCGTCGTCCAGTATTCGAGGCACGACAACCGGCCGTCGTCGACGAACACGATGAGGCCGCCGTCCGGAACGTCGGCCTCCACCGCCACCGATTCCTTCTTCGGCGAGCGCGGGGTCGCTTCGTCCACGGCGAGGTCGATCGTGGGACAGCCGCAGCCGCAGCGGCCGACCACCCGGGCCGTGGCGGCCTGCGCGCGCAGTTCCGCGGCACCGGGGAAGTCGGCCGCGAGCAGCGTGTCCAGTGCCGCGCGCTCGGCCGGGGTCAGCGGGCGGTCCAAAGCGTTTCCCATCAGTAACGAGACATGGTCGGGATCGTCTTTTCGGCGACCCCGATGAGATCGTCGACCTTCGAAACATCGGCCGTCACGTCCTCGGCGGTCACCGAAGGCGCCTCGGAAGACCGGTAGGCGACTTCGTTGCGCCGGATCCGCATCCGGTTGAAGGGACGCAGAAGCGGCCCCAGCGGCGGATCGAGTTGCGCGCGAACCGCCTCGTAGACGGCGATGTGACCACCCCGGCTCGTCGCACGCAGGCCCTGGTTCTGCAGGACGGCCGCCAGCGCCCGGCGGGCGCCGTCGTAGGCCAGCGTGTAGGCGCCCTCCGGATCCGAGTCCAGCAGCCGCCGCGCCGAAGCGACGTGCGTGCGGGCCCTGACGAGCTCCGCTTCCGCGGCTTCCCGCGAAGCCGGCACGTGCTCGAGCGAACCGCGTGCGATGAGCGCGTCGATCGTGGCGCGGCCCTGGTTCCACCGGGTCATCGGGTCTCCTGCTCGAGAGGCAACGGAACCAGCGGACGCGCACGCACGCTGGTGAGGAAGGGATCCTTGCTGTCCGCGGACCACGACGCCGGCGAGATCCGGTGCACGTTGACCTCGCGGCCCAGCCGCCGCGACACACCCTCGGCCAGGTCGAACAGCGCGTCCGGATCGGGCGAACCGACGACGAGCACGTCGACGTCCCCGGGCGGTGGTCCCGGTTCACCGCGGTAGCGCGCGGCCCAGGACCCGTAGATGTAGGCCTCCCGCACGCCCGCCAGCCCGGCCAAAGCCTCGGCGAGCAGCGGCAGCGGCCCGAAGGTGACCGCGATGACCTCGCTCAACGGCCGGTAGAGCGGGGTGTCCGTGCGGGCCTTGACGAGCCGGCTCCGGCCGACCCGCCGGTCTTCCAGGATGCCGCCACCGACGAGCCGTTCGACCTCGCGCAACACGGCCGTGGGGGTGACGCCGGAGGCTTCGGCGAGCTCGGTGATGCTGTACTCGCGCTCCGGGTGCAGCAGGACCCGCGCCAGCAGCTCACCCTGCATGCGGGACCGCAGCAGGGGGAGCAGGCTCGGCGAAGCTTTCATTGGACGCAGTATATCCTGCGTCCAATGAAAGCAACAGTCAGTAGTTGACCCTTACGAACCGTGCGTCAGACGTTGAAGCGGAACTCGACCACGTCGCCATCGGTCATGACGTAGTCCTTGCCCTCCATGCGGACCTTGCCCGCCGCCCGGGCGGCCGCCATCGAGCCTGCCGCCATCAGGTCGTCGTAGGAGACGATCTCCGCCTTGATGAAGCCGCGCTCGAAGTCCGTGTGGATCACGCCCGCCGCCTGGGGGGCCGTCGCGCCCTGCGGGATCGTCCACGCCCGGGACTCCTTCGGGCCCGCCGTCAGGTACGTCTGCAGGCCGAGGGTGTGGAAACCCGCGCGGGCCAGGGAGTACAACCCCGGCTCCGGCTGGCCGACCGACTCGAGCAGCTCGCGGACCGACTCCTCGTCGTCCAGCTCCAGCAGCTCCGCCTCGACCTTCGCGTCGAGGAACACTGCGTCCGCCGGCGCGACCAGCTTGGTCAGCTCCTCGCGGCGGGCTTCGTCGGTGAGGACGCCTTCGTCGGCGTTGAAGACGTACAGGAACGGCTTCGTCGTCAGAAGGCTGTGCTCGCGAAGCAGTTCGAGGTCGACGTCCTTCTGAGCCGAGAAGAGCGTGCGTCCGCTGTCGAGGATCTCCTTCGCCTTCTGCGCGGCCTCGAGCGCGGGCTTGGCTTCCTTCTTGCTCCGCGCTTCCTTTTCCAACCGCCAGACGGCCTTCTCGAGGGTCTGCAGGTCGGCCAGGATCAGCTCGGTGTTGATCGTCTCGATGTCGCTCAGCGGATCGATCCGGCCGTCGACGTGGATCACGTCCGGGTCATCGAACACGCGGATGACCTGGCAGATCGCGTTCGCCTCACGGATGTTCGCCAGGAACTTGTTGCCCAGCCCGGCACCCTCGGACGCGCCCTTCACGATGCCCGCGATATCCACAAAGGACACCACGGCCGGGACGATCTTCTCCGACTTGTGCAGCTCGGCCAGCTTGTCCAGCCGGGGGTCCGGCAGCGGCACGACCCCGACGTTCGGCTCGATCGTCGCGAACGGGTAGTTCGCGGCGAGCACGTTGTTACGAGTCAGCGCGTTGAACAGGGTGGACTTGCCGACGTTGGGCAGGCCGACGATACCGAGGGTGAGGCTCACGACCCCGCAGTCTACGTGGCTGCCCCGCCCACGCCCCACGCACCCAACGCCGTGGCGGATTTCCGCCAGCGACGGCGCTGACCTGCTGGCATGCTCGGATCAATGGTCACCGAAACGCTCTCACTCTGGCGCGACGCCGAACGCTGCTACCGCGTGGTCACCGCCCGCGACTCGCGCTTCGACGGCCAGTTCATCATGGCCGTCCGCACCACCGGCATCTACTGCCGCCCGTCGTGCCCGGCCTCGACGCCGAAGGTGCAGAACGTCCGCTTCTTCCCGACGTCGGCGGCCGCGCAGGCCAACGGCTTCCGCGCCTGCCGCCGCTGCCTGCCGGACGCCGTGCCCGGCTCGCCGGACTGGAACGTGCGCGCCGACCTGGCCGCACGGGCGATGCGCCTGATCTCCGACGGGACCGTCGAGCGCGAAGGCGTCCCCGGTCTCGCGCGGCGGCTCGGCTACTCGGAACGCCAGCTGGGCCGGGTGCTCACCGCCGAGCTGGGCGCGGGCCCGCTGGCCCTGGCCCGGGCGCACCGCGCGCACTCGGCGCGGCTGCTCATCGAGATGTCCGAGCTGCCGCTGACGGACGTCGCCTTCGCGGCGGGCTTCTCCAGCGTGCGGCAGTTCAACGAGACGATCCGCGAGGTGTTCGCCACGACGCCTTCGCAGCTTCGTGCCTTCGCGGCTTCACGACGTGGCCGGCAGAGCGACGTGACCGGGACCCGGCTCAGCCTGCGGCTGCCGTTCCGGCCGCCCTTCGACGCTTCGGGGTTGCTTCGCTTCTTCGCGGACCACGCGGTGCCGGGCGTCGAGGAAGTCACTTCGGAGGCCTACGCGCGGACCCTGCGGCTCGCCCACGGCACCGGAGTCGTGCGATTGACGCCGGCGCCGGACCACGTGCGCTGCGAGCTGATGCTCACCGACCTGCGCGATCTCGGCAGCGCGGTCAGCCGGGTGCGCCGGCTGCTCGACCTCGACGCCGACCCCGCGGCGGTCACCCGCGTCCTCGGCGCCGACCCGGCGTTGGCTCCGGTGGTCGCGGCCGTGCCGGGGATCCGGGTGCCGGGCGCCGTCGACGGCGAGGAACTGCTGCTCCGCGCCCTGCTGCGCGAGGTGCCTCCGGGCGAGGAGGTGCCGGGCGAGTGGGGCGTGCGCAGGCTCTTCCCGACCGCGGCCCAGATCGCGACGGCCGGGCTCGGCGAAACCGTGACCGGCGTCGCCGCCGCCCTGGCCGAAGGACGCCTGGAGGTCCACGTCGGCCGGGAGGCGGCCGAACTGCGCGCGGAGCTGCTGGCGTGCCCGGGGGTCGACCCGTCGGCGGCCGACTACGTGCTGATGCGCGTCCTCGGCGCCCCGGACGTCCTGCTCACCGGCGACACCGAGGTCCGGCGCGGCGCCGAAGCGCTGGGCCTCGCGCCGGGCTCGCTCGGCGAGCGGGCCCGTGCGTGGACGCCGTGGTGTTCCTACGCCGGGATGTACCTCCGGCGCGCCGCTGCCCAGCCCTGACCGCCTAGCCCTGCTCGCCCTGCCACAGGACGGCTTGGGCGACGATGACCTGCTCGCCGTCGTAGGTCGCAGCCGGCGAGCCGTACAGGCGGTAGCCGAGTTCCAGCGCCTCGCTGACCCGGTGGCAGAACTTCGCGTCGTCCGGGCCGGTGAGCAGGCGGTAGCGGGGCAGGCCGTTCGGCGGCTGGTCGGTCATGGGTCCATCTTGGCCGGGTGATCAGCCCGCGCGCACCTCCAATGTCGAGCCCGTGCGGGACTTCCGGATCCGCAGCCGCGTCGGGATGCGCTGCCTCAGCTCCTCGACGTGGGACACGAGCCCGACCACGCGCCCGCCGGCGCGCAGCTCGTCGAGGATGTTCATCACGACGTCGAGGGTTTCGGCGTCCAGCGTGCCGAACCCCTCGTCGACGAACAGGGTGTCCAGCAGTGCGCCACCGGCCTCCCCCGCGACGACGTCCGCCAGCCCCAGCGCGAGGGCCAGCGATGCGAGGAACGACTCGCCACCGGACAGGGTCTTCGCCGGCCGGATGGTGCCCGAGTAGTCGTCCAGCACGTCGATGCCGAGCCCGCCGCGGGTGCCGCGCGCCCCGGCCGCGTCCGAGTGCACGAACGAGTACCGGCCCTGGCTCATCGTGCGCAGCCGGTGCGTGGCGGCGACGGCGACTTCTTCGAGCCGCGCCGCCAGCACGTACGACCGCAGCGACATCTTGCGGCTGTTCTGCCCGCGCCCGTTGACGACCTCGGCCAGGGCTCGCAGCTCGGCGTACTCCGCCTCGGCCGGCGCGAGCCCGGCCAGCGCCGCACGCAGCAGGCCGGCCAGCCGGGTCAGCTCGTCGTGCTGCGCGGTGGCCGCCCGAAGCGCCGCGTACGCGGAGTCGGCGCGTGCCCGGGCCAGCTGGGCCGCGTCGGCCGCGCGCGCGACGTCCGCGACGTCGTCCGGCGAGATCCCGAACAGGTCCGGCTCGGCCAGCAGCGCCCGCGCGCCCGCGGCGGCCGCCTCGGCCTCGGCGATGCCCTGCTCCAGCTTCTCGATCTGCTCGTCCGGCAGCATCGCCGCGCGCGCCTTCTTCAGCGAGGTGAACCCCTTCGCCGCGACCGCCGCGTCGACCAGGGTTTTTTGCTGGGCGACCCGTTCACGAGCGCCCAGGACGACCGTCCGGGCCTCCGCGACAGCCTCCAGGGCCTCGGCCAGGCCGAGGAGGTGCTGCCGCCGCGCGCCGACGTCCGCGAATTCGCCCCGGCCGGCGACCAGGCGGCGCTCCCGCTCGGCCAGCCGCTCCTCCAGGGCGCGGACGTCGGTCGTGGCTTCGGTCGCCGCCTGTTCGGCCCGGCGCAGGCGCTCGGTGCGCGCTTCCAGGTCCCGCTCCAGCAGGACGACCTGGTGCCCCAGCTTGGCCTTGGCGGCGGCCTGCCCGGTCAGCGCGGCGACGGTGGCGCGGGCGTCCGCCAGCTCGGCGGTGATCGACTCGGCCGTGCGCCCGGCCAGCCGCTCGATCAGCCCGGCCAGCCGCGCCTTCGCCTCTTCCAGCGCGACGACCACCCGCTGCCGCACCGCGTCCGCCGCCTGCTCGGCTTCCTCGGCCGCGCGTTCCTCCGCCGGGTCGACCAGCTCGACGTCCCGGTTGGCCTTCGCCGGGTGCTCGGCCGACCCGCACACCGGGCACGGCGCGCCGTCCGGCAACGCGGCGGCCAGCTCGGCCGCCATGCCGTCGAGCCGTCGCTCCCGCAGGTCGAGCCGGCGCTGCCGGGCCGCCTGGTGCGCGTCGACGACTTCGCGCAGCTTCGCCTCACCCCGGCCGACCTTCGCCTGCGCCTCGGGCAGTTCGGCGGCATCGCGGGCGAAGGCGCGCAGCTCGTCCACCTTCGCCTTGGCGCCGTCGAGCTTGGCTTCGGCTTCGGCGGCTTCGAGGGCGTCCGCCCGCAGTTTCGTCAGCTGGCCGGGGATCGCGGCGAGCTCGGTGGTCAGCGCCTCGACCTGCTCGCCGGCCGTGACCGCGGCGAGCTTCCGGTCGTCCCGCCGCATGCCGTCGAGCTCTTGCTGCTCGGCCTCGGCGACCAGTTCCGCGACCGCGCCCGCCTCTTCGCGCGCGGCGGCCGCCCGCGCCTTCAGGTCGCCGGTCGCCCGGGTGCCGAACTCCCGGAGCCGGGCACCGCGGGCCTTCTCCACCTGCTCGGCTTCGGTCAGTTCGGTGGCCCGCCGATCCAGCAGGTCGGCCTCCACGGCGACCCCGGCGGCCCGCCGCGCGGCGGCGACCTCCTGCGCCCACTCGGCCCGCTGCGGCGCCTGTTCGGTGATCTCGAGCAGCCGCAGGTGCGCGGTGCGGACCCGGCGGATCTTTTCCGCGCCCGCGCGTTCTTCCTGCAGGTAGACGTCCGCCCGCTGCGCGGCCGAGCGCGCCCGCTCCTCCTCGGCCGTCACTTGTCCGACTCGCGCCCGCGACTCGGTGAGCACGACGTCGACCCACTCGGCCACGTCCGTCTCGGGTGGCTCCTGCTGGGCCTCCTGCGCGTATCGCGCCAGTAGCTCCCGCACGTCCCGCTGCCGCGCCTCCAGCTCCCGGCCGCGTTCGGCGCGCAGGTCGGCGAACCAGCGTTCGACGTCGGCGAAGCGCTCGGTGCCGAACAGCCGTTCCAGGAGCTTCTCGCGCTCGGCGGTGTCCGAACGCAGGAAGCGGGCGAACTCGCCCTGCGGCAGCAACACCACCTGGAAGAACTGGGCCGCGGTCATCCCGAGCAGCCGCTCGACGGTGCGCGCGACCTCTTCGATCCGGATCAGGCCTTCCGGCGCCAAGCCGGCGGGCGCGGTGCCGACCCAGCTCAGCGACACCCTCGCCTGCTGGGTGGTTGTGCCCTCGCCGCGCCGCTTCGGCCGCTGGTACTCCGGGTTGCGCACGATCTTCAGCCGGTGGCCCTGCACCGTGAGCTCCAGCGCGACCTCGGTGACCTGGTCGCGGTCGGCGAGATCGCACCGCAGCCGCTTGGCCTCGTTGCGGGCGCCGGGGACCACGCCGAACAGCGCGAATGCGATCGCGTCGAGCAGCGTCGTCTTGCCCGCGCCGGTTTCGCCGTGCAGGAGGAAGAGACCGTCGGCGCCGAGCACGTCGAAGTCGACCACTTCGCGTGCGCAGTACGGCCCGAAGGCTTCGACCTCCAGCCTGTGCAGCCTCATTTCGCGAGGGCCCCCCGGTCGGCCGCTTCCAGGGCCCGGAACAGGAGCTGTTCTTCGCGCTCGGTCGGCGGAGCGCCGCGGCAGTCGTCGAGGAAGCTGCGCGAGACCTCGATGTCGGACCGGCCGCGGACGGCGTCGGAGTAGCGCAGCGGGGCGTCGGCGTGCCCGCCCGCGGGCTCCCACTCCAGGTGCACGGCGTACCGGAACCGCTCGCGCAGCCGCCGCATCGCGTCGACCGGGCGCACCCGGTCGGTGACCGTGACCGACAGGAAGTGGCCGAGGTGGGCGTCGTGCGCCGGATCCAGCAGGAGGTCTTCGAGCTCGCCGGTGAGCGTGGCGAGTGCCCTCGGCACGGGCAGCTCGTGGCGCCGGACCTCGGCGAGGCCGGTTTGATCGACGTCGACCAACCAGACCGATTTGCGTTGGCGGGCCTCGGAAAACGAGTACGCCAGCGGGCTGCCGGAGTACCGCAGGTGCTCGGCGAGCGTTTGCGGGCCGTGGAGGTGGCCGAGCGCCACGTAGTCGACGCCGTCGAAGACCGAACCGGGCACCTGTTCGACGCCGCCGACCGCGATCGTGCGCTCGGAGTCGGTGGGTTCGCCGCCGGTGACGAACGCGTGCGCGAGCACGACCGACCGGACGCCGGGCCGGGTTTCGAGGTCCGCGCGGATCCGGCGCATGGCCTCGGTGAGCACGCCGGTGTGGCCGCGCGCGTCCGGTACGCCCAGCGCGTGGCGCGCCGGTTCCGGCTCCAGGTAAGGGATTCCGTAGACGGCGACCGGGCCGTGCTCGTCGTCGAGCAGCACCGGTTCGGCCAGCCCGGCGACGGTGGTGCGCAGGTGGAGGCCGCCCGCCGCGGCGAACTCCGCGAAGGCGCCGAGGCGGGGCGCCGAGTCGTGGTTTCCGGGCGTGACGACCAGTTGTGCGCCGGCCGCGCGGATCCGGGCGACGGCTTTCGTCGCCACCCGCACGGCTTCGGCGGAGGGGACCGCGCGGTCGTAGACGTCACCTGCCACCAGGACGGCGTCGATCGCCTCGCCGGCCACGAGGTCGGCGAGGTGCCCGAGCACCGCTTCCTGTTCCGCCAGCAGGTCGGCGCCGTGGAACGTGCGGCCGATGTGCCAGTCGGAGGTGTGCAGGAATCTCACGGGCGCCAACGGTACGACCCGGCTCCGACGAAATCGCGCAGGCACGCCGCCCACTCACTCGAACGTGTGTACTAACACGAGCGGGCAAGATCGGACACGCCCTGCGCGGAATCGATGTGTTCGCAGGTCAGCTACCCAGAGCGACGGATCGGGTGCGGTTTTGTCGGTGCGGTCCGCCATGATGTCTGCGAGCCCGGAGCTCGGAGGGAGAGACGAAGTGGCGACAGTGCTGACCACCGCGGCGATCGTGCTCGCGGTCCTGCTGCTGTTCGCCGTCGCGGTGCTGTGGCGGCTGTACCAGGACGGGATGCGCCGGGCGGACGCGGCGGCCCGGCTGGTGGCGGCCGAGCGGGCCAAGGCGGACCAGCAGCAGCTGGCGCTGCGGCGCTACGAGGTCGCGTTCGCGTCGATCAGCGGCCGGGGCGAGCTGGGCGAGCAGGTGCTGGTCGAGACGGCGCGGGCGCTGGGCCTGCGCGAGGACCTGCACTTCACCCTGCAGACGGACCTGGGCGGCGGCGGCTCGGCGAAGCCGGACATGGTGCTGCGGGTGGGCGGCGACCGCACGGTCCCGGTGGACGCGAAGGCGAGCATGGCGACGTGGTCCGAGGCGGTGGAGACGGACGACCCGGACGAGCGGATGGACGCGTTGCGCGCGCACGTGCGGCAGATCCGGTCCCGCGCGGCGGACCTGGCGGGCAAGGGCTACCAACGCTGGGCGGACGCGATCTACGGCACGATCATGTTCGTCCCGTCCGACGCGGCGGTGGTCGCGGCGCTGGACACGGACCCGGAGCTGCTGCGCTGGCTGATCGACCGACGGGTGTTCCTGTGCGGCCCCACGGGCTTCGGGGTGCTGGCCTCGGCGGCGTTGTTCGCGGCGAGCGACCGCACGCTGGAGGCGGACGTGGAGCAGGTGCGAGCCGGAGCGGCGGCGGCCCACCGCGCGGCGGGTGGCGCAGTGGAGGCACTGAACCTGTCGAGCACCCACCTGCAGCGGTTCCTGTCGGCCCGCCGGCGCGAGCTGGAGGCGCTGGAGACCTTCCGGGCCACGGTGGCACCACTCACTGACGCGGCAGGAAGCCCGGCGGCCGTGCCGACGGTGCGGAAGGGGGACGAGCTGGCAGCCAGCTGAGCCCCCAGGGTCTTCGAGGGTGGGCCCGCGCGGGTGAACCAGGCGCAGGAAGCGTGCAGCCGCGATTCCCGCCACACCCGGGTGCTGGTGGGCGGCTGCCGCGTGGAGCGTGGCCGTACCGCGCCTGACCAGCGGTGACCGCGCGCCTTCCCGGGTCTCCACTTGCCGCCGGGCCCCGCGGCAAGCGCTTTCGAGCGGAGCCCCCGCGAGCGACCCTCCGACCGCAGGTTGTCCTCGACGTCCCTCACGGAGGACCCTGGCGAGAGCGGGCCGCCCGGTTCGCTCCACCGCCGCTACCCGGCGCCACCGGATCGTGCCCGCAGGTGGCTGTCGGCCCACGTCGGCGGCGGTGCTGGCAAGATCTTCACAACCACGAGATACGGTGTTGCCCTGTGACCGCGATTCGCGATCGCCAGAGCGATCCAGATGCCGACGACGTCCCCGTTGCGTGGGACGAGCGTCCTGTCGTCGGTTCGAGGCGTGGACTGCCTTGGTGGGCGGCGGTCCTGATCGGCCTCGGCCTGGCTGTCGTGGGCGCCCTCCTGGGCAAGCCGAGCCAGACGAACATCCCCGTGATCTTCATCGTCTGCTACATCGCCGGGGCCGTGATCGCGGTCTGCGCGGTGCGGCGGCGGGGCCTGTTCGGGCCGATGGTGATGCCGCCGCTCGTGCTGGCCATCACCGTGCCCAGTGTGATCCTGCTGACCTCGGGGTCGACGGCGGGGGCGCAGGGCGACGACATGCTGTCGAAAGCGTTGAACATCGGCACGCCGCTGATCAACAGCTTCCCCATGATGGCGATCACCACCGGCATCACGCTGCTGATCGGCTTCGTCCGGATCTTCCGCGAGCGCGACCCGGACGCCCCCAAGAAGGCCAAGAAGCCCGACCGCCGGGCAGACGAGGACGACGAGAAGCCCGCCCCGCGCGCCGCGGCCGGTGGGCGGCCGCGGCCGGCCGGCTCGAACCGGACCGGGCAGACCCCGCTCCCGGCCGGCGCTCGGCGCGGCCGGGACGGCGAACCGCCGCGACGCCCCCGCCCGCCCGCCGACGGCGAACGCCGGACTCCTCGCGCTCCCGCCGAACGTGACCCGGGCACCCGCGGCACGCGCAAGCCGCCGCCGGCCAACCGGCGCACGCCCCGTCCGGAAGAGGGCGACCCGCGCCGGCGCGAGCCGCGCGGGGACGCTGCTCCACGACGGCGTCCGCGCCCGCCCGAGGACGGCCGCGAAACCCCGCCGCCGCGCCGCCCGTCCGGTGGGCGGAACGCCCCACCGCGCCGGAACCGGCCCTGGGACGAAGAAGAACGCTGACGAACGAACGGCGGTCACCTCTCGCGAGCGCGAGGTGACCGCCGTTTCGCGTGCACCCAAAGGCATCACGTGTGATCAGGGAGACATCACGTGTGATCAGAGGGCATCGCGCGTGATTGGGAGGGCATCACGCGTGATTGGGGGGACGACACGGCGGCGAGCCGCACGGTGGCCCGCCGCCGGAGCGGGGCTCAGACCTTCCGCAGTTCCTTGGGCGGCGCGAACGAGATCTTCTCGTTGGCCGTCGTGACCTCGTCGACGTCGCCGTAGCCGCGCTCGGCCAGCCAGTCCAGCAGCTCCATGACCAGCACGTCCGGTACCGACGCACCCGAGGTCACGCCCACCGTCGTCACGCCGGAAAGCCACGCTTCGTCGACTTCGTGCGCGAAGTCGACCAGGTACGACGCCCGGGCCCCCGCCTTCAGGGCCACCTCGACCAGGCGCTTCGAGTTGGACGAGTTCGTCGACCCGACCACCAGCACCAGGTCGCACTCGGCGGCCATCGCCTTGACCGCGACCTGCCGGTTCGTCGTCGCGTAACAGATGTCGTCGCTCGGCGGGTCCGCCAGATCCGGGAAGCGCTCGCGGAGCTGGTCGACGCGCTCCATCGTCTCGTCGACCGACAGCGTCGTCTGGGACAGCCAGATCACCTTCGAGGGATCGCGCACCTCGACCTTGTCGACGTCCTCGGCCTTGTCGACCAGCTGGACCTTGTCCGGCGCCTCGCCGGCCGTGCCCTCGACCTCTTCGTGGCCTTCGTGCCCGATCAGCAGGATGTCGTAGTCGTCGTTCGCGAAGCGGTTGACCTCCTTGTGCACCTTCGTCACCAGGGGGCAGGTCGCGTCGATCGTGCGCAGGTTCCGCTCGGCCGCCTCCGCGTGCACCATCGGCGAGACGCCGTGGGCGGAGAACACCACGAGCGCGCCCTCGGGCACCTCGGACGTCTCGTCGACGAAGATCGCGCCGCGCTCGCGCAGCGTGTCGACCACGTGCCGGTTGTGCACGATCTCCTTGCGGACGTACACCGGCGCGCCGTAGACCTCGAGGGCCTTCTCGACGGCGATCACCGCGCGGTCGACGCCCGCGCAGTAACCACGGGGTTTGGCGAGCAGCACCCGCTTGCCGGAAGCGGTTCCGGTGATCGTCGGGGTACCCGCGGGCTCGATTCCGGGACTCGCTGCACTCATGCCCCCAGGGTACGGGCAGCCCCGAGACGGACTCGAAGTCCCTTTCGGGTGAGCTTCGTCCCCCGGCCGGGTTGTGCCGCAGGTCACGCGCTGCGCCCGTCCGGTTGGGCAGGAGGGACGCTCATGCGGCAGGCTGGACCCATGAAGCCATTCCCGCTCCCCCTCCGGGTCGCCGCGGGCCTCGCCGTCTCCACCGCCGAGCGGGTTCGCGAACTTCCCCGGCAGCTGGCCGGGCTCCCGGTGACCGTGGTCAGCCAGGTGCTGCAGGCGTCCATGCGAGTGCAGCAGCACGTCACCGAGCTGGCGATCAAGGGCGACAGCGCCCTGTCGAGCCTGCGCCCGATCGAAGACACGCCGAGCTGGGCGACGTTCGACGAGGACGCCGAGCTGGGCGACGTCCCGCCCGCGCGGCCGAACGCCGCCCCGGTCGCCGAAGTGCCCGAACCGCGTTCGGAGATCAACGGCCGCGTGCCGTCGGCCGCCGAGCTCGAAGCGGAGCTCGGCGATCCGTGGGCCGCGGAAGAACGCGCGCTCGCCGAGGACCACGAAGACGGCGAGCACGACAGCGAAGCCGCCGAAGCCGAACCGCCGAAGAAGCCCAAGCCCGGTACGCCCAAGGTCGACAAGAAGACCAAGAGCGAAACGCCGCGGACCAGCGCCGCGGGGTACGAGGGTCCGGCCGGGCTGACCGGCTACGACCAGCTCACCCTTCCGCAGCTGCGGGCCCGGCTGCGGCAGTTCTCGATCGAGCAGCTCGAGACCATCCTCGAGTACGAGCGCACCCACGCCGACCGCTCCTCGTTCACCGGCATGCTGTCCCGCCGGATCGCCAACGCCCGCAAGGCGGACCGGGCCAAGGAAGACGAAGACGGCGGCGACGGCGCGGCAGGCCGGTGAGCACCGAGTCCGCACCGGCTCCGGCGAGCACCGCGGAATCGCCGTGGCCGGTCCGGACCGTCGCGCGCAAGATCGGCGACTGGATCCACCGGCTCGGCGCCGTCTGGGTCGAGGGCCAGGTCACCCAGGTCAGTTCCCGGCCCAACACCCAGACCGCGTTCCTGACCCTGCGCGACCCGTCGGCGGACGTCTCGATGTCCGTCACCTGCCCGAACTGGCTGATCCGCGAGATGGAGCCGCCGCTGCGGGAGGGCGCGAGCGTCGTCGTGCACGCGAAGCCGTCGTACTTCTTCGGCCGCGGCACGATCAGCCTGCGCGCCGACCAGATCCGCGCGGTCGGCATCGGTGAGCTGCTGGCCCGGATCGAACGCCTGAAGAAGCTGCTGACCGCCGAAGGCCTCTTCTCGGCCCAGCGCAAGCGGCCGATCCCGTTCCTGCCGAAGGGCGTCGGGCTGATCACCGGCCGCGCGTCGGCGGCCGAGCGGGACGTCCTGGCCAACGCGCAGGGGCGGTGGCCGCACGTCCGGATCAAGGTGCTCAACACGGCCGTGCAGGGCTCGCAGGCGGTGCCGCAGGTCATGCGCGCGCTGCGGATCTTCGACGCGGACCCCGACATCGACGTCATCGTCATCGCCCGCGGTGGCGGCAGCGTCGAGGACCTGCTGCCGTTCTCCGACGAAGCGCTCTGCCGCGCGGTGTCGGCCACGGGCACGCCGGTGGTCAGTGCCATCGGGCACGAACCGGACACCCCGCTGCTCGACTACGTCGCCGACCTGCGCTGTTCGACGCCGACCGACGCCGGCAAGCGGATCGTCCCGGACCTGCGAGAGGAGACCGAACGCGTCCGGCAGATGCGTGACCGCGGCCGCCGCGCGCTGCACGGCTGGGTCGACACCCAGGCGCGGCTGCTCAACCAGATCCGCAGCCGCCCGTCGCTGGCCGACCCGCTCGGGCCGATCCAGCGCCGCCTGGACGACGTCGACGTCCACCGCGAACGCGCCCGTCGCGCCATGCTGACGCTGCTCGCCAAGGACCAAGCCGAGCTCGCGAGCGCACGGGCCCGGCTGACCGCGCTCGGGCCGGCGGCGACGCTGGCCCGCGGGTACGCGGTCGTGCAGTTCGTCGACCCCGAAGGCAACCTCCAGGTACTCCGCTCCGTCTCCGAAGTCGAGGCCGGTGCCCAGCTGCGCGTGCGGGTGGGCGACGGCGCGATCAAGGCGGTGGCGGAAGGAGAGCAGGGGTGAAGGTGACGTTCCTCCCGCTCACCGTGGACGCGGCCAGGAAGCTCGGCGCGCGGCCGCTCCTGGACCAGGCGGTGCGCACCGACCGGGCCGCCGCCGAGTGCTGGACGGCCCTGCTCGCCGGCTGCGGCACCGCCGCCCGCCGCGACCTGGGCCCGCAGCTGCGGCGGCTGTCCGAGGCGACGTCGATGCAGGTCGGCTCGCGCTGGTGGTTCGCCGACGGCGCGGGGCACCGGCGGCGGGTGGCCGGGGCGCAGGAGAACCTCGAAGAGGCGATCGCGGAGGGTGACGGGCAGGAGTTCGCGCTGGCGTTCGTCGGGTACGACCACGCGATGGCCAGCGCGGTAGTGTGCGCGAACAGCGCCCACCCGTCAGCCCGGAAGGTCGGAGAACACCGAGCGTGAGTGAGACACCCAGCGAGGAACTCGGCTACGAGCAGGCTCGCGACCACCTCGTCGAGGTCGTCCGCGAGCTCGAGGCCGGTGGCCTGTCCCTCGAGCAGTCGCTCGCGTTGTGGGAGAAGGGCGAGAAGCTCGCGAAGGTCTGCGAGCGCCACCTCGAGGGCGCACGCGAGCGGATCGAGGCCGCCCTGGCGTCCGTGGAGGACGACTCCGAGCAGTGAGGTAGGCCATGCCCTCGGTATCTGGAAACACGGCGGGTATCTGACAGACTGGCTACCCGCCAGTTCCACGATCCGGGAGGCACAGATGCCCGCCGTAGACAGTCGTCGTGAAGCGCCCGACCGCAACCTCGCGATGGAGCTGGTCCGGGTCACCGAAGCCGCCGCGATGGCCGCCGGTCGCTGGGTCGGCCGCGGCGACAAGATCGGCGGCGACGGCGCGGCCGTCGACGCGATGCGCCAGCTCGTCTCGACGGTGTCGATGCGCGGGGTCGTGGTGATCGGCGAGGGCGAGAAGGACGAAGCGCCCATGCTGTTCAACGGCGAAGAGGTCGGCAACGGCGACGGGCCGGACTGCGACGTCGCCGTCGACCCGGTCGACGGCACCACGCTGATGGCCAAGGGCATGCCGAACGCCCTCGCAGTGCTCGCGGTCGCCGAGCGCGGCGCGATGTTCGACCCGTCCGCGGTGTTCTACATGGAGAAGCTGGCCGTCGGGCCGGACGCAGCCGGCAAGGTCGAGCTCGGCGCCCCGATCGCGGAGAACATCCGCCGCGTCGCCAAGGCGAAGCACAGCAGCGTCAGCGACGTCACCGTGTGCGTCCTCGACCGCCCGCGGCACGAGCAGATCATCAAAGAGGTCCGCGAGGCCGGCGCGCGGATCCGGTTCATCTCCGACGGCGACGTCGCGGGCGCGATCGCCGCGGCCCGCCCGACCACCGGCGTCGACATGCTGCTCGGCATCGGCGGCACCCCCGAGGGCATCATCGCGGCCTGCGCGATGAAGTGCCTCGGCGGCGAGCTGCAGGGCCGGCTGTGGCCCAAGGACGACGCCGAGCGCGAGAAGGCCCTCGCCGCCGGGCACGACCTCGACCGCGTGCTGATGAACGACGACCTCGTGCGCGGCGACAACGTCTTCTTCTGCGCCACCGGCGTCACCGACGGCGACCTGCTGCGTGGCGTCCACTACCGCGAGGGCGGGGCGACGACGCAGTCCATCGTGATGCGGTCCAAGTCCGGGACCGTCAGAATGATCGACGGCTACCACCGGCTGAACAAGCTGCGGGCGTACTCCTCGGTCAACTTCGACGGCCACCTGGACGCGCCCGACGACGACGTCGTGCCCCCGCTGCCGTAAGGAGTTCCGTGACCAGGCGACTGCCGGCCCTACTGGCCCTGATCCTCGCCGCCCTGGTCCCCGGCACGGCCGCGGCCGCCCCCGCCATCGTCGGGGGTGTCGCCGCGGACCAGCCGTACCCGTTCACGGTCTCGCTGCACACCTCGTCGGGCAAGCTGTTCTGCGCCGGCGCGCTCATCGCGCCCACCTGGGTGGTCACGGCCGCGCACTGCGCGTTCGGCAAGACCACGTCGGCCATTTCACTGCGGGTCGGGACGAACGACTCGGGCCAGGGCGGCGAAGTGGCGCAGCCCGCCGAGATCATCGTCAACCCGGCGTTCAACACGGAGAGCCCGGCCGGGGACATCGCGCTGCTTCGGCTGACGACGCCGGCCACCGCGGCGCCGATCGGGCTCGCGGCGGCCGCGTCGCCGGGCACCGCGACCCGGATCCTCGGCTGGGGCCAGACCTGCCCGAAGGTCAACTGCGGCGAGATCCCCACGACGCTGCAGCAGCTCGACACGCAGATCGTCGAGGGCACGAAGTGCACGTCGGTGTTCGACGGCACGGCCGAGCTGTGCACGGACAACCCGGGCGGCAAGTCCGGGGCGTGCTTCGGCGACTCCGGTGGTCCGGAGATCGTGCGCGCCGGCGACCACTGGCAGCTCGCCGGCGTCACCAGCCGGCCGGGCAACAACGACCCGCAATGCGCGACGGCGCCGTCGATCTACACCTCTGTCGTCGCCTACGCGCCCTGGATCGCCGAGAAGACGAAGGCCTGAGCTACTCGGCGTTGCTCGAGTGGCCCGGGAACAGGTGGGCGTCCGGGTCGAGCGCGACGGCGATGTTGTTGACGGCCGTCGCGGCCTCCCCGAAGCCGGTCGCGATCAGCTTCACCTTCCCCGGGTACGCGGCGACGTCGCCCGCGGCGTAGACGCGTTCACGCGCGGTCGCCATGGTCGAGTCGACGGCGATGGCGCGGTGGTCGATCTCCAGGCCCCAGCTCTCGATCGGGCCGAGGTCCGCGGTGAAGCCCAGCGCGGCGACGACGGCGTTGGCCGGGAGCCGTTCTTCGCCGGCGCCCTTGATCGAGACGTCGACGGCTTCGAGTGCGCCGTCGGGTGCTTCGACGAACCGCGTGACTTCGGCGTCGGTGATGATCCGGGTGCCGAGCTCACGCGCCTGCCGGACGATCGACTCGGCGGCGCGGAACTTCGCGCGGCGGTGCACCAGCGTCACGCTCGCCGCCACCGGGTGCAGCGCGAGCACCCAGTCGAACGCCGAGTCGCCGCCACCGACGATCACGACGTGCTGGCCCGCGTGCGCCTGGAACGAGGGGACGAAGTGCACCATGCCGCGACCGAGCCAGCCGTCGCCGGCCGGCAGCGGGCGCGGGGTGAACTCGCCGATGCCCGCGGTGATCAGCACCGCGCGGGCGTGCAGCGTCTCGCCGCCGTCGAGGGTCAGCTCGACGCCGTCCCCGGCCGGCTCCAGCTTTTCGGCCTTGCGCCCCAGCAGGTACTTCGGCTTGAACGGCGCGGCCTGCTTCACCAGGCCCTCGACCAGATCGCGGCCGCGGATCTCGGCGAACCCGCCGACGTCGTAGATCATCTTCTCCGGGTACATCGCGGTCACCTGGCCGCCGGGCTCGGGCAGCGAATCGACCACCGCCATCGACAGGCCGCGGAACCCGGCGTAGTAGGCGGCGAACAGGCCCGTCGGGCCCGCACCGATGATGACGAGGTCGTAGGAATCCCCAGTAACGTCAGTCATGCTCGCTCCAGCCAGTGGTGGATGGCGGTGATCGAGAACACACCCGATCCTAGCGGGATCGGAGTTCACTCGACGGGGTGCGACATCGGCGGCCGGACGACCGGCGCCCACCGTGGGGGGTGCGGCGGACGCTGCTGAGCGCGACCGCGGCGGCCGCGGCGCTGCTCGGCTGGCTCGTTCTCGCGGTGTGGCTCGGGCTGCCGTCCGCCGAGCCGGTGGGTTTCGTTCCGTTCGTCATCGTCGCCTTCGCGGCCCTCGTCGGGTTCGGCCGCTGGCTGGCCCGGACGGGCCTCCTGCTCGCGCTGCTCGGGCTGCTGCCGGTACTGGCCGCGGTGCAGGGCGGCTGGACCGCGGCCGGCGACGAGATCCTGCTTTCGCGGGGAAAGCCGGTCGAAGTACTGGTGACCGCGGAGACCGTGCACCGGCTGAGAGGCGGCCCCGCCTACACCTACGACGTGCGGAACCCGGACGGGAGCCCGGATGCGCTCGACCCGGGCACCGGCACGCGGCTGGTGGCCGGCAGCCGCGTGGCCGTCGTCGAGGACCCGGTCGGCCTCGTCGCGACGCAGCTCGCCGGACGGCAGGACCCGGCCGTGCCCCTGGTCTTCGCGGGCCTGGGCGGCGTGGGCCTGGTGGCGGCGATCGCCGTCACGGCGGTGCTCGGCGAACGCCGCAGGGTGCGCAACGCCACCCCGCGGTGATTCGCGAACAGGTCCAGAATCGGTGTCATGGCTGATCAGGAATACCGGATCGAACACGACACCATGGGCGAGGTCCGCGTGCCGGCCGACGCGCTCTACCGCGCGCAGACCCAGCGGGCCGTGGAGAACTTCCCCATCTCCGGCCGGGGCCTGGAGCGCGCCCAGATCCGCGCGCTCGGCCTGCTCAAGGCCGCCGCCGCGCGCGTGAACCGCAAGCTGGGCGTGCTCGACGCCGACGTCGCGGACGCCATCGCGGCCGCCGCCGACGAGGTCGCCGCCGGCGCCCACGACGCGCACTTCCCGATCGACGTCTTCCAGACCGGGTCCGGGACGTCGTCGAACATGAACGCCAACGAGGTCATCGCGACGCTGGCCTCCCGCGCCCTCGGCCGGGACGTCCACCCGAACGACCACGTCAACGCGTCGCAGTCGTCGAACGACACCTTCCCGACGACCATCCACGTCGCCGCGACCGAAGCCGTGCTCAAGGACGTCATCCCGGCGCTGGAGTACCTCGCCGGCGCCATCGAGGTGCGCGCCGCGGAGTGGGCCGACGTGGTGAAGTCCGGCCGCACGCACCTGATGGACGCGGTGCCGATCACGCTCGGGCAGGAGGCGGGCGCGTGGGCGTCCCAGGTCCGCTTCGGCGTCGAACGGCTGAAGTCGGGCCTGCCACGGCTGGGCGAGCTGCCGATCGGCGGCACGGCCGTCGGGTCGGGCCTGAACGCGCCGGACGGCTTCGGCTCGTCGGTCGCCGCGGAACTCGCCACGGTGACCGGGCTGCCGCTGACCGAAGCCCGCGACCACTTCGAGGCGCAGGCCACGCAGGACAGCGTCGTCGAGACGTCCGGGCACCTGCGCACCGTCGCCGTGTCGCTCAACAAGATCGCCAACGACCTGCGCTGGCTGGGGTCCGGTCCGCGCACCGGCCTGGCCGAGCTGGCGCTGCCGGACCTGCAGCCGGGCTCGTCGATCATGCCGGGCAAGGTGAACCCGGTGATCCCGGAGGCGACGCTGCAGGTGGTCGCGCAGGTGATCGGCAACGACGCGGCCGTCGCTTTCGCGGGCGCGGCGGGCAATTTCCAGCTGAACGTCAACCTGCCCGTGATCGCCCGGAACGTCCTCGAATCGGCGCGGCTGCTCGCGGCCGTTTCGCGGCTGCTGGCGGACAAGGTGTTCGCCGGCCTCACGGTGAACGCGGAACGCGCGCGGACCTACGCCGAAGGTTCGCCGTCGATCGTGACGCCGTTGAACAAGTACATCGGCTACGAAGCGGCGGCCGCGGTCGCGAAGCAGGCGTTGAAGGAGCTGAAGACGATCCGCGAGGTCGTCATCGAGCGCGGGTACGTGCAGGACGGCAAGCTCACCGAGGAGCAGCTCGACGAGGCCCTCGACGTGCTGCGCATGGCCCGCGGCGGCAAATGATGAGTGACGCCGCCGAGCTGGGCGCCTTCCTGAAGGCGCGCCGCGCCGCCCTGGACCCCGCCGACCTCGGCCTGCCGCCGGGGGTCACCCAGCGGCGGGTCAAGGGCCTGCGCCGTGAGGAGCTGGCGCAGCTGGCCGGCATCAGCGTCGACTACTACACGCGGCTGGAGCAAGGGCGCGGGAAGAACGTCTCGGACGCGATCCTCGGCGCGCTGGCCCGCGCGCTGCGCCTCGACGCCGGCGAGGAGTCCTACCTGCGCAACCTCGCCGCGCCGAAGCGCCGGGAGAAGAGCGCGCCGCAGCGGGTCCGGCCCGAGCTGCAGCACCTGCTGGACGCCGTCCAGGCGCCCGCGTTCGTCTTCGGCCGCTACCTGGACGTGCTGGCCTGGAACGCCCTCGGCGGCGCGGTCTCGTTCGACTTCGGCCGGCTCGAAGAGCGCAGCATGCCGAAGCTCGTCTTCACCGACGAACGCGCGAAGCAGCTGCACCCGGAGTGGGACGAGGTGTGCCGGGACGTCGTCGCCAACCTGCGCGCCGAGAGCGGCAAGCACCCCGATGACCCGCACTTCGCCCGGCTGGCCGGCGAGCTTTCGCTGGCGAGCGAGCGGTTCCGGGAGCTGTGGGCCGAGCACGCGGTCCAGGAGAAGGCCCGCGGCTGGAAGCTGATCATGAACCCGGTGGTCGGCGAGCTGCGGCTGCGGTACGAGACGCTGCGGCTGCCCGACGACCCGGACCAGGGTCTGGTGATCTACCACGCCGAGCCCGGGTCGGAGAGCGAGCGCGCGCTCGGCCTGCTGGCCAGCTGGATCGCCGAGGCGCCCCTGACCAGGGAAAACGTCCTGCCAACCTGAAATTGTCGGTGGTCCGGGTCATGATGTCCGGGTGTTGCTGAGCGAGTTGGTCCGCGCGTCCGCCGAACTGGCGGCGACCAGGTCCAGGAAGGCGAAGATCGCCCTCCTGGCCGGAGTGCTGCGCGCGGCGGAGATCGCCGAGCTGCCCACGGTGATCGCGTACCTCACCGGGCAGACGGCGCAGGACAGGCTGGGTGCGGGCTGGCGCACCCTGGCCGGGCTGGGCGCGGGCTCCGCCGCCGAACCGGTGGCCTCGGTGCTGGAGGTGGACGCGGCGCTGACCGCGGCGGCCGGGGTCGCGGCGGGCACGGGTTCGTCGACGCGCCGGCAGGAAGTGCTGCGGGCGTTGTTCGAGCGGCTGCCGAAGGACGAGCAGCAGTTCCTGTTCCGGCTGGTCACCGGGGAGTTGCGGCAGGGCGCGCTGGAAGGCGTGATGGTCGACGCCATCGCCGCCGCGGCCGAGGTGCCGGCCGAGGACGTGCGGCGGGCCTTCATGCTGTCCGGGAAGCTCGGCGTCACCGGGGTCGCGGCGATGACCGGCGGGCCCGCCGCGCTGGCGGAGTTCCGGCTCACCCTCGGCACGCCGATCAAGCCGATGCTGGCGTCGCCGGCCGAGTCGCTGGACGAAGCCGTCGCCGAGCACGCCGAGGCGATCGTCGAGTACAAAATGGACGGTGCGCGGATCCAGGTGCACCGCCAGGGCGACGAGGTGCACGTCTGGACGCGGACGCTGCGCGAGATCACCGGGAGCGTGCAGGAACTGGTGGACCTCGTGCGGGCGCTGCCGTGCGAGTCGGTGGTGCTCGACGGCGAGACGCTGGCGCTGACCGACGCCGGGCGGCCGCGGCCGTTCCAGGACACGATGAGCCGGTTCGGCAGCACCCGCGAGGAGCAGGTCAAGGCGCTGCTGCTGCGGCCGTACTTCTTCGACTGCCTGCACCTCGACGGCGTCGACCTGCTGGACGCGCCGCTGTCGGAGCGCAACGCGGCACTGCGCAAGGTCGCCGGGGCGCACGTGATCCCCGGCGAGGTGGGCACTTCGCGGGCCGCTTCGGTCCTGGAGGCGGCGATGGAAGCGGGCCACGAAGGGGTGATGGTCAAGGACCTGGCCGCGCCGTACGCGGCCGGGCGGCGCGGGCGGGCGTGGCTGAAGGTCAAGCCGGTGCACACGATCGACCTGGTGGTGCTCGCGGCGGAGTGGGGTCACGGCCGGCGCACCGGCACGCTGTCCAACCTGCACCTGGGCGCGCGCGACCCGGACGGCGGCCCGCCGATCATGGTCGGCAAGACGTTCAAGGGCATGACCGACGAGCTGCTGGCGTGGCAGACCAGGACGTTCCAGGAGATCGAGACCCACCGCGACGACTGGACGGTGTACGTCCGGCCGGAGGTCGTGGTGGAGATCGAGCTCGACAGCGCGCAGGTGAGCACGCGCTACCCGGGTGGTCTGGCGCTGCGGTTCGCCCGGGTGGTCCGCTACCGCCCGGACAAGGACCCGGCCGAGGCGGACACGATCGACACGGTCCGCGGCCTGCTGCACGGCGACCGCTCGGAAGGGAGCTGACGCAAGGACAGACGAAAGTCGCTGGTGCCCGCGGCCCGGCCCGGCCAAAGTGGGCGGACAGCCGATGCGCTCGGCGCTGCTTCAGGCGAAAGTTGACGGGAATTTTCCCGCCATGGCCGACGGCGATGATCCCTAAAGTGCGCTCCTTCACAGAGATCCCGCTCACTTCCCGAGCGGTCATGGAGGAGCACGCAGTGGTCAGCAAGGAACAGATGAAGGCGGCCATCCACGCCGCCTTCGACGGAGCCGTCGCCGACGGGGCGAGCTACACCAAGGTGTACGCCGCGGAGATCAGGCAGAAGAACTACCTGGTCTTCCGGACCACCTCGGTCGCCAACTTCGCCCTGGGCTTCAAGCCGGGGCAGACCGATCTCGTCCTCGTTCCGCTCGAGGAGAAGAACGGCACCGTCACGGCGGGCACGCCGCTGACGATCAACGACGCCAACCGGGCTTCGGTCAAGAAGCGCGACCTGCAGGGCCGGTTCGTCATCAAGACGACCGACGGCCGGACGTTCCGGCTCAGCATCCTCCCGTCCGTGACGAAGCTCCTGGCCGCCGCCTACCAGCTGCCGGTCGAGCAGAAGGCGGAGTACGAGGCCTTCGTCGCCCTCCGGGACTCGCTGCTCGCGGCGTGACGACCGGCGCCCCGGTGCGGACGGCACCGGGGCGCGTCCGGCGGTCCACGGCTTCGCCGCGTCCGCGACTTATGTCCACAGTGGAGCTAAGCTCCGGCGATGCGCAGCGAGAAGTTCACCCGCGCCTGGTTCGCGGTCACCGCGGTGGTGGCCCTGGCCGGCCTCGTCACCCAGGTCGTCGCGACCGCGAGCGCCCCGGACGGGCGGGTCGCGAACCTGTTCTGCTTCTTCACGATCGACTCGAACCTGCTGGTCGTGCTCACCTCGGTGCTGGTCGCGCTGGGCCGGGCGCGCGGGCGGCTGTTCACCGTCCTCTGGCTCGACGCGCTGGCCGGCATCATCGTGACCGGCATCGTCTACCAGGTCGCCCTGGCCGGCTTGCACGACCTGCACGGTCTTTCGCTGTTCTCCGACACGATGCTGCACAAGGTGACCCCGGTCCTGTTCGTGCTCGGCTGGCTCCTGGCCGGCCCGCGCGGGGCTCTCACGTGGCGCACGGTCTGGTGGTCGCTGCTCTACCCGCTGGCCTGGCTCGCCTTCACGCTCCCGCGTGGCGCGGTCACCGGCTTCTACCCGTACCCGTTCGTCGACGCGGGCGCCCTCGGCTACGGCCAGGTCGCGCTGAACTGCGTCTTCATCGGCCTCTTCTTCACCGTGCTCGCGGCGGCCGCGCTCCTGCACGACCGCCGGTTCACGCGGCTCGAACCCGCCTAACCCCGGACGCGGCGGAAGGCGTTGATCCCGTCGGTGAGTCCGGCCCGCATCAGCGTCGGGAGCGCGCCGCGCCGGTCGACCGGCTTGCCCGCGGCGATCCGGTGCATCCGCCGGGTGTGCCACTGGATCTCCAGGAGGCTGTCGGCCAGCCGGACCCCGGTCTTGGGGCACAGCCGCTCGGCGCGGACGTCCTCGCCGGCGAGGAGCCGGGCGGGCAGGCCGGGGTCGGCGACCAGCGGGCGGCCGAGCCCGATCACGTCGACCTCGCCCGAGCGCAGCGCGTCGGCCATTCCGTCCGGTGACGCGAACCCGCCGGTGACCATCAGGGGAACGTCGGAGACTTCACGCGCTTTCGCCGCGTAGTCCAGGAAGTACGCTTCGCGCGCCTGGGTGCTCGCGCGCCCGGCGCCCATCATCGCGGCCTTCTCGTCCGTGCCGCCGGAGACTTCCAGCAGGTCCAGCCCGGCCTCACCGAGTTCGCGCACGACCTCCAGGGAACTGCGAGGCCAGATAGCCGTGGGCGCCATGGATCTGCACGCCCGTGAAGCCCGCTTCGATCTCTTCGCCGGTCAGGGCCCGCGGGATGGCGAAGGCGGTACGGACGCCTCGATTGCCGAAGGGCACCACGGACGGCGCGACGGGCTGCCGCGAGAGGTACCGCGGGCTCTGCCGGCCGGGGTGGTTCAGCTGCACCCACAGCCGCCTGTCCGCACCCTCGACCGCGCCGGTCCGCGGCCGGTAGACCGCCGGATCGGCCGCACCGCAGCTTCACCGGCTCCGCCAGGAGGGCGACGGTAGCATACCGCCGGTATGTCATCGACCGACCGAATGACCACTAGGGTCGGGCGCATGACGGCGATCGTGCAGAACCTGGTGACCTCCGGTGTCTTCCAGCTCGACGGGGGCAGCTGGGACGTCGACAACAACGTCTGGCTCGTGGGCGACGACGCGGAAGTGATCGTGATCGACGCGGCGCACGACGCGAAGGCGATCGAAAACGTCGTGGGCGACCGGAAACTGGCCGCCATCGTCTGCACCCACGCGCACAACGACCACGTCAACGCCGCCCCGGAACTCGCCGCCGCGACCGGCGCGCCGATCCTGCTGCACCCGGACGACCGGGTCGTCTGGAACCTGACGCACCCGGACCGCGCCCCGGACGGCGAGCTGGCCGACGGTCAGGTGCTCACCATCGCCGGCACCGAACTCCGCGTCATCCACACGCCGGGGCACGCGCCCGGCGCGGTGTGCCTGTACGCGGCGGAACTGGGCGTCCTGTTCACCGGCGACACCCTCTTCCACGGCGGCCCCGGCGCCACCGGCCGGTCCTATTCGGACTACCCGACGATCGTGCACTCCATCCGCGAGAAGCTGTTCGCGCTCCCGGAGGCGACGAAGGTCCACACCGGGCACGGCGAGGGCACGACGATCGGCGCCGAGAAGGCGGCTTCGGACGGCTGGGACCAGCCTTAGGAGGTGTGTTTCCGGGCGACGAGGGCGAACTCCTCGATCGCCTGGTCGAAGGCGGCACTGGCTTCCCGGACCGGAGTGGGCAGGAACTTCCGGTCGAACTTCCCGGAGTCGTCGAGCTCCCACCGGGTGTGGTGGAGTTCCATCTCCTTCCTGCGGAGCATGTTCGCCTGCTCGACCAGCTCGTCCGGACCGCTCATCACGAGCAGCCCGTAGAACGCGCGCATGTCGGTGCGAGCCGTGTAGTACCCGTCTTCGAACTCGATCTCCCGCTGCCCGTCGGTCTCGAGCTCTTTGCCCAGTTCCCGGCGGCGGTGGATCACGTTGATGTCGATGATGTGCTTGCGCGCCCGCGTGGCGGCCTCGATCAGCCCGGCGCAGCGGTCGGCCCGGTCCTGCCGCAGCTTCGCGCGCCGGGCGGCGTTGAGCTTCACCGGCTCGACCAGCGCGCCCAGCGTCACGCCGACCAGTGACGCCACCGCCGCGATGACCGCGGCACCGACCGCCGTCAGCACGTCAGCCGCGGCACGCCCGGCGACACCCGTACGCGCTGTTTCGCCTCATCGGCCAGGCTGCGCGCCCACTCCTGCAGCCCGGCGACGTCGATGCCGTGCGGCGGCTCGTCCCGGAACGGCTCGATGTTCGCCGCGCCGCGCTCGAGCAGCGACACCGCGCCCACGTTGTTGCCGCGCGCCGCGTGCGTCAGCCCGACGGCCAGCTGCGCGAGACCGCGCCAGAGTTCGCGGTCCGGGCCGTCCGTGGTCTTCCAGGCGTCCTCGAAGACCTCGTGCGCGTGGAACGGCTTGCCGTCGTCGAGCAGCCGCTGGGCCTCCGCAAGCGTTTGCGCCGGGCTGCGCGCGATGCCTTCGGGCTGGCGCTCGACGCCGTCCGCGCCGTACGGCAGCGGCCGGCCGAGGCCGTCACGCGGCCGTGCGTTGCGTGCCCGTCCCTCGTCGTCCCGGTCGCGGCGGCTCATACCCTGAGATCTTGCCACGGGCCCGGCAGGTAGTCTGGGGACTCGTGCGTTTCCTCGACGGCCACCGGCCTGCCCACGACCTGACCTACGACGACGTGTTCCTGCTGCCGAACCGTTCGGACGTGGAGTCCCGCTTCGACGTCGACCTCTCCACCGCGGACGGCACCGGCGCGACGATCCCGATCGTGGTCGCGAACATGACCGCGGTCGCCGGCCGCCGGATGGCCGAGACCGTCGCCCGCCGCGGCGGGCTGGTCGTGCTCCCCCAGGACGTGGACAGCCACGCCGTCGCCGAGATCGTCGGCTGGGTGAAGAGCCGCCACACCGTGTGGGACACGCCACTGGTGCTCACCGGCGGCGACGCCGTCGCCGACGCCCTCAACCTGGTCCACAAGCGGGCGCACGGCGCTGTCGTCGTCGTGGACGGCGAAGGCCGCCCGGTCGGCATCGTCGACGAAGCGGCCTGCGCGGGCGTCGACCGCTTCGCCCGGCTCGCCGACGTCGCGCAGCCCCCGGCCGTCGCGGTCCCGCTGACCACCCCGGCGCGGGAGGTCTTCGAACTCCTGCACAGCCACGGCGCGAACCTGGCGCTGGGCCTCGACGCCGACGGCCGGCTCGCGGGCGTGCTGACCGCCGTCGGGTCGCTGCGCGCGGACATCTACACCCCGGCCGTCGACGACGCGGGCAAGCTGCGTGTCGCCGCCGCGGTCGGCGTCAACGGCGATGTCGCCGCGAAGGCCGAAGCCGTGCTCGGCTCAGGCGTCGACGTGCTGGTCGTCGACACCGCGCACGGGCACCAGGAGAAGATGATCGCCGCGCTCAAGGCCGTCCGGTCGGTGTCGCCGCAGGTCCCGGTGGTCGCCGGGAACGTGGTCACGGCCGACGGCACGCGCGACCTGATCCAGGCCGGCGCCGACGTCGTCAAGGTCGGTGTCGGGCCGGGCGCGATGTGCACCACCCGGATGATGACCGGCGTCGGCCGCCCGCAGTTCTCCGCGGTCGCCGACTGCGCGGCCGCCGCACGCGAGCTGGGCAAGCACGTCTGGGCCGACGGCGGGGTCCGCCACCCGCGTGACGTCGCACTGGCGCTGGCCGCCGGCGCGTCCGCGGCGATGGTCGGCTCGTGGTTCGCCGGCACCTACGAATCGCCCGGCGACCTGCGGTTCGACGAGCAGGGGCGGCCCTACAAGGAGTCGTTCGGCATGGCGTCGAAGCGCGCGGTCGGCGCGCGGACGCGGACGGACAACTCGTTCGACCGCGCGCGCAAGGCGCTGTTCGAAGAGGGCATCTCGTCGTCGCGGATGTCCCTCGACCCGCAGCGCCCGGGTGTCGAGGACCTGCTGGACTCGATCGGCTCCGGTGTCCGGTCCTCGTGCACCTACGCGGGTGCGCGGACGCTCGAGGAGTTCCACGAGCGCGCGCTGCTGGGCGTCCAGTCGGCGGCCGGGTTCGCCGAAGGCCGTCCCCTTCCCGCAGGCTGGTAGTCAGCCAGCGCAGCAGACGTGTTCCGACCACTCCGGAACGTGCCACCAGTGCTGCTTCTCCGCCGACCGGGCCGCGGGCGCCACCTCGGTGGCCGCCCGCTGCCCCGGCTGGCTCCGGTAGGGCGCGAGCAACTCGCCGACCGTGTGCAGCACCCCGCCGACCAGCACGCTGCGGACGTTCGCGGCCGCCTTGATGTCCTGCAACGGGTTGCCGCTGACGAGCGACAGATCGGCGTACGCACCCGGCTTGAGCACACCGATCCGGTCCTCGAGTCCCAGCCACCGCGCCGGGTTGCGGGTGGCGGTGGTGAGCGCCTCGTACGGCGTGAACCCGAACGCGACCATGGCCCGCAGGTTCTGGTGGGTCGAGACGGCCACGTTGTCCAACGGGGAGTCCGTGCCGGTGACCACGAACCCGCCCGCGCGGTGGATCCGCAGCACCATGTCGACGTTGCCGGCGAGGACCTGGCGGAGGTAGGCGTTCTCCGGGTTGCCCGCGGTGTCCGCCGTGGTCTTGAGCTGCTGGTATTCCCACGGCGGGAACAGGACCTCGGTGCGCTCGTCGGTCACGAGCGACTTGTCGTCCGCGTACAGCGCCCTGGAGGTGAACAACGTCGGCGTGAGTGACATCCCCGAGCGCGTGAACAAGGCGACGGCGTCCTGGTACGCCCGGCCGATCCGGCTGACGGTGTGCGAGTACCCGAGCCGGTTGGTGGCACCGGTGTGCTCCATCGCGTCCATGCCGATGTTCGCCGCCGGGTACAGGTAGTGCGACGACAGCGGGATGCCCGCCCGGTGCGCGGCCCGGACCACGGCCTGCTGGGGCGCCACAGGCAGCCGGACGTACGTCTTGATCATGTCGTACTCGAGCTCGACCGCGCGGGACAGCTCCAGGTTCAGCTGCTCGGGCGAAAGGGTCGGCCGCATGAAGTTGTAGTAGATCCGGGAGCCGTCGATGGCTTCACCCGTGCCGAAGTACCTTGGCCCGACGCGGTTTCCGGATTCCAGCGCCTCGCGCGTCTCCAGCATCTGGTACACCGGGTCGCCGGGCGAGCGGGTCGTGGTGATGCCGTAGGACAGCCACAGCCGGCCCTGCCGGTCACCCCACTGCCGGCCGCGCAGGTGCCAGTGGTTGTGGATGTCGACGAGGCCGGGCATGGCGGTCAGGTCGTGCGCGTCGACGGTCCCCGGTGCGTCCCGGTGCGGCCGGACGTCGGCGATCCGGCCACCGGCGACGACGATGTCGACGTCGCGCCGCAGCGTCCGGGCGACGCCGTCCCACGCCGCGCCGACGTGGATGACGGTCGGGTGCGGTGGGCGCGGCCGGGCCCAGGTGAAGTCGAGCCGGATCGTGCGCGGCTCGCCGCCGGTGATCTTCTGGGCCTTGAGCTGCCCCTTCGACAGGTAAACGAGCGTGTCGTTCCCCTGCCAGGCCAGGGAGTCGGTGACGTCGTGGGTGACCTGCCTCGGCGCACCGATCAGCCGTCCGGTGCCGTCGACCGGGGCGATCCAGGCGACGCTCTCGACCGTGAACGCGAAGTACCGGCCGTCGGGTGACCACAGTGGACCGTCGTCGCCGCGGGTGGCGAGCGAACGGAACGGCATCGGCTCGGCGTAGCGGAGCTCCTGGGTCTTCAGGTCGACCGTGAGGATCTGGCTCGTGCCTTCGCGGTAGCGCTTCGAGTACGGCTTGACCGCGGCCAGCGCGACGACCGACCCGTCGGGCGACCAGGTGGGGCGGCCCGGCATGAACAGCGGCGGCGTCACCTGCTGGGCCTGGGCCGTGGTCACGTCGTAGATCCACGTGGCGCCGTCCTGGTCGGCGTAGGCCACCCGGCCACCGTCCGGCGACCACCGCGGCGCGACCTGGGCGCCCGCCAGCTGGGTGAGCACGGTGTCCTTGCCGGTGCCGAAGTCACGCAGCCACAGGTCGGCGGTGCCGAGCCGGTCGCTCGTGTAGAGCAGCTTCGTCCCGTCCGGGTGGAAGTCCGGGTCGGAGTTGAAGTAGCCGTCGTCGATCAGCCGCTGCGGCCGGCCACCGCCGGCCGCGACGACGTAGATCGCGTTGAGGGCCCGGAACGCGATCCGCTTGCCGTCCCGGGAGACCACCGGACCGGCGATGCCCCGGACGGGCTTCGGCGCGGCCGACTCCAGGTCACGAACCCGCCTCCGGTAGTCGCGCGGTGCCGTGGACACGCTTGCTTCGAACGGGATGTCCTTGACGGCGCCGGACTGTTCGCGCCGCCGGAGGTGCCCGTCGGCGGTGTAGAGCACGGCGGACCCGGACCAGTTCGCGGCGAAGCCGAAGACGTCCTCGCCCTTGGTCAGCTGCTCGTCGCCGAGCATGAGGTCCGCTTCGGCGCCCCGCAGCCGCAGGTAGCTGGGCCGGCCGCCGGGACCGAACGCGGGGCCGTAGAACTTGTCGGTGCCGGTCGCGGTGACCAGGCGCGTGCGGGCACCGGTGGCCACGGTGACGACGTCGATGGCGGCGTCGTTCACCGTGAAGACGATCTTCGTGCCGTCGGCCGACCACCGCGGCGACGCCTCTTCGTCCGGGGTGGACACCACCGTGCTGATCACTCCGGAAGCGACGTCCAGCAGGTGGATGCCGTAGCTGCCGTCCCGGTCGCTGCTGAAGGCGATCTTGGTGCCGTCCGGCGAGAACACGGGTTCCCGGTGGTCGAACCGCCCGCTGGTGAGCTTGCGGGGCGCACCGCCGGCGACGTCGATGACGTACAGGTGGAAGTTGCCGTCGCGGTAGGACTGGAACGCGAGCCGGCGGCCGTCCGGCGACCAGCTGGGGAGCGTGGCGTCCTGGAGGTCGTCGGTGAGCCGCCGGGCGCGACCGCCGCCGGCGGGCAGCACCCAGATCCCGGTGACCAGGTCGACCGCGATCCACCGGCCGTCCGGTGACAGCGCGGCGGACATGTTCGTGCCCTCCCGCAGCACCACACCGTCCCGCCCGCCATCCGGCAGGCTGTCCGGTTCGGCCTCGGCGACCCCCGCCCCGGCCACGGCCAGTGCGGCGGCGGCTGCGCCACCTCGGACGAGAAGTTCACGACGGGAGAGGCCTTCTGGCGCCATACGGCCAACTATGCCCACCCGCCGGATCGGCCGTCCAGCGGCCGAGCGGGTTTTTCACCGGATGTCCGGCACCCGCGGAAACGGTTGCCGGGGGCGGCGCGCTCGCGCCGCCCCCGGGGTCCGTCAGCCGTGGTCCTCCAGCATCTCGGTGACCAGGGCCGCGATCGGCGACCGCTCCGAGCGCGTCAGCGTGACGTGCGCGAACAGCGGGTGGCCCTTGAGCTTCTCGATCACCGCCGAGACGCCGTCGTGCCGTCCGACACGCAGGTTGTCCCGCTGGGCGACGTCGTGCGTGAGCACCACCCGAGACGCCGTGCCGAGCCGCGAAAGCACCGTGAGCAGGACGTTGCGCTCCAGCGACTGCGCCTCGTCCACGATCACGAACGTGTCGTGCAGCGACCGGCCGCGGATGTGGGTCAGCGGGAGCACCTCGAGCATGCCGCGGTCGAAGACCTCGTCGAGGACGTCCTGGCTGACCAGCGCGCCGAGGGTGTCGAACACCGCCTGCGCCCACGGCTGCATCTTCTCGCTCTCGGACCCGGGCAGGTAGCCGAGGTCCTGGCCGCCGACCGCGTAGACCGGCCGGAACACCACGACCTTGCGGTGCTGACGGCGTTCCATCACCGCCTCGAGGCCGGCGCAGAGGGCGAGCGCCGACTTGCCGGTGCCGGCCCGGCCGCCCAGCGAGACGATCCCGACGTCGGAGTCGAGCAGCAGGTCGAGCGCGACGCGCTGCTCGGCGCTGCGGCCGTGCAGGCCGAACGCCTCGCGATCGCCCCGGACCAGCCGGATGCGCTTGTCCGCCGTGATCCGCCCGAGCGCGCTGGAGCTGCCCGCGAGCAGCCGCAGCCCGGTGTGGCAGGGCAGCTCGGCGAGCTCGTCCATGCCGTATTCGACCGGATCGACGGTGCTGCCGCCGAACAACGTGTCCAGCACGTCCTGCTCGACGTCGACGTCCGCCATGCCGGTCCAGCCGGACGGCGTCACTTCCTGCGCGCGGTACTCGTCCGCCTCGAGACCGACGGCCCCGGCCTTGACCCGCAGTGGGATGTCCTTGGTCACCAGCGTGACCGCCGCGTTCTCCGCCGCCAGGTTCAGCGCGCAGGCGAGGATGCGGTGGTCGTTGGAGTCGGTCCGGAACCCGGACGGGAGCACCGACGGGTCCGAGTGGTTCAGCTCCACCTGCAGCGTGCCGCCGTGGTCCCCGATGGGGAGCGGCGCGTCGAGCCTGCCGTACTGCCGGCGCAGGTCGTCGAGCATGCGCAGGGATTCCCGGGCGAACCAGCCGAGCTCCGGGTGGTGGCGCTTCGCCTCCAGTTCACTGATGACGACCAGCGGAAGCACGACAGCGTGCTCGGCGAACCGAGTGACCGCCCACGGGTCCGAAAGGAGGACCGACGTGTCGAGCACGTACATGTGCTGCTGGAATTCGGGCGAGGTCGAGGCTTTCTCCGGGCCAGGAACGGCACCGGTCGAAGAGTGGCCAGAGGCCTTACGGGGCAAACGCTGCGCAGTCACGACGGCATCTCCCTCGAGGGCGTGTGCACCTCACGCCCGCACTCGCTGGGCCGGGCACCTCCCTGGCTGGACCACTCCTCCTGACCGGTGGGTCAGGTGGTGCGGCCACGAGGGCCGGGTGCCGGCCCCCTCGAGCGTCTCGTGGGCGGCTGTGCCGCCCCCTCGATCACCGCCACGACCAGGGCCTCCCGCGAGGACCCGCACGGAACGCGCGCCCTCACCTCGGAAGGTACCCACGAATCCGGCGTCGCGCAGGGAGCCAACACGGTGATTCGCCAGATCGTCACCTCACCGTCGGTCGTCCGAAATCAACCCTGAGTGTCTTTCAGGGCCGTTGACCAGCGGTTTTTCCGGTGTCTAGGAGCCGAACCGGCGGTGCCGCCAGGCGTAGTCGCGGATGGCACGCAGGAAGTCGACCCGGCGGAAGGCGGGCCAGTACGCCTCGGTGAACCAGAACTCCGAGTGCGCGGACTGCCACAGCAGGAAGCCGGAGAGCCGTTGCTCGCCCGACGTGCGGATGATGAGGTCCGGGTCCGGCTGGCCCGACGTGTAGAGGTGCTCGGAGATGTGGTCGACGTCGAGGATCTTCGCCAGCTCGTGAATGGACGTTCCCTCGTCGGCGTGCTGCCGCAGCAGCTTGCGCACGGCGTCCGCGATTTCCTGGCGCCCGCCGTAGCCGACCGCGATGTTGACCTCCATCCCGCTGCGCCCTTCGCTCCGGGCGGCGGCTTCGCTGAGGCGCTTGGCGACCTCGGCGGGCAGCAGGTCGAGCGCGCCGACGATCCGCAGCCGCCACGCCGTGCCGGGGGCGGCGAGCTCGTCGGTGACGTCGGTGATGATCTTCAGCAGCGGCGTGAGCTCGTCCGGGTCGCGGTTGAGGTTGTCGGTGGACAGCAGCCACATGGTGACGACCTCGACGTCGGCCTCCTGGCACCAGCTCAGGAAGTCCGCGATCTTCTTGGCCCCGGCGCGGTGGCCGTCCGAAACGTCCGTGAAGCCCGCTTCACGGGCCCATCGGCGGTTGCCGTCGAGCATGATGGCGATGTGCCGGGGATGCCGCCCGGCGGCCTGCTGGATGAGGCGCCTGCCGTAGGCGCTGTACACGACGTCGGACAAGAAGGAGCGAACACTCACGTCGAGTCAGCCTACGCACCCGGTGTGAGGCGTGTGACTTGAGCACCGCGGGAGAACCTACGCTGTCGTAACCTGGATGTGTGAGCCTGAAGACGGAACCACCCGAGCCCGTAGTGGACCTCCGCCCCCGGCTGCGCGGACACATCCACTTCTGGACGTTCTTCGGCGCGCTGGTCGCGGCGGCCGCGCTCATCACCCTGGCGGCGTCCACAGTGTCCCCGGTCGCCACGTTGGCGACGTCGGTCTACGGCCTGACTGTCCTCGGCCTGTTCGGCGTGAGCGCGCTGTACCACCGCCGGTTCTGGAGCCCCCGCGCGTACAAGTGGATGAAGCGCGCGGACCACTCGATGATCTTCCTGTTCATCGCGGGGACGTACACGCCGTTCACGCTGCTGGCGATGTCCAAGCCGACCGGGTACGTGATCCTGTCGATCGTCTGGGGCGGGGCGATCGCCGGTGTGGCGCTGAAGATGCTGTGGCCGAACGCGCCGCGGTGGCTTGGGGTGCCGATCTACATCGCGCTTGGCTGGGTTGCGGTGTTCGTGTTCCCGGAGCTGGCTACGCACGCCGGGGTCGGTGCGCTCGTGCTGCTGTGCGTGGGTGGGTTGTTCTACACGCTTGGTGCGGTGTTCTATGCCGTGAAGTGGCCGAACCACTGGCCTGAGACCTTTGGGTACCACGAGTTCTTCCATGCCTGCACTGTGCTGGCTGCCGTGTCGCACTACATCGCGATCTGGCTGGCCATGTACGCCTAGGACGCGTCTGCAGATCTTCGTCGCACCGTCGTAGGACCTGCATCCCGAAGCCTGATTGTGACGACGGCCGGTGGCACCGCGTCAAGACGGGAAAGCGTGTCTTGACCCGGTGCCACCGGCCGCGTTCGGGCTTCGGATCGGGATGCAGGGTGGGGTGCGGCTGGGTCCGCCAGGCCGCCCGGCCCGCTGGCAGAATCGCATTTCGCCGGCTCGAGCAAAAACAAAAGCGCGGCCATTCACTCGTCATCGAGTGAATGGCCGCGCTTTTTTCTTGTAATTGAGCCCCGGATGGTTGGTGCACACTCAATCAACCAGCCGGCGGCTCTTCCTTTCGGTCAGCCGGCCGAGTTGCCGTTGCAGGCGACGTACGACGGGTTGTGGTCGACCGTCAGCAGCTCGAGCGGGCCGTTCCACTGCCAGGGCAGCAGGCACGCGTTGTCGAGGATGCTGATGCCACCGTGACCGCCGCCGGTGGAGTTGTTGTTGCAGGCCGCGTACGACGGGGCGTGGCCCGCGTGCAGCAGCTCGAGGGGACCGTTCCACTGCCACGGGGCCGCGCAGAGGTTGTCGCCGATGCTGATGCCGCCGCCCGGGTGGTGCCCGCCGCCCTCACCGGCGGATGCCGGCGCGGCGACAGCGAGCATGGCGCCACCGATGACTGCGGCTGCGAAGAGCGTCTTTTTCATCATGATAAAATCATCGGGCAATATCCGGTCGTCCTTTATCGACATCACCTGATGGTTTGGACAACGTCACCCGTACCGGCAATCAACCAGCTTGCGCCGGGCGGGATTCGGTCCACTGTGCCACGGTGAGGGGTTCCACCGCCGTGAGGTTGTCACCATCGAAGCTGGTCCCGCGCCCCACGGCAGGTGAACGCACCCTCAGCCGAACATCCCCGGCTGGTACTCCCCCGCCGGGTTGCGGACGATCACGTTGAGCCGGTTCCACGCGTTGATCGTCGCCACCAGCGCGATCAGGGCCCCGATCTGCTCCTCGTCGAAGTGCTTCCGCACCGCCGCCCACGTCTCGTCGCTGACGCCGGTGTGCGTGTCCGCCAGGCGGGTGCCCTCCTCCGTCAGCGCCAGCGCCGCGCGCTCCGCCTCGGTGAACACCACCGCTTCGCGCCACGCCGCCACCATGGCCAGGCGGACCGCCGTCTCGCCGCCCGCCGCCGCGTCCTTCGTGTGCATGTCGAGGCACATCCCGCAGCCGTTGATCTGGCTCGCGCGGATCTTCACCAGCTCCTGCGTCGCCTTCGGCAGCGACGACTCTTCGACCGGGCGCGACGCCGCGATCAGGCGCTTGACGAACTTGCCGGTGACCTCGTTCTCGAACATGTTGAGCCGCGCTTCCATGGCCGTTCCCCTTTCCTCGTCTGCTTCACCCCTCTGACGACCCGGACGCCACCGTTGTGACAACGCCGCGAGTGACGCCGGTCACGCGAACTTCAGGTCCACACCTTCGCGTGCGCGCCAGGGCGGCCGGTCGCGCCGGCGGCACCGCGCCCGACCTGCGGGACCGACCCCACTTGGCCCGCGGGAGACGCTTCAAACGATCACGATCAGGGGTCCCCCACGGGACCACCACGACGGTTGCCGTGCGCACCGGTGCGGCCGACCGTGGATCTCAGACAACGGACCCAACGTCGAAGGAGCACGACCGCGATGGCCAGGACCATGCAGCCCCAAGAACTCATCGACAGCGCCGTGGTCGACCCCGACGGCAACAAGATCGGGAAGGTCGGCAACGTCTACCTCGCCGACGCGACGCACCAGCCCGAGTGGATCACCGTCAAGACCGGCCTCTTCGGCACCAAGGAAAGCTTCGTCCCGCTCTCCGGCGCCCGCACGGACAAGGACGGCATCCACGTCCAGGTCGACAAGGACAGCGTCTCCGAGGCGCCCCGCATCGACGCCGACGGGCACCTTTCGCCGGAAGAGAGCACGCAGCTCTACCAGCACTACGGCCTGCCGGTGCCGCGCACCTCGCCGGACGGGCGGACGGACGGGCGGACGGACCGGAGCCCGGCCGCCATGGGCGGACGCGGGAAGCGCGACGACCGCGCCGCCATGACGCGCTCCGAGGAGCGGCTGAACGTCGGGACCGAGCAGGTCGAGACCGGGCACGTGCGGCTGCGCAAGTACGTCGTCACCGAAGAGCAGCACGTCACCGTGCCGGTCCGGCACGAAGAGGTGCGCGTCGAACGCGAGCCGATCACGCGCGGCGACGGCCGGGCGGCGGAGATCGGCGAGGCCGAGCAGGATGTCATCCTGCACGCCGAGAAACCCGTGGTGCGCAAGGAAACCGTGCCGGTCGAGCGGGCCCGCCTGCGGACCGAGACGGTCAGCGACGAGCAGACCGTGTCCGGCAAGGTCCGCAAGGAGCAGTTCGAGGTCACCGACGACGACCGGAAGCCCCGCCGCTCCTGACGGCACTGAAGGCTCCCGGGCGGGTGGCCGGTCCCCGATACCGGCCACCCGTCCGGGCTCCACCGCGGCTGCGCGGTCAGGACGTGAGCATCGGCGCCGCGAGGAACTGCTCCGGGATCGCGAACGCGTCCACCAGCGTGCGCGCGTGCGGGCGCAGCTCCGAGCACAGCCGGTTCACCGCCGACGTGACGGCCTTCGCGCGCGCCGCCGTCAGGCGGCCGTGGCCCAGGAACCAAGCCAGGTCCTCTTCGACCGCCGACAACGCGTACAGGTCGCAGACGCGCTCGAGCAGCGTGCGGGCGTCCGGATCCTCGCAGCGCTCGATGGCCGCCGTGAACGCCTCCAGCACCAGCCGTTCGACGTGGACGCGGCCCGCGCGCAGCACGTGGTCCTGCGCCGAGTTGAACACGCCGAACGGGTCGGCCGCCGCCTTGCGCAGGCGCTTCGCCACCCCTTCGACGACGTGGTCCTCCCGGTCCTCGAACAGCCGCAGCTGCCACTCACGGCGGAAGAACACCTCGGAGTCGGACCCTTCGGTGAGCGACTCGAGCGCCTTGCGCACCGACGTCCGCTCCAAGAGCGTGTTGACCACCTGGTCGGTGAAGAACCGGGCCGTCGCCAGCGGCGAAAGGTCCTCGAAATCCTGCTTGTAGCTGGTCAGCAGGCCCTTCGCGACCAGCTGCAGCAGCACCGTGTTGTCGCCTTCGAACGTCGTGAAGACGTCGGTGTCGGCCTTCAGTCCGGGCAGCACGTTCTCCGCCAGGTAGCCCGCGCCGCCGCACGCCTCGCGCGCGGCCTGGATCGCCGACGTCGCGTGCCACGTCCCGAGCGCCTTCAGCCCGGCGGCGCGCGACTCCAGCTCGCGCTGGTCCTCTTCGGGCGCCGACGCATCGATGTCGTGCAGCTTCGAGACCAGCTCTTCCTGCGCGAAGTGCAGCGCGTAGGTCTTCGCCAGCGCCGGCAGGAGTTTCCGCTGGTGGGCCAGGTAGTCCAGGACGACGACCTCGTCGCCGTCCGGCTTCGCGAACTGGCGGCGGAACTCGCCGTAGCGGATCGCCAGCGTCAGGGCGCGTTTCGTGGCGCTGCCCGCGCTGCCCGCGACGCTCACCCGGCCGCGGATCAGCGTGCCCAGCATCGTGAAGAACCGGCGGCTGTCGCTCTCGATCGGGCTCGAGTACGTCCCGTCTTCGGCGACGTCACCGAAGCGGTTCAGCAGGGCTTCGCGCGGCACCCGCACGTCGTCGAACGCCAACCGTCCGTTGTCGACACCGTTCAGGCCCGCCTTCGGCCCGCAGTCCTCGATGGACACTCCGGGCATCGGCTTGCCGTCGTCGTCGCGGATCGGCACCAGGAACGCGTGCACGCCGCGCGATTCGCCGCCGGTCACCAGCTGCGCGAAGACCACCGCCAGCCGGCCGTCGCGGGCCGCGTTGCCGATGTATTCCTTGCGGGCCATCGCATCCGGTGTCTTGATGACGAACCCGCCGTCGGCGAAGGTCGCCGTGGTGCGCAGGTGCTGGACGTCGGACCCGTGCCCGTGCTCGGTCATCGCGAAGCAGCCCAGCACGTCGAGGTCCATGATCCCGCGCAGGTACCGCTCGTGGTGCCGCTCGGTGCCGAGCAGCTGGACGGCGCCGCCGAACAGGCCCCATTGGACGCCGGCCTTCACCATCAGCGACAGGTCGCCGTAGCCGAGCATCTCGAACGACGTCACCGAGCCGCCGACGTCGCCACCGCCGCCGTACGCCGGGTCGAAGCCCAGGCCGGGCCGGTCGGTCTCGGCGAGCGCACGCAGCTGGTCGAGCACCTGGGCGCGGTGCGCCTCGATGCCGAGGTCGACCGGGTCCCGGAACTCCGCACCGGCCATCTGCGCCCGCACCCCGCGGCGCAGCTCGGCCCAGCGACCGTCCAGGACGGCGGTCAGTGCGTCCGGCTCCACCTTCGAGGGCACTTCGGGGACGTCCACGGCTACCTCCGGAAAGGACGAACGGCAGGCTTCCTACTCGTTGGTAGTAAGCCTGCCGCAGCGCCGCCGATCCCGCAGGTTCAGATCGGCTTGCCGTTGACCGTCACGTTCGTGAACCGGGCGTTGTCCACGTACTTCAGCGTGTTCGACGTGTCGGCCACGCCCTTAAACGTGGAGTTCGCCACGGCGAACCCGTGCACGTGGGCGTTCGAAAGCCCGCTGACGTCGAACGTCTTGCCCGCGATCTTCGTGCTCGAGCAGTTGCTGATCGTGAACGGCCCGAACGACGGGACCGAGCTGCCGGTCTGGCTGTTGTACGTGGACGTCACGTACACGAAGTTCCGCGCGAAGGTGCCGGAAACACTGTCGAGGTTGATGTTCTCGGAGAACCCGCCACGCAGCGTGTTGGACTTCACGTACAGCGCGAACTTCGTGTCACCCTTCACGGTGAGCTTGTACGCGTAGACGTTGCGGATCCCGCCGGTCTGCTCGCTGCCGCAGGTGATCGCGCCCCAGTTGCCGTTCATCACGCAGTTCACCACGACGAGGTTCTGGCACGGGACGTTCACCCGCCGCCCGTCGGCGTCGCGGCCGGACTTGATGGCGATGTTGTCGTCGTGCGCGCCGAGGGTGCAGTTGGCGATGACGACGTGGTCGCACGACTCCGGGTCGCAGCCGTCGGTGTTGCTGTGCGCGGTGCTGGGGTCGGTGCTGACGCCGTCGACCGTGACGTTGCGGCACAGCGTCGGGTGCAGCTGCCAGAACATGGAGTTCTTCAGCGTGACGCCCTGGATCAGCACGTTCTCGCAGGCGTACGGCTCGACGAACGCCGATCGCATGGTGTGCCCCGAGCCCGGCACCACCCGCTTCTCCGGCGCGGTTCCCTTGGCCACCAAGGATTCCAGGTAGGCCCGGTCGCTGCCCCTGTTCCACGACGACGTGGCCGCCGCGTCGAGGGTGCCGCTGCCGGTGAGGCCGATGTTCTTTTCCTGGTAGGCGTAGATCATCGGCGAGTGGTTGACGCACTCGATGCCTTCGTAACGCGTCAGGACGTTCGGGAACTTCGCCGCGTCGCCGCTGAACTTGAGCACCGAGCCGGATTCCAGGTGCAGGTCGACGTTGCTCTTGAGCCGGATGGCGCCGGTCAGGAAACTGCCGCCGCCCGGCACGATCACGTGGCCGCCGCCGGCCGCGGCGCACGCCTCGATCGCCTTCGCGATGGCCGCGGTGTTGTCGGTCTTGCCATCGTTCTTCGCGCCGTAACCGGTGATCGGGAAACTCCGGTCCGGGAACGCGGGAATCGTCGTGTTCGCGACGATGTCGTTCGCCGCCGGCCACGGGAGCGCGGGAACGTCGATGCGGGGCGCCGCCGAGGCGACGGCCGGGAGCAGCGGCACCGCCGCCACCGCGAGCCCGCCCTTGATCAGCTGCCGTCGGGTGAACCTGCCGTCCATGGACACGTCCTTCACGCAGAAAGTCCTGGTGCGACGGCGGAACCGCGGCACGGACCGCGGGCACGACGAAACTCTAGGCGCGCGAGTGCCTCCAGGTCCAGGCTGTGACATCCGGGGCTTCGCCCCGAGCCGGGGGCTCCGCCACCCGGAACCCCCGAGAAGCCGCTTGCGCGATCGGCGAAAAGGCTGTCATGATCGCAGCATGTCGATTCGAAAGGGCGTGCGCGCCCTCGCGCTTTGAGCGCCCTGCGGCGGCCGGACCGCCGAGATTCCGATATTTCCCAGTGGCTCAACCACGCCTTCTGCACGTATTCCGCTGATCGGCCCGCGGCCGAAGACGCCATCACCCGGCTCTACGCGCTGCTCGGCGAACCACCGCCGGAGTTCGTCTGGGTGCTTTCCCCGAACGCGGTCGTGCCGCCATCCGTGTCCGTCGAACCGGTCGCCGCGCGGCTGGCGACGCGGGCGGCCGCGCTGCGACGCCGGTGGGGCGACGTCTCGCTGGAGGCGCGGCAGAGCGTCAAGGAATCCGTCGCGGGCCTGATCCGGGCCGCCATTCCGCGTTCGCTGGGCCTGCACTGGTACGGGCAGCAGGACGCCTACTGGGTGACACCGGACTCGGGTGACCCGGAGCTGGAGCTGTGGGCGACCCTGGTGCGCTCATGCGGCTGGTGGTGGCCGCGCGACGGCGTCTGCGTCATCGCGGAACGGCCGCTGGTGATCCGTCTTGACGACGAGGGCCGGCTCCACAGCGCGGCCGGGCCCGCGGTGGTCTACCCCGACGGCTGGGGCGTGCACGCCTGGCACGGCACGCGGGTGCCGTCCTGGGTGATCGAAGACCCCACCGCGGAGCGGATCAACCGCGAGTTCAACGTCGAGGTGCGCCGCTGCGCCGTCGAACACCTCGGCTGGGCGGCCTACATCGAGCAGGCCGGGCTGCGGATCCTGAGCCGGGCGCCCGATCCCGGCAACCCCGGCTGCGAACTGCGGCTCTACGACCTGCCACCGCAGAAGTGGCACGCGCCTTCGCGGCTGCTCATGGCGGTGAACGGCTCGGTGGAGCGCGACGGCACCCGCCGTCGCTACGGGCTGCGTGCCCGCCGAATTCGACCATCCCCTCGACGCGGCCGGCTGGTCGTACGGGCTCACCGGAGCCCAGTACGCGCGCCTGCAGCGCCGGACCTGACTTCCCTGAGGTGATCGCATGTTTCTTGCCGAACTGCTCGACCGGACCGGACTCGACGTCCTCGACCACCTGGACCGCCAGGTCACCGTCCCGGTGATCGACGGGCTCCAGGCCCAGGGTGACCTGATCGTGCTGCCGCTGGGGTTGCTGGGCTCCGTGCCGTGGCGGGGCGGGTGGTGGGAGCTGCCCGCGGAAGGGCGCGAGCTCGTTCGCGGCGAAGCGGGCAACAACCCGCACACGCTGGTCGCGGACCGCGGGACGTGCCGGATCGGCTGGCTGCCCGATCCCGAACGGCTGGCGATCGCGGCCTTCGAGAACACGGCACCGGCGTGGTTGATCCATCCGGAGCACGGGGCAACCGGGATCGCGCCCGGGGCCTGGTTCGTCCGGCGGCAGCGGGAGATGGGAGCGGGGTTCCGGAAGCCGGTGCTGGTCGCGGACTGAGTGGTGCGCCCGGGCCGCGGGGTGCCGCCGAGGGGGCAGCACCGCGCGGCTCGAGGTGGGGCGAGGCGGCAGCTGCCGCGTGACCGCCGGAGGCCGGGGACGCAGTGAATGACTCATTCCTGGCGTCGGTGGTCAGGAATGAGTCATTCACGGCGCCGCAGCCCCTGGGAGTGGTCAGCCCAGGTCGGGCCCCTTCGTGCGCAGGTCGTCGACCTTGGTCATCGCTTCCCTCAACTCGCCGAGCCAGCTGTCCGCGTGCTGGCCGACCAACCGCACCGCCCACGCCAGCGCGTCCGAACGCGACCGGGCCACGCCCGCGTCCACCAGCGTGTCCAGCACCAGGCGTTCCGGCTGGCGCAAGCGCGTCATCACCGGTGCCGAATGCGTCGTGAACAGGGCCGTCGTGCCACCCAAGCGGGCGCCCCACGCCACCTTGCGCTGGTAGCGGTGCTCCGCCTGGCGGGCGATCTCGATGCGCTCGTCGCGCGTCTCCTCGCGGTACCTGCTGATCCGGCCCTCTTCGGCCGCCGCGCGGGCGGCGTCGTCCGCGTGCTCCTCCGTCAGCGCCGGGAGCTCGCCGACCACGATGATCTCTTCGCGGTCGACCGTGACCTCCGGTGCGCCCGTGAACCAGCCGTCGGGCAGGCGGCCGCCGAACCAGGCCGCCGCGTCATCCGCCGGCGGGACCTCGCCTTGCTGCCAGCCCCGGCCTCCGCGCCATCCGCGTCCCATGTCGTACCTCCGGATTACATGATTACATCGCTACCGAAGCTACGCCGAAAACAAGACCACAGACACAGCGTTCACCCAGGGCGAATCAGAGCTGGGCGGTGAGCTCCTCGGCGGACGTGACGGGACGGTCGCAGACGTACCCCCGGCACACGTAAGCCGCCGGGGCGCCGTCGACCAGGGGACGGTCGGCCAGCAACGGGACGCCCGGCGCGTCCGGCGCACCGGCCAGCACGATGCCGCCGCCGTGCACGCCCCGGGCCGCCGCCAGCCGCAGCGCGGCGTCCGAGCCCACCACCGCGACCTGCACCGGGCCGGCCTGCAGCGCTTCGGCCACCGACAGCCAGTGCCCGGCGAACCGCGGCACTCGCCCGGCCAGCACCCCGGCTCGGCTCAGCGCCCGCTCGGCCGCCTCCCGGTACCGGGCCGAGTCGGCGTGGCCCGCGAGCGCGGACGCCGTCAGCAGCGCTCCGGCCAGCGCGGATGCCCCCGACGGGCTCGCGTTGTCGCCCGGATCGGCCGGGCGCTGGACCAGCGTCTCGGCGTCGTCGGCCGTGTCGAAGTACGCGCCGGGGACGTCCGGGGACGCGAAGTGCGCCAGCGCCAGGTCGAGCAGCCGGGTCGCTTCGGTCAGCCACTTCGCCTCGCCGGTCGCCTGGTGTAGCGCCAGGAACCCGTCGGCGACGCAGGCGTAGTCCTCCAGCACGCCGGCGGATTCGCCGACGACGCCGTCGCGCGAGCTGCGCCGCAGCCGTCCGCCGACGACGTGCACCCGCAGCAGGAGCTCGGCCGCCTCACGAGCCCAGTCGATCCACTGTGGACGATCCAGCGCGACGCCCGCCTCGGCCAGCGCTGTGATCGCCAAGCCGTTCCAGGACGCGATCACCTTGTCGTCCCGGCCCGGCTGCGGCCGCTTCGCCCGCGCTTCCAGCAGCTTGACGCGCATCGGCTCCGGCAGCTCGCCGAACAGGCGCAACGTCGAGGCGCCCTCCTCGAAGGTGCCTTCCTCGGTGACGCCGAACAGCTCGGCGGCGGAGTCGTCGCCCACCACCTCACGCAGCTGCGCAGGAGTCCAGACGTACGTCGAGCCTTCGACGCCTTCGGTGTCCGCGTCCAGCGAAGACGCGAAGCCGCCTTCGGGCGTTCGCAAGCTCTCGAAGAGGAACCCCGCCGTTCCGGTGGCGACCCGCAACGCCGTCGCCGAGCCGGTGCGCCGCCAGAGGTGAGCGTAAAAACGCAGGAGCAACGCGTTGTCGTACAACATCTTCTCGAAGTGCGGCACGATCCACTCGGCGTCGACGGAGTACCGCGCGAAGCCGCCGGCCAGCTGGTCGTACAAGCCACCGCGGGCCATCGCCTCGGCCGTTTTGTCCACAAGAGACAGTGCCACCGCGGAGCCCGTGCGTTCGTGGTGGCGCAGCAGGAACTCCAGCACCATCGACGGCGGGAACTTCGGGGCCCGGCCGAACCCGCCGTTGACGTCGTCCGCCTCCTGCTGGAGCTTCCCGACCGCGCCGGCGAGCACCGCTTCGTCCACCACGGACGCCTTGAGCGGCCCGGTCTGCTCGGCGAGGTGCGCGACGATCTGCTTGGCGCCGTCCAAGAGCTCGTCCGGCCGCTCCTGCCACGACTGGACGACGGCGGCGAGCAGCTGCCGGAACGACGGCATGCCCGGCCGCGGCGACGGCGGGTAGTAGGTACCGCAGTGGAACGGCTCGCCGTCCGGGGTGAGGAAGCAGGTCATCGGCCAGCCGCCCTGGCCGGTCATCGCCTGGGTGGCGGCCATGTACACCGCGTCGATGTCGGGCCGCTCCTCGCGGTCGACCTTGATGTTGACGAAGTTCGCGTTCATCAGGGCCGAGGTCCCGGCGTCCTCGAACGACTCGTGCGCCATGACGTGGCACCAGTGGCAAGCGGCGTAACCGACCGAAAGCAGGATGGGCACGTTCCGCCGCTTCGCCTCGGCGAGCGCTTCGGGACCCCACGGCCACCAGTCGACCGGGTTGTCCGCGTGCTGGAGCAGGTACGGGCTGGTCGCGCTGGCGAGGCGGTTCATGTGTCCAGGGTGGCACCCGGGAAAACCGGGCGCGCGGCGGCCGCGAGAAATCTCGCGGGCCGCGGCAACCTTTCCGCGGCCGGCGGCAACCCAGGGGCCTCCGGCGACGCGGTCGGCGTCAGAGGCAGCGACCGAAAGAGAGCACCGACATGTCCCCTCGCCCACCCACGCCGTCGCCGGCGTCCCCCGCCGGCGGCCGTGGCCGCCCGGCTCGCACACCTGGACCAGGTCGCGGACGCCCACGTCGCCGCCCTCCTGTTCGGCGCGGGGCAGCAGGAACAGACCGGCGTCGAGACCGACGGCGGAAACCTGATCGGCAAGACGATCGAGTACCGCAACTCGGGTGGCACCCCGCTCGAGTAGCCGGCCGGTGACCGCGCACCCGGGAAAACCGGGCGGGGGGGCACCGGCCCCGCCGCCCCCCGGAGACGG
>NZ_JBEZYY010000001.1:66152-330248 GCF_040638975.1 Amycolatopsis sp. NPDC024027
GCGGTGCGGAACCGCACCAGGGGGCCGGCGAGCGGCACGGCGGTCCGGGCGCGCGGTCACCGGCCGCTCCGCCACACTGAGCCGGTGTTGCTGACCATCACCACGACCCGGAACCCCGCCACCGACCTGGGCTTCCTCCTGCACAAGCATCCGGAGAAGGCGCAGTCGGTCGAGCTGTCCGCCGGTACCGCGCACGTCTTCTACCCGGAAGCGGCGCCGGACCGCTGCACCGCGGCCCTGTTCGTGGAGATCGACCCGATCGAGCTCGTGCGCGGGGGTGGGACGTCGCTGACCCAGTACGTCAACGACCGGCCGTACGCCGGGGGCTCGTACCTCGCGGTCGCGCTGCGGGCCGCGTTCACGACGGCGCTCGCGGGCCGGTGCGCGGCGCGGCCGGAACTGGTCGACGAGCCCTTCGACCTGGCGATCCACGTGCCGTCGCTGTCCGCGCGGGGCGGGGCCGAGGTCGTGCACAAGCTGTTCGAGCCGCTCGGCTGGCGCGTTTCGGCGACGCCGATCCCGCTCGACCCCCAGTTCCCGCAGTGGGGCGACAGTCGCTATGTCGACTTGCGGCTCACCGGCACCCAGCGGGTCGCCGACGCGCTGCGCCACCTTTACGTCCTCCTGCCCGCCCTCGACGGCGACAAGCACTACTGGGTCGGCCAGGACGAGGCCGACAAGCTGCTGCGCGCCGGTGAGGGCTGGCTCGCCGGGCACCCCGAACGGACGCTCATCGCGAACCGCTACCTGGAGCGGCGCCGGCCGGTCGTCACGTATGCGCTTTCGCGGCTGGCCGAGGCGGACGACGTCCCGGCGGAGGCCGAAGCGCTGGTCACCGAGGTGCCGGACAAGCCGGAGAGCCTCGCGTCGCAGCGCCACGGCAGCGTGCTCGCCGCACTGCGGGCCGCGGGCGCCCGGCGCGTGCTGGATCTCGGGTGCGGCTCCGGCGCGCTGCTGCGCGTCCTCGAAAAGGAGCGGTCGTTCACCGAAATCGTCGGCGTCGACGTGTCGAGCAGTGCGTTGACCATCGCGGAGAAGCGGCTGAAGGACGGCTCCCGCGTCACGCTCCGCCAGTCCGCGCTGACCTACGCCGACCCGGCGCTGGCCGGGTTCGACGCCGCTGTGCTCATGGAGGTCGTCGAGCACGTCGACGAGGAGCGGCTGCCGGCCCTGGAACACGCGGTGTTCGGGGTCGCGGCGCCGCGCACAGTGCTCGTCACGACGCCCAACGCGGAGTACAACCGGCTGTTCGAGTTCCTGCCGATGGGGCATTTCCGGCACGCCGACCACCGGTTCGAATGGACCCGAGCCGAGTTCCGCGCCTGGGCGGACGGTGTCGCGACCCGACACGGCTACGACGTCCGGTACCTGCCGATCGGACCGGAGGACCAGGAATCGGGACCGCCGACCCAACTGGCGGTCTTCACCACCCAAAAGGAGGTGGCCGCGTGAAGCTGACCGTTCCCGACATGGCGCTCGTCGTGCTCGTCGGCGCTTCCGGCTCCGGCAAGTCCACGTTCGCGCGCACGCACTTCGCGCCGACCCAGGTGCTCTCCAGCGACTTCTTCCGCGGGCTCGTCGCCGACGACGAGAACGACCAGTCGGCCTCGGCCGACGCCTTCGACGCACTGCACTACGTCGCGGCGAAGCGGCTCGCGGCCGGCCGGACGACCGTCATCGACGCGACGAACGTCCAGCGCGCTTCGCGGGCGAGCCTGGTGAAGCTCGCGAAGGAGCACGACGTGCTGCCGACGGCGATCGTGCTCGACCTACCGGTGGCCGTCTGCGCCGCCCGCAACGCGTCGCGCGCCGACCGTGAATTCGGTGACCACGTGATCCGGCGGCAGCGCGGTGAGCTGCAGCGGTCGCTGAAGTCGCTGGAGCGCGAGGGTTTCCGGCGCGTGCACGTGCTGCGCTCCGAAGCCGAAGTGGCCGAAGCCGAGATCGTCGTCGAGCCGCTGCGCAACGACAAGCGTGCATTGACCGGGCCGTTCGACGTGATCGGCGACGTCCACGGCTGCGCGGCCGAGCTCGAGGAACTGCTGACCGAGCTGGGGTACGTCGACGGCGTGCACCCGGACGGGCGGACGGCGGTGTTCGTCGGCGACCTCGTCGACCGCGGCCCGGACACCCCGGGCGTGCTGCGCCGCGTGATGGCGATGGCGGAGACCGGCAGCGCGCTGGTCGTGTGCGGCAACCACGAGCAGAAGCTGGTGCGCGCCTTGCACGGGCGGAAGGTCAACGTCGCGCACGGGCTCGCCGAGTCGCTGGAGCAGCTCGGCGCGGAGAGCGAGGAGTTCCGCCGTCGCGTCCACGAGTTCTGCGACGGGCTGATCGCGCACTACGTCCTCGACGGCGGGAAGCTCGTCGTCGCGCACGCCGGGCTGCCGGAGCGGTACCACGGGCGCGCGTCCGGGCGGGTGCGCAGCATGGCGCTCTACGGCGACACGACCGGCGAAACCGACGAGTACGGCCTCCCGGTGCGGCTGCCGTGGGCGCGTGACTACCGCGGGTCGGCGATGGTCCTGTACGGGCACACGCCGACGCTGGAACCGGAGTGGGTCAACAACACGATGTGCCTCGACACCGGCGTCGTGTTCGGCGGGAAGCTGACCGCGCTGCGCTACCCGGAGCGCGAAGTCGTCTCGGTGAAGGCGCACCGGGTCTGGTACGAGCCGGTTCGCCCGCTGGACGCGGCGCGGCCGCTGGCCGGGCGCGAGCCGGCGGTGCTGGAGCTGACCGACGTCACCGGGAAGCGGATCGTGCAGACCGCGCACCACGGCCGGGTCGGCGTCTCGGCGGAGCAGTCGGCGGCGGCGCTGGAGGTGATGAGCCGGTTCGCGGTCGACCCGCGTTGGCTGGCCTACCTGCCGCCGACGATGGCGCCGTGTTCGACGTCGTCGCGCTCCGATTACCTGGAGCACCCGGAGGAGGCGTTCGCCGAGTACCGGGCGGCCGGGGTCGGCGCCGTGCTGTGCGAAGAGAAGCACATGGGCTCCCGAGCCGTCGTGCTGGTCTGCCGGGACGACGAAGTGGCGTACCGCCGCTTCGGGATCCGCGGCGGCGGGGCGGTGTACACGCGGACCGGGCGCCCGTTCTTCTCGGCCGCGCAGAACGAGGCGCTCCTGGCCGACGTGCGCGCGGCGGCGGCCGGGCTGTTCGAGCAGCTGGACTCGGGCTGGTTGCTGCTCGACGCCGAGCTGCTGCCGTGGAGCGCGAAGGCCGGTTCGCTGATCGCGGATCAGTACGCGTCGGTGGGCGCGGCCGCCCAGGCCGTGCTGCCGGAAGCGGTTTCGGTGCTGGCGACGGCGGTCGCGCGGGGCATCGACGTCGGCGACCTCTTGGCACGAACGGCTTCGCGATCCTCCACAGTGGACTCCTACCGGGCGGCGTACCGGCGTTATTGCTGGCCGACGTCGGGCCTGGACGGCGTCCGGCTGGCGCCGTTCCAGCTGCTGGCGTCCGAGGGGAAGGCCTACCACGACCGGCCGCACGCCTGGCACCTCGCGCAGCTGGATCTTTTGCAGGGATCGCGGTTCCAGCGGACCCGGACGCTCGAGGTGGACCTGCTGGACGACGCGTCGGTCGCCCGGGGCGTCTCGTGGTGGGAAGAACTGACGGCCGCCGGCGGCGAGGGCATGGTCGTCAAGCCGGCGGCGAACCTGACCCGCGGGACGCACGGGCTGGTCCAGCCCGGGGTGAAGGTGCGCGGGCGCGAGTACCTGCGGATCATCTACGGCCCGGACTACACGCTGCCGGAGAACCTGGAGCGGTTGCGCAAGCGCGGGCTGAACCGCAAGCGCATGCTGGCGCTGCGCGAGTACGCCCTGGGCCTGGAAGCCCTGGAGCGCGTCGCGCGCGGTGAGCCGCTCTGGCGCGTGCACGAGTGCGTGTTCGCGGTGCTCGCGCTGGAGTCGGACCCGGTGGACCCGCGGCTCTGAGACGCCGAGCCGCCGAGCCGAAATGCAGTGAATGACTCATTCCTGGCGTCTGGCGCCAGGAATGAGTCATTCACTGCATCCGGATCAGTCGGACTTGGCCGGGGAGGCGCCGTTGGGCTGCTGCTTCTCCGGCTCAGCCGGAGCCGCGGCCTCGGCCGGCGGCTCGTCGGCCGAGGCTTCCTCCGCGGGCGGGTCGTCGAAGCTCGCCGGGACGCGCTTGAGGTGCTTGGTCATCGAGCGGACCAGGAAGGCCACCGCGATGAGGAACAGGATCAGCACCAGGAAGCCGACCGGGGAGGACTTGCCGAAGTCCTCCCCCTGCCCGCCGTTGTCGCCGTTGCCCGGCTGCTGCGTCAAGACCAGGGCCGACGCGGTCACCGGAAGGGCCACGCCGGCCGGCAGCGTCAGACTCATGTGTTCACCTTCTCCTCGGCGCCGGCGATGCCGGCGAACAGGTCGTCCTCCGGCAACGTGCTGTCGACCAGCGACTTCACCAGCTCGTACTCCTCGGTCGGCCAGACCTCGCGCTGCATCTCCCGCGGCACGGCGAACCAGCGGCTGGTCGGGTCGATCTGCGTGGCGTGCGCCTTCAGCGCCTCGTCCCGCACCTCGAAGTATTCACTGCACTCGACGCGGGTCGTCACCCGCTCCATCACATCGCCCCGGTTCGGGTCCCAGTTCGCCAGCCACTCGGTGTACGGCGACTCCAGGCCGGCCTCCTTGAGCGCCTCGTCGAACAGCACCATCCGGGCGCGCGAGAAGCCGTGCATGTAGTACAGCTTCAGCGGCTGCCACGGCTCGCCGGCGTCGGGGAAGCGGCTCGGGTCCGGCGCCGCGTCCCACGCCGCCATCGACACCTCGTGGGTGCGGATGTGGTCGGGGTGCGGGTAGCCGCCGTTTTCGTCGTAGGTCGTGATCACGTGCGGGCGGAACTCCCGGATCACGCGCACCAGCGCCTCGGTGGACTCCTCCAGCGGCACGACCGCGAACGAGCCCTCCGGCACCGGCGGCAGCGGGTCGCCCTCCGGCAGGCCGGAGTCGACGAAGCCCAGCCAGTGCTGGCTCACGCCGAGGATCTTGGCCGCCCGGGCCATCTCCTCCCGGCGGATTTCCCTCATGTTCGCCAGCACCTCGGGCCGGTCCATGGCCGGGTTCAGGATGCTGCCTGCTTCGCCCCCGGTGCACGTGACGACCAGCACCTCGTGACCTTCGGCGGCGTAGCGCGCCATCGTGGCGGCACCCTTGCTGGACTCGTCGTCCGGGTGCGCGTGCACCGCCATCAGGCGCAGGCGCGGGTTGGCGGTGTTCCTCAGCTCGTCGGCGTCCACCATGCTCCGAACGACTCCCCTTCTGCCCTTATTCCGCGACCCACCTGCGGGTCGCCCACCCAGCGGGCGGATACTCGAGACGTACCCGCGTCACCATTGTCCCCACGGGTACGACAAGAACGAGCAGGAGGCCCGGGTTGGCAGGCGGACCGGCGGAAACGGCCGTCGGCGGCAGTGCGCCCGCGCTGCCCGAAGGCCGGTACGGCACCGGGCGCGCGCAGACGTCCCGGCGCTGGCGGCGGTGGCACTTCCTGGCCATCGCCCTGCTGGTCAGCGGCCTGATCGCCTGGGTCGCGTACGTCAACCTCGGCTCGGCGCCGATCGACGCCGAGCGCGTCGCGTTCAGCGCGAAACCGGGCAACGCGATGGAAATCACCCTCAACGTCACCCGGGACGACGACAGCAGGCCGGGCGTGTGCGTCGTCCGCGCCCGCGACAAGACCGGCGCCGAGAGCGGCCGCAAAGAGCTCCTGATCCCCGCCGGCGCGAAGCACAACCGGATCACCACGACGATCAAGAGCATCGGGGAACCGGTGACCGCCGACGTCTTCGGGTGCTCGTACGCCATACCACGGTATCTGTCAACCCCATAGCGGCCAACGGGGTGAACCGCGCGCTCAACGCCCAGGGTGCGGGGAAATAACGGGCGTCGACCTCTCGCGCCGTGATACTCTGACCCCTCAGCACGGTCCGCGACGGGCCGTGTTTTTCCTTTATCTCAGCCACGCGGGCACCTAGGCCCGCGTGGGCCGGCTTGAACACGCAAGCCTGGCAGGCCCGACGAGGAGATGGTGACCGTGAGCGACACCAAGGTGACCTGGCTCACCCAGGATGCCTACGACCGGCTCAAGCACGAGCTCGACGAAATGATCGAGAATCGTCCGGTCATCGCCGCGCGCATCAACGACAGCCGTGAAGAAGGTGACCTCAAGGAAAACGGCGGTTACCACGCGGCTCGCGAGGAGCAGGGCCAGGCCGAAGCGCGCATCCGGCACCTGCAGGAGCTGCTGCGCTCGGCCAAGGTCGGCGAGAAGCCCGCGAACGACGGCACCGCCGGCCCCGGCAAGGTGCTCACCGTGCGGTACGAGGGTGACGACGAGGACGAGAAGTTCCTGCTCGCCACCCGCGAAGAGGGCGCCGAGGGCGAACTCGACGTGTATTCCCCGGAATCGCCGCTGGGCAAGGCGCTGCTCGGCGCCAAGGAGGGCGAGTCCCGCGAATACGAACTGCCCAACGGCAAGGTCCAGAAGGTGACGCTCGTCAAGGCGGTTCCGTACACCGACGCCGGATAACGCGGCTAGCGTGTCCTCCCGGGATTCACATTCTGGGAGGACAAAGCTGTGAGCACGGAACCGATGTGCCAGGCCTGCGGCATGCAGTACGCCGTGGCCCGTGAGGACTGCCCGATCTGCGAGGACGAACGCCAGTACGTCCCGCGGTCCGGGCAACAGTGGACGAACCTGTCCGCCCTCCGCGAAAGCGGCACCTACACCCCGCGGATCGAGGAACAGGGCCCCGGCATCGTCGGTGTCGGCTCGAACCCGGGGTTCGCGATCGGCCAGCGCGCCCTGCTGGTGCGGGCCGGTTCGGGGAACTTCCTCTGGGACTGCGCGGCGTACCTGGACGACGCCCTGATCCAGCAGGTGCGCGACCTGGGCGGCATCACCGGCATCGCGATCAGCCACCCGCACTACTACACGACGATGGTGGAGTGGGCGCACGCGTTCGACGTGCCGATCCACCTGCACGAAGGCGACCAGCAGTGGATCGGCCGGCCCGACCCGGCGGTGCGGCTGTGGTCGGGCACCACCCTCGACGTCGCCGACGACCTGCGGCTGATCAACCTCGGCGTGCACTTCACCGGCGGCACGGTGCTGCACTGGCCGGACGGCGAAGACGGCCGGGGCGCGCTGCTGTCCGGCGACATCGTGCAGGTGATCCCCGACCGCACGCACGTCGGCTTCATGTACAGCTACCCGAACCTGATCCCGGAGCGGCCCCACGTCGTCCGCCGCGCGGCGGAGCTGCTGGCGGGGTACCGCTTCGAGGCGATCTACGGCGCCTGGTGGGACGCGGTCGTGCGGACCGACGGCTTCGAGGTCGTCCAGCGCTCGGCCAAGCGGTACCTGGCCCACGTGGCCAACGAGGGCTGACCGCAACGCAGTGAATGACTCATTCCTGGCGTCAGACGACAGGAATGAGTCATTCACTGCGTCCGGGCCGTGCGTTCCAGCAGCGGGCGGACCCGCGGCGGCACCGGCGTGGACAGCGCGATCGACGTCGACGTGCGCAGGACGTCGGGGACGCCGACCACCTTGTCGATCACCCGCTGCAGGTCGTCGTTGCCGCGCGCGACCATGCGGACGAACAGGTCGCCCTGGCCGGTCGTCGCGTGGACCTCGCACACCTCGTCGATCGCGGCGAGGGCCTCCGCGACCTCGGCGCGACGGCCCTGCGCGATCTCCAGCACGGCGAACGCCGTCAGGCCGTAGCCCATCGCCGCCAGGTCGAGCTCCGGCGGGAAGCCGCCGAGGATGCCGCGCTCGGTGAGACGGTCGAGGCGGGCCTGGACCGTGCCGCGGGCGACGCCGAGCCGCCGCGCGGACTCCAGCACCCCCAGGCGCGGGGAGTCGGTGAGCAACAGCAGCAGTCGCGCATCCAGCGCATCCAGGTTCTCCGGCATGCACAGATTGTCCATGATGACGGCCGATCTCCCATGATCACCGGTCATCTTGCCCAGTAAAATCCGAGTCCATTGCTCAACTTGCCTCGCTGGGTTGATCCTTCGGGTATGACCCAGACTGCCGAACCCCAGGGTGCCCTCGACGACGTCAGCTATGACCAGCTGCGTCAGCTGGTCGGGCTCGTCGACCACGACGCCTCGACCGACCCGTTCCCGGTCAAGGCCATGGACGCGGTGGTGTTCATCGCCGGCAACGCCACCCAGACCGCCTGGTACTACCAGATCGCGTTCGGGATGCAGCTCGTCGCGTACTCGGGACCCGAGACCGGCGACTACGAGCGCAAGTCCTACGTGCTGAAGTCCGGCTCGGCCCGGTTCGTCATCAGCGGCGGGGTGAAGCCGGACTCGCCGCTGCTGGACCACCACCGCAAGCACGGTGACGGCGTCATCGACCTGGCGCTGGAGACCACCGACGTCGACAAGTGCATCGAGCACGCCCGCGCGCAGGGCGCGACCGTCCTCGAGGAGCCGCACGACGTGTCCGACGAGCACGGCACCGTGCGCGTCGCCGCGATCGCGACCTACGGCGAGACCCGCCACTCGCTGGTCGACCGGTCGCGCTACAAGGGCGTCTACCTGCCCGGCTACGAGCCGCGCGAGAGCACGATCAAGCGGCCCGAAGGTGCGCCGAAGCGGCTGTTCCAGGCCGTCGACCACTGCGTCGGCAACGTCGAGCTCGGGAAGATGGACTACTGGGTCGACTGGTACCACCGCGTCATGGGCTTCGTGAACATGGCGGAGTTCGTCGGCGACGACATCGCGACCGAGTACTCGGCGCTGATGAGCAAGGTCGTCTCGAACGGCAACCACCGGGTCAAGTTCCCGCTGAACGAGCCGGCCGTGGCGAAGAAGAAGTCGCAGATCGACGAGTACCTCGAGTTCTACGGCGGCGCCGGCTGCCAGCACATCGCGCTGGCCACCAACGACATCATCGCCACGGTGACGGCGATGCGCGCCGCCGGCGTCGAGTTCCTCGACACCCCGGACTCCTACTACGACGACCCGGAGCTGCGGGCCCGGATCGGCAACGTCCGCGTCTCGATCGAGACGCTCAAGGAGCACAGCATCCTGGTCGACCGCGACGAGGACGGCTACCTGCTGCAGATCTTCACGAAGCCGATCGGCGACCGCCCGACCGTGTTCTACGAGCTGATCGAGCGGCACGGCTCGCTCGGCTTCGGCAAGGGGAACTTCAAGGCGCTGTTCGAAGCGATCGAGCGTGAGCAGGAGCGCCGAGGCAATCTTTAACGCCGAGGCGCCATCAGGCACAGTCGCGGCAACCTCTGACGGATAACACTGCGAAGGCCACCGTAGGAGACCTCCGGGTCCCCTATGGTGGCTTTCTGCGTGTTTCGGGAACCGGCGGGACCCGGGATCCGTCAGTGTGGGGAAGCGAGAGAAGGGGCCGTGATGCCGGACAGCATCGACGCCAGCGACGCGATGATCGACAACTGGACCAAGCGGCTCGAGGAGAACGCCGCCCGGTACCAGGCGCTGGCCGATCGCATGCAGGGCCAGTCGGTCACCGAGCGGTCGAAGGACGGGTCCGTGCAGGTGACCGTCGATTCCCGCGGGTTGCTGAAGAACCTCGTGATCGCGGAGTCGGCGGCCGGCAAGCGGATGGCCGAGGTGTCGGCGCAGGTCATGCAGCTGGTGCAGCGGGCGCAGGCGCGGATCCCCGAGCTGCTGCAGCAGGCCATGACCGAGACCACCGGCACCGGCGACCAGGCCGCGGTGGAGATCGTCCGCGAGGCGCAGAGCACGTTCCCCGCACCGCCGCCCGAGGCCGAACCGGCGTTCCCGGAACCCGACCGCGTCCGCCGGTTCCTGCCGGACGACACCGAGGAGCCGCCGCCCGCAGCTCCGCGCACTCCGCCGCCGCCACCCCGCCGTCGCCGCCCGGGTGGCGACGAGGACGACGACGACTTCGGCGGACCGATCCTTTCCTGAGGGGGAACCGATGACGGATGTGGAACTCAGCACCGACCTGACGGCGCACGCGAAGCAGCTCGACGCCATCGGTGACGGGCTGCAGCAGGCCGTCGACGCGGCGAACCAGGTGAGCATGCCGACCGACGCGTACGGCATCCTCTGCCAGCCGTTCCGGATGCTGCTCGACCCGGTGGAGCAGTACGGGATCGACGCGCTCAAGGACGCCGTGCAGGCGATGACGGCCGTGTCCGGCAAGGTCCGCGAGGCCGCGGCGGCCTACCACAAGTACGAAGGCGGCGTCGCCGACGACTTGAACAAGTCCGTGGACGGTGCCTGATGCCGGAGGGGAACCCGCTCGTCGCCGACGCCAAGAAGGACCCGGACGGGCCGGGCGCGTTCACGGCGGGCAACGGCGACTACGGCTGGGCGGGCGGCATCGGCATCGCCGAGTCGTCGATGGACGCGTTCAACGGGATCAAGGACGGCGACTGGGTTTCCGGCGGCCTCGGCATGCTGTCGCTGGCCGGCGAGATCGCCGGGGCGGCGATCGACCCGTTCGGGTACCTGATGTCGTCGGTGGCGTCGTTCCTGATGGAACACGTGCAGCCGTTGAAGGACATGCTGGACTCCGTCGCGGGCAACCCGCCGGTGATCCAGTCCTATGCGGACACCTGGGGCAACGTCTCGAAGGCGCTCGGCGAGCGGAAGACCGACTTCGACAACGCGGTCAAGAACGGCACGACGGGCTGGACCGGCGCGGGCGCGGACGCGTACCGCAAGTTCGCGGCCGAGCACAGCGAAGCCCTGTCCGGCGCGGCGACGGTGGCCGGCGCGATCAGCACGGTCACGATGATCATGGGCCAGGTCGTCTCGTTCGTGCGCGAGACGGTGCGGCAGCTGATCGCCGACCTGGTCGGCAAGCTCATCGCGTGGGTGATGGAGGAGGTCTTCTCCCTCGGTTTCGGCACCCCGGTCGTCGTCGCGCAGGCGTCGGCCGCCATTGCCAAGTGGGGCAAGAAGATCGGCGAGCTGCTCAAGAAGCTGACCGACACGATCCGGAAAGTTTCGCCGCTGCTGTCGAAGCTGGTGGACATCTTCGAGAAGATCGCCAAGGTCTTCGGCAAGGTGCTGGGCAAGGTCAGCGGCCTGGACGGGCTGAAGGTCAAGGAAGGCGGCTTCGTCCACAAGATCCCCAAGGGCGAGGGGGGCGGAGTCCACGCCCGCGCGCACGGCGACTCGCCCGACGGCGGTGACGGTCACGCGGATCCGGATTCGCCGGACGGTTCCTCGTCGCGTGGAGCCGACGGAGACGGTTCACGGTCCTCCGGAGCCGATGGCGACGGCACGGCACACGGCGGCGACCCGGACGGCAGCCCGTCGGCGGCCCGCGCCGGTGAGAGCGGTCCCTCCGCCCGGTCGGGTGACTCGTCCCGAACCGGGGACACACACGCGGGCGACGGGACTTCTTCGCACCCAGGCGACTCGAGCCCGTCGCCCACTCGCGGAGGCGACGACACCCCCTCACACACCGGAGATTCCGGTTCCTCGCCCACCCGCGGAAGCGACAGCACGCGCTCACACACCGGCGACTCGAGCCCGTCGCCCACCCGCGGAAGCGACGACACCCCATCCCACACCGGAGACACCAGCCCATCCCCGACCCGCGGAAGCGACAGCACCCCTTCCCACACCGGAGACTCCGGTTCTTCGCCCACCCGCGGAAGCGACAGCACCCCTTCCCACACCGGAGACACCAGCCCGTCGCCCACCCGCGGAAGCGACAACACGCCCTCCCACGCCGGAGACAACAGCCCATCCCCGGCCCGCGGCGCGGACACCACCCCGGCACCCACCCACGGCGGCGACGGCACCCCTTCGCACACCGGAGACTCCGGCCCCTCCCCGGCCCGTGGCGCGGACACTTCTCCCGCGCCGGCCCGCGGGGGCGACACCAGCCCGGCACCCACGCACTCCGGCTCGCCGGACCATGCCGACGGGAGCGGTCCCGCGCGCTCCGGCTCTTCGCCCGCCGCCCGGTCGGATGCGCCCGGGACGCACTCCGGCGCCGACACCTCGAGCAGTGCCGCGCTGCCGCGAGCCGATGGCACCTCGGCCAGCGGTACCGCTCCCGTCGCGCCTCGGACCGGTGACCCGGGCACCCAGGTGCCGTCGCCCCGAGGTGGCGACGGCACGCCCGCGCCGGGCGGCCAGCCGATGCCGAGCGGCGGTATGCCGCCCGGCGGCGGGCCCGGTGGCACTTCCGGTGGCGGTGGTCCCGGCGGCGGGTCGCCGCGCACCGGCGGCGGCCCGGGCTGGACGGGCACGCCCGGCAGCCCCGGCGCGCACGTCGACGCCCCCGCCCGGCCCCGCACCAGCGGTGACCTGCCCGGAGGGCGCCCCGCGCCACGCACGCCCGACGCTCCCGCACCGGCCGCCCGGCCCGGCGGCCCCGGCACGCACGGCCCCGGCACTCCCGCACCGGCCGCCCGCGGCTTCGGCCCCGGCACACACGGCCCTGACGCTTCCTCGCCGGGCGCCCGGCCCGGCACGCACGGTCCTGGCACTGCCCCGCCAGGCGCCCGCCCCGGCGGCCCGCACGGTCCCGACGGCGGCCCTCCCGGCCACGGTCCCCACGAAGGGGGCCCGCACGAGAACGGTCCCCACGACCCCGACGGCGGCCTGCACGCCGGCGACTCCGGGCCGCTCACCCCGGACGAGGTCAACGCGCGGCACGCCGAGAGCACGCCGTCGGGTAGCTCGTACCACGCGGGCGACCCGGAGATGGGCGACCTGCCGCACCGCGTGCACCCCGACCCGGACGGGCGCTACACCGTCGACGTGCACGTCACGCCGGACGGCCACGCCCGGATCGGCGACCGGCTGTACACGCCGGAGGAGTTCGCGGACATCCTGCGCCGCAACGCCGACTACGACGGCCGCCCGGTCCGGCTGATCGGGTGCGACGCGAGCTCGAACGACTTCGCGCACCGGCTGTCGCGCGAGCTCGACACCGAAGTGCTGGCCCCCACCAGGCCCGCGTGGACCGACTCGCACGGCCGCGTCTTCTCCTCGGACTACGAGATCGGCCCCGACGGGCGCATGCGGCCGCGGATCCCGCCGGACGGCGAGTGGAACACCCACCGCCCGGACGGCTCCGTGCACCGGGCCGGGGACGACGGCTTCGCGCCGGACACCCACCACGGGGACGCGCACGACGTCGACGCCGACAGCGCGCTCAGCCGGGGCAAAGAACACCCCGACATGCACGACATCGAGGGCGGCTGGCACGAACCGCGGTACGAGCACCACCAGGACCTGGTGCTCGGGCGGAACGAGCGGTTCTTCGACCCGGCGAACCCGCGGCACCTCGAACCGAACACGCGGTACGAGATCACCGGCGAAAACGGGCGTTTCACCCGCGTCTACACCAACGGGGACGAGCCACCGCGGATCACGCACGTCGACGCCGACGTGCCGAACACCCGCGTCGGCCCCGACGTGGACCCGAACAAGCTGGTCGGCAACCCCGATTCCTCGCACCTGCTCGGCGACGTCCAGTACCGGGTCAACACCGGCGAGGGCCACTTCGAGTTCCGGACGGACGCGCACGGGCAGCCGGAGCTCGACCTCGACCACTTCGACCCGCCCGTCGACACGCCGGAGCGGCCGATCACCGAACGCCGGATCACCGGGTACGACCCGAGCCACGACGGCGACGGTCCCTTCGGGGCCACGCCGCCGGAGGACCTCCGGCCCAACAGCCGGTACGAGATCTACTCGAGGGCGCCCGACGGCACCGACCAGTGGCACGGCACCTTCTACACCAACGGGGAGAACCCGCCGGAGTTCACGCACATCAAGACCTGGCACGACAACGAACGCGGCATGATCAACCCGGAGACGGGTGACGCGAACACCCGGCACGACCAGCACGGGGGCCGTCCCGAGGGCATGCCGGTGCGCGGGGTCAAGTACGAAATCGGCGACATGCAGTACCACTCCGACGCGCACGGCAACGCGGCCGTTTCGTGGAGGCCCGACTACTCCAGTCCGGCGGAGCGGCGGGTGGACCTGCGGGTGCAGCGCGACCTCGGGCACGCCGGCCTGGAGGACTACCCCGGCAGCAGCGTCAACCGCGGCGGGCACACGGCCGACCAGCGGACCGGTGGTCTCCAAGGACGTCTCGGCATGGTGCCGCAGGACTACTACCAGAACCACAGCGTGAAGAACGACAAGGACAACTGGCGGCAGATGGAGATCGACCGCCAGACGTTCCAGAACCGCGGCGGACAGCACGGTCTGGTCCGGGTCTACGCGGACGCACCGTCGGTCGGGGAGACCCCCGACCGCCTGCACGTGATGTCCGAGAGAATCCACCCCGACGGCACCCGCACCTACAACTACAGGAGTTTCCGCAATGCCCCGAACCCAGCCCCCGTGGTACCCCCCACCCGGACCTGACCTGCGGGACGCGGAACCGGGGCAGGTGGTCCGCTGGATCGCGGGCTGGCTGATGGACGCCGCGCCGGAAGGCTGGCGGCGGATCGACATGACCGTCCGGCTGACCACGTCGGTCGAGGAGATCTCGCTGGCGGTCGTCATGCCGGACGGGAGCGCCGCGCGCGTGGAACCGCCACCCGACGTCAGCCCGCTGCTGCACGAGCTGCGGAACAAGAAGTACTCGCCCGGGCGCGGGACCTGGCTCTCCCTGCGGATGACGGTCGAACCAGGCGGGGCGTACCAGGTCACCTACAACTACGACCTCGACCCGTTGTGGGACCCGCCGGTCGAAGCCGACATCTACGAAGAGGACTTCGAGGTCTTCCACCGCGACGACGAGTGGCTGCCCGCCTGGTACCTGGAGAGCAAGGGCGAGAGCGGCGGCCGGAAGGCCGCCGAGGAACCGAACGACCTGCTGCGCGACCTCAACGACCACCTGGCGTTCGCGCTGCCGGCGGGCTGGGACTACTTGCAGCTGCAATACCGCGCGGTCGGCGACCACGAAGAGTCCGGCGCGATCGTGCACACGATCACCGAGACGGTGTACCCGTGGACGCCGCCGGAGCAGGTGCTCGACCTGCTGCGCCGCCACCGCGCCGCCTCGCTGTCCGACGGCCGGGGCACGTGGGTGAGCGTGAAGTACGAGGTCAAGTTCCCCGATTCGGTCAAGGCGCAGTTCAACACGACCGAGGACCCGGGCTTCCAGCAGCCGCCGCCCGCCGAGGCGTACGCCGAGGAGCTGCGGCGCTATCCCCGCTCCGAGCGGCGCACGCCGGACTGGCTGCGCCAAGGCGCCGAAGGGGCCTGACCATGACGCAGCCACCGGGACCGCTGCGGCCGGAGCAGCAGCAGGAGCTCGTCCGGCAGATCGGCGCGGTGCTGGCCGCCCAGCTGCCGCCGGGGTGGGGGCAGCTGCGGGTCGAATACCGCGCCGCGGGCCGCCACGTCGAGGCCGACCTGCTGGTGACCGGCCCGGACGGGCGGCCCCGCGTGCTGCAGCCGCCGCCGGAGGTGGTGCGGCTGCTCGGCGTGCTGCGGTCGGGCATGTACCGGCCCGGCGCCGGTACCTGGCTCGGCGCGATCCTGGTCTTCGAGCCCGGACTGGAGTCCCCCCACGTCGACTTCGTGCGGCCCGACCTCGAACCGCCGTTCCGGCAGCAGCCGCCGCCGCTGGGGTTCCAGGACGAGCTGCGGTTCTTCCCGCGAGCCGACGAACACATCCCGGGCTGGCTGCGCGACCGTGCCGGGCTGACCCCGCCGGCGGCCGGGGGTGCGGTGCGGACCCCGCGGATCTACGACGGTCTCGACGCGTCGGGCAAGCCGCTCGTGCGCCGTCAGCAGCTGGTCCCGGCGGAGGCCGAGCGGGTGCTCGCGTACCTCGACGCGGCGCCGGTCATCCTGGCCTCGCGCAGCAACGGCCCGGACGCGTTCGCGCCGGACCGCCCGGACGCGGTGCCGATGAACTTCCGCACCGACGGCGCTTGGGCCTGGCCCGGCGCGGTGGCGTACTACCTGCGGGAGCACGGCGTGCCGCCGGACCCGGACCTGGTCGCCCACATCCGGGCCCGCCGCTTCACCGCGCCTTCGGAGGTCTCCGAGCCCGCCAAGGACCTCGCGCTGGCGGCGATCACCGGGGAAGATCAGACAACCGTGTAGCCCGCGTTCGTCAGCGCGACCTCGACTTCCTTGCAGTGCTCGGGGCCGCGGGTCTCCAGCGAAAGCGCGACGTCGGCCTCACCGAGGTCCAGGCTGCCGGAGATGCGCGAGTGCTCGACGTCGAGGACGTTCGCGCCCAGTTCGCTGACGCAGGACAGCACGCCGACCAGCGAGCCGGGGCGGTCCGGGACCCGCAGCCTCAGGTGCAGGTAGCGGCCGCCCGCCGTCATGCCGTGCTGGATGATCTGCAGCAGCAGCACCGGGTCGACGTTGCCGCCGGAGAGGATGGCCACCACCGGGGGCTCGAACACGCCGGGGTGCTGCAGCAGCGCGGCGACCGTCGCCGCGCCGGCCGGCTCGACCACCAGCTTCCGCCGCTCCAGGCACAGCAGCACGGCGCGGGAGAGGAACTGCTCGGACACCGTCACGACGTCGTCGACCAGCGACTCGACGTGGGCGAAGCTGACCAGGCCGGGTTCGCCGACCGCGATCCCGTCGGCCATGGTCGAGGTCGTGCTCAGCCGCACCGGCGCGCCCGCGGCCAGCGACGGCGGGTACGCCGCGGCTTCCTCGGCCTGGACGCCGACGACGCGGACGTCCGGGCGCAGCGCCTTCACCGCCGACGCGACCCCGCCGACCAGCCCGCCGCCGCCGGTGGCGACCAGGATGGTCTTCACGCCCGGTACCTGCTCGAGGATCTCGAGGCCGACCGTGCCCTGGCCGGCGATGACGTCCGGGTGGTCGAAGGGGTGGATGAACACCGCCCCGGTCCGCTCGCCGAACTCGATCGCGGCCCGGAGCGTCTCTTCCAGGAGCGCGCCGTGCAGGTGGACGTCGGCGCCGTAGCCGCGGGTGGCGGCGAGCTTCGGCAGCGGGGCCCGCAGCGGCATGAAGACGGTCGACTTGGCGCCGAGCAGCGACGACGCCAGCGCGACGCCCTGCGCGTGGTTGCCGGCGCTGGCGGCGACGACGCCCCGCTCGCGTTCGGCCTCGGTCAGGCCGTGGATGCGGGTGTAGGCGCCGCGGATCTTGAACGACCCGGTCCGCTGCAGGTTTTCGCACTTCAGGTGCACTGGCCCGCCGTGGAGCCGGCGCAGGTCGCGCGCGTGCTCCATCGGTGTCACCCGGGTCACTCCGTTGAGGAGCTCCCGGGCGGCCTGGATCCGCTCGAGGGTGACGAGTTCCATGGGCCGGACTATGCCACTCAGGAACTCCACAGGTTGATCGGACCGTGAGCCGGGTACCCTGGGTCGCGTCAACAGGCGGTAAACAAGGAGCAACCATGGCATCGGGCAACGACGCGAACACGGCCCGACGGGCTCGCGCCACCCGCTCCGCCGGCTTGCTCCCGCTGGTGATCGGGCTGGCCTCGGCCGCCGCGCTGACGGGCGCCGCGTACATCACCGTGGACAACGCCTCGTGCGGCTCCCCGGCCCAGTACATCCGCCACGACAGCCACGTCGAGCTGGTCGGCGGCTGCGTCGACGGCGCGAAGCTGCCGGCCACCGGCACGTCGTCGCCCGGCGGTGTCGTGCACGGCAACTACAACCCCTGACCTGGCGGGTTACCTCCGTGTTCCCCGGGAACACGGAAGTGCCTTCTTCCGCCGGGTGCGCCGGTCCCCGATGATCATCGGGTGACCACCGTTTACGAGCCGGGCCGCGGTCCCGGACCCGCCAAGCCCACCGAAGAAGCGTCGAGCCGGCTGCTGGCCGCCCACAGCCTGGGCGCACTGGCGACCGTCAACCGCGGCGGCTTCCCGCACCTGTCCACGGTCGCCTACGCCTGGGATCCGGACGAGCGCGTGGTGCGGATCGGGTCCACGGCGGGGCGCGCGAAGGTCCGCCAGCTCGCGCGTGACCCGCACGCTTCGCTGCACGTCAGCAGCGACGACCACCTGGCCTTCGCCGTCGCCGAAGGGCTGGCCGAGGTGTCACCGGTCAGTGCGGTGCCCGGGGACGAGACCGGCCGGGAGCTGCTCGCGATGCAGGCGCCGTTCAGCGACCCCGGCGACGAGGCCGCGTTCCTGCGGAACATGGTCGAGGACCGCCGCGTGGTCATCCGGCTCCGGGTGGACCGGCTCTACGGCGGCGGCCTCGACGTGAGTTGACCTGGGCGCACTCAGCCCAGGGCGGCCAGCAGGTCGTCGACCAGGTCGCGGCCGTCCTCGATGCCGACCGAGAGGCGCAGCAGGTCGGCCGGGACCTGGAGGGTCGAACCCGCGGTGCTCGCGTGGGTCATCTTGCCCGGGTGCTCGATCAGCGACTCGATGCCGCCGAGCGACTCGGCGAGGATGAACAGCTTCGTGCGCGAAGCCACCTCCAGCGCGGCCTGCTCGCCGTCCACGTGGCTGAAGGACACCATCCCGCCGAAGCGGCGCATCTGCTTCGCCGCCGTCTCGTGGCCCGGGTGCTCCGGCAGGCCCGGGTAGTAGACCTTCGCCACCTTCGGGTGCTTGACCAGGGCCTGGACGATCTTCTCGGCGTTGTCGCTGTGCCGCTCCATGCGGAGGGCGAGGGTCTTGATGCCGCGCAGCGTCAGCCAGGCGTCGAACGGCCCCGGCACCGCGCCCGCGGCGTTGCGCAGGTAGAAGAACTGCTCGCGCAGCTCGTCCTCGTTCGTGATGATCGCGCCGCCGACGACGTCGGAGTGGCCGCCGAGGTACTTGGTCGTCGAGTGCAGCACGATGTCCGCACCCAGCGACAGCGGGTTCTGCAGGTACGGCGTCGCGAAGGTGTTGTCGACCACCAGGCGGGCACCGGCGTCGTGCGCGACCCCGGCCAGCGCCGCGATGTCCGCGATGCCCAGCATCGGGTTGGTCGGCGACTCGCACCAGATCAGCTTCGTCTCGGGCCGGATCGCGGCGCGCACCTCGTCGAGGTTCGCGAGGTCGGCGACGGTGTGCTCGACGCCCCACAGGCTGAGCACCTTGTCGATCAGGCGGAACGTGCCACCGTAGGCGTCGTTGCCGAGCACGAGGTGGTCACCGGGACGGAGGGTACTGCGCAGCACCACGTCGGAGGCGGCCATGCCGGACGCGAAGGCCAGCGCGTGCCGGCCGCCTTCCAGCGAGGCCAGCGCCTCCTCCAGTGCCGACCGGGTCGGGTTCGCGGTGCGCGAGTACTCGTAGTCGCCCTCGCGGGTCCCGCCCACGCCGTCCTGCGCGTAGGTCGAGGTCTGGTAGATCGGCACGATCACCGCGCCGGTGCGCGGATCGGGCTTCTGACCGGCGTGGATCGCGCGTGTCTCGAAGCCCAGTACGGAGTAGTCGTCCACCATCGGTTCAGCGTACGGGGAGGCGCTGACATTCCCGTCAGGTGGGATAGGTCTCAGCGCCGTGTCCAGCGGCGGGTGGCCGGCAGGGCGGCGAGCACCAGCAGGGCCACGAACGGCGCCGCGATGACGATCGCGCGCAGCACATCGGGGTCGATTCCGGTGGGACCGCCGACGAGGAAGAGGATGCGCTGGTAGCGGAGCGCCCAGCCGACGATCGGGGCGACCAGCGCGAGGACGGCGGCGACCAGGCAAAGCACGCGGCCCGCTTCCGAGCACGCGAGCACCGAAACTCCGCCGAGCAGGAGCAGCAGGCCGATGACGGCGTCGGCGATCTGGCCGGGGACCAGCAGGTCGTGCTGGCCGAACCCCAGGACGAGGCTCGCCCAGAAGATGCCCAGCAGGAACCAAAGGCCGCCGAGCACGGCGAGCACCCCCGCGGCGACCGCCGGTCCGGTACCCCGCTTCGGCGGGGCCGTGACCGCCACTCACCAGCTCCGGGACGAGTACGCGCCCTGGCCGGACAGCATCGGGACCACGGACGTGCGGTAGCGCAGGTAGCGGAACGTCGGGGGCAGGAACGCCAGCACCAGCACGAGCACCGCCAGCGCCGCCAAGCCGACGCGGTCGGCCATCGCGAACCCGCCGTGGGTGAACATCGCGTCGGCGAACCGGGCCGGCGGGACGCCCACCGACATCGGCTCGGTGAGCAGGGCGCCGATGGCCAGCAACGCGCCCAGGCCGAGCAGGACCGCTCCCGCCGTCGCGCGGAAGAGCGTCGCCAGTGAACCGAGGAGCAGCACCAGGCCCGCGACGACGTAGGCGGCGAAGTCCACCAGGACCCAGCCCGGCAGCGCGCCGAGGCTGAATTCCGCCGGCATGTCGAGGAAGGTCTTGACCGGTACGTATCCCGCGGCGACCGCGGCCGGAAAACCGAGCACGCCGGCGAGAACCGCCGTTACTCCGGATGGCCGAGCCGATGAATACGAATGCGAATGCGACACCGGATGACGGTGCGGACCGGTCACAACTCCCCCATCAGCCGAGCGCAGGGCAACAGCGTTCACCCTAGTGGGAATCGGGGGGAGCAGTCCGGAATGAGAACGGAATTCGGCCGGACGGCGGAACCCAAGATCATTTCTGTGCGGTAGTGGCGGAAATGCTCTCACGCGATTACGGGCCGTGGCGCCACTCGCCAATTGTCCTCTTCGGACAATTAGCGGACCCGGAAAATGCAGCGTGCCCCGGAGCCGAATGGGCTCCGGGGCACGAAGGCTCGCTTCAGCTCACCACTGCTGCTGCGGGGGCTGGCCCGGCTGGCCGAACCCACCGCTCGGCGGACCCTGCTGGCCCGGCGGCTGACCCCAGCCCTGCGGCGGCTGACCCGGCTGACCATGTTGTCCCGGCTGACCGTGCTGGCCCGGCTGCCCCGGCTGGCCCGGCTGCCCGTACCCACCGGGCTGACCCGGCTGGCCGTACCCGCCCGGCTGACCCGGCTGCGGGAAGCCCCCGCTCGACGGCTGCGGGAACCCGCCACTGGACGGGTTGGGCCCGCCCGGCTGGCCGTACCCGCCCGGCTGGCCGTAGCCCTGCGGCGGCTGACCAGGCTGGCCGTGCTGGCCCGGCTGCCCGTACCCACCGGGCTGCCCGTACCCGCCCGGCTGACCGTGCTGACCCTGCTGGCCGAAGCCACCCGGCTGCTGCGGGCCGCCGAAGCCCGGCGGCGGTCCGCCGAAGCCCTGCGGCCCGCCCGGCGTGGCACCGCCGTCGCCGAGGCCGACGAACTGCCGGGTCGCCGGGATGAGCCCGGCGACGCCGACGATCAGGATGAGGACGCCGAAGATCAGCGGCGGCAGGCCGAGGCCGAACGTGTCCCGCTCGGTGGCGGACGCCCGCGCGAGCGTCTCGGCGTTCGGCGTCATCCCGATCTTGAGCAGCAGGGCGAACAGCGTGAGCACCGCGCCACCCGCGACGACCGCGATCGGGACGAACTTCCGGATCCCGCCCAGCTTGCCCACCAGCGCCAGCCCGACGCCGCCGGCCAGCGAGATCAGCGAGCCCAGCAGGATCATGATGACGTAGAACCAGACCGTGCCCGGCCCGACGAGCCCGGCCGAGTCCAGCAGCTGCTGGACCGCCGCCTGGTTGGGAGCGCGGTCCAGGAGGGCCGAATAGTCGCTCGCGTCGCTCATGTAGCCGAACGAGTAGATCAGCGCGGCCAGCGCCAGCAGGGCGACCAGGCCGCCGGCGATGTAGCCGAACAGGCCGTTGCCGCCCGCGGCCGGACCGCCGAAACCGGGCTGCTGCGGCCCGCCGAAGCCGGGCTGCTGCGGGCCACCGAAGCCGGGGCCCCCGAATCCCTGCGGCGGCTGGCCCGGCTGACCGAAGCCCGGCTGCTGCCCGAAGCCACCCGGCTGCTGCCCGAACCCGCCCGGCTGCTGGCCGTAACCACCGGGCTGCTGACCGAAGGCCGCGGCCGGGTTGTCGGCCGCGCTCGGCGGCGGGGTGTACGGGATCGCCGGCGGCTGGGAGCCCGGGGGCACCAGCTGCGTCGAGTCCCCGACCGGGGCGTCGCCGCCGAACGGGTTCACCATCTGGGTCGCGTTCGCGTCGACCGGCGGCATCGCCTGGGTCGCGCCCGCCCCGCCGTCACCCGGCTGGGCCGGCTGGACGACCTGGGTCGGCTCCGGCGTCTCCCCGAACGGCGAACCACCGTGGGGCTGGGCGGGCTGCACCACCTGGGTCGGTTCCGGGCTGCCGAACGGGTTGTCCTGCTGCGGCTGGGGGCCACTCGGCGGGCCCTGAGGTGGCTGGCCGCCACCCCACGGCTGGTTCGGTGGCTGCGGTGCACTCATGTGGGTCTTGAACCCCCTTGACGAGGACGCGAAATTGTTCTATTTGCGCCCACGCTATCGGATCACCCGGCAGGGCGCTCGTAACGCCCCTGCCGGGTCCGCCGATCAAGACTCTTCCCGGTCCGGTCAGCGACCGGCCAGGAAGCCCAGGAGGTCGTGCCGGGTGAGGACCCCGGCCGGCTTGCCGTCGACCAGCACGAGCGCGCCGTCGGCTCCCTCGAGCGCGGTCATCGCCGCCCCCACCTGCTCGCCGCCGCCGATCGTCGGCAGCGGCGGGGACATGTGCTGCTCGAGCCGGTCGGCCAGCTGCGCCTTGCCGGTGAACAACGCGTCGAGCAGGTCGCGCTCGTTGACCGCGCCGACGACCTCGGCGGCCATCACCGGCGGCTCCGCGCTGACGACCGGCATCTGGCTCACGCCGAACTCGGAGAGGATCGCGATGGCCTCGGCGACGGTCTCGTTCGGGTGGGAGTGCACCAGGTCGGGCAGCGAGCCGCTCTTCTTGGTGAGCACGTCGGCGACCGTCGCGCCCGAGGAGTCCGGCGGAAGGAAACCGTAGGAGGACATCCAGGTGTCGTTGAAGACCTTCGTCAGGTAGCCGCGGCCGCCGTCCGGCAGCAGCACGACCACGACGTCGTCCTCGGTGAGCCGCTCGGCGAGCTTCAGCGCGGCCGCGACGGCCATCCCGCAGGAGCCGCCGACCAGCAGGCCCTCCTCCAGCGCGAGGCGCCGGGTGACCTGGAAGGAGTCGGCGTCGGAGACCGGGATGATCTCGTCGGCGACGTCCCGGTCGTAGGTGTCCGGCCAGAAGTCCTCGCCGACGCCTTCGACCAGGTACGGCCGTCCGCTGCCGCCGGAGTAGACCGAGCCCTCCGGGTCGGCGCCGACCACCTGCACGGCGCCGTCGCTGACCTCCTTGAGGTACTTGCCGGTGCCGGAGATCGTGCCACCGGTGCCGACGCCCGCGACGAAGTGCGTGATCTTGCCTTCGGTCTGCTTCCACAGCTCCGGGCCGGTCGAGCGGTAGTGGCTCTCCGGGTTCTGCGGGTTGGCGTACTGGTTGGGCTTCCAGGCGCCCTCGATCTCGCGGACCAGGCGGTCGGAGACGTTGTAGTAGGAGTCCGGGTGCTCGGGCGCGACCGCCGTCGGGCACACCACGACCCGGGCGCCGTACGCCTTGAGCACGTTGCGCTTGTCCTCGCTGACCTTGTCCGGGCAGACGAACACGCACTCGTAGCCCTTGCGCTGGGCGACCATGGCCAGCCCGACGCCGGTGTTGCCGGACGTCGGCTCCACGATCGTGCCGCCCGGGCGCAGCTCGCCGGAAGCTTCGGCGGCCTCGATCATGCGCAGCGCGATCCGGTCCTTGACCGAGCCACCCGGGTTCAGGTACTCGACCTTGGCCAGCACGAGCGGCTTGAGCCCCTTGGTCAACGAGTTCAGCTTGACCAGGGGGGTGTTGCCCACGAGGTCTGCGATGTGCTCTGCATACTCCACGGACACCAGCCTAAACGGCCCACCGGTGGCGTTGTCCACTCCACCGGGCGGACCTCCAGGTGCGCGTCGGTAATGCCGGGCAGCGAGCGCGAGGCCCGGGCCGCCCGGCGGGGACCTCAGGCGGCCACCAAGCCGCTCGTCCGCACCGGTACCGGCCCGGGGGCCGCCGCACGCTGAGCCGTCATCCCGTCCCGGAGGTTCCGCCCGGCGTCGAGGGCCGTGCGGCCGGTCCGGAAGGACGGGCACGTCCAGTAATCGGCCTGGACCATCATCGCCAGTTCACCTCCCGCGTGGAATGGCGACCTTTCACGAGTGGGACGATCCTATCGGGCCGCCGGTTGCCCGGGTTCGTCCTTTCGTGTCAATTCCGCCCAGCCCGGACGGTCGGCGATCGGCCGTTCTTCCCAGTCCGCCGGCCAGGTCCGGGGAAACCCCTCCTTCGCTGCCGCACCGGCGAGCCGGGCGGCGGACTTCGTGCCGAAATCGGCCGGACCTGCGAAAACGGCGCCGTTGAAACCTTCGCGTTCGCCGCCGAAAGCGGTTCCGCGGAAATCGACGCGATCGGCGAACTCCGCCTTGTTGAAGTCCGCCTTGGTGCGGAATTCGGTGCCGCGAAAGGTCGTCAGTTCGAGAAACTTCGCGCCGTAGCAGGTGATCGACCGGATCGTGCAGTGCGTGAGGGTGAGCCCGACCAGCTCGGCCCCGGAGAAGTCGAGGTCGGTGTCCGGCCAGAAGTCCCCGCCCGGCTGCTCCGCGCGACCGCGACGCAGGTGCAGCATGAGGATGCGCTGCGCGGCCTTGCGGACCTGCAGCTCCTCTTTGTCGAGTCCGGCGTCTTTGTCGTGTCCGGCTTTGTCGTGTCCGGCGTCGAAGGGCATCCGCAGGTAGGCGCAGAAGACGTTGACGATCGTCTGCCGGTGCTCCGGGTGCCCGGCGGCGAGCCGTTCCAGTGCGTACAACCCGGCCAGCCGGACCGGCGCCTTGTCGCTGCCGAGCTGGTCGGCGGCCTTGCCGTACATCTCGGTGATCCGGCGCTCGGTGGCGTCGTGGTCCTTCTGCAGCAGCTCCAGCTCGGCCGACCGCTGCCGCCGCGCGGCGAGCAGCAGGGCGGCGGCGCCCCCGGTGCCGACGACGATGTTGGCCGCAGTCTTCAGCGCGTCGAGCCGGGCCGAGTCCTCCGGGCGGCCGCCGCCCAGCAGCGTCAGCAGCACCGCCGCGGCGACCCCGGCCACCAGCAGCAGCCCGGCGCCCCACAGCACGATCGTCCTGGTCCGCAGCACCCGTTCGAGTTCGTTCGGCACGAAGAGCGATGGTGCCAGGAGTGTCCGCCCATGCCCCCACCTCCACCCTCAACGGACGCGCTACGCGCGGCAGTGTTGCCTTGATCGCGTTCGGCTTTGACCGGGACGTCGTACCCGGCAGTATGGTGAGCAACTGCTTAGCTCGCGATACGAGGATGTGTCACGTCATGCCTGAAGCCGTCATCGTCTCCACCGCTCGCTCGCCCATCGGGCGGGCCAACAAGGGCTCGCTGGTCGGCATGCGGCCCGACGACCTGACCGTGCAGATGGTCCGGGCGGCGCTGGCCAAGGTGCCGCAGCTCGACCCCGCCGACATCGACGACCTGATGCTGGGCTGCGGCCTGCCGGGCGGCGAGTCCGGGTTCAACATGGGCCGCGCGGTCGCCGTCGAACTGGGCTACGACCACCTGCCCGGCTGCACGATCACCCGCTACTGCTCCTCCAGCCTGCAGACCACCCGGATGGCGTTCCACGCGATCAAGGCCGGCGAGGGCGACGTCTTCATCTCGGCCGGCGTCGAAACCGTCTCGCGGTTCTCGAAGGGCAGCTCGGACTCCTGGCCGGACACGCACAACCCGCTGTTCGCCGACGCCGAGGCGCGCACCCGGGCGACCGCCGAGTCCGGCGCCGACAGCTGGACCGACCCGCGCACCGAGGGCAACGTCCCCGACGTCTACATCGCCATGGGTCAGACCGCGGAGAACCTCGCGCGGCTGAAGGGCGTCACGCGCGAGGAGATGGACGAATTCGGCGTCCGCTCGCAGAACCTGGCCGAGAAGGCCATCGCGGACGGCTTCTGGGCCAAGGACATCACCCCGGTGACGCTGCCGGACGGCACGGTCGTCTCGAAGGACGACGGCCCGCGCGCCGGCGTCACCGTGGAAGGCGTCTCCGGCCTGAAGCCGGTGTTCCGCCCCGACGGCCGGGTCACGGCGGGCAACTGCTGCGCGCTCAACGACGGCGCGGCGGCGCTGGTCGTCATGTCCGACACGAAGGCGCGCGAGCTGGGCCTGACGCCGCTGGCGCGGATCGTGTCCACCGGCGTCACCGGGCTTTCGCCGGAGATCATGGGCTACGGCCCGGTCGAGGCGTCCAAGCAGGCGCTTTCGCGCGCGGGGCTGTCGATCGGCGACATCGACCTGGTCGAGATCAACGAGGCGTTCGCCGCGCAGGTCATCCCCTCGTACCAGGACCTCGGCATCGACCTGGACCGGCTGAACGTCAACGGCGGCGCGATCGCGGTCGGCCACCCGTTCGGCATGACCGGCGCCCGGATCACCTCGACGCTGATCAATTCCCTGCAGCACCACGACAAGCAGTTCGGCCTCGAGACGATGTGCGTCGGCGGCGGCCAGGGCATGGCGCTGATCATCGAGCGGCTTTCCTGACCCTTCAACGCGAAGAAGGCCCCCTCGCCGGCGCGGCGAGGGGGCCTTCGTCAAGCCACGGCTATTCGTTCGTCTTGACGCACATCGTCGTCGCCGGCTCCGGGTACACCGCGACGCGGGTGGCGTCGGTGCCCTCGCAGACGCTCTTGTCGGCCTGGCCCGTCACGACCTTGACGAGCTCGCCGTCCTTGGTCGGGTCGGTGCACGGGACCTTCAGGTAGCCCTGGGTCCGCGACGTGAAGTTCGCCAGGCAGTCGCCCTGCTTCGCGTTGATCATCAGGCACAGCTTGTACGAGCTGCGGCCGCTGACCGAGTAGGTGTCGTAGCCGGCGTCGGACCCGCCGGGGCAGTTCTCGGAGGCGGTCTCCAGCTTCTTGGCGACCTTGACGTTCGCCTTCGGGTCGTTGCAGTCGGCCTTCGCCGGGTCGTCACCGCCCTGGGTGAACTCGGTGATCGTGAGGCAGTCACCGGCGTTCGAGGTGGCCGGCGACTTCATGAAGGCGACGATCGCCACGGCGATCAGGCCGATCACCACGACGGCGCCGATGCCACCCAGGATCAGGCCGAGAGCCTTCGAGCGCTTCGGCGGGGCCGGCGGCGGGGGCGGGAACCCCTGCTGACCGGGCGGGAACTGGCCGGGCGGCGGGCCGTACTGGCCCGGCTGGCCCTGCGGCGGCCCGTACTGGCCCTGCTGGCCGTACGGCTGCTGCGGCTGCTGCGGCTGGCCGCCCGGAGGCGGTCCATAAGGATCGGGCTGACCCACCGGCTGCTGGCCCCCGGGGGCCGGAGGGGGAACGCTCACTGTGAACCTCACACATGTGAAATGAGAACCGACCGGCTCATCAAACACGCAGGGTGATCGCCGCCCGCAGCGGGGTCCGCGAATGCACGAATTACCCACAGAAAAGGCGCCCCGCCGATTACGGAGCGCCTTCACTGGGGAACTGTGAGCCAGGTTACTCACGGAAGTACGAGAGCAACCGCAGGATCTCGAGGTACAGCCAGACCAGCGTCGTCATGAGGCCGAACGCGGTGTACCAGGCCCACTTCGACGGCATGCCCTCGCGGATCATCCGGTCGGCCTGGTCGAAGTCGAGCAGGAAGCTGAAGGCCGCGATGCCGATGCAGACGAGGCTGAACACGATGGCGAGCGGACCGCCGTCGCGCAGCGGGTTGAAGCCGAAGGCCAGCGCGCTGATCAGGTTGAACAGCATCAGGATCGCGACGCCGACGGCCGCGCCGACGATCCACTTGGTCAGCTTGGGCGTGACCTTGACCGCGCCGGTCTTGTAGACCACCAGCATGCCGACGAAGACACCCGCGGTACCGATGATCGCCTGCAGCGCGATGCCCGGGTAGATCGCCTCGAACACGCCGCTCAGCGCACCGAGGAACAGCCCTTCGGCCGCCGAGTACGTCAGCGTCAGCGCGCCGCTGGGCTTCTGGCGGAAGATGATCACCAGCGAGATGACCAGCCCGACGATCAGGCCGGCGAGCATCGCACCGAGGAGCGCGCCGGAGATCCGGCCGGTCTCCGTGATCTGGACCTGCGCCCAGATGCCCGTGATCACCCCGACGAGCAGCGCGACGCCGAGGGACATGCCCGTCTTGACGACGACGTCGTCGACGGTCATCGGGCGGTCGCCCTCGCCGGCGGTGGCCCGGCCCGGGTCGTACCCGGGCACGCCGCCCTGGGGTTGGTTGAAGCCCACCGGGGGCCCGTACTGCCCGTAAGTCTGGGTTCCGCCGCCGGGCAGGTTGCGGAACGCCGGGTTGCTACTGGAACGCACCTGATCCTCCTGGATCTGCTGCTTCGTGGATCATCGCTGCATCGGGTTCAACGACCGCCGGGGACGAGCGGTTCCCGCCGAGTAAAGACAACTTTACTCGACGGCCTTCCCCCGGCCGCGGACGACACGGTAAGCGAGGGGACGACACGACCGTTCGGCGACAGCCACCCGAAGAGCGGTACACAGTTTCTCCGCTTGACGCAACGCTCACCTCGCGTGCTCGGATGTTCACCGAATGCGCGTCGGGGACTTGATCAGTCGTGTGACCTGCAGAGACGCCGGGCGCTGCCGCGCGTCGAACTAAGGAGCATTGACACCATGGGGTGGTCAACACGTCCGCGCGCGGGTGTTCGCGCGCTCGCCGGTCTCGTCGCCGCGGCCCTGCTCGGCACCCTTTCCGTGACGGCCGGCGCCGCACCGGCCTCGGCCGCGACCCAGGAGGGCATCGGGCATCGGGTCGGGGGCCAGGACGGCGACAAGGACAAAACGGTCTGGCTCGGGTCGTACGTCGTCGGCGGGCAGCAGGTGTTCTGCGTGAGCTTCATGCTCAAGGCGCCGAACACCGACGAGCAGTACAAGCCCGGCGACGAGCTGCTCACGAAGTGGGGCACGAAGCTGCCCGCCGAGGACGCCGCGAACATCTCATACCTGCTGCTGCGCTACGGCGACACCAAGGACCAGAACGAAGCGATCGCGCTCGCGCACCTCCTGCACTCGTGGACCGCGGCGCCGCGCACCCCGGCCGACAAGAACGTGGACCTGCCCGCCGACGAGATCGCCTACGACGCGGACGGGCACCTCCAGTACATGCAGGACCCCGACAACCACCTGGAGGCCGCGGCCGACGCCGTCAAGCGGCTGAAGGCGGACGCTGAAGCCAACCGCGGGCCGTGGACCGCTTCGGTGACCACGCCCAAGGGCGACCAGCACCTCGGCGAAGCGGCCGAGTGGACCGCCACCGTGAAGAACGCCCAGGGCAAAGGCATCCCGGACGTCCCGGTGAAGCTGACGGCGACCGCCGCCACCCTCGGCGACGGGAAGACGGACAGCGCCGCGGGCAACGCGAGCCCGCAGGCCGCCGCGAAGGAAGTCACGCTCAAGACCGGCGCCGACGGCACCGTGCGCGTGAAGCTGACCCCGACCGGCGACCAGCCGAAGCTGGCAGCCTCGCTGTCCGCTCCCGCCGACCGGCCCTACGTCCGGCTGCCGGTGGACACGACGGTGCAGCGCGTGGTCTCCACCGGCGGCGAAAAGGAACTGACCGCCCAGGGCGTGGTCAACGTCGCCAAGCCCGGCAAGGTCCAGGTGACCAAGACCGACGCGAACACCGGCGCCGGCGTCGGCGGGGCGGTCCTGCGGATCACCGGCAAGGACAAGACGTCCGCGGCGCTCGGCCAGGACGGCAAGCCGCTCACCGGGGCCGACGGCAAGCCCGCGGTCGTCACCACCGACGGCAAGACCGGCGGTGTCACGGTCGAGAACCTCCGCACCCCGCAGGAGATCTGCGTCGTCGAGGCGAGCCCGCCGCCGGGGTACACGAACGCCTACGACCCGCAGAACCCGCCGTCGGCGTGCGGCACCGTGCAGCCGGGCGAGACGCTCGCGCTGACCTTGACGAACAAGCCGAACGAAGTCCCGCGCGCGATCCCGGCCGGCGACCAGCCGGTCGCGCAGGCACGCGGGGTCGTCGAGACGAGCTACTCCGTGCCGGGCCTGGCCGGGCTCGGCCTCCTCGTGCTGCTGGCGGCCGGGCTCATCGGCGTCGCCGCGCGGCGGGCGTCCCGGCGGTAACGGCGTGACGAACCACGGCGGCGACTGGCGGGGTGACGACTGGTTCGTCGACGAATGGCACCACGGCACCGGCTGGGCGGCCGTCGACGACGAGCAACCGGGCGGCCACCAGGATCCGCCCGCGCCCAAGCGCGGCCGGGGCCGGCTGCTCACCGGCTTCGTCCTCGGCGCGGCGACGGTGCTCGCGGTGGAGTTCGGCCCCGCCGTGGTCGCCGCGTCGCCCATGACCGTCGTGACCGGCACGGCCCTGCCCGCCTCGGGCGCGGCCGGAGCCGCGGCGCCGGTGCCGTCCCCGTCCCCGACGGCCACCGCTTCCGCGACCCCGGCCGCTCCGGCCGCGCAGACGCCGTCGTCACCCTCGTCACCCTCGTCACCGGGGGCACCGCCGTCCCCGCCGCCGCAGCCGCCGGGCACCGTGCGGCTGCCCGGCGGCGGGACGGCGACGCTGGTGCGCCAGAACCTCGGCCCGGGCGGCGAACTACCGGTCCCCGCGAACCTCGGGCAGGCGGCGTGGTGGGGTGCGTCACTCGACGCGGCCGGCGGCGCGAGCGTGTTCGCCGGCCACGTGAACTGGCGGGGCGCGACCGGGCCGTTCGCCGAGCTGTGGACCGAACGGATCGGCACCGAAGTGACCATTGTGGACAGTTCGGGCAAGACGTGGCGGTACCGGATCTCGCAGCTGGTCACCGTGCACAAGAGCGACCTGGCGGCGCGCGCCGACTACCTGTTCGGGCCGTCCGGCCCGCACCGCGTGGTGCTGGTGACGTGCGGCGGCCGCTGGGTCGGCGGATCGGACGGCTACGAGGAGAACCGCGTCGTCATCGCCGACCCGGCCTAAGTTACTCGTGGGTAACATCACGTTTCGAAACGGTGGTCGTGTGCGTCGCCATGCAGCAGAATGCCCAGGGTCAGGGCTGTGGCGGCGAGAGGTGTGAAGACAATGGCGACGTTCTTGGTGACCGGCGCGACCGGACTGATCGGGCGTCACTTCACCCGGCTGCTGCTCTCCCGCCCCGACGACGACCGCGTCGCGCTCGTCGTGCGCGCGTCCTCGCGGGCCAAACTGGCCGCGCTGGTCGACCAGTGGCCGCACTCCGACCGCGTCACGCTGATCACCGGCGACCTCGGCGAGCCGCTGCTGGGCGTGTCCGGGACCGACCGCGAGGAGCTGCGCGGGAGCGTCGACCACATCGTCCACCTCGCCGCGCTCTACGACCTCACCGCCGACGACGAAGCCAGCATCAAGGCCAATGTGGACGGCACGCGGGCCGTCGTCGACCTCGCCGCGGACCTGCGCGCGGGCTGCCTGCACCACGTGTCGTCGGTCGCCGTCGCGGGCGACCACGAAGGCGTGTTCACCGAGGAGATGTTCGACGCCGGGCAGCGGCTGGTCACGCCGTACCACCGGACCAAGTTCGAAGCCGAGAAGATCGTCCGCGAACAGGACGAGGTGCCGTGGCGGGTGTACCGGCCCGCCGTCGTCGTCGGGCACTCCGAGACCGGCGAGATGGACAAGATCGACGGCCCGTACTACCTCTTCCCCGCGATCAACCGGCTCGCCGGGCTGCCCGACGTGCTGCCGCTCGTCGGCCCCGACCTGGGCGACACCAACATCGTGCCGGTCGACTACGTCGCCAAGGCGCTGCTGGAGCTGGTGGTCAAGCCCGGTCTCGACGGCCACGCCTTCCACCTGGTCAATCCCGAGCCGCAGCCGGTCGTGTCGGTGTACAACGCCTTCGCGCGGGCCGCGGGCGCGCCGACGATCACCGTGCAGCTGGGCGAAGGCCTCTCGAAGCGGATCGTCGGGCTGGTCAAGCTGACCGAGCACATCCCCGGCGTCACCATCGCGCGCGACGCCGTCATGGAGCGGTTCGGCATCCCGCCGGTGCTGCTGGACACGATGGCGTTCCCGTCGGTGTTCTCCTCGGCCGAGACGCGCAAGGCGCTGGCCGGCACCGTGGAGGTCCCGCGGCTGGAGGAGTACGCGCCGACGCTGTGGCGCTACTGGCGCGAGCACCTCGACCCCTTCCGCGCGCGCAAGCACGGCCCGCGCGGCGAGCTCGACGGCCGCCGCGTGATCATCACCGGCGCGTCCTCGGGCATCGGGCGCGCGACCGCGTTGAAGGTCGCGGCGGCGGGCGGCGTCCCGCTGCTCGTCGCGCGCCGCCAGCACGAGCTGGAAGAGGTCCGCGACGAGATCGTCGCCGCCGGCGGCACGGCGTCGGTGTACCCGGCCGACCTGACCGACGAGGACTCGGTGCGCAAGGCCGTCGACGCGATGCTGGCCGAGCACGGCCGGATCGACATGCTGGTGAACAACGCCGGCCGGTCGATCCGCCGGTCGATCAAGCTGTCCTACGACCGGATGCACGACTACGAGCGCGCGATGGCCATCAACTACTTCGGCGCGGTCCGGCTGATCCTCGCGGTGCTGCCGCACATGTCGGAGCGGAAGTTCGGGCACATCGTGAACGTGTCGTCGATCGGCGTGCAGGGCATCGCGCCGCGCTTCTCGGCGTACGCGGCGTCGAAGGCGGCGCTGGACTACTTCTCGCGGATCGCGGCGACCGAGACCCACGGCGACGGGATCACGTTCACCACCATCCACATGCCGCTGGTGCGCACGCCGATGATCCGCCCGACGAAGATCTACGACGCGTTCCCGACGAAGTCGCCGGAGCAGGCCGCGAACATGGTGATGACGGCGCTCGTCGAGCGGCCGAAGCACATCGGCACCCCGGCCGGGCAGGCGATCGGGCTGGCCTACACGCTCACGCCGGGACTCACCGACGCGATCGCGTACCAGGGTTTCCGGATCTTCCCGGATTCGACCGCCGCGGGCGGTTCGGGCGAACTCAAGATCGGACGTGGCGAGAAACACCTCTCGCGCGCGGCGATGGCGCTGGCCCGGCTTTCGCGCGGCTTCCACTGGTGACTTCCACTGGTGACACTGCGTTTCCGGGGTGAGGCCGTTCCGGCGACACGGCGACACGTGTTGGTGATTCGTCAAGCCGGAAGGCGGAGGCGGCGGGTGCCCGGGTACGGTCGGGCCCATGGTTCCTGAGCGCGACCCCGCCGCAACCGCCCTCAACGGCCTCCTCCCCCTTCGTCGTGAGTACACCCAGGCCTGGCACGGCTTCGACCGCAACGAGGTCCGGCAGTACCTCGACCACATCGAGGCCCAGCTGCGCCGGGTGCTCAGCGAACGCGACGCCGCGGCCGCGCAGGCCGCCGCCGCGACCCGCGAGATCGAGTCCGTCCGGCAGCAGGTCGCGGTGCTGGAAGCCCGCGTCGAGGAGCTGAAGAAGCCGCCGGAGCGGCTCGAGGACCTCGACGAGCGGATGCAGCGCACGGTGACGCTGGCGCAGGCCCGCGCCGACGAGATCATCAAGCGCGCCGAGGTGGCCGCGGAGAAGACGTGGGCCTCCTCGACGGAGGCGTCGACGAAGCTGCGTGAGCGGTACACGAGGCTGGTCGAGGAACTGGACAAGCAGGCCGACCTGCTGCACACGGAGCACGAAAGCGCGCTGGCGGAGACGCGCGCCGAGGTCCAGCGGCTGACGGTCGAGGCGGCCCAGCGGCGCGAGCTGCTGGACAACGAGGCCGAGCGGAAGCGCCGGAAGCTCGAGCGCGAGTTCGAGGCGTCCCAGGCGGCCCAGAAGGCGGCGCTGGAGAAGCACGTCGCCGACCAGCGCACGGCGAGCAAGAACCAGGCGGAGCGCCGGCTCGCGGAGGCGACGGCGGAGGCGAAGCGCCGGCTCGACGAGGCGACCGCCGAGGCCAAGCGGCGGCTGGACGAGGCGACCACGCAGGCGGCCCAGCGGACGACGGTGGCGAACCGGAAGGTCGAGCGGCTGGCGGAGATCCGCGAGCAGGCGCGTAAGAGCCTGGCGATGGCGGAGGACATCCTCAACCGGAGCGAGACGCAGCTGGCGACGCTGCCGGAGGAGGCCGTGATCCCGCAGGCTTCCCGGCTGGTCGGCGGCGACTCGGAGTCGGCGACCACGCCGGCGGCACCGGTCGTTCCGGTGGTGCAGCCGGCCATCCCGAAGTCGGCGGCGCCGAAGCCGGCCCCGAAGCCGGCCGCGGCCCCGAAGCCGGCGCCTCAGACGGCCAAGCCGGCGAACTCGAACGGCCCGGCGACCAAGCCGGCGAACGGCAACGGCGCGAACGGCAATGGCGCGAAGCCACTGTCGCCGACGGGCAGCAAGCCGGGCAACTGAGCTTTCCCAGGTCGTGATGGCCGCATTCGGAGATCAAAGGTCTTCGGATGCGGCTTTTCAGTTGCGCGCGGTCCGGGGCCAGGGGTTCGCCGCTTCCAGCTGGGCCGCCAAGCCCAGCAGCAGCGACTCCCCTCCCGGCCGCGCCACCAGCTGCACCGAAGTCGGCAGCCCCGACACCACCGACCGGCCCGCCGGGACCGTGATCGCCGGGTAGCCCGCGAAGTTCCACTGGCCCGTGAAGCCCGCCAGCCGCGTCGACGGCAGGACGTTCGCCGGCCACCCCTTCTCGTGCCAGCGGCCCGCCTTCACCGGCCAGTGCGACAGCGTCGGCGTCAGCAGCACCTCGTGCGCCGCGAAGAACTCCTCCGCCCGGGAAACCCACCGGTCACGCGTGCTTTCCCGGATCAGGCCCGCCCGCTCGGCCAGCCGTCCCGCGCGGATGTGGGCCCGCGTCCGGCGCTGCAACCGCGATACGTCGAAGGCGCGCGCCTGGGCGGCCGGACCCGCGAGCCAGCGGGCCGTCATACCCAGGACCATCGTCGCCGGGTACCGCGGGGCCGCCGGGGCGATCGCGTGACCGGCCGCCGCCAGGTGGCCCGCGGCCGTGGAGACCGCCGCCACCAGCTCCTTCGGGACCGGAGTGTGCAGCAGCGGCACCGTCGTCGACAGGCCGATGCGGACCGGAGACGGCGAAGCCACCGAAGCCAGCTCCGGAGCGGAAGCCAGCACCGAAACCAGCAGGGCCGTGTCGGCGACCGTCGTGGCCAGGGGGCCGTGCACCGACATGCCGAACCAGCCACCCTCGGCCAGCAGGTCCGCGCCCGGCTTCAACCCCACCAGGCCGCACATCGCCGCCGGCAGGCGGACCGAGCCCATGCCGTCCGTACCGTGGGCCAGCGGGACCAGGCCGGCCGCCACCGCCGCCGCGCTGCCGCCCGACGAGCCGCCCGCCGCGTACGTCGGGTCCCAGGGGTTGCGGGCGATGCCGTCCGGGGTGTCGCTCATCGGCCAGATGCACAGCTCCGGCACCCGCGTCAGCCCCACGACCACCGCGCCCGCCGCGCGCAACCGCGTCACGATCACGCCGTCGGCGGCGGCCCGCGCGGACGATCCCGCCAGCGAACCGTGCGACGCGTACTCGCCGGCCAGCTCCGTGACGTCCTTGACGGCGACCGGCACCCCGGCCAGCGGCAGCGACGCGAGATCGGGCCGCGCGGCGACCTCCGCGGCTTCCTTCACCGCCTCCTCGGCGCGCACCCGGCGGAAGGCGCCGATGACGCCGTCCGCCGCGGCGATGCGGTCCAGGGCCTCCTCGGCGACCCGCACCGGATCGAGCTTCCCGGCCCGGACCGAGGCCGCGATTTCCACTGCCGTGAGCGCCATGATCGGGACCCTAGCCCACGAAAAGGTGACAGTGGCAAAGAAAACGTCTCAGATTGCGCCGGCTCGCAGAGCGTAGGCGACGGCGTGGGCGCGGTTGTTCAGCCCGCAGCGCGTCATCAGGCCGTAAAGGACGTTCTTCACCGTCCGCTCCGAGTAGCACAGCTTCGCCGCGATCTCCTCGGTGCCGAACCCCTCGGCGACCAGCCGCAGCACGTCGCACTCGCGGGCGGCCAGCCCCGAGAGCGTGAGCCCGTTCGGCTCCAGGACGTCCTTGCGCATCCGCTGCACCTGCGCGAGCAGCGCGCCCTGCAACCGCGGCGGCAGGTGGGCCGTGCCGTCGCCCGCGGCGAGCACCGCCGTCAGCAGCTCGGCGCCGCCGGTCTCGCGGCGCGGCAGGATCGCCACCACGCCGCACTCCAGCGCCGCCATCAGGTCGCTTTCGCGGAAGTGCTCGACGACCAGCACGACGTGGGACGCCTTGGCCGCCCGGATCTCGCCCAGGACGGCCTCGGTGACGTGGTCCTCCATCACCAGCAGCACGTCCGGCACCAGGTCGGTCAGCCGGACGTCGGGATGGTTGTCCAGCAGGCTCACCGCGCCGGCGTGCGTGATCGGGTCCGAGGCGAGGACGCTCACTTCGACGGGCTTCATGGGCGCAGTGTGGACGGCGTGTCTTCACGCCTTCCCTATTCCGTCTTCACGCCCGTGAAGACAGCTCCCCGAACGCCGCCCGCGCCCGCTCCAGGCACCCGGGCATCCGGCCGGCCGCGCGGGCCCAGTCGCGCTGGGCGCGCCAGTACTCCTCCCGCGCCTCCGGGGGCCAGCCCGCCAGCTCCGGCTCGACCCGGGACTCCAGATCGGCCAGCAGCTCGCCGAGCTCGCCGGTGATCGCCCCCATCCGGTCCAGCACCAGATCGGCGAACCGGAAGTCGAGCCGGGTCACGGCAGGCGCGGCCGCGGCATCGGGCCGCCGGTCGTCTCCAGCAGCTCCGCCAGCCGCGAAAGGATCACGTCGAACTCCTGCTCCCAGTCGTTCATCGCCTGGCCGAACCGGACCGATGCCTCACCGCGCCACGAGGCCTGCACCATCGCCATCTCGCTGTTGACGTCGCGAAGGCGGGAACGGGCGCCTTCGAGGGCGGAGGCGAAGCTGGCGGCGGCCCGCTGCATGTCTTCGGTCGGCATCGCGCTCCTCTCCGGCTCCCCGAGCGTGGCGCACGCGGTGGCGGCGCGGAACCCCAGCCGGGTGCCGTTGCCCGAATGTCCGCCATCCTTGCCTGCCGGTTCACGGCGTCCGCGTATGCTCACGGCAGGCATCCGGCGCGTGACGATTCGTCGCGCACGAAGGGAGACCGATGTCGGCCGCGGACGGCTCCGCACCGAGACTCCAATTGCTGGGCCCGCTGAAAGCCTGGCAGGGCGACACGGAGCTCGACCTCGGCTCCGCGCACCGCCGTACGGTCCTCGCCGCACTGGCGATGCACCCGAACCGCACGGTTTCGCGCGAGGAGCTGATCGACGCCGTCTGGGGCGAGGCGCCGCCGCAGAGCGCGCAAGGCTCCATCTACACCTACGTCTCCGGGCTGCGGCGCGCGCTCGAGCCCGGCCGGGTCAAGGGCGAGGGCCCGCAGCTGCTCGCGTCGATCGGTTCCGGCTACTCGCTGCGCCTCGACGCCGAAGCGATCGACGTCCACCGGTTCGAAGCCCTGCGCGAGCAGGCGCAACGCAAGCACGCGGCGGGCGATCTCCGCGGTGCCCGCGCGGCCTTCGACGAAGCTTTGGAGCTCTGGCAGGGCGTTCCGCTGTCCGGCCTGCCCGGACCGTTCGCCGCCGCCCAGCGCGCCCGGCTCACCGAGGTCCGGCTCACGACCACCGAGCGGCGCGCCGAGGTCGTGCTGGAATCGGGTGGGCACACCGAACTCGTCGCCGAGCTGACCGCGCTGACCCGTGAACACCCGTTCCGCGAGACGTTGCGCGGATTGCTCATGCGGGCCCTGGTCCGGGCCGGACGGCGGACCGAGGCGATCGCGGTCTACGCCGACGTCCGCGACCGGCTGGTCGAGTCGTCGGGCACCGAACCCGGGCCGGCCCTGCGGCGGCTGCACGACGAACTGCTGGAGAAACCCGCCGCGGCACCGCCACCGAAACCCCCGCCGTCGCGACCGGCGCGGGTACCGGCCGCGGCGCTGCCGGAGCGGGCGGAGATCTTCGCCGGCCGGACGGCCGAACTCGACCGGCTGCACGAAGCCGTCGTCGGGCTCGGTGCCGGGGTGGGGCGCTCGGTGTGGCTGGAAGGCGAGCCGGGCAGCGGCCGGACCGCACTGCTCGCCGAACTCCTCGCCGCGGCGCGCGATTTTCATCCGGCCTTTGCCGCCGCGGACGCGCTGGACCAGCGGTTCTCCCTGCGGCCGCTGCTCGACGCGCTGGGCGTGCACCCGCGCGCCACCGACGAGCGCCGGGCCGCGCTGGCCGCGCGGCTCACCGGGCAGTCCGGCGAGGATCCCGTCGACGACGTGCTCGGGCTGGTCCGCGAGCTGTGCGCGGAGGCTCCGCTCGTGCTCGTGGTCGACGACCTGCAGTGGGCCGACGACACCACGCTGCGCGTCTGGCGCTACCTGAGCCGGGAGACGCGGCAGCTGCCGCTGCTGCTCGTCGGCGCCTGCCGCCCGGTGCCACGACCGGCCGCGCTCGACGACCTGCGGGCCGAGCTTGACAACGATGACATCACCGTCCTGGTCCTGCCGCCGCTGGCCGAGGACGACACCCGCGAGCTGGCCACCGAGCTGGCCGGCGCGCCACCCGGGCCCGGGCTGCAGCTGCTCGTCTCCTACGCGGCCGGGAACCCGCGCTACGTCCGGGAAATCGTCGAGACGCTGCTCGCCCAGTCGATGATCGTGCTCGACGGCGTCCACGCGCACCTGGACGGCAATGCGCGCCAGACGATCCCGCCGCCGCTGGGCTCGCGGATCACGCTGTACCTGAACTTCCTCTCCAGCGGGACCCGCGACACCCTGCGCTGGGCCGCGCTGCTGGGGCCCGAGTTCTCGCTGGCGGACATCGCCGTCGCCACCGAGCGGCCGCCGACGGCGCTGGTCGGCGCGGTCGACGAGGCGATCACGTCCGGGGTGCTCGTCGAATCGGGCGACCGGCTGGCGTTCCGGCACCCGCTGGTGCGCCGGGTGCTCTACGAAAAGACGCCCGCCGCGATGCGGGTCGCGCTGCACCGGCAGCTGGCCGAGGCCTTCGCCGCCGCGGGCGCGTCCGCCGAACGCGTCGCCGAGCAGCTCGCCGCCGCGCCCGCACAGGTGGACCCGTGGGTCACCGGGTGGCTGCTGGAGCACATCGGAACGGTCGCCACCGAGACCCCGCGGGTCGCGGTCGACCTGTTGCGCCACGCCGTCACCCAGGGCACGCTGCCGCCGGACGCGCGGGAGACGCTGACCGCGACGCTGGCCCGGCTGCTGTTCTGGCTCGGCCGGGAGCCCGAAGCCGAGGCGCGCTCGGTCGTCGCGCGGACGTCCGACAGCAGGCGCGCGGCCGAGATGCGCTGGATCCTGGCCTACGTCTACTACCGCCGCGGCGACTTCGCCGAGGCGACCGCCGAGCTGAAGCGGACCCTCGACGACACCGACGTCCCGGAGATGTGGCGCGGCCGGCACGAGGTACTGCTGGCGACGCTGGAGAAGCTCGGCGACGAGACGGCGCTGGCACCGGCCGGGCTGCACCCGCTGGACGACGCGGCCCTGACCGTGCCGAACCTCGACAGCCTCGACGACGCCGCCGAGCCGCTCGACGCCGCCCGCCGGATCGCCGCGACCCGCGCGGTGCCGGGCGAGATGCACCTGGCCGGCGCGGTGCACTACTACTGGCTGGGCCGCTGGCCGGCGGCGCTGGCCGAGCTGGACGCGGTGATCCGCGACGGCGCCGAGACGGCGTCCTACGTCCTGCGCAGCCCGGGCTCGGCCCTGCTGGTGCACGGCGTCGGCGCGCTGATCGCCGGGCACCGAGGCGAACCGGGACAGGCGAGGACGCACCTGGACGCGGCCGACCGCCGGCAGTGGCCACCGGGCCTGGAGCCGGACGGCGGAGACTTCCTGCTCGCGGCGCGGGCCCTGTTGGCGGAGCAGGAGGGCAGGCCGGAGGCGGCCCTGACGGCGTTGCTGCCCCTGCTGGAGGACAACCACCCACCGGCGGCCCGCTACCAGTGGCTCCCCGACCTGGTGCGGCTCGCCTTGTCCCTCGGCGACCGGCAGCGGGTGCAGGAGGCGTTGCGCCTGCTCGAGCCCGAGGGAGAGGTCCCCCCGGCCCACGCGGCGGCGGCCGCGCACTGCCGTGGCCTGGCGGCCGGCGATCCCGGGCCGGTCCTGACGGCGGCCGGGCACTACCGGGTGGCCGGCCGGCTCCTCAAGCACGCGAAGGCCACCGAGGACGCGGCGATCCTGCTGGCGGAGTCGGGCGAGCTGGCGGAGGCACGGACGGCGTTCCGGGCCGCGTTGACGGCGTACACGGAGATGGGCGCGGTGTGGGACGTGCGGCGCGCGGAGGCCCGGATGGGTCCGTTCGGCATCCGGCGGGCACCCGCGGTGAGGCCGCGAGCCGCCGCCGGGAAGTGACTTCCGCACCGGCTGCCGCTGTGCTGGAGGAGCCGACACGCGTGATTGAAGGGTCGACTCGCGTGATTGAGAGGTCAACTCGCGTGATTGAAGGGTCGACACGGTTGGCCTTCCGATCTGGCCGTGTCGACCCTCTGATCACGGGTGTCGACCCTCTGATCACGCGAGTGGGCTCTCTGATCACGCGAGTGCGCGCAACCTCGGGTGGGGTTGCCACGTCGGTAAGGTCACCGGAGTAGCCGGTACCGAGATGTCCCTGGGGGAAGGGGTCTGGGGCGCACGCCCCAGAGGGGACGGCAGCGACATGCCAGGGGATGCGGACCCCGGCCTGCGGGTGGGCGTGCTCGGCCCGCTGCGGGCCTGGCGCGGGGCGGCCGAAATCGGCCTCGGCCCCGCTCGTCAACGTGCCATCTTCGCGGTGCTCGCGGTCAATTCCGGCCGGCCGGTTCCGCGGGCCGAACTGATCGCCGGCGTCTGGGGCGACTCCGCGCCCGCGAGCGTCGAAGGCAGCGTCCACACCTACGTTTCCGGGCTCCGGCGTGCCCTCGAACCGGACCGGTCGCGCTGGTCGGCGGCCAGCGTCCTCGTCTCCGATCCCGCCGGGTACTCCCTGCTCCTCGGCGAAGACGCGCTCGACGCGGCCCTGTTCGAACGGCACCGCGAACGCGCGCAGCGGCACCTCGAGCGGGGTGACCCGCGGGCCGCGGTCACCGAACTGGACGACGCTCTCGCGCTCTGGCAGGGCGAGGCCCTTTCCGGCGTCCCCGGCGGGTTCGCCGAGCGGCACCGCGAGTACCTCGCCGAACTCCGGCTGAACACGCTCGAGCGGCGTGCCGAAGCCGTGCTCGCCCTCGGTGGGCACCTCGACCTCGCGCCGGAGCTGGCGGTGCTGGCCGGCGAGCACCCCCTGCGGGAGTCGCTGCGGGAATCGCTCATGCTCGCCCTCTACCGCAGCGGACGGCCCGCCGATGCCCTCGACGTCTTCCGCGACGCCCGCGCCACGCTCGTCGCGGAACTCGGCGTCGAACCCGGGCCCGCTTTGCAGCGGCTCCAGCGGCAGATCCTCGCCCAGGACGCCGCCCTCGACGCGCCCGCGGCGCCGGTCGTGGTCAGCGGGCACCGGCTGTTCGGCCGGGAAACCGAGACCGCGCGGCTCGCCGAGCTCGTCGCCGATGTCCGGGCCGGGCGCGGCCGGGCCGTCTGGATCGAAGGGGACGCCGGGATCGGCAAGTCCGCGCTGCTCACCACCTCGCTGCCGGACGGCCCCGGCTTCCAGCGGCTCTGGGCGGCCGCCGACGAGCTGAGCACCCGGTTCCCGCTGCAGGTTGTGCTGGAATGCCTGGCGATCGACGCGCATTCGCCGGACCCGCGGCGCGCGCGGGTGGCGAAAGAACTCGCGGGCGAAGGCCCGGCGCGGCGCAGCTGGGGGCCGGCCGACCCGGTGCTCGGCGCCGTCGACCGGCTGCTGGCGCTGGTCGACGAGCTCTGCGCGCAGTCGCCGCAGGTACTGGTGCTCGACGACCTGCAGTGGGCCGACGAAGCTTCCGTGCTGGTCTGGCACCGGCTCTGCGCCGCGACCCGGCAGCTGCCGCTGCTGCTGGTGGCCGCCACTCGCCCGGCGCCGGACCGCGCCGAACTGGCCCAGCTGCGGCGCGGCGTCCAGGCCCGGGACGGGGTCGTCCTCGACCTCGGGCCGCTGACCGGCGAAGACGTCGGCCGGCTGATCGAGGACCAGCTCGGGGCGCCGCCCGGGCCGGGACTGCGCGAGCTGGCCGCCCGAGGTGCCGGAAACCCGTTGTACGTCAAGGAAATGGTCGACGTCCTGCGCCGGGCGGGCGCGGTCGCGGTGAGCGACGGCCAGGCCGATGTCGACGACCCGGCGGAGTTCGAAGCACCGCGTTCGGTGGTCGCCGCGGTCGACCGGCGGCTGGACTTCCTGACCGCGCGAACGCAGGAAGTCCTGCGCTGGGGTGCGTTGCTGGGCATGGAGTTCGCCGTCGGCGACGTCGCCGCGGTGCTCGGCACCCGGCCGTCCGACCTGCTGGCGCCCCTGGAAGAAGCCGTGGCGGCGAACGTCCTGATCGACACCGGGACGCAGCTGGCGTTCCGGCACCCCTTGCTGCGCCAGGCGCTGTACGACCGGCTGCTGGCCGGGACGCGGGCGGCGCTGCACCGGCAGGCCGCCGAGGCACTCGCCGGCATCGGCGCGCCGGTGAAGCGCGTCGCCGAGCAGCTGGTGGCGGCACCGGCCACAGTGGACGAATGGGTGCTGGACTGGCTCGCCGCGCACCACGCGGTCGTCTCGACCCGGGCGCCGCTGATCGCCGTCGAGCTGCTGGAACGCGCGCTGGCCGCGTGCTCCGCCGCCGATCCGCGCCGCGAGACGCTGCTGGTCGCCCTGGTCAAGGTGCTGTTCCGGCTGGAACGCAACCCGGAAACCCTGACGCGGCAAGCCCTCGACGTCGCCACCGAACCGGACGCCGTCGAGGAGATGCGGCACGTGCTCGCGGCGCTGCGGCACCGCCGCGGGGACACCGAAGGCGCCGTCGCGACGCTCGCCGCGTGGGTCGACGACCCGGCCGTGCCGGAACTCTGGCGGGTCAAGCACCGGCAGCTGCTGGCCAACTTCCGGCGCGGCAGCCTGTCCGATTTGGACACCGCGGAGCAGACGGCGCACGAAACGAAAGCGCTCGCCGGCGGCGACCCTTACCTGACCGCGCACGCGCTGCAGTCGTTGTGGCTGGTCGATTCGGTGCGCCGCGAGCACGACCGCGCGCTCGCCCACATCGACGCGGCCATCGAGGCCGTCGGCGACGAGCACGAACTGGCCGACCTGCACCTCGACCTGCTCGACAACCGCGTGTTCACGCTGCAGAACCTCGACCGCCTGGCCGAAGCGGGCGACGCCCTGCGTGCGGCGGGCGAAGTCGCCGCGCGGCACGCGCTGCCGGTCGGGCTGCAGGTGTCCGCCGCGGTGCACCGGTACTGGGAAGGCCGCTGGGACGAGGCCCTGGTCGAGCTGGACACGGTCATCGAGGACGGCCCGGCGATCACGTTCTACGGCCTGCGCGAGCCGGGCCCGGCGGCGCTGCTGCTGCACGGCGTCGCGGCGCTGATCGCGGGCCGCCGCGACGACCGGGCCCAGGCGGCGGCCCACCTCGACGCGGCGGAGGAGTACGCCCCGGCGACCGGTGCCGAGCGCGAGAGCTTCGACTTCCTGCTGGTCGCCGACGCACTGGCCGCCGAGCAGCGCGGCGACCGGGTCCGCGCGCTGACCGTCCTCGAGCCGATCCTGAACCCGACGTACGCGGCGATGATGCTGCGGCACCAATGGCTGCCGGCGTTCGTGCGGCTGGCGATGGAGCAGGACGACGTCGGCCGCGCCCGCCGGGCGTTGGCGGTGTGCGAAGAGGAAGCGGCGAAGGAGCGACGTCCGGCGCGGGCGCACGCGGCGGCGTCGTGGTGCCGCGGGCTGATCGACGAGGACCCGGCCCCGGTGCTGGCCACGGCCGAGCACTTCCGCGCGGTCGGCCGCCGCCCCGAGCTGGCCTCGGCGCTCGAAGACGCGGCCGTGCTGCTGGCCCGCGCGGGCCGGCTGGACGCGGCGCACGCGGCGTTCGAAGAGGCGGCCGAGCTGTACACGGCGCTGGCGGCGCGCTGGGACTTGCGGCGCGCGGAAACCCGGCTGCGCCGCCTCGGCGTCCGCCGGGGTGCGCTGTTCTCCCCGATCCGGCCGGGTCACGGCTGGGAGTCGCTGACGCCGATCGAGGTCCGCATCGCCGGCCTGGTCGCCGAGGGCCGGTCCAACCCGGACATCGCGGCCGAGCTGTCCCTGCCGCGCCGGACGGTCCAGGCGCACGTGGCGCGGCTGCTGGGCAAGCTGGAGACGCCGTCACGCTCGGGGGTCGCCGACGCCTTCCGCCGGCGTTCCTAGCCCGTTGGCCTTCGCGACCCGGCCGAGGAAGCGGCCCGATTCCTTGACCGTCCGCCGCTGCGTTTCGAAGTCGACGTGCACCAGGCCGAACCGTTGCGTGTAGCCCATTCCCCACTCGAAGTTGTCCAGCAGCGACCAGGCGAAGTAGCCGCGGACGTCGACGTCGGCGCGGAGGGCGTCGTGGACCGCGCCGAGGTGCTCCATGAAGTAGTTGACCCGCGCCGCGTCGAACACCCGGCCGTCGACCACCCGGTCCACAAAGGACGCGCCGTTCTCGGCCACCACCAGCGGGAGCCCGCCGGACCGCGTGTCGATCCAGCGCAGCAGGCCGGTCAGGCTGGCCGGCGCCTGTTCCCAGCCGAACGCCGTCAGCGGCGGCGGTGCGGGCAGCACGTCCAAGCCGCGCAACGCGGGCAACGGGCAGTTGCTCGGCGCCTGCGGGTCTTCGAGCGGGGTGACGCGCGCCGGGGCGTAGTAGTTCACGCCCAGCCAGTCGATCGGGGCGGCGATGACGTCGGTGTCGCCGTCGCGGACCGCCGCGGCGAAGCGGCCACCGTGGTGCTCGACGTCGGCCAGGACGTCCTCCGGGTAGCCCCGGCCCAGCACCGGGTCGAGGAAGAACCGGTTGTGGATGCCGTCGAACTTCCGCGCCGCTTCGGCGTGCGCCGGCGAGGAACCGTCCGGGATCGCCGGGGCGAAGTTCAGCGCCAGCGAGAACTCGTGGCCCGGCCGGGCCTGCGCGGTCAGTGCGCGCGTCGCCAGGCCGTGTCCGAGCAGCAGGTGGTGGGCCGCGACCAGCGCCGTGTCGTAGTCCTGGACGCCGGGCGCGTGCACGCCGCTGCCGTAGCCGAGGAAGGCCGCGCAAAACGGCTCGTTGACCGTCGTCCACTGGTTCACCCGGTCGCCGAGCGCGGTGTGCACGACCGCGGCGTAGTCGGCGAACCGCGAAGCCGTGTCACGCTCCGGCCAGCCGCCCGCGTCTTCGAGCGCCTGCGGCAGGTCCCAGTGGTAGAGCGTCAGCACCGGCACGACGTCACGGCGCAGCAGCTCGTCGACCAGCCGGTCGTAGAAGGCGAGCCCGGCCGCCGACGTGGTCCGGCCGTCCGGCATCACCCGCGGCCACGCGACCGAGAACCGGTAGGCGTTCAGCCCCAGGTCGGCCAGCAGGCCGATGTCCTCGGGGAAGCGGTGGTAGTGGTCGCACGCGACGGCGCCGGTCGCGCCGCCGAGCACCTTGCCTTCGGCCGCCGCGAACGTGTCCCAGATGGACGGTCCGCGGCCGCCCTCGGTGACGGCGCCCTCGACCTGGTAGGACGCGGTTGCCGCGCCCCACAGGAAACCCGCCGGGAAGGTCATACCGGTGCCCCTTTCAGGATGCCGCGCACGATGTGGCGGCCCAGCAGCAGGAACAACGCGACGACGGGCACGACGGCGACGGTCGCGCCGGTGAGCATCAGCGCGTAGTCGGTGTAGTAGCCGCTGGCCAGCTGCGACAGCGCGACCTGCACGGTCGGCGTCTCGTTGGGGTCGAGGACCACCAGCGGCCAGAAGTAGTCGTTCCAGGTGGCCGTGAACGTCAGCATCGCGAGCACCGCGGCCGGCGCGCGCAGGGCGGGCACGGCCACGTGCCAGTAGGTGCGCAGGATCGAGCAGCCGTCGACGGTCGCGGCGTCGACGAGGTCCGCGGTGATCGCGTTTTCGCACGCCTGGCGCATCCAGAACACGCTGAAGGCGCTGATCAGCGCGGGCACGATCACCGCTTCGAGCCGCCCGTACCAGCCGAGATCGCCGACGACGAGGTACAGCGGGATGACGCCGAGCTGCGCCGGCACCATCGCCGAACCGACGACCAGCAGGAACAGCGTGTTGCGGCCGCGGAACTCGAGCCGCGCGAACGCGAACCCGGCGAGGCTCGCCAGCACGACGTTGGACACCATGACGGTGCCCGAGACGATCAGCGAGTTCCCGATGGCCGCCCAGAAATCCACGGTGCCGAAGACGCGCCGCACGTTCCCGGCCAGGTTCCCGCCCGGCAGCAGCAGCGGCGACGTCTCCCCGATCGCCGAGTTGTCCCGCGTGGCCACGACGAACGACCAGTACAGCGGGAACACCGACGCCCCGAGCACCCCGGTCAGCGCGGCGTACACCCAGCCGCCCGGCCGGCGCCGCGTGGTCACGCCGACCTCACGAACCGGCGCACCAGCCGGTAGTTGACCAGCGCGAACACCGCGCAGATCACGAACATCACCCAGGTCAGCGCGGCCGCGTAGCCCGCGTCGAGGTGCGTGAACCCCTTTTCGTACAGGTACATGACCAGCGTCTGGAACTGGCGGTCGTTGCCGCCGGTCCCGGCCGAGCCGCCGGCGTCGAACAGCTGCGGCTCGGCGAACAGCTGCAGGCCGTTGACCGTGCCGGCGATGGCGGTGAAGGCCAGCGCGGGCCGGATGCCCGGCACGGTGATCGACCAGAACGTCCGCCACCGCGAGGCGCCGTCGAGCTCGGCGGCTTCGTACAGGTCGCCGGGGACGGCCTGCATCGCGGCCAGGTAGATCAGGGCGTTGTAGCCGGTCCAGCGCCAGAGCACCATGCTCGCCACGGCGAGGTGCGACGACCAGGTCGTCGCCCGCCAGTTGACCGGCGCGACGCCGAACCAGCCGAGGACCTCGTTGACGACGCCGTAATCGCGGCTGAACAGCTGCCCGAACACCAGCCCGACGGCGACGACGGACACGACGTTCGGCAGCAGCACCCCGGTGCGCCACCAGGTCGCGGCCCGCAGCGGCCGGTCGAGCAGCGCCGCGATGCCCAGGGCCAGCAGGAACTCGGGGATCGCGGCCAGCAGGAAGATGGAGACCGTGTTGGCGAGCGCGTTGTAGAAGTGCGGATCGGTGAGCAGGTCGCCGTAGTTGGCGACGCCGAAGGTGCCCCGGTCGCCTTCGAGCAGGTTCCAGTCGTGCAGCGAAACCCATGCCGTGTACAGCAGCGGGAAGGCGCCGAAGACGACGAACAGGGCGAAGAAGGGCGCGACGAACAGCAGCGGCGTGACCTTGCGGTCCCAACGGGCGAGCCGGTGCTGCACGAGCGGCTACTTCAGGGCGGCTTGGGCCTGCTGGACGGCTTTCGTCCAGGCCTGGTCGACGGTGTCGGTCCGTTCCTCGATCCGCCCGAGGGCGCGGCCGAACTCCGGCCGGACGTCGGCGTCGCGCAGGCCACGGTAGTTCGGGCGCAGCTGATCGGCCGAAGCGGCGAAGATCCGCCCGGTCGGCGCATCGCCGAAGTACGGGTCGGCGTGCGCGAGGACCTCCGGATCCTCGTACACCGCGGGCTCGCTGGGCAGGATGCCGTCGGAGAGGAAGAGCTTCTTCTGCTGCTCCGGGGCGGTCAGCCAGCGCGCGAGCTCGTACGCCTCCTTCTGGTGTGCGCCCTGCTTCGGCACGGTGAGGAACGAGCCGCCCTGGTTGCCGCTCTTGCCGGGCACGGTGGTGACGTCCCACTTGCCGCGGTTGGCGTCCCCGCCGGCTTCCTTGATCTGGCTGAGCATCCAAGCGGGACAGGCGACGGTGGCGAAGGAACCCTGTTTGATCGCCACGTTCCACGCCTGGGTGAACGTGGTCGCCGCCGCTGTCTGCCCCTTCGCGGCGAGGCCACCGGAGAGGAAGAAGGCGGTGCGCACGCTCGGGTTGCGGTCGGCGATGAAGGAGTCGTCACGCTGGGAGAAGTAGTTCTCCGGCGATTGGTTGAGCATCGCCGTGTAGACGGTCCCGGCGGAGTCGGCGAACTTCACGTTCGGCGTCTGAGCGGTGAACCGCTCGGCGGTGGCGGCGTAGGCGGCCCAGTCGGGCATCAGCTTCGCGACCTCTTCGCGATCGGCCGGCAGGCCGGCCGCCTGGAACAGATCGCGCCGGTAGCAGAGGGCGAGGCTGCCCATGTCCGTGCCGAGGCCCAGCACGAAGGCGCCGTCGGTGCCCTGCGCCCACTTCCACGGCGCCCACTGCTTTTCGAGCTCGCGGGCGCCGTAGCCGGCGAGGTCGGCGAACTTGTCCTTCGCCTTCCGGTACTGCGGCATGTACTGCTCTTCGATCGCGACGACGTCGGCGGCGCCACGCCCGGTGGCGAGCTGCGTCGCGAGCCCCTTGTGGTGGGTGTCGAAGTCGGTGACGCGGTTCTGCACCGTGATGTCCGGGTGCAGCTTCTCGTACTCGGCGATCAGGGGCGCGTAGCCGAACTCACCGAAGGTCGCGATGGTGAGCTTCGTCTTCCCCCCGGCGTCACCAGCGTCACCCGGAGTGCAGGCGGCGAGCGGGAGCAACGCGGCGACCACGATGGCGGTCCGGCGGGCGATCGTTCGCAACAGGCTTCCTCAGATCACACCGGCCCGCACGGCGTACGCGACCGCGTGCGGCCGGTTGCGCAGGTTGAGCCGGTTGGTCATGGCGTAGATGACGTTCTTCACGGTCCGCTCCGAGTAGCAGAGCTTGCCCGCGATCTCGGCAGTGTCCCAGCCTTCGGCCATCAGGCGAAGCACATCCACCTCGCGCGGCGTGAGTACCGCCCCGCCGCCTTCGTTGGCCAGGGCCTCGACCTGCTCGCGCAGCGAAGACGAGCGGCCCCGCGCCGCGGCGAGCACGTTCGCGGTCAGCCGGTCGAGCGCGGTCCGCGGCAGCACGGCGGAGACGTGGCAGTCGGCGAGCACGCCCACGTGCTCGGGGTCGACGTGCCCGGCGACCAGCACGATCGCGGCCGGCGACTCGGCGGACGCCGCCCGCAGCGCGGCGACGGCCTCGCGGTCGACCTCCCCGACGGCGAACACCAGCACCGCCGCCTCACCCCGGCGGGCGCGCGGCAGGACCAGCAGCTCCGGGCGGGATTTCAGGTGGTTGGTCAGCCCGGTCAGGGCAATCGGGTCGGACGCCCATGCCGCCACTCGCACCTGGTCCATCGAACCCCTCCCCGCCCACGACGAAACCTGACTCGGGCCAGTCTGCTGAGGACGCCTTCACGAATTCTCTAACGTCGGCGAACCCATTCTTCACACCGTGAAGTTTGGCCGTCGACTACGGTCGAGGCGACACATCAACGAGTGAAGGGACCGATGAACCGCCGAAGTCTTGCCGCCCTCGGGGTGGCGTTCTCCATCGTGGCCGGGTGTCTGCTGGTCTCGGGCCTGCAACCGCGGATCGTGTCCGGGCTGGCGGTGCCGCTGACCTCCGATCGGCCGGTTCCTCCTCCGCCGGCGGCTCCTCCTCCCGCGGCGCCCACCCCCACCTCGCGTCTCGAACGGCCGGACGACTGCGCGCCGCTGGTCGGCGGGCTCGACGTCCGCGCCCAGGTGGCGCAGCTGGTCGTCGTGGGCGTCTCCGGCGACAACCCGGCGGCCACGGTGTCCCTGGTGCGCGATCACCAGGTGGGCGGGATCTTCGTCGGGGGTAACGCAACAGCGTTGTTGAAAGATCGCTCGCTGGCCGCGGTCCAGGCCGTGGCCCGGGTGCCGGTGGCGGTGTCGGTCGACGAGGAAGGCGGCCGCGTCCAGCGCATCGACGACCTCGACGGCGAGCTGCCCTCGGCCCGGACGATGGCCGCGACCAAGTCGCCCGACGAGGTCCGCGCGCTGGCCGCCGAGCGGGGCCGCCAGCTGCGGGCCCGCGGGGTCACGGTGGACTTCGCCCCGGACACCGACGTCACCGGCGCCCCGGACGACGACGTGATCGGCGACCGGTCGTTCAGCCCGGACCCGGCGCGGGTGAAGACGTACGCGAAAGCGTTCGCCGAGGGCCTTCGCGACGCGGGTGTCCAGCCGGTGCTGAAGCACTTCCCCGGCCACGGCCACGGCTCGGGCGACTCCCACAAAGGCACGGTGGTCACGCCGCCGCTCGACAAGCTGCGCGCGGTCGACCTGGTGCCGTACCGCGGCCTGGCCGACTACGGCCCGGTCGCCGTGATGGTCGGCCACCTCGACGTACCGGGCCTGACCAGCGGCCTCCCGGCGTCCCTCTCGCCGGCCGCGTACCAGCTGCTGCGCGGCGAGTTCGCGTTCACCGGCCCGATCGTGACGGACGACCTCGGGGCGATGAAGGCGATCACCGCGCAGTACTCGCTGCCGGAGGCGGTGCTGAAGGCGCTGCAGGCCGGCGCGGACGAAGCCCTGTGGTCCTCCGGGGGCCGGGTGGACGAGGTGCTGGACCGGCTGGTGAAGGCCGTGCAGGCCGGCGAGTTGCCGAAGACGCGGGTGCAGGAATCGGTCGCCCGGGTGGTGCGGGGCAAGGGGCTCTGCTGAAGTTCCGGGACATCCGGCTTGACCCTGCCCCTGGGGGAGGGTTCGACGATGGTTCGCATGACCGAGAACGCACTGCACACCATCGAAGCCCGGATCCGCGAAGAGATCGCCGCCCGCTGCGAGGCCGACCACATTCCCGGGTTCGTCGCCGGCATCCACCACGCGGGCGACCAGATCGTCTTGGCCCACGGCACCGCGAACGCCGCCACCGGGGCCCCGATGCGCGAGGACACCGGGTTCCTCTTCGGCTCGGTGACCAAGGTCCTGACCACCACGCTGGTCCTCCAGCAGGTCGAACGCGGGCTCCTGGACCTGGACGCACCGGTGGCGAAGTACCTCCCGGAATTCGCCCTGCGCACGCCCGGCGCGGCGGACCGGATCCTCGTCCGGCACCTGATCTCGCACACCAACGGCATCGACGCGGACCTCTACTTCCCCGGCGGATCGGGCCGCGACGCCCTGAAGACGTACGTCGAGGGCCTGGCAAGCAGCTGCGGCACGCTCTTCGAGCCCGGTGAGCAGCTCAGCTACTCCAACGGCGGCATGATCGTCGCGGGCCGGCTGCTGGAGGTGGTGACCGGCGTGGGCTTCCCGGAGCTCCTGGCCCGCGACGTCTACGCCCCCGCCGGCTTGACGGCCGCCGGCACCTCGGCCGCGCAGGCCATCCTGCGCAGTACCGCGATCGGCCACTTCCCGGACCCCGCCGCCACGACTGCCCGGCCGACGGACATGTTCATGCTGCCCGACACCTGGGGGCCGGCCGGCGGCACGCCGATCGGCACCGTCGCCGACCTGCTCGCGTTCGGGCGCACCCACCTCGCGGGCGGTGTGTCGCCCGCCGGCGCCCGCGTCCTCTCGGCCGAGTCGGTCGCGCTGATGCAGCGGGTGTCGCACGACATGGCCACGCCGAACGTCCCGCCGATGGGCCTGGGCTGGGTCCGGTACCCCTTCGGCGACACGACCGTGCTGGCCATGTCGGGTGCCTCGCCCGGTGGCGTGGCCATCCTGTGCGTGGCGCCCGGGCACGACCTGGTCTTCACGGCCTTCGGCAACACCCCCGGCGCCATCGTGCTGCAGGACCGGATCCTGCAACTGCTCCTGCGCGACCACCTCGGAGTTCCGGTGCCTGCCGTGCTCACCGAGCCCGAGCCGGACGTGGACCTCGCGCCCTACGTGGGCACCTACCGCTCCGACCAGCTCCGCATCGACGTCAGCGTCGTGGACGGCCGGCTTGAAGAGCGCATGACGTACGAGCCGGCGGACGAGGCGCAGGAGCGGATTTTCACCGCGTTCGCCGGTGGGGCGACCTCGGCGCCGCCGCGGTACTACGTGCCGATCCGCCCCGGGCTCTTCGCGCCCGCCGGCTACCCGCCGGAGACGTTCGACGGCTACCTCCGCCTCCTGCTCGTCTCCTACCACGACCTGCGCGACGGCCGGGCGCGCTTCCGCAACGGCGGCGGCCGCCTGACCCGGCGGGTTTGACCGGCGCCCTGGAAGGATGCGCGCATGATCACGATCGGCCGGCTCGCGGACTACGCCGGAGTGACCGTCAAAGCCGTGCGGCACTACCACGAGCGCGGCCTGCTCGCCGAACCCGGCCGCGACTCGTCGGGCTACCGGCGCTACACCGCGCAGCACGCCATCGACCTGGTCAAGATCCGGACGCTGGCCGCCGCCGGGGTGCCGCTGGCCCGGATCAAGGACCTCCTCGACGCCGACGAAGCCACGCTCGCGACCGCCATCGCCGAAATCGACGACGACCTCGAGGAGCGCATCGCGCAACTGCGGCGGACCCGCGACCAGCTCGCCCAGCTGCGCGGCGGCGACCGGCTCTTCGTTTCCCCGGAGGTCGCCGGGTATCTGGACGACCTGCGCGAGCTCGGCGTCAGCGAGCGCCACCTGCGCCTGGAACGCGACGGCTGGATCCTCATGCGGACGGCCTCGCCCGAGGACGCCGCCCGGTGGATCGCCGAGAAGCGGGATCTGTTGGCGGACGCCGAATTCCGGGCCCTCTGCCTCGAACACGACGCTGCTTACGATTGGGCGCCGGATGATCCCCGCCTGCCCGGGCTCGCGGAACGCACGCGGAACTGGTTCGCCGGGCGGCCGGAACCCGCCGCGGCCGGCAATCCGGCCATGGCCCGGCTGGCCGCGCAGTCCTTGCCCGGCGGGTCTTCGCCGGCCTGGGATCGTCTTGCCCGGCTGATGGTGGAGCAGTGAGGTCTCGGGCGGCGTTTTCGGTTGTGTGGAAGGAATCGTCGTAGTCACCCCAACGACGTTACCGAACACGAGTTCGAACGTCACCGCTGAATCGGGTGAACCTCGGGAAGAGATTTCGATCGCGAACTCCCTTGTGGCACAAGGGAAACAGCAGCGTGGCGACGTGAGCAGCCCCCGATTTCCACGCTACCGGTTGCCACCGACAAAAAACGGAAGCCGGACGCGGCTAGACTTTCCGGCGACGGCACCCGGAGCAAGGAGCGGCATGGCGAACCTCGGCGGTACCTTCACCCTCGGCGGCGAACTTCCCGTGACGCGCATGGGTTACGGCGCCATGCAACTGGCCGGGCCCGGCGTGTGGGGGCCGCCGAAGGACCACGACACCGCCGTCGCCGTGCTGCGGGAGGCCGTCGACCGCGGGGTCACCCACCTCGACACCAGTGACTACTACGGCCCCCACACCGTGAACGCCCTGATCAAGGAAGCCCTGCACCCCTACCCCGAATCGCTCGTCATCGTGACGAAGGTGGGGGCGCGGCGGAGCGCGGACAAGGCCTGGCCGCCCGCGCTGTCGGCCGTGGAGCTCACCGAGGCGGTGCACGACAACCTGCGCAACCTCGGCGTCGACGCGCTCGACGTCGTCAACCTGCGGCTCAGCAACGCCGCCGGCGACTACCCCGTGCCGATGTCGCTCGCCGAACCCCTCGGGGTGCTCGCCGAGCTGCGCGAGCAGGGGCTGATCCGGCACCTCGGCGTCAGCCACGTCAGCGCCGAGCAGCTCGACGAAGCGAAGGCGATCGCGCCCGTCGCCTGCGTGCAGAACCAGTACAACCTCGCCCACCGCGAGAACGACGACCTCGTCGACAAGTGCGCCGCCGAGGGGATCGCCTTCGTGCCCTACTTCCCGCTCGGCGGGTTCAGCCCGCTGCAGTCCGGGCTGCTCGACGACTGCGCCGCGCGGGTCGGCGCCACGCCGATGCAGGTCGCGCTCGCCTGGCTGCTGCGGCGGTCGCCGTCGATGCTGCTGATCCCCGGGACGTCGTCGCCCGGGCACCTACGGGAGAACCTCGCCGCCGCCGAACTCGAACTGCCCGCCGACGTTCTCGCCGATCTGGACCGGATCGGCGCCGCCTGATCGCTACGCTGAGCGCTCGGACAGGCACGAGGACGGAGAAGCCGTGGCGGAGTGGGGCGATCTGGTCGCTTACATCAGGGAGTCGTACCGGGTGGTGCGCGACGAGCCCGACGAGCTGCGCATCCGCCTCGTCTTCGGCGACGATCCCGACACCGAACAGCGCGCCCAGATCGTGGTGATCGCCCGCGAGATCCTCGACCAGCGCGAGGACTGGGTGCAGATCGCCACACCGTTCGCCCGCCACGACGAGGTCGACCTCCTCGAGGTGCTGACCGAGGTCGGCGAGGCGATCGTCGTGGGCGGGCTGGCGGTGATGGGCGAACACGTCGTGCTCCGGCACTCGCTGCCGCTGATCAACCTCGACATCAACGAGTTCACCGACCCGCTCGAGCTGGTCGCCGGCGCGGCCGAACTGCTGGAGCAGCAGTTCACCGGCCGCGACGACTACTGAGTCCCGGGGCGTTGCCCCCCTTGCGAGCAGTGAGCGGAACCACCGCCACCGCGGCGGCCACGGCGAGCGCGGCACCCAGGCCGAGCGCCGCGGTCGCCGTGCCGGTGCCGAGGTAGAGGCCGCCGAGCAGGGCGACGCCCAGGGTGCCGCCGAGCTGCTGCACCGCGTTGAGCAGCCCGGCGGCCGAGCCGGTCTCGTGCGGCCGGACCCGGCTCAGGGCCGCGGTGAAGAACGGCACCGTGAACGTCCCCATCCCGAGCCCGCACAGCGCCAGCGCCCACGGGTAGGCGCCCACCCCGCCGGCTTCCATGGCGAGGACGCCGGTCACCAGCAGAGCCAGCCCGGCGAACATCACGCGTGAGCCGAACTTCGGCACCAACCGGGCGCCGGCGAAGTAGGACGACACCGCGAGTCCCGCCGAGAGCGGCAGCAGCGTCAGGCCCGCGGTGCGGACGTCGGCGCCGGACCCGAGCTGGAGCTGCATCGGCACGACCTGCATCAGGCCGGTCATCACCGCGAAGAACAGCAGCGATCCGGCGAGCGCCGCCGGGAACCCGCGGTGGGCGAACAGGCTCGGCTCGACCAGCGGCGCGGCCGCGCGGCGCTGCTGGAAGCCGAACACGACCAGCAGCACGGCCCCGGCCGCGAGCAGGCCCCAGTCCAGCCCCGCGGGATCGATCAGCGGGTAGACGAGCAGCCCGGCCCCGCCGACGACGAGCAGCGTGCCGGTGACGTCGAGCCGGGGCCGGGTGGCGGCGCGGTCCTCCCGCAGCAGCCGCGTGGCGACGAGCACCGCGAGCCCCAGCGGAACGTTCACCAGGAACACCGCCCGCCACGACACCGCCTGCGTCAGCAGGCCTCCGAGCAGCGGCCCGGTGACCGCGGACAAGCCCATGACCGGCCCGATGGTGCCCAGTGCCTTGGCGAGTTCGTCGCCGTCGAAGAGGGCCCGGATGAGGCCGATGGTCTGCGGGATGATCAGCGCGGCCGCCGCCCCCTGCACCGCGCGGGCCGCGATCAGCGGCCCGGCGGCCGGGGCGGCCGCGCAGGCCAGCGACGCGAGCACGAAGCCCGCCACGCCGAGCTTGAACACCTTGGCCCGGCCGAAGATGTCGCCGAGCCGGCCGCCGGTGATGAGGAAGGCGGCGAAGGGCAGCGTGTAGGCCGCGCTGAACCAGGGGATGCCGGCGGCCGGGCCGCCCAGGTCGGCGTGGATGGCCGGGCCGGCGACCTGCACGATCGTGGCGTCGAGCAGGTTCATCGCCTCGGCGACGAGCAGCACGGCCAGTGCGGCCCAGCGCCGCCGGTCACGCGTGATGGTGGGCAAAGGTGGCTCCTTTCGTTCGAAGCCCACCCTGACAACTCCGCCGCTCCACGTTCCATATTCTGGCTTTGGTTAGCTGATTTCTTCCGTTCCATGCGGTTCAATGAGAGATATGACCACGCTGGACGCCGTCGATCGCGCACTGGTCCACGCGCTGCACATCGACGGCCGGGCGCCGTTCACGAAGATCGGCGACGTCCTCGGCGTCTCGACGCAGACGGTGGCGCGGCGCTACCGGCGGCTTCGCGCGGAGGCGTCGCTGCGCGTCGTCGGCCTGCCGGACCCGCAGCGGGCGGGGCAGGCCGAGTGGATGGTCCGGCTGACGGCGACCCCGCACACGGCGCAGGACCTCGCCCAGGCGCTGGCCCGCCGCGCCGACACGGCGTGGATCAAGCTGATGTCGGGCGGCACGGAGATCTGCGTGAACGTGCACACGCCGGCCGCGAGCGACCACGCGTTGCTGCTGCGCGACATCCCGCGCACGGCGAGCATCACGGCGGTCTCGGCGCACCAGCTGCTACACCGCTACTTCGGCGGCCCGACGGCGTGGCTCGGGCGGGCGAACGCCCTCGACGCGGCCCAGATCGCGGCCCTCACGCCGGTGCACGCGGGCCCGGGCAAGCCGCTGACCGCCGCCGACGACGCCCTGATGGCGGCGCTGCAGCGCGACGGCCGCGCGGGCCTGGCCGAGCTGGCCACGGCGACCGGCTGGTCGGCGGCAACCGTCGCGCGCCGCCTGGCCGACCTCCAGGCGGGCGGCACTGTGTTCTTCGACCTGGAGATCGCCCCGGAGCCGCTGGGCGTGACGACGCAGGCGCTGCTCTGGATGGCGGTGGCGCCGGCCCAGCTGGACCGGGTGGGCCGGACGCTCGCGACGCACCCGGAGCTCGCACTCGTCGCCGCGACGACGGGCCCGGCGAACCTGGTCGCGCAGGCGCTTTGCCCGGACGCGGCCGCGCTGCACCACTACCTGACGCACCGGCTCGGGGCGCTGGACGCCATCCGGACCCTCGAGACGGCGCCTGTGCTGCGGACCGTCAAGGCGGCCGCCTCCCGCTGAGGGGGCGCGCGGATGGCTGGCGATGGTGTTTCAGTGCAGGTCAGGGGCGGTTTGCGCCGGGGTTGGATCTCGCCGGGCGGTGCCCCGGACGCGGAAGCCGAACCGCGGGCGGCCACCCGGGCCCGGCAGCGCCCCGCTCTGTCCTAAGTGGACTTGACGTCGACCAGGTGGTCCAGCATGCCGCGGACGGCTTCGAACTCCCGGACCTCCTGGCGGCAGTCCGGGCACGCCGACAGGTGCCGCTCCACCCGGGCCGTCTCGGCGGCGTCGAGCAGCCCCAGGCTGTACGCCCCGAGGTCGGTCCGGTCGTACCGGCCCATGGATCGCGTCTCCGTTCCGCGTCCCGTGAAGAACGCCCGCACTGTCCCGATGCCTCCAGGGTCCTGAGCGGGACGCGCCATCGGCGAAGTTCCCCGGTTTTCTACCCGAACGGCCGACAACTTCAGGCTGCGAACAGCCCATGTGAGTGACACCGGTGGTCACGGATTTCACCCGTCCGAACACGGAACGCTTTTGTGCCCCCAACTTCGCCGATTCGGCGTCATGGGTCCCGGGCTCGCTCGTCGGACTGGCGTCGGACCGGAATTTCCCGGCTTCGACCTGGGCAAGAAGGCGATCCGAAAGAGGAAAGCGATGACCGTACGGAGCCACCGGGCGGACGACGTCGTGGATGAGGTCGGGGTGTGGCTGGCCGGGGAGTTCGCGGGGCGTCTCCCCGCATCGGAGATCGACCGCGTCGTCCGGACGACGCTGCTCGACCTCGAGGGGAGCATCGCGCCGGAGGAGCTCGGGGAGATGCTCCACCGGCTGGGCCGGGCGAGACTGCAGCGCATCCTGCACGTCGCCCCGGTCGCGCAGCTGAGGATTCCCCAAGCGCGGTGACGCGCCGGGCGGGCCACGCGGCATTCGGTGCCGCGTCGCCTGCCCCGCGCCGCGCCGTTCTCCAAACGTCACAAGGGACGTTCGCGCACAACCCTTGCCCGCGGCACCCGAGCGACCTTGACTGGACTAGACCAATCTGCTCTAGTGACCGGTGTCACGTTCGTCTCGGCCGGATGAGCACCCCCACCCCTCGACACCGGGCGCCTGCGCGCCCGGGTTCTGTCGTGGCCGAAGGAGTGAGTCTTGAGAAGACGCCTTGTCGCGGTCCTGTCCGCTGTTGCCGCCGTTGCCGGGCTCGTGTTCGGCGTGCCCGCCGTCACCGGGCACGCTTCGCAGGCGGCCGCCGCCTCGTGCAGTGCGCCGAACTGGGTGGCGGGCCAGTGGTACGACGTCGGTGCCGTCGTGCGGTACACCAACGGCGGCTACTACCGCGCCAAGAACGCCAACCCGGGCTACGACCCCGTGATCAGCACCTGGTACTGGGAGCCCTACAGCTGTGACGGCGGCGGCAGCACCTGCAGCTACCCGAACTGGGTGGCCGGCCAGTGGTACGACGTCGGCGCGATCGTGCGCTACACCAACGGCGGCTACTACCGCGCCAAGAACGCCAACCCGGGCTACGACCCCGTCATCAGCACCTGGTACTGGGAGCCGTTCAGCTGTGGTGGCGGCACCGATCCCGGCAACCCGGGCGCCTTCGTCGTGAGCGAAGCCCAGTTCAACCAGATCTTCCCGGGCCGGAACTCCTTCTACAGCTACAGCGGCCTCACCGCGGCCCTGTCGGCCTACCCCGGCTTCGCCACCACCGGCAGTGACACCGTGAAGAAGCAGGAAGCCGCGGCCTTCCTCGCCAACGTCAACCACGAAACCGGCGGTCTCGTCTACATCGTCGAGCAGAACACCGCCAACTACCCGCACTACTGCGACTGGAACCAGCCCTACGGCTGCCCCGCCGGCCAGTCCGCCTACTACGGCCGCGGCCCGATCCAGCTCAGCTGGAACTTCAACTACAAGGCCGCCGGTGACGCGCTCGGCATCGACCTGCTGGGCAACCCCTGGCAGGTCGAGCAGAACTCGGCCGTCGCCTGGAAGACCGGGCTCTGGTACTGGAACACCCAGAGCGGCCCCGGCTCCATGACCCCGCACAACGCGATGGTCAACGGCCGCGGCTTCGGCGAAACCATCCGCAGCATCAACGGCTCCATCGAGTGCAACGGCGGCAACCCCGCCCAGGTCGAGAGCCGCGTCTCGAAGTACCGCCAGATCGCGTCGGTCCTCGGCGTCGACCCCGGCGCCAACCTGTACTGCTGAGCCGTCGGGCGGGCGGGGGCCACCTCCCCGCCCGCCCGTTCAGCCGGCGAGCCGCTCGGCGATCAGCCGGATGACCGCCGCCGCTTGGTCGTTCAGGTAGAAGTGGCCGCCCGGGTACGTCTTCAGCTCGAAGGCCGCCGACGTCCGCTCCGCCCACTCCCGCGCCTCGGCCTCGGTGACCTTCGGGTCCTGGGCGCCGACCAGCGCCACGATCGGGCAGCCGACGTCGGGGCCGGGCCGGTAGTGGTAGAGCTCGGCGGCCTTGTAGTCGCTGCGCAGCGCGGGCAGCACGAGGCTGCGGATGTCTTCGTCGTCCAGCACCGACGTGTCGGTGCCGCCGAGCCGCTTGACCTCGGCCAGCAGTGCTTCGTCGTCCTTCTCGTGGATCCGCTCGTCGCGGGGCGCCGACGGGCCTCGCCGCCCGGAGACGAACAGGGTGAGCAGCTTCGTCCCCCGCGCTTCGAGCCGCCGCGCGACCTCGAAGGCCAGGCTGGCGCCCATGCTGTGGCCGAAGAACGCCACCGGCCCGGTGGTCTCCGGGGCGAGCACGTCCGCCAGCCGGTCGGCGAGCACGAACAGGTCGTCGACCGGGGCTTCGGTGTGCCGGTCCTGCCGGCCGGGGTACTGCACGGCCAGCACCTCCACCGCGGGCGCGAGCGCCGCCGAAACGGGGTGGAAGTAGCTCGCCGACCCCCCGGCGTGCGGGAAGCACACGAGCCGCGCCGACGCCGACGGCGCCGGGTGGAAGCGCCGGACCCACGCGGAGGCGTCGAGGGAAATCGTCATGGCCCCCAATCTGGCAGGCCGCCGCGCCGGCGTCGACCCCTGACGTGCGCGGCGGGCCCCCGGGATGCGGCCGGGGGCCCGCCGGTGCCCGATCAGCCGGGCACCCTCACTCCGCCCGCCACAGCGCCGGGACGGCCGGGGGTTCCCAGCCGGGCTGCGCGGTGTGCGCCTGCAGGCAGACGTAGCCGCGGCCGCCATAGGTGACCCGGGCGCCCGCCGCGTACGCGCTGCCCACCGCCCAGGAGGTGCCCCCGGGCGGGGTGGAGGAGGTGGGTGTCGGCCGCGTGGACGTCGGTGTCTGCGGGACGTCGAGCACGAAGTCGAAGGCCGCTTCCTTCGCCGAGCCGTTGTCCCGCACGGTCATCAGCAGCCGCGCGTCGAAGATCGTGTCGGTGTTGTTGCGCGGCTCGCCGGGGAAGTAGAGCTGCGTGGTCACGACCGGCCGGCCGGGTGCCTGCACCTTCACGTGGATGTGCCGGGTCCGGCCCGGGTAGAGGCCCGGCACGATCGTGGACAGCGTGAACGCGCCCTGGGCGTCGGTGTACTGGTGCCCGCGGAAGGTGTAGCCGGTGTTGTCGTAGGCGCCGTTGACGTCGGCCTGCCAGAAGTCCAGCAGCGCGCGGCCGACCGGCAGGCACGCGCGGCCGAAGACGTAGCCGGTCACCGTCAGCCGGGTGCCCTGGGTGCCGGGCGTGACGAGGTTGGTCCGTTCCGGCGAGTTCGGTTTGAAGTACGGCCCCTCGGTCTGCTCGATCGTCGGATCGTCGTCGTCGTGGCACGCCGGCGTCAGCTCCGGTGCCGTGCCGCCGACGGCGTTCGCGCGGGCCAGCGCCGGGCCGCCGAGCAGCGCGACCGGCGCGGCGACACCCGCGGCGAGCGCGGCCTTCAGCACCGTCTTGCGGCTGAGCTTGTTCTCCTCGTCCATGCCTGCTCCTCGTGGGATCGGGGGATCCCTCGAACGTAGGCAGCGCACGGGCGGGCGGCGATGGACTGGATCGGTCAGTCGTGGTGCTTATCCCCGCCGCGCCGGAAGTCCCCGGGGCTCAACCCGGTCTCGCGGCGGAAGAACCGGCAGAAGTAGGCCGGGTCGGCGAACCCGACGCGGCTCGCCACCTGCCGGACGGTGAGATCCGTCCGGAGCAGGAACCGCTGCGCCTCCCGGGTCCGGGCCTCCCGCAGCAGCTGCGCGGCGGTGCGGCCGGTCGCGGCCTTCACCGCCTCGGTGAGGTGGCCGGGGGTGACGCCGAGGCGTTCGGCGTGCGCGCGCACCGACCACGGCCCCGGTCCGGGGTGGCCGGTGAGCCGGACGAACTCCGCCGCCACCGCGCCGGCGGGTGCGGGCGGCGGCGTTCCCAGCAGCCGTCCCACCCGCACGACCAGGACGTGGACCAGCGCCCGCAGCACCGACTCCGTGCCCGCACCGCCGCAGCAGTACTCGTCCTCCAGGTCGGCGATCAGCCGCGTGACCCGCGCGTCGGCGGGCTCGTCCAGGTGCAGCCACGGCCGTTCGCTCAGCCGCCGCAGGAGCTCGCGATCGGCCGGGTGGTCGAGGAGGAAGTCGTCGGTGAACAGCACGACGTGCCCGGTGAGGCCCCGGACGCCGGCCCACTGGTGCACCTGACCGGGCGCGATGACGCCGAAGTGCGGCGGGCGCAGCGGCCAGCGCGCGGTGTCGACGACGTGCGCGCCGGTGCCGCCGGTGACGTGGACGAGCTCGTGGAACGTGTGCCGGTGGGGGAAATCCGCGCGGGACAGCGGCCCGATCGTGTCGAACGTGCCGACGGCGAACGGGAGCGTGTGCGGGGCGGGGACCTCGAGCCGGTGCATCGGCAGCTCCCCCGGCCGCGGAGGCCGGCAGGGCGTCCCGGGCGGAACCGTCGTACCGCGCATGGCCCGCAAGTCTAAGTCGCGCCTCGCGCGATTCGCCGGTTTTGCCCCGATGATCGCAATCCGATCGTCGGGTACCGGACAGCAGAACGGGGCTGGTCCACAGTGGACCAGCCCCGCCCGGTGGTACTGCGTTACCGCGTCACGCGCGGCTGCGGCGCCGGTTGAGCAGCAGCATCAGCGCGCCGCCGCCGAGCAGCAGGCCGCCGATGCCGAACGGAACCGCGGCGTCGACACCGGTGTTGGCCAGCTCGCCACCACCGGAGGGGGCACCGCCGGGCGTGCTCGGCGCGGTGGTGGCCGGGGTGGCGGGTGTCTCGGTCCAGCTCGCGGGCGCCTTCGCGGCCACCTCGGTCTTCTCCGAGTCGGCGACGATCAGCGACTGCGCCGGCTGCTTCGCGTAGTTCTCCGCGACGAACAGGCGGCCGGTGTCCAACTCGCCGGTGGCCTTGAGGGAGAACGAGCCGGCGCCCGGCTTGGTGCCGGCCGGGACGTCGACGAACAGCTTGCCGCCGTCCTTGACGTCGGTGGCCTTCAGCTCCTTGCCGTCGGCGTCGGTGACCTTGACGCCGTCGGGCAGCTCGGTGGTCAGCGACGTGACGGCACCGTTCGTGGCGACCTGGAACGGGCCGACCTTGGTGCCGGCCGCGCCCGCGGTCTTCGGCCCCGCGATGTCCAGGACCGGCTTCGGCTGCGCGCCGATGCCGGTGTTCTGGTCGCCGATCAGGTAGCTGTACAGCGCCGCGACGTCGGCGTTGGCCTCAGCCGAGTTGTCTCCCTCGGCCAGCGGCTGCTTCAGGTTGAGCTTCACGCCGTCGCTGAAGTGCCACACCGCGGCCTGCGTCGCGGCGATCCCCTCCTGCTCGGAGACGCCGTCGTGGACCTTGACGCCCTGCTTGCCGAGGGCGGCCTCGATCGCGTCGAGCTTGATGCCCGGGTAGCCGTGGTGCAGCACCCAGTTGATCTTGTCGCTGTTCTTGGTGAACGGCGACGAGGCGTCCGGGTACTTGTTCCACGGCGTCTCGACCATGTCGACGTCGGTGCGCATGTGGACGCTGATCTGCACGCAGTAGAGCTTGAGCGACTTGCCGTCCGACAGCTTGAAGTCGAAGAGCTTGGCGATGGGGTCACCGCCGCCTTCGAGGCTGATCCGGTAGCCGACCGTGGACGCCTTTTCGATGACCCGGCCACGTGCGGCGCCGTCGTCCGCGAGGGCGGAGGGGGCGCTGACCATGACCGCGGCGGCCGCGGTGAGCACTGCGATCCCGCCACGCGCGAAAGCTGACCTGACCTGCATAAATCTCCTATCCGAGCCCGAACCACGCCGTTAGGGCCGCGTGAGATCACCAATCCCGACCACGGCGGCCACCGATTCGGGTGAGTGATCACCCGGTCAAGCGAATCGCAGCATACACAGACCTCACAGAGGGCTACACACGGTGCCCCCATAAACACCATTCACTTTCGAGAATCCCCTGAATGGGGCGCGAATTCAGGCGCCGAAATACCCGCCGAACAGGATTTCGGCGATCTTCGTGGTGGTCTCCCGGCCGACCTCGTCGCCGCCGGAGATCACCCGGGTGTCGTTCATCAAGGCCAGGGTGTACCGCTCGCCCGGCCCCGCGAAACCGACGGAGTTCATGATCCACGAACCGTCGTCGTTGTCATCTGACCAGCCGTTCTTGTTCCCAGGCCGGGCGGCGGGCCCGGCGCCCCAGACGCCCCACTGCTGGTTCGCGTCCACGGTGCGCAGTTCCCCGACGAGGTGGTCGCGGAGCCGCGCAGGCAGGGTCAGGACGTATTCGATCAGCCGGTCCAGGTCGTCCGCCGTGGTGCGGATCCACCCCCAGTGGTGCGGGTGGCGATCACTGAACCGCATGTCGGTCATTCCGTATGCCGGAAATCGCCGCGCGAACTCGGCTTCGCCGCCGAAACGGGTCCACAGCGCGTGGGCGGCGGCGTCGTCACTGGAATGGAGCATCCGGTGCATCGAGTCGCGGTCTCCGGCGGTCAGCTTGATCGCGCCGGAGTCCTCCCGCAGCAGCAGGTCGACGGCCATGGCCAGCTTCGGCGTCGAGCAGGCCCAGATCAGCGTGCCGGCGGCCGGGCTGCGGTGGACGGCGCCGGTCCGGCGATCCCGGAGCACGATCCCGGTCACCCCGGGCCGGCTGTCGGCGTAGGCCTGCGCCCGCGCGATCCGCGCCCGCAGGTCCGGGCCGAAGGGGTCGGCGTCCCGCGGGCCACCGCCCCCGCCGGCGGCCGGCGACGGCGCCAGCGCGAAGGCCGCCAGCAGCGCGGTGAGCAGGAGCTTGCCCATGGAGTCTCCCGGGTGAAGGCGAGCGGGTGGTTCCGCCCTGAAGACTCGCACGGACGACGAGGGGGCGGCGAGCCCGCTCGGCTCACCCGGCAGCGGCCGAGGCCGCCGCGCTGTCCAGCACGGCGGCGACGACCCCGATCAGCGCGTACGCCCTACGGGTTGACGGTCAGGAGGTGGGCCCGGAAGCCCTCGCCGTAGATCTTGGTCGGCGTGCCGGTGTAGTCCTCGATCAGCACGTTGCCGCCACTGCAGCCCCACGGGTTCCACGTCCAGGCCGTGTAGCCGAGGTTGTGCGCGTCCAGCCAGGCCAGCACCTGGTCGACGTAGTCGTGCCCGCAGCTGTTCTGCCCGATTTCCCCGGCCTGCACCGGGACCTGGGCCGCGACCGGCCCGATCTGGCTGTCCCAGCAGGACACCGTGACGCAGGCGTTGAAGTTGTAGGAGTGCCAGGACGCCATCAGGTTGCCCGCCGGGTCGGCGGGCCGGTAGGTCAGCCACTGCGTGAGGTCGTTGGTCCAGGTGAGGCCGGCGGTCATCACCACGTTCTCGGCGCCGGTCGCGCGGACCGCGTCGACCAGCTCCTGCATCCCCGCGACCGGGTAGCCGATCCCCGTGCAGGTGCCGCCGTCGCGCAGGCACTTCCACTCGGCGGCCGCGTCGGACCAGCCGCCCGCCGCGTCCGGGTAGGGCTCGTTGAACAGGTCGAACACCACGGCGTCGTCACCCTTGAACGCGGTGGCGACCTGGGTCCAGAACGCCGGCGCGTACTGCCGGTCGGGCATCGGCTTCTGGCAGGTCGCGTTGACGTCGGTGCAGGCGGAGGAGTTCCCGGTGTACTGGCCGTGCGTCCAGTGCAGGTCCAGGATCGGGTTGATCCCGTTGGCCTCCAGCAGTTTCGCGTAGTCCTTGACGGCCTGCTGGTAGGGGGCGCCACTGGGCGAGCCGGACAGGCCGAGCCAGCAGTCCTCGTTCAGCGGGATCCGCACCGCGTGGATGTTCCACGCCTTCATCGCGTCGACCGACGCCTGGTCGACCGGGCCGCTGTCCCACATGCCCTTGCCCTGCACGCAGGCGAATTCGCCGCTGGACCGGTTGACGCCGAGCAGCCGGTAGGTCTTCCCGGCGGCGGTGAGCAGCTTGTTGCCCGAAACGTGCAACGCGGGTGCCGGGCCCGGCGGTGGTGTCGTGGTCGTGGTCGTGGTGGGCGTCGTCGGGAGCGTGCTGGGCGTCGTGGCCGTGGTCGGCGGCGTCCCGGTGCACGCGGCGCCGTTGACCGCGAAGTCGGTGGGCGTGGTGTTGGTGCCGCTGTAGGAGAAGTTCGCGCCCGTGTTGACCGAACCGCCGGCCGGGATCGTGCTGTTCCAGCTCGCGTTGGTCACGGTGACCCGCTTGCCGGACTGCGTCCACGTGCCCATCCAGCCCTGCTGGAGGGTCTGGTTCCCGGCGTAGGAGTAAGTCAGCGTCCAGCCGTCGACCGCCGCGGAGCCGACGTTGGCGATCCCGACGGTGAGGCTGAAACCGCTTCCCCAGTCGTTGGCCGAGTAGGTGACGCGGCAGGCGAACGCGGCGCTCGTCTCACGCGCGGACGACACCGCGGTCGTCGACGTCACGACCACCCCGGCGGCGACCGCGAGCCCGGCAACCGCAAGCACGGCAGGACGTTTTCCGGCTCTTCCCCACATCGGCACTCCCTTGTGCACACTGGCGGCGAAGCTTCTGGGAGCGTTCCCAGAGCACGGTCACACCGTCGCTTCCCCGGCCCCGGGTTGTCAATCTCCCCCGTCGACAAAGCGGCCGATTCAGGCGAACAGCGTCCGGCGCGTTCGCCCATCGCACGCAGCCGTCTCCCCCGGCCGGAGTCCGTGCCCCGCCGCTACGGCCGCCACGGGCGGTAGCCGCCGGGCTCGGCCGTGAAGACGGCTTCCCCCTGGCCGAGGGCGGGCAACCGGCGCCGGAAAGCCGCGGTCGCGGCCGCCGGCAACGAGCCGTGCAGCCGGACGACGCCGGCTTCGGCCACCGGCGGCTCGCACACCGCCTCGAGCTTGGCCAGCGCGATCACCGCCGCGCCGGCGACGTGCTCGGGCACTTCGAGGTCGAACCGGTCCACCGGCTCGTACACGCGGGTCCGCGCCCGCGCGAACGCCAGCGAGAGGAGCCGCGCGGTGACTTCGCGGAAACCACCGGCCGTGCTGAGCGGCGGCTGGAACCCCGAATGGGTCAGGGTGACGACGCAGTCGGTGACCTCCCAGCCGTGCGGCCCGCACCCCGCCGCGCGGTACACCGTTTGCTCGATGGCGGTGTGGAAGGCCCGCGGGAGCGAGCCGCGTTCGACGCCCAGCTCGTACCGGACGCCGCTGCCGGTCCGGCCCGGAGCCACCCGCAGCCCGACCGTGGCGACCGGATCGGTGGGTCCGAGCCGGTCCAGGAACTGGACCGCTTCGCCCACCCCGACGGGCTTTTCGACGTGGATCGGCGCCGGCGGCGCGAAGGTGGCCACCAGCCCGAAATCCTCGCGCAGCCGCTCGAGGAGCACCTCGATCTGCACTTCGCCGTAGGTCCGGACCGACAAGGCGCCGCGGTCGACCCGCAGGCCGAGCAGCGGGTCCTGGTCGCACAGCTCCCGCAACGCCCGGTGCAGCCGGGTTTCCTCGCCGGGCCGCGCGGTGACGACCGAAACGAGCCCGGGCGGCGGGAACAACCCGGCGTCCGCCACGCCGTCCGGGGAACCGAGCCGGTCGTCGACCCGGACGTCGCCGAGCCCGGACAGCCGGATCAGGTCCCCCGCGTCCGCACGGGTGACTTTGACGCCCGCGAGTGTCATCGCCGTTATCCGTCGCCGGCTTCGCTCGACCATGCCGTCTCCGGTCCGCCGGAAGAGCTCCACCCGGTCGCGCACCCGCAGCGTCCCGCCGTGCACGCGGGCGTAGGCGATCCGGTCGCCGCCGCGGCCGCGTTCGATCTTGAAGACGGTCGCGCGGAGCTCGGCGCCCGGCACCGCGGTGGGCAGGAAGTCCACGATCGCGGTCACGAGCTCGGGCACGCCGGCGCCGGTCACGGCCGAGCCGAGGAACACCGGAAACGCTTCGCCGGCCGCCACCTGACGACGGAAAAGGTCATCGGCGATCCGCGGCCGCTCGCGAACGGTGATCTCCGCGCTGCCGGCCGCCTCGACGGTCACCATGGGCACCATCGCGCGCGACAGTTTCTCCCGCAGGCTTTCGAGCGCCCCGGCCGGATCGGCTCCGGCCTGGTCGAGCTTGTTGACGAACACCAGCGTCGGCACCCGCAGCCGGCGCAGGATGCGCCAGAGGATCCGGGTGCTCGCCTGGACGCCGGCGGGCCCGGAGACGACCAGGACGACGCCGTCGAGCACGCCGAGCGCGCGTTCGACCTCGGCGACGAAGTCGGCGTGCCCCGGTGTGTCGATGACGTTGACCGTCCGGTCGCCGGCCCGGAAGGAGACCACGCCGGTGCTGATCGTGATGCCGCGACGCCGTTCGATGTCGAGGGTGTCGGTCCGGGTGTTGCCGTCGTCGACGCGGCCGAGCGCACCGACCGCGCCGGTGTCGAACAGCAGCCGCTCGGTCAGGCTGGTCTTACCGGCGTCGACGTGGGCGAGAATTCCGATGTTCAAAGAGGGTTCGGGCAACGAGGGCTCCAGTTTCCGCAACGCGTACTCGGGATTCGGCGGTGTTGCGGATCTGGCGCATGGTGCCCCCTCACGGATCGATCGAAGCCGGCCCGACCGTAGCCGACGGATCGGCGGGGGGCCAACGGATTTAACGGCCGGTCGAGTATTCGGCGAAGATTTCGCCGAGGACGCGCTGCGCTTCCCCGGCCTCCTCGCCGGTCCGGGCCGCGGACACGAGCGTCTTCCAGAGCGCCCAGCCGCGTCCGCGCGCCCACGTTTCGTCGTCGACGCACAGGCGTTCGCGGAACGCCCGCCGGCCGTCGGCGGTCAGCAGCGTCCAGGCGATGGCCGTGTCGCAGGACGGGTCGCCCACCCCGCAGGTCCCGAAGTCGATGACGGCGGTCAGGTTCCCGCCGGCGAGCAGGAGGTTTCCGGCGGCGACGTCACCGTGGAACCAGACGTCCCGGCCGTCCCAGCGCGCGGCCAGCGCGGCCGCCCAGATCTCGCGGGCCAGGCCGGTGTCGATCCGGCCGCGCAGCGCCGTGAGCGCGCGCTCGGCCTGCGGCTCGTAAGTCCGCAAGGTGGCGCCCCGGAACCAGTTGTGCTTTCCCGGCCGGGGCCCGTCGGTGGCCTCGACGTCCTGCAGGGCGGCCAGGAAGCCGCCCAGGTCGGCGGCGAAGCGGACGGGGTCGGAAATCCGGTCGGGGGCAGCGGGTTCGCCGTCGAGCCACGGGTGAACCGACCACGGAAAGGGATAGTCCGCGCCGGGCCGCCCGTTCGCCAGCGGGACCGGGACGGGCAGCGGCAACCGGGGAGCGAGCACCGGGAGCCACCGCTGTTCCTTGTCGACCGCCAAGGCGTATTCGGCCGCGCTGGGCAGCCGCGCCACCATCTCGTCGCCGAGGTGGAAGGTGCAGTTGTCCCACCCGCCGTGGGACACGGGCCGGACCGGAAGGGCCGCCCACCGCGGGAATTGTTCGCCGATCAACCGGCGCACCAGATCGGGGCCGACGATGCGGCGCTGTGGCACGGGACCGAGGTCCGGGACGCCGTCCGGCTTGATCATGGAGAACAATATGCCAGCGATATCCCGCGCTGCCTAGGATCCGCTCGTGCACAGGCGCCCCGGGCTCAGCGCGCGGCTGAAACTCACCATCAGCTACGCCGGGTTCCTCATGCTCGCCGGCGGGGTGCTGCTCGCCGTCGTGCAGGTGTCGCTGCTGCGCTACGTGCCGGACAACGACCAGGGCCTGCTCGGGATCGCTCCGAACCGGTACCTCCTCACGCGCATGTTCGCTCCCGCCGCGGCCACCGCGCTCGGCTTCCTGCTGCTGTTCGGGCTCCTGGGCGGCTGGCTCCTCGCCGGCCGGATGCTCGCCCCGCTCACCCGGATCGCGGACGCCGCCCGGCTGGCCGCGCACGGGTCGCTGTCCCACCGCATCCGCCTGACCGGCCCCTCCGACGAGTTCCGCGAGCTCGCCGACGTCTTCGACACGATGCTCGCACGACTCGAATCCCAGGTCGGCGAGCAGCAGCGGTTCGCCGCGAACGCCTCCCACGAACTGCGCACCCCGCTGGCCGTTTCGCAGGCCATCCTCGACGTCGCCGGCCGGGACCCGACTTACGAACGGGGCGAGCTCATCGCCCGGCTCCGCACCGTGAACACGCGGGCGATCGACCTCACCGAAGCCCTCCTGCTGCTCAGCCGCAGCGACCGGCGGCACTTCACCCGCGAGCCCGTCGACCTTTCCCTGGTCGCCGAAGAAGCCGCCGAAACGCTGCTGCCGCTGGCGGAACAGCGCCGGATCACGCTCGACGTCACCGGCAAGCCGGTCCACGCGACCGGGTCCGTGGCGCTGCTCCTGCGCATGGCGACGAACCTCGTCCAGAACGCGATCGTGCACAACGTCCCGGACGGCACGGTCACCGTCCACACCGAACAACGGCGCTACGCGAGCGTGCTGCTGGTCGAGAACTCCGGCCGGCCGCTTCCGCCCGAGCTGGTCCCGACCCTGACCGAGCCCTTCCAGCGCGGGACCCGGCGCACGCGCACCGACCAGCACGACGGCGTCGGCCTCGGGCTGGCGATCGTGCACAGCATCGTGCAAGCCCATGACGGGATGCTCGAGCTGGCCCCCCGCCCGGCCGGCGGCCTCCTCGTCACGGTCCGGCTCCCCGCCGGCCGGTAAATTCTTCGGGATCGATTCAGTAAATTCTGCTAGCCTCGCCACCTCTCGCGGCTCACCGTGGCGCCGCTCCCGCTCGACGAATTCACGAGGAGTGCGATGACTGCCATCGTCGGTGTCAAGGGCCGCGAAGTGCTGGACAGCCGGGGCAACCCGACCGTCGAGGTCGACGTCGAACTGGCGGACGGTTCGCGCGGCCGGGCCGCGGTGCCCTCGGGTGCCTCCACCGGCACCCGGGAAGCGGTCGAACTGCGGGACGGCGACAAGAGCCGGTTCCACGGCAAAGGGGTGCGCAAGGCCGTCGACGCGGTCAACACCGAGATCGCCGAGGCGATCGTGGGCCTGGACGCCGAGGCGCAGGCGACGGTCGACCGCGCGCTGATCGAGCTGGACGGCACCGCGAACAAGGCCCGGCTCGGCGCGAACGCCACCCTGGGGGTGTCGCTCGCCGTGGTCAAGGCGGCCGCGGCCGCCCATTCGCTGCCGCTGTACCGGTACGCCGGCGGTGTGTTCGCGCACCTGCTGCCGATGCCGATGATGAACATCATCAACGGCGGCGCGCACGCGGACAACCCGATCGACTTCCAGGAGTTCATGATCGGCCCGGTCGGTGCGACGACGTTCGCCGAGGCGGTGCGGATGGGCTCCGAGGTGTTCCACACGCTGCGCAAGTCCCTCCACGACGCCGGGCACAGCACCAACGTCGGCGACGAAGGCGGGTTCGCGCCCAACCTCAGCTCGGCCGACGAGGCACTGGAGTTCGTGCTGCGGGCCATCGAGCAGTCCGGCTACACCCCCGGCGAGGACATCGCCCTGCTGCTCGACCCGGCCGCGTCGGAGTTCTACACCGGCGAGGTCTACGACTACACCGGCGAAGGCCGCAAGCGCAGCGTCGAAGAGCACGTCGGCTACCTCGCCGAACTCACCGCCCGCTACCCGATCGTGTCCATTGAGGACGGTCTCGCCCAGGACGACTACGCCGGCTGGAAGCAGCTGACCGACACCATCGGCGAACGCGTCCAGCTCGTCGGCGACGACGTCTTCTGCACCAACGTGAACCTGCTGACCGACGGCATCGAACGCGGCATCGGCAACTCGATCCTGGTCAAGGTCAACCAGATCGGCACCCTCACCGAGACCCTGACCACCGTCGAAACGGCTCACAAGGCGGGCTACTCCGTGGTCATGTCCCACCGCTCCGGCGAAACCGAGGACACCACGATCGCCGACCTCGCGGTCGCCACCAACTGCGGCCAGATCAAGACCGGCTCGCTGTCCCGCGCCGACCGCACGGCCAAGTACAACCAGCTCATCCGCATCGAAGAAGAACTCGGCTCCGAAGCACGCTACGCGGGCGCGAGCACGATCAGCGGCCGCCGCTGAGCTCACCGCGGCCCGGAGGCGTCCGGACCTCCGGGCCGGTTCACCCGCGGGAGACGTGGCGCACCACCACGCCGACGATCCGCTCCCGCGGCACGAACCCGTAGTGCCGGGAGTCCCAGCTGGCCGGCCGGTTGTCGCCCAGCACGACGGCGCAGCCGCCGGGCACCACCTCGCCGCCGAGGCCGTGCGCGTCCGGGTCGGCCCAGCCGGGCGGGATGCGGTCGCCCGCCACCGCCACCACGCGCTTGAGCAGCAACTGGTTGCCCACCGGCGCTCCGCTCGGCAGCTGCGGGAAGCGCAGCAGGGCCACCTGGCCGCGGCGCGGGCGGCGGGTCCGGCGCACCAGGACCCGATCGCCGGACAGCAACGCCGGGGCCATGCTCGAGCCGTCCACCGTGGTCATGATCAGCCGGCGGCGGACGACGAAAAGCCCTGCGGCCGCGAGCAACCCGAGGAAGACCGGTCCTTTCACGACACCGCCTGGTAGCCGTCGGCCTGCAGGCGGAACAGGCGCGCGTAACCACCGCCGGTGGCGAGCAGGCTCTCGTGCGTGCCCAGCTCGGTGACCCGGCCGCCCTCGAGCACGGCGATGCGGTCGGCGTCGCGCACCGCGCTCAGCCGGTGTGAGATGAGCAGGCTCGTCCGGCCTTTCCGGTGCTCGCGGATGCGCGCGTGCACCTCCTGTTCGGCCTCCGGGTCGAGGCCGGAGCTCGGCTCGTCGAGGATCATCAGGTCCCGGCCCTCCCGGACGAGCGAGCGGGCCAGCGCCAGCCGCTGCCACTGCCCACCGGAAAGCACCACCCCGGTCGAGGTGTCCTCGGTGCCGATCTCGAAGATCCGGGTGAGCGGCGTGTCGTAACCCCTCGGCAGGGCGGCGATCCGCTCGTGCGCGCCCGCCCGGGTCGCCGCGTCCACCAGCCGGGCCCGGTCGTCCAGCGCGGACAGCTCGCCGAGCCCGATGTTCTCGGCCGCGGTCATGTCGTAGTTCATGTGGTCCTGAAAGACGGCGCTGATCCGGTCGCGCAGCGAGGCGGGCGGCAGGTCGCGCAGGTCGGTGCCGTCCCAGAGGATCTGCCCGCGCGTCGGGTCGTACATGCGGCACAACAGCTTCACGAGCGTGCTCTTGCCCGCGCCGTTGAGCCCGACGAGGGCGACCGCCGCGCCGTGCGGGATGGTGAGGTCGACCCCGCGCAGCACCCACGGGTGGTCGTCGCTGTACCGGAACCAGACGTCACGCAGCTCGATCCCCTGCCGCAGTGCGGGAACCGTGTCGCGGGACCCGCTCGGCAGATCGGGTTCCGCGCGGACCACGGCGACGTAGTGCGCGAACGACAGCAGCCGGGCCTGTCCGTTGGCGATCGACGACGCCAGCGTGCCCAGCGCGGCCTGCACCCCGGCGACGGCGGCCACGAACATGGAGACGTCGCCGGCGCTGAGCGACCCGTCACGCGCCGACGTGATCGCCCACCAGAGCCCCGCCCCGGCGACGGCCGCGCTCAGCGCCGTCAGGCCGCCCATGGTCCACAGCTCCCGTTCGTCCATGCGGCGCTGGGCTTCGTTGGCGCTGCGGCGCTCCTCCATCAGCCGCGCGCGCAGGAACGCCCCGATGCCGAACAGCCGGATTTCGGACGCGGCGGGGATGCCGGTGAGCAGCTGGCTGTAGAAGAACTCCCGCCGGGTGAACCGCTCGATGCGCCATTCCACCGCGGCTCGGCGCCGGGCCAGCAGCAGCTCGGCGAGCAGGGCGGGGATCGCGGCGGCCAGCACGACGCCGGTCATCGCCGGGCTCAGCAGGAGCAGCGAGCCGAGGAACCCGGCCAGGGAAAGCGTTCCGCTGAGCGTGCCGCCGACGCCGTCGACGATTTCCGGCATCCGGCCGCAGCTTTCCTGGGCCAGCCGCAGCCGGTCCTGGTAGGCCGGGTTTTCGAACGTGCGCAACCCGACCTGGCGGCCCAGCGCGGCGAACAGCCGGTCGGTGGCGACCGTGCTGGCCGCGCGGCCGATCTGCGCGCGTACGTAGTGGACGACCACCGGCAGCGCGGCGACGGCGAGCCCGGTCAGCACCAGCGCCACGGCGAGGCCGCCGACCTCGCCGGTGCGCTCGACGAGCCGGTCGAGAACGAGCTTGGTCAGCCAGGCGGTGGCGATCGGGGCGGTGGCCGCGGCCGCCGTCATGGCCACGAGTCCCAGCAGCCGGGCCGGACCGGACCGCCAGAGCAGCCGGGCGGCGGCCGCGCCCGCCGCCCGGATCTCGCCCGCGCCGATCCGGCGGTCCGGTTCGCCCACGGTCACCGTCCGGCGGGCACGGGCAGTTCGTGCACGCGGCCGGCGGTCGCGGTCACCCGCCCGTCCGCCACCACGTACAACGCGGGTGTCCAGGTGTTGCGGAACGCGGCGGCGACCGGGCCGCCGTCGAGCTCGGCCGTCACCACGCGGGCGACTTCGGCGAGCGCGCGCACGGTGTCCGGTTCGTCGCCGCCGAAGACGGCGAAGACGTTGTCGCGGCCCTGGGCCCGGGCGTAGGCGAGGAAGTCCGGCAGGGTCTCGTGGCAGGCGGCGCAGTCGGCGGAGAAGAACGCCACCGTGCCGGTCAGAGAGGAAAGGGTGAGCGGCTCACCACCGGTCGTGGTGACGGCGAACTCGCCGATCGCCGAACCGGGCCGCAGCGCGAAGGGCGGCTCGGACATCCCGGCGGGCTGGGCCCGCATCCGGCGCAGGATCCCGACGGTCAGGAGCAGGTTCAGCAGGCACATCAGGCCCAGCAGCACCAGGGTGGCGACGACGTAAGGCATCAGGAACTCCTTGCGAACACGACGGCGATGTCGTCCATGGCGATGACGAGCACGGCCACCACCACACCGGCGGCGAAGGCGATGGCGGCCCCCGCGACGGGCGGCTGGTGCTCCGGCGCGAGCGCACCGAGGACGGCGAAGCAGATCAGCAGGGTGTTGCGGGCCAGGTGGCGCGGGCCGATCGGGGTTTCGGTCGCGCCGAAGCAGCGGCACGGGGCACGCCGCCCGCGTCGCAGGGAAGCGGCGATGGCGGCGGTGAAGGCCAGCAGCAACGCCGAGGCGAGGACGAAGCCGGCCGTCGGGGTGACCAGCACGAGGACCGCGGAGGCCGGTTCCGTGGCCACGACGGCCACCGACACCGGCGTGACCCACTTCGCGGGCATCGGCACCAGCGCGGGCACCGAGCGCGCGAACCCGCGGAAGTCCCGCAGCTTCGAGAACGCCGAAGCGGCGAACACCACGGCGATCACTGCCGCGCCGGCGGCCCGCAGGTACTCCATGGCACTCCATCCACACCGGGTGGTGTCCGCGGGGAAGGCGGCGGACACCACCCGGCACGCTCGGACCGGATCAGCAGCTGCTGCGGACCTTGGACCACTCGCAACCGGTCTGCGGGCAGCAGAACCGGTACCAGTAGCCGGGGTGGCCCTGGGCGTTGCAGAAGTACAGGCCACTGCAGGCGGAGGCCTTCGCAGTGGGCACCACCCGGTTCAGCACGCGGTCGATCAGGCGCCCCATGGTTTCTCCCTTCGACGGTGGGTGTGTCCGCGGTGTGGGACGCGCTACCGCGATCCCGCACCGGCTGCGAGCATCGCGGTCGGTCCGTCCGCGGGCAGCAATCCCGGACGAACCCGGACGCCACCCGCCGCGGCCAGGTTTCGAACGTCGCGAATGACTCATTCGGGACCTCGGACGTCGCGAATGACTCATTCGGGACCTTGCACGCCGCGAATGACTCATTCGCGGCATCCGGTCAGCCGCCGGCCGCCACCGAGCAGCCGAGGCCCGCGGCGATCTCCGCCGATTCCGCCAGCCCCAGCTCCCGGTGGTGCTCCCGGGCCGCGAGCCAGTGCGGCCGGGCACGCTCCGGATCACCCAAGGCGGTCAGCGCCCGGGCCAGGCCCGTGTGTGCCCGGGCCGCCGCGTGCAGGCTCCCCAGCTCCACCGCGATGGCCAGCGCGCACTCGTGCGTCGTCCGCGCGTGCTCCGTCCGGCCCAGTTCCATCGACGCGTCCGCGAGGCACAGCAGCGCTTCCACGTGCAGGTCGCGGTCGCCCGCCTGCTCGGCGATCGCCGTGGCGCGGCGGAAGTAGCCACCGGCCTGCGCGGGACCGCCCGAACGCAGGTGCGTGTCGCCGATGTTGAGCAGGGTGCGTCCCGTGTCGCACAGGTCTCCGGTCTGCTGGTCGATGGCCAGCGCTTTCCGGTGGATCTCCAGCGCCTCGGCGTACCAGCCCAGCCGCCCGTAGACGAAACCGAGGTTGGTCAGCGCGGTCCGTTCGCCGGCCCGGTCGCGGAGCTCGCGGGCCAGCGTCAACGCCTCCCGCAGGAACCCCGCCGACCGCACGAAGTCGGCGTTCCAGGACGCGATCGCGCCGAGCGTGCCGAGCGCCCGGCACTCGCCGGAGCGGTCTCCGGCGCCGCGGAGGCAGTCCAGTGCCTCGTCGGCGTACCGCGTCGCCACCTCGTAGCGGCCGACCTGGCTGTGGGTGGCCGCGAGGCTCACCAGCGCGTGCCCGCGGGCGGCCGGGTCGGCCGACTCCGCCGCGCTCGCGTGCAGGACCAGCGCTTCGCTGATGTAGCCGCCGGTCTGCAGGTACCGGAACAGCAGCCGCGACAGCAGACCCGCGTGGCCGGACGGCACCCCGTGGACACCGGCGCCGATGAGGTTGGCGCGTTCGGCGTCCAGCCACGCCGTCGCCGGCTCGCGGTCGGTCAGCGGCGGGATCGGCAGGCCGCGGTCGGGGACGCGCGGCCGGTAGGCCCGCATCCGCGGCGCGTACTGGTCCATCGCGGTGGCGGTGGCGAAGGTGTAGTAGTCGAGCAACCTCGTCAGCGCGGCCTTCCGGCCGGCGGGGGCGTCCTCGTCCTCGGCCCGCGCCCTCCCGAACGCGCGGATGAGGTCGTGCAGCTCGAACCGGCCGGCTTCGCCGCGCCGCACCAGGTGCGCGGTGACGAGCCGGTCCACGATCCGGGTCGCCTCCGCCAGGCCGGTACCGGCGAGCGCGGCGATGCCGTAGGCGTCCAGGTCCGCGCCCGGGTGCAACGCGAGCAGCCGCAAGGCCCGCCGCTCCGGCTCGGCGAGCTGGTCGTACGACAGGCTGATCGACGCGTCCACGGCGTTGTCGAGCCGCAGGTGCGCGCGCCGCTGCTCGAGCCGCTCGAGGTGGTCGGCCAGCAGCCACGGCCGGTGGGCCGGCGCGGTCATCCACAGCGCGGCGAGGCTCAGCGCGAGCGGCAGCCGGCCGAGTTCGGCGGTGATCCGCCGGGCCACGGCGGGTGCCTGGTCGACCCGCTCCGCACCGACGGTGCGCCGCAGGTACGCGAGCGCGTCGTCCGGGCTCAGCACGTCCAAGGGCACGGGTGTGGCCCCGGCCGGCCCGGCGAACGCCAGGCGGCTGGTGACGAGCACCGGGCCGCCCCGCTCGCCGGGCAGCAGGGGGCGGATCTGCTCCTCGCTGCCCGCGTTGTCGAGGACGACCAGCAGGCGCCGCCCGGCCGATCGCTCCTGGTAGACCCGCGTCTTGCCGGCCAGGTCGGCGGGGATGGCGTGCCCGGGCACGCCGAGCAGCCGCAGGAAGGAGTCGAGCGCGGCGGCCGGATCGACCGGCGGCCGGCCGGGGTCGGGGTCGAACCCGCGCAGGTTCACGAACAGCGCTCCTGCGCACCGGCCCGTGCGCAGGAGCTCGTGGCCGGCCTGGATCGCCAGCCCGGTCTTGCCGACCCCGGCCATGCCCGCGATCACCGCCACCCGCCCGCCCGCGCCGTCGCCGAGCACCGCAGCCAGCCGCGCGAGTTCCGCCCGGCGGCCGGTGAAGTGCGCGACCGCCTCCGGCAGGCCGAGCTGCGCCTGGACGAAGGTCGCCGCCTCCGCGCGGCCGCGGACCACGCGCAGCACGTGCTGCCAGTCGGCGACGTAACCCGGGTCCGGGTGCAGCACCTCGACGACGGCCAGCAGCAGATCCGTGTTGGGCCGCGCCCGGCCGGTCTTGAAGCAGTCGGCGACGGTCGTGCGGGCGGTCCGCTCGCCGGGCGGCCGCCCGGCAGCCGTCCAGAGCCGGTTGACCCGCTCGGCGATCTGCGCGTACGACGGGCCGCCCGCCCACGCCTTGAGCAGCCGCAGCTGCGCGATGAGCTCGGCCAGCGTGCGTGCCTGACCGGGCTCGGGGGGTTCGGTGAACGCCATCCCGCCATGGTGACCGCGTTCACCCGGCCGGCGTCCCGGTTTTCCGGAGATCGCCGCCGGGTCGGGATCAGCCGAACAGCGCCAGATCGATCGAGCCGGCCAGTGCCCGGTAGCCCGCGTCGCTGCCGTGCAGGTGGTCGCCGGAGTGGAAGTCCTCCCGGATCCGGCTGGGGTGGTCCGGGTCGCGCCAGACGGCGTCGAAGTCCAGCACCGCGTCGAACTCGCCGCCGGTGCGGATCCACTCGTTCACCACCTGGCGTGCGGTCTCGCACCCCGGCGTGAAGGCGTCGGCGCCTTCGAAGGGCGCGATCGTGGTGGCGTAGACCCGCACCCCGCGTTCACGCGCCCGCGTCACCAGCTGCCGGTAGCCGGCGATGACGTCGTCCGTCGTCACCGGTGCGCCGGGGAACACCTTCAGGAAGTCGGCCAGCGCACCGTCGTCGCGCGGGGCGAAGGAGATGGCGAGGTCGTTGCCGCCCACGGACAACACGACGCAGCCGAGGCCCGGCGTCGCCAGCACGTCCCGGTCGAAGCGGGCCAGGACCGCGGGCCCGACACCTTCGTTCAGCAGCCGGTTGCCGCTGATGCCCTGGTTGACGACGAAACCCGCGCCTCGCGCGGCCAGCAGCTCCGGCCAGCTGTGGTGGGTGTCCGGAGTGGACCCGGCGCCGTCGGTGCGCGAGTCGCCGACCACGACGACGGCGGAGGCCGGGGCGTCGGGGACGACGTCGACCGCGGAGATGAGCGCCCGCACCGGCAAGACCGTGGCGTCCGTCGGCAGCAACGAAGCCGCGACGGCGTCACCCGGGATCGTCCAGCCGGTGTCGAAGACGGGTTCGTGGCACGTACAGGTTTCCACGCGCTCGGGCAGGTAAAGGCTCACGGACAGCTCGGTCAACGCCGCCGCGGGCAGCTCCACCGGGTCACTCAGCATCGGTGCGCCCGTGGGAATGGTGACGGAGGTGGCACCGGAGAACGTCAGCACGCGCCCGTCCCGCACGCCGCCGCCGGGCACCGCGAGGCCCACTTGCGCCGCCCCGATGGTGACGGGCGCGGTTCCGAACTCGTTGGTGAAGCGGACGCGCACCCGGCGCCCGCCGCCGCTGAGGCGCACCACCTGGCGCAGCGTCACGTCGGCGAAGGGCGGGTGGTCGTCGAGCGAGCCCAGCCCGCCGTACGGCGATTGGGGCGAGGCGCCCCAGCTGCGGACCCAGCCGATGTTCGTGTCGGTCATCTGTTGCCTCCCGTGGTCGTGCTGACCTCCGAAGGCTGCGGTGGGCCGCGCACACGGGACGCACACCGCACTCACACGCACCGCCCTCGTTGAGGCCACGAGGCCGGGCACGCGAAGATCGGGGCATGGACGGGCTTCGCATCACGCTGCTGGGCACGTTCCAGGTGTCCCGGGGTGACACGGTCCTGCCCGTCCCGGGGGCGCGGTTGCAGGCCCTGCTCGTCCGGCTGGCGCTCGCCGGCGGCCGCGCGGTCGAGCCGGGCGTGCTGGTCGACGCGGTGTGGGGCGACGAACCGCCGTCCGGCACCGCCTCCGCCCTGCAGACCCTCGTTTCCCGGCTGCGCCGCGCCCTCGCCCCGGCCGGCGGCTTGCTCGTGCAGGTCGCGGGTGGCTACCGGCTGGCGGTGGCCGACGTGGACGCCCTGCGCTTCGAGCAGCTCACCGCGGCCGGCCGGGAGCGGCTGCGGGCCGGGGACGCCGAAGCCGCGAGCGCCGCTCTCGCCGAGGCGGTGGCGTTGTGGGGCGAGCCCGCGCTCATCGCCGCCGTCGCCCCGGCGGTGGCGACCCGGCTGGCCCGGCTGTCGATCGAGGCCGTCGCCGACCTCGCCGAAGCCGAGTTGTCGCTGGGACGCGCCGAGCCGGCCGCCGCCCGGCTGACCGGGCTGCTGGCCGAGCACCCGGCGCACGAGCGGGCGGCGGCCCTGCTGATGGACGCGCTCGCGGCGCAAGGACGTCAGGCCGAAGCGCTGACCGTCTACGAGCGGGTCCGCCGGACGCTGGCCGACGCCCTCGGCGCCGACCCGGGCACCGCCCTGCGGGAACGCCACCTCCGGCTGCTGCACCCCGCCCCGGCGCCGGCTCCGGCCCCCGACCGGGTTCGGCCCCTTCCCCTGCCCGCGCCGCTGACCAGCTTCATCGGCCGCGACGACGACCTCGCGCGCGTCTCCGCTCTGCTCACGACCGGACGCCTGGTCACCGTCCTCGGCCCCGGCGGCGCCGGCAAGACCCGGCTCGCGCTCGAGGCCGCCCGCCGGCACGGCCACGACGTCCGGCTCATCGACCTCGCCTCCGTCACCGAACCGGCGAAGGTCGCGCCGGCCGTGCTCGCCGGGATCGGCCTGCGCGGCAGCGCGCTGTTCGACGCCCGCAAGCGCGCCGGGACCGACGAGCTGGCCGTGCTCGTCAGCGAACTCGGCGGCCGGGAGAGCCTGCTGCTGATCGACAACTGCGAGCACCTCATCGACGCCGTGGCCCACCTGGTCGCGACGCTGCTGCCCCGCTGCCCCGCCCTGCGGGTGCTCGCCACCAGCCGCGAACCCCTGGCCGTGGACGGCGAAGCACTGGTACCACTGGGGCCGCTCGCGCTGCCCGGCCCGGACGACGACGTCCGCGCGGTGGCCTCGGTGCGGTTGTTCACCGAGCGGGCCGCCGCCGTGCGCCCCGGTTTCGCCGTCGACGAAACGACGCTGCCCGACATCGTGCGCGTAGTGCGCGGCCTGGACGGCCTGCCGCTGGCCCTGGAGCTGGCCGCCGCCCGGTTGCGGACGCTGTCTCTGCCCGACCTGGCCGACGGGCTCGCCGACCGGTTCCGGCTGCTCACCACCGGCAGCCGCACCGCACCGCCGCGGCACCGCACCCTGCGTGCGGTCATCGCGTGGAGCTGGGAGCTGCTCGACGAGCGCGAACGCACGGTCGCGGCCCGGATCGCCGTCCTGCCCGGCGGTGTCACGCCCGCCTCGGCCGCCGCCGTCTGCGCCGGCACCAGCGTGCCCGCCGGCGAGGTCCCCGACTTGCTCGCCGCCCTCGTCGACCGGTCGCTGCTGCAGCTCGCGCCGGGCACCGGCCGCTACCGCATGCTCGAAACCATCCGCGAGTACGGCATCGAACGCCTCGCCGGCGACCTCGGCCCCGCACGCGACCTGGCCGCCGCCCACTTCACCGGGCTGATCGCCCGCCACGACGCCGAGCTGCGCGGGCCCGGCCAGCTGGCGGCCATGGCAGTCATCGGCGCCGAGTACGACAACGCGGTCGCCGCCCTGCGTCACCTGTGCGCCACCCACGACTCCGCCGCCGCGATCGCGCTGGCCCTCGCGCTGACCTGGTACTGGCAGATGTTCGGCCGTGACTCCGACGCCGGCTACTGGCTGGGCGAGGCCTTGGCGGTGCCCGGCGGCGAGCCGACGCCCAAGCGGGACTGCGCCCGGGCCGCCCACCTGCTCAGCCGCGCGGACATCCTGTCCGGGATCACCGCCGGGGAAGCGGCGGAAGACCGGGCGGAGATGCGCGAGCTGGCCGGACGGCTGCTGGCGCACCCGCGGCTGCCCGGCCACTACCGCGTGTTCGGCCCGATGCTGCTCTTCCTGCTGGGCGACGAGTCCGCACTCGCGATCTTCCGGCAGCTGGCCGACGGCGACGACGGGTGGCTGTCGGCGCTGGCCCACATGTTCCAGGCCGAGATCGCCGAAAACGCGGGCGAGCTCGACCGGGTCGGCGTCCACGTGGCGGCGGCGCTGGCCGGCTTCCGGCGGGCCGGCGACCGGTGGGGCCAGGCGGCGACGCTGCCGATGCGGGCCCAGCTGCGGCGCTACGACGAGCTCGACGGCGCGCTGGCCGACCTGCGCGAGGCTCAGGCGCTGGCGAGCGAGTTCGGCACGCTCAGCCTCGGCGACCAGCTCTACAACGACCTGCGCTGGATCGACCTGCACATCCGCCGCGGCGAAACCGGCCGGGCGCTGGCGGTGATCGGCTCGGTCCGGGAGCGGCTGCTGCGCGCGTCGGTGGCGGAAATACCCGTCCTGATCGACGGCTGGGAGGCCGGCCTGCGCGTGCGCCTGGGCGACCTGGCCGGGGCGGGTGCCCTGCTCGACGACGCCGAACGCCGGCTGCTCGTCGACACGGGGTTCCCCTCCGACCACGCCCGGGCGCTGATCGCCGGCGCGCGGTCCGCGCTCTGCCTGGCCCTGGGCGACCCGGCCGGCGCGGACCAGGCCGGGCGAGCGGCGTACGCGGCGGCGCTGGCGGCCCGGGACCTGCCGATCCTGTCGCTGGTGACGGTGCACACGGCCGCGCTCGCCGAAGCACGCGGGCGGCCGCGGGACTCGGCCGAGCTGCTCGGCGTCGCCGCCCGGCTGCGTGGCGCGCACGACCGCACCGATCCGCAGGTCCGCGAGCTCACCCACCGGGGCCGGGCCGCACTGGGCGAGGACGAGTTCGCCGCGGCGTACGCGGCGGGCTGGGAGCTGGCTGCGCCGGCAGCCGTCGCCGCCGCCGACCCGGCCCGGCTCGCGCTGTGAGCGCGGTGTGCGCGCCGTGTGCGTGACGGCCGTCAATCTCGGGGCACGTCCAAGACCTCGAGAAAGCGGTTTGTCATGCACGACGTGGTGATCGTGGGAGCCGGCCCGGTCGGTCTGTTCCTGGCCTGCGAGCTCGGCCTCGCGGGCTGTTCGGTGCTGGTGCTCGAACGGGAGCCGGAGCCGCGGTCCCCGTGGCGGAGCTTCCCGCTCGGCATGCGGGGCCTGTCGGGCGGTTCGGTCGAGGCGTTCTACCGACGCGGGATGCTGGCGCCGCTGCTGGCGGCGTCCGGTGTGGACGAACGGCCGGTCACGGACGAGCCGGCGCCGCCGCGGGCGGCCGGTCACTTCGCCGGAACGCCCCTCGACCCGGCCGACGTCGACCTCGCCCGCCTGCCCTACCGGCTGCCCAGCCCGGCGCTGGACGGCATCATGACCAGTCTCGAGGCGGTGGAGACGGTCCTGGCCGAACGGGCCGGCAAGCTCGGCGTCGAGATCCGCCGCGGGGTCCCGGTCACGGCGATCACCCAGGACGCCTCGGCGGCGGCCGCCCGGGCCGGGGAGCAGGAGTACCCGGCCCGCTGGCTCGTCGGCTGCGACGGCGGCCGCAGCACGGTCCGGCGGCTGGCGGGCTTCGAGTTCGCCGGCACCGAGCCGCAGCTGACCGGCTACCTCGCGCTGGTCACGCTCGCCGAGCCCGGTCTCCTCGCTCCGGGCTTCACAGTGACCCCGCAGGGCATGTACCTGACGATGTCCGAGCCGGGCCACTTGGGCGTCATGGACTTCGACGGCGGCGCGTACGACCGTTCCCGGCCGCCGGGCCGCGAGCACCTCCAGTCGGTGCTGCGCCGCGTGTCGGGAACCGACGTGACGATCGGCGAGGTGCACCTCGCCTCCACGTTCACCGACCGCGCGAAGCAGGCGACCACGTACCGCCGCGACCGCATCCTGCTGGCCGGGGACGCGGCGCACATCCACTCGCCCTTGGGCGGCCAGGGCCTCAACCTCGGCCTCGGCGACGCGATGAACCTGGGCTGGAAGCTCGCGGCCACGGTGGCCGAGCGCGCCCCTTCGGGCCTGCTCGACACGTACACGGCCGAACGCCACCCGGTCGGCGCGCGGGTGCTCGACTGGTCACGGGCCCAGGTGGCGACCATGCGCCCGGACCCGCATTCCCGCGCGATCCGGTCCGTGGTCCGCGACCTGCTGGCCACCCGCGACGGCACGACGTACGTCTTCGAGCGCACCAGCGGTACTTCGCTGCACTACGACCTGGGCGGCCACGGCTTGGTGGGCCACAACGCCCCGGATTTCGTGCTGGCCAACGGAATCCGCGTCGGCGACCTGCTGCAGGACGGCCTCGGCGTCACGCTCGACTTCGGTGTGGACGGGCCCTTGCGGGAGGTGGCGCAGCGGTACTCGGACCGGATCCGGTACGTGGCCGGCCCGGCGCGGGACGACCTGGGCTTCGGCGCGGCACTGATCCGGCCGGACGGAATCGTCGCGTGGGCCGGTGAACGTGTCCCGGACGCCGGTTCGTTCGAACGGGCCGTGCGCCGCTGGTTCTGAACCTGGTCTCGTCGGCGCGAGGCCGGGGAAGAGCGGGAACGGCCGCAACCGGAATGGCACCCGGTTGCGGCCGCAGGCTCCGAAGGTAGGTTCGACGACGTGCACGATGCCATCTCGGCGCAGTGGGAACGCCTGCGCAGCCAGCAGGACGTCGTCGTCCTGGAGGGCTTCCACGCCATCAAACACGCCCTCCGGTTCGGTGGCGCCGTCGATGCCATCGTGACCACCAGTACGGCCGCGCTCAGGAAGCTGGCACAGGAGCTTGCACCGGACATCGAGGACGCGATTACCGCACCCGCGCGGACCGTGAGCGCGGCTGAAATCGCGCAGCTTCTCGGGCGCGTCCATCAAACCGAAGTGGCCGCTCTCGCCCGCAGGCCCGCCTGGCCGGAAGCGGCTCAACCCGCAATACGGCCCAGCCCGGCGGTGCTCCTCGAAAATCCCAGGAATCTCGGCAACATCGGGGCGGTGATCCGCGTCGCCGCCGGGCTCGGACTGTCCGCGGTGTACTCGACCGGCACGGTCGATCCTTGGCACCCGACGGTGCTCCGCGGAAGCGCCGGCCTGCACTTTGCGCTCCCCGTTCGCCGGCTGGCCAGCATCCACGAGGCCGAGGGGCCGGTCTATTCTCTGGATCCGTCGGGAATCGATCTCCGCGAAGCGGTCATTCCGCAGGACGCCTTGCTGGCCTTCGGATCCGAACGCACCGGCATTTCACCCGAACTCCGCCGCCACTCCGACGTATTGCTCTCGATTCCCATGCGTGCGGAGGTATCGAGCTACAACCTGACGACTTCAGTCGCGATGGCGGCGTATCACTGGGTACTCGGCTCCCGCCAACAGCTCTGACGGACCACCGGCGGCCAGAGCTCGCCGGCGCGCGGGTTCCGTTACTCCGCTTCAGTGGAAGTAACACCGTGCCGCCATTTCGCGACTCTTCGCCAGTAACGTGGTCGACGGCCGTTCAATGGGGGGTGCAGGTGAATCTTTCGGGCGCCGGAAGACGAGCCGGGTTGCTCTGCCTGTTGATCTTTTTTCTCAGCCTCTTCGTGCCCTCGCTCGCGCACGCCGAGGATGACGCCGCCACCGTCTTCTGCCTTTCGCCGGCGCAGCGTGCCGCGGTGGTCGATGCCGGTGTGTCGCTCGGGCGGGCGCACGCCGATCCGACCGGGATGTTCGTTCTCGACGGGACGCGCACGCTTGCCCCGCGAGAGTGGCGGGTTGCGCAGCCCGCTGCCTTCGAGGCTTCCTGCGAGGCCCTCTACTCCTCGACGCACCAAGCGGTGGCCGGCTCGTTCACCACGCTTCTTCCCGTCTTGACCGCGATCGTCGGCGCCGTGCTCGCCTTCTTCGCGGCGTCGTGGCGTGACCGCGTCGCCCGGGGGCGGGTTCAAGCGGAAGCCCTGCGCTCGGCACACGCAGAGTTCCACGACGCCGCGGGTCAGTACCTGCGCGACACCTCCTCCGAACACCCGGAGGGCCCACTCGGCGAGTCGCGGCGGAAGCTCCTCGCGCGGCTCGCCGAAGTGCGCGCCGGGCACCGCTCGTGGTCCGTCGTCCCGGCGCTCCGGGAACAGCTGACGACCGGCGACTTCGGCGCTCCCTTGACCGAAGATTGGTACGAACAGTCGGACGTCACCCGCACCCGGCGGCGCACCCTGCTCGAGGCCCTCGACACGCAACGGGACCACGTACTCCGCGTGACCATCGCCCTGGAAAGACCGCTTCGGGCCCGCTGGACCCTCCGAGGTGCGCGATGACCGAGCCGGCCGCGGTGAACCCGTTCGCGGTGGCCAAGCTGAGCGGCCCGACCCAGCCGCTCTGCCCGTGGCGGTACCCAGAGCACGGGGACTTCTACGTCGATCTCGATCACACCGAAGAAGCGTATGAGGAATTCCAGCGGCAGGCGAAGACCCTCGGTTCGCCGGACGAGGAAGAAGGCAAGCTCCTGCTGGTGACCGGCGATACCGGCTGCGGGAAGACCGCGGTCGCGAACCGCTGCCTGGCCTGGCTGAAGAAATCATCAAAGCTGCGGGGGCTCACTGTCGAAATCGTGGACGCACGCTCGGCGCTGCTCGGCGAGGTCCTGCCGGTGAACGACCGCTTGACCGCCGTTTGCGATTACGTGGTGGGTCAGCTCGAGCGGAAGAATCTCCTCAACCGTGCCGAGCTGAACCGGCTCGTCGCGAACCGCACCTCCCCGTCCCGGGTCTACCCCCACCTCGGCCCGGGCCTGATCAAGGGACTGGTCCTGGTCATCCTGCTGCCGTCGACGGAGGTGCCCGACGAGGTGGTCCGCTATGGCGGCTGGGTACCCGAGCGGACACTCTTCGTGATGGAATCCGCCCACTTCGAGGACAAACACCTGAAAGTGATCAACAATCGGCTGAAGGACTACGGCCGCTTGATCCACGTGCACGTCGACAAGCTGAAGAAGGGCGATTTCGCGCGCTTTGCCAACGATCGGCTCAAGCGTCACGCACGGGCTGGAGGGTACCCTCGAATGAGTGAGAAAACCCTGCAGTCGCTCGAGGAAGGGTCACGGTCCGTGTCGCAAATGCAGATCATGCTGCACGGAACCTACGAGCTCCTGAAAACCGATCCACTAGAGTACGGCCGCACGCTGCTGGTGACCGAGGAGCACATCAGCGAATTCCAGAAGAGAGAAGCCCGGCGAGACTGGCCGGACGGCCGGGGGTGAACGCGGTGACCGAAGGCGTGGACGAAGTGCCGTCGCTCGACAATCCGTACTCGCCGATGGCCGTGGCCCAGGTCACCGAGTTCTACACCTCGGACAGCGAATACCCCACGATCGCGACGGACGCCGTGCGCAAGGCCCTCGCCCACCTGTCCGCCTGCCTGAGCACCGACTCGGTGAGCAGCCGCGACGGCAAGGGCACCGCCCTCGCCGTCATCGGTGACTACGGAACCGGCAAATCACACCTCGCCCTGCGGCTGGTTCAGGAAGCCGGAGCCCTGCTCGGCGACCCCCACCAGGCGATGTACCTCGAGGCCACCGCCAGCACCTTCGTCGACCTGTACCGGAGGTTCGCCCAGCGGCTCGACCGGGACTTCGTCCGGACCAGGGTGAGCGATTTCTACATCGACGTCGTCACTTCCTCGCTGCAGGACACCGGGCTCAGCGGGACGGTCCTGGAGTGGCTGCAGAACCGCCAGCTGAACCCCCAGCAGGTGGTGGAGCGGCTGGGCCTGATGGAGAGTTCCCTGCTCCGCCGGGTGCACGAAGACCTGGCCAAGGTCACCAGGGACGAAGCCTTCGGCACCGCGCTGACCCTGCTGCTGCGCAGCGGGTTCGAAGACGCGGTGTGGGACTGGTTCAGCGGCGCGGCGCCGGCCGAGGTGCTCCGGGAACGCGGAATCGTCGCCGCGATCGACACCGAGGCCACGGCGCTGGCCGCGATGGGTGTGTTCGCGCTCCTGTTCGGCAGTCACCACGGCCGGTTCGTGCTGGTGCTCGACGAGATGGACAAGATCTTCACCGCCCGGCGCCGGGAGGACGAGAACGTCCAAGCCGCGTTCCAGCAGCTGCTGGAGGTCTTTTCCAAGGCGGGCGCCTGCCTCGTGCTCGTGGGACTGCCGGATTTCCTCCGCGTGCTCCACGCGCGGGTGCGCGAGCGGATCCCGCACACCGTCGAACTCCACCCGCTGGAGGCGGACGAGGTCCGGCAGTTCATCGAGCTGGCGCAGAACGGCAGGCTCGCTCCGTTCACGGCGCAGTCGCCGCGCTATGTGCGTGACCTGTCGGGGGGCAAAGCCCGCGACGTGATCCGGCTGCTGCGGGCCGCCTACGCCCTGTGGGCGGACGAGGCCCGGATGAGCGGGATCCGGACGTCTCCGGTTCCCGAGACGATGATCCGGGACGCCGCGCACCGCCAGTTCGGGTCCCGGCCGGGTGACGACGTCGAGGCGGCGGTGATCGGCGTGCTCAAGGCCCACGGGTGGCAATTTCGCCTCCGGCACCGGCTCGGCCCGCCGGGGAGCGACCCGGTCGACTTCTGGGTCACCTTTCCCGGCCGGGCCGGCGGGTGCGCGATCCTGCTGACGCGCTCGATCCTCGACGAGCGCGACGTCCAGATGCTGAACCGCAAGCTCGACGACCTCGCCGACCTGGACGATCCGGTCGAAGCACTGGTCGTGATCAACGGGGTGCTGAACGACGCCGTCGCGGACCGGGTCCGGACGGCGTTGACCGGTGAGCTGCTGCGGTCCGGCGACCCGACGTTCCCCCACCGGCTGGCGACGCTCCTGGGGATCGTCAACGACCGCCTCGAAGCGCTCGCCGGCGATTCGTCGTCGGCACTGGAGATCCGGTTCACCCAGCTGAGCAGGCAGCAGGCCAACCTTCACGGGCTCCTCGAGCAGCTGAGCGAGCAGCTGGACGACGCGGCCGCCGCGTCCACGCGTGGATTCGCCACCGTGCTGCAGGACCTGGCCACGTGGGGCCAGGCCGGCCCGGATGCCGCGCCCCGGCTGCCCGACCACGTCGGCGAGATCTTCACCGACGCCACCGGCACGCTGGAGGCCCTGCTCCAGCTCGATCCCATCCTGACCGGGGCCTTCGGCTCCACCGGACGGCAGTCGATCGACGACTTCCGCGCCTTGACCCGGGGCGGCGAGTTCTTCCCCGCGGCGGGCACCGCGCTCATCCTCCGCCGGATCATCGATGGTTTCCGCAGCGCGATCGAGACCTGGTACGGCCGGGTGGAGACGGATACCCCCGCTTCCCCGGACCGGGCTTCGGCGGAGTCCCGGGCCCAGCTGGACCGGTTGTGCCGGGCCTACGACGAGGTCTGCAACCAGGTACCCGCGTTCCGGCTCGGCCCGCTCACGAGCGTGGCGGTGCGCGGCCGCGCGGCCGGTACCCGCGAAAGCTCGCTGCCCTACGTGCAGGACGTGGTCGAGAACCTCAGCCCGCGTGTTCGGCGTGCGGTACTTCGTTCGAGCGCTCCGCACGCGTAGCACAAATCCGGGGGAACCGGTGTCGCCGGTCCCACACCCCGTTCGCGGCCGCGTGCCACAGGTTCACGACCAGGATCGCCGGTCCCACGGTGGCCACCGCGACCGGGACGACAGGCTCCAGGACGAGGGCGAGCACCAGCGCCGTCAGCCCGTTCTGCTGGCCCAGCGCCAGCTTCGCACGGTCCGCGCGCCACGCCCGCGGTGCGGTGAGCAGCAACGCGACGACGATCTGCGCGCCATAAGCAGCCGTGCCGAGCACGATTCCCGGGACGATCCGGACCCCGCCGGCGAGGACGAGCCCGACCGCGAAGGCCGCCAGCACCAGGCACGCCGTGACGGCTCTGTCCAGCACGGCGCCGAAATCGGGGCGCAGGAAGAGCCCGGTGACGGCGAGCCCCAGCAACAGCGACCAATGCACCGCGGCCGTCCCGCAGGCCAGGAGGAGGACCACTTCCAGCCCCGCGCGGACCCGCCGGCCGGCTGCGGAAGCGGGGTTCCGGCTCCGGACGGCCAGCCGGATGAGCCACACCGCCACGACGAGGGCGGCGTTCGCCAGGAAGTTCCCCCCGGCCGCGGCGAGGCCGGACGGCAGGACCGCCGGACCCGCACCGGCGCTCGGCACGATCGCGGCCGTGAGGTAGGCGGTGAGCAGCACCGTGACCGGGTCGTCGAACGCCGCCCACGCCGCCAGCAAGGCCTTGCCCTGCTCCGACATCCGCGACTTCGCCCGCATCGCGGCCACGGAAAGCGGGTCGATCTGCGCCATGGCGATGGCCAGCAGGAGAACGTACGGTTCGCGGTAGAACGCGAACATCACCGCGGAGATCAACGCCGCTTTGACGAACACCCCGATCGTGACGGCGATGAGCACCGTTTTCCAGCGGTTCCGGAATTCCACCACGTCGATGCCGTGCGTGCTCGCGTAGAGCCCGATCGCCAGCAGCACCGTGACCGCCACGGGATAGCCGCGCGAGTGCGCGACGTCCAGACCGGTACCCGTGGCCACCAGGACGCCCAGCACCAGCGCGGGAAGCAGCGCCAGCACGCGGGCCGACATCAGGCGGGAAGCCCACCCGCCCTGGCCGTGCGATTCACCGGGACGTTTCATCAGCCGCACGGCCCCGCCGCGACCGGATCGAAACTGCGGGCCAGTTCGGCCATCCGGTCGTCGGCGGTGCTGACCTCGTCCTGGTCCAGCGTGACGCCCATGAGGTACCGGCAGGCACCGAGCCGGTAGTAGTAGACCGCGCCCTGCTCCACGTCGAGCACGAGCCGGTGCAGCAGGCCACCGACGACGTCCTCGGCGGTCCGGTTGATCCGCGCCGCCACATCGCCGACTTCCCGGCTGAGCCGGTGGTAGAACGCCCGGCGCGCGGAAACGGTGATCTGCTGGAAGTACGGTGCCAGCACGGGATCGGCCAGCCGGTCGAAGGTCAGCACCGGTTCGCTGTTCGCGCAGAACGCGAGGAACTGCAGGTCTTGCGGGCGGACGTACCGCCGCAGCGAGTCCCGGGCGAAGGCGAGCTCTCCCTCCGGCAGGTTGTCCGCGCCGCGGTGCCGGATCTCGGTCACCGTCTCGTCCCCTTCGCCGTCGGCGGCGAGCCGTCCGTTACCCCCGGCCGTCTCCCATCCACCCGGGTTCGCCGATGGCAGGTGCGCGGTCGCCCGCAGCCGGGTGGCCAGCGCGGCCACGCTCCTGTCCGCCGAGCGGATCGCGGCCCGCTCGGTGAGCGTCGTCCGCTCCTGCTCGTCCGCTCCGGGAGTCAGGACGAGGCCGAACAGGTGCGCGTCGGGAACCACGGCGTCGCAGAACGCGGCACCGTTGCCGCCGTGCAGGACGACCCGGATCAACCCGCCCGTGCGCGCCTCCGCGAGGGTGTGGTCGAGGCGGCTGACCAGGTGGCAGAACTGCCGGCCCAGCAGCCGGACCCGGGCTCGGCGAGCGCGTTCGTCCGGGTCCCCGATGCGGTCGACGCCGAAGTCGTACACGCCCCGCCGGTAGTAGGCGAGGAAGCTCAACGCCGGCTCCGCCTCCGCGGCCGCCGTCACCGCCGCTCGTTCGCCGTCGAACTCGGAGCCGACGTGGTCGGCGTGGTTCTCGTGGACAGCCACCGATTCTCCTCGAGCCGGGATTCAGATGTGCGGGATGTCGACGTCGTGCACGCGCCAGCAGCGCACTTGCCCGGCCGCGGCGAGCTCCTCGTCGTGCGCGGCGACCGCGGTGAGCGGATGGTCTTCTCCCAGGTGCTCGAGGCAGGCCAGGCGCACCTCGGTGATGCGCCGGGCAGCCTCCTCGCCCTGCCCGCAGGCGGCCAGGGCCCACGCCCGGGCGACCGCGGCCGCCAGCGACCACGGGTGCGCCGCTTGGAGCCGGGACACCAGGACTTCGTGCGCCCCGGTCACCTCGTCGCGCCCACGATCGAGCTCTCCTGCGGAGAGCAGTGCCGACCCCAGGGTCAGCCGGGCGAGCGCGGTGAACGGGTGCTGTTCGGCGTAGCGCGCCTTGGTCCGCAGTCCGTGGAGGGCGACCTCGGCGAGTTCCACGGCACCGGTGAGATCGGTGCCCGTCGCCCGCAGCGTGGCCGCGCGGCTCAGCGCGCAGCCCATGGTGGCGGGGTGGTCGTCACCGAGCAGCGTCCGGTACCCCGTGTACGCCTCCTCCATCTGGCTGCAGGCGTCTTCGGCGTGCCCCGGGGTGCCGGCTCCCGGCCCGGTGCGCTCCGCGACGGCGAGCTGCCGCAGGGCGATGAGCTCGTAGACGTTCAGCTTCGGTTCGAGGTCCGCCAATCGCCCCAATGCTTCCCGGAGGGCGTGGACCGCGTCCCGGTGCCGGCCCAGTTCCCGCCGGTAGGCACCGACCCGCACGAGCGCGGCCCACACCTCGAGGCTGTTGCCGTACAAGCGCTTCCGGCGTTCGAACTGCTCGGTGGCCACCGTGTGGGCACGCCTCAGGTCTCCGTTGAGGAACAGCGATCCGGCCGCGTTGCTGGCCGCCATCTGCGTCTCGGGGTGGTCGTCACCGAGCGCCTCCCGCAAGCCGTCCCAGGTGCTGAGGTCTTCGACGAGGCCTTCCGCGAAGTCGCCGAGGCTGCGCAGGTCACCGCCCCGGGCGCGAGCGGCGAAGAGGGTCTGCGGGTGCGTGAGCCCCCGCTGCCGGCGCAGGCTTCCGAGCACCGCGTCGTCCAGGTCGAGCGCCGCGGCGGAGTCGCCCAGTGCCCGGTGGAGGTTGGCGACCTGCAGCGCCATCCGCATCCGCAGCGGATCGTCCTCGCCGAACCGCGCGGTCCACTCGCGGAGCACCCGCTCGGCGTACGGCAGGGCCTCTCGCTGCACCTGCGGCCCACCGCTGCGGTAGTAGAACCGGACCTGGCCGGCCAGCCAGCGCCGGACCGCCGCGTCCTCGCTCAGCACCGCGCCCGAGGGGAAGACGTGCTTGTGCAGCTCCAGGAAGCGGTCCGCGGCAAAGCGCTCGTCGACCTCCACCTCGCTCGGCGCGTAACGCACCAGTACCCGCAACGCTTCCGCCCGGTACCGGGCCTCCTCTTCCGCGCCGAGACAGCGCCGGATGCCCTGCTGCACCACCCGGTGGACCTGCAGGGAACTGGGTTTCGCCCAGCTGACCCGGAACAGGCCCAGCCGTGATCCCAGCCAGAGCATCCGGTCGATCTCCACGGCGTCCTGCCGGAGCAGGTTCGCGTCGGGGCCAGCGAGCTCGGCCAGCCGGTCGATCATCGCGGTCGATCGGATCAGGCCCAATCCGATGCCGTGCGGGGAGTAGCAGCAGCAGAGCCGGGCGAGCAGCGCCGTGCAGCGCCCCAGCGGGGATTCGTCCAACCTCGCCAGGATGAGGCCGACGACCCGGGCGACCGTCGCGTCCGAATCCTCGCCCGCCCGGCCGGCGGGACTGCCCAGCCGGTCCAGGAACCGGCGTGCCGCCCAAGCCGCGGCGGCCAGGACGCTCGATCCCGCCCGGCGGTCGGCGTCACTCAGCTCGTTCAGCCACGCCCCGGCGAGATCGAGCGCGAGCGGCAGGTGCCGCACCGCTTCGGCGACTTCCTGGGCGTCCGCGAAAGTGAGCCCGTTGACGCGGGAATTCAGCAACCGCACGCCGTCGCGGCTCGAGAGTTCCGCGAGCTCGATCGCCGACGCCGGAGCCGCCGACCCGGTCACGATGACGTGTCCCTGCGGGCTTTCCGGCACGGTTCCCTCGAGCACCGCCCGGTCCTCGACGTTGTCGTAGATCAGGAGGAACCGCTGGAAGGCCGGATCGCGCAGCCGGTCGAGGGCGACGGTGTTGCCGTAGGTGCCCGAGGCGGGCCCGGCCAGGCGTTCCGCGAGGTCGGCGAGCGCGAGCAGGACCGACTGCCGGTCCGCGGCGGGGATCCACCACACGACGTCGTAGTCGCCGGCGAACCGGTGGGCGAACTCGAGCGCGAGCTCGGTCTTGCCGATCCCGGGCCGGCCGGTCAGCTCCTCCCGGCCCGCCCTCGCCACGGGCAGCCGGTCCCGCAATCCCTCGACCTCGTCGTCGCGCCCGACGAACACGGGGCGGCGCGGCGGCAGGGACTGGAGCTTCCGTGCCCGCCCGGGGAGGTGGCCGCCTTCGGCCGGCCTGCTCCCCGGCCGCTCGACGAAACCGAAGTGCCGCAGCATCCGCGTGACGAGCCACTGCCCGTCCTGCGCGAAATCCCCGGAGATCGTCACCGCGTCGGAGAACATGTCGCTGGTCCGGCCGGATCCGCCGGGCGCCAGGATCACCACGTCGACCCGCGTCCCGGTTCTCCGGGCCCGCCCGACCTGCGCCACCACCTCGGGGGCCAGTCCGGCCTCGTCGAACGCCGCGGTGCCCACCAGGACGACACCGAGCCGGCCGCTCCCGGACAGCCACGGCTCCGCGTCGCGGAAGAACCGGGTGCTCGCGCCGGCGCGCCGGAGGTGGGTGTCGACCCAGTCGGCCCAGGCACGGTCGGGCGTGGCGTAGACGACGACCACGCGGTCTTCGGCGCCGCCGTCCGTCACGGGCAGCCCGAACGCCTTGCGGTAGCGGCGGCGCACGAGTTCGGGCACTTCGGGAACGGACGCCGGCGCACCACCGGTCAGCGCGGCCATCAGGTTGCCGTACCCGGCCTCCAGCCGGCCACCCGCTCCCGGTTCTTCGACGACCAGGTTGAGCACCGGGTCCACCGTGTCGTGGCTACGCTCGGGAATTTCCGGTATCTCGGCCAGGTGGAGGACCTCCGCCTGCTCCTCGACCACGGAGCCGAACTCCACGGCGATGAGGCTGCGTGCCTGCTTGGCCCGTTCGGGGAACCGGTCACCGAAGCGGGTGGCCAGTGGCAGCACGGCGAGTCCCGGCCGCCCCGCCAGGCGTACGCGGTCCACCAGCGCGCGAGCTTCGGCGACTTCCTTGGCGCGCGTCACGAAACACACCACGACGCACCGGCACCAGACTCCCAGGAAAGCGAGCATCGGGTCACCCGGCCCGGCGGGACAGTCCACGAGGACGTCGTCGTAGCCGGCGGCGAGGAGCTGCTCCCGCAGGCCCGGCGCGGCGGTGGTGGCGAAGTCCGCCGCGTTCAGTGTCACGACGTCGACGTACCCGGCCTGGTCGAGGTGAGTGCAGCGCACGGCGGTCAGCGGACCGGCTTCGGCCGGGTTCGCCGGCAGGGCGGCGGCGAGCCGGAGCTGCCGGGCGAGCGGGCCGGGGAGCTCGACCTGCTCGGAGGCGAACGGGCCCAGGAACTCACGCTGTCCCGTGCCCGCCGGGCTCCAATCGACCACCAGCACGCGCCGTCCCGCGGCGGACAACGCCCACGCCAGATTCGCCAGGGTGCTCGTGCACCCCGCCCCCTCTTTCGCGGAGAGGAAGGCAGTCACGTTCGGCTGCCGCCCCGCTCCCGGGTTGCCGGTGCTCGATGGGCTGCTCATCACACTCCAGTCGAAAAAAGAGGACCGGATATTACGGCGCCTCAGAGACCTGACTCGTACGGCTGATCGTATCTGCCCCGGGAATCGCCGAGCGCGCGATCCAGTGATGACCGCAGTACACAATCAGGCAACGCTTGCAACGACTCGAGGTCGAGATCCGTGACGTCAAGAAGATCGGATTCGAGCAAGTTCTCGTCGGCCATCGACACTGCCGCCCCTCATGCCACCGTTGATCATTTCATCATACCGGCCGTCCGTCACTCCAGAGAAGGATGAACCGTTCGGCCGATCGGCCTGCGGCCAGGAAGATCAATCGATGTCGCCGGTCTCGCGATCACCCGGACGAGCGTGTTTCATTGATCGGGAGGAATAGAGGAACTATGGAGAAGACCGCCCGGGCCGCCCCGTTGGCCTTTCGCCAGTTCATCCTCAAGCTGCACGGCCGGTGCAACCTGGCCTGCGACTACTGCTACCTGTACACCAAGGCCGACCACGGCTGGCGGGTCCGCCCGCGGGCCCTGTCACCGGCGCTGGCCGACCGGACCGTCGGCCGGATCGCCGAACACGTGGCCGCGCACCGGCTGCCCTCGCTGGCGGTCCTGCTCCACGGCGGCGAGCCGCTGCTCGGCGGCCTTTCCCTCGTGCGGCAGATCGCCGGCGCCCTGCAGGACCGGGTGCCCGCGCGGGTACGGCTGTCGATGCAGACCAACGGGACGCTGCTCACCGGGCCCACCCTCGACGTGCTGAGCGAGCTGAGCATCGGCGTCAGCGTGAGCCTCGACGGAGATCGGGTCGCCCACGACCGGCACCGCCGCGGGCCCGGCGGGCGAGGCAGCCACGCGGACACGGCAGCCGCGCTGCGTCGGCTCAGTTCTCCGGCGTTCCGGAAAATCTACCGCGGGCTGTTGTGCACCATCGATCTGCGCAACGATCCGGTGGCCACCTACGAAGCATTGCTGGAATTTTCTCCGCCTCGAGTCGATTTCCTGCTCCCGCACAGCACCTGGGATGCGCCGCCACCCGGCGCGGGCCGGTACGGCGATTGGCTGATCCGCGTCTTCGAACGCTGGTACGGCGCGCCTCGGCGGGAAACGGGGGTGCGGTTGTTCGAAGAGATCATCCACGTGCTGCTCGGCGGCCAATCCGGTATAGAGGGCGTCGGCAACGACACCGCGCCGTTTCTGGTGGTGGAAACGGATGGTTCGATCAGCCGGTCGGACATTCTTGCTTCGGTGGCCGAAGGGGCGGCGGCGACCGGCCTGCACGTGGACCGGGCTCCGTTCGACGCGGCGCTCGCCGGCGCGCTGCCGCCACCGCTCAACGCGACCTGCCGGGCGTGCGACCTGGTGCGGGTGTGCGGTGGCGGGCTCCCAGCGCACCGCTACCGCTCGGGCACCGGGTTCGACAACCCCTCGGTCTACTGCGCGGACCTCTACCGGCTGATCGCGCACATCCGGGCCCGGCTCGCCGCCGATCTCGCCGCGTTGCGCGGCGCCACGTGAAAGCCGCTCCCTTCGCGCTGCGACGCGAACAGTTCGCCGCACTCGCGCAAGGCGGCGGCGGGCCGTCCGTGGTGAGCTTGCTCGCCGACGCCCGGCTCAGCCGCACCCTCCAGCTGGTCAAGCACCTGGCCGCCACGCAGGCTTCCGCGGCCGCCGTCTTTGCGCTGCTGGTCTCCTTGGAACGGGCCAGTCCCGGATCCGTCACGCGGGTGCTGCGCCACCCTTCGGTGGGGGCCTGGGCGTTGCGCGTGGCCGCACGGGAAGCACCCGCCGCGCCGGGCCTGCACCGCATCACCTTGGCCGCGGCGGTCGACGCCCGGGAACCCGTGACGGTCGAGGTGTTCCGTTGCGACGTAACGATTCCGGGCATGGGAACGGTGCTGCTGGCCGAACCGGGGAAGACCACGGTCACCCCGGTGGCGGGCGGCACGCGGGTCGGATCCGCCACGATCCCCGCGGACTGGCGCAGAGGAGCGGACCGCTGGCGTCCGCTCCCCCGCGTCACGGTCGGCACTCGGGAGCGCCCGGCCACGTTCATCCTCGACGACTGGGCCGGCGAGGACGAGCCTCCTTCGTTGCGCCCGGATGCCGCCGCGGTCCCGGCCACCTGGCGGACGGCGCTTGATTCGGCCTGGCACGTGCTCACCCGCCACCACCCGGCCACCGCGGACGAACTGCCGCGGGCGATCAAGGTGGTGACGCCCCTGCCCGGCGGGACGGCCAGTCCGGTGAGCGGCACCGCGGACGCGGCGTTCGGGTGCGTCTTCCTTTCGCCGCCGGCCGACCCGGTGACCGCGGCCGCGAGCCTGGCCCACGAGCTCCAGCACACCAAGCTCATCGGGCTGACGGACCTGTTCCCGTTGGTTTCCCGAGACGCGAGCCGCCGCTACTACGCCCCCTGGCGAACCGACCCGAGGCCGGCGAGCGGTCTCCTGCACGGCTGTTACGCCTTCGCCGGAGTCGCGGCATTCTGGCGAAACCAGCGGCGAGCGGTGGCGCCACCGGCCGACCGGCTGTTCGCCGAAACGGAATTCGCACGCTGGCGCAAGGCCGTGGCCGAGGCGCTGGCCGAGCTCCGGGCCGGCAACGAGCTGACCGAACTGGGCCGGCAGTTCACCGGCTTGCTGGCGGACACCATCGCCGGCTGGCTCGCGGAGCCGGTCAGCAGGACCGCCGTGGCCGCAGCCCGCCGGCTCGGTTCAGAGCACCGGGGCACCTGGCTCTCGACGAACTGGGGGACGCACCGGCAACCGGACGTCGACGGCCTTGCGCGTTTTACGGGATAGAGGGCGCCTTCAGATTCGATTTCCTGCGCTTCGACGAGAGGTCGTCCGTGCCCTCGATGACCAGCGTGCCGGTCGGCTTGGACCGATCAGGGTGATGATGGTCTGCGTGGTGCCCCGACGGGACTCGGAGAACATCCGCATGGACTGCCGTCCCTCACGACCTGCGGATATCCACCACAGTAGCTCTGTGCAACGGCAGGTCGGCGCTGGTCCGGCCGCGTACTTCCGCGACGCGTGCGGAATGACGTTCGAAGCGTTTCTGTGAGAAGCCTTGCCAGCACAACAGGGCTCCACCTGCCCGGGGCGCGCACCACCGGTAACCCGAAGCGGGGTCAACGCGAGCAAGCAGTAGCAACCCTGACTCGTCTATAGCGCCGCAACGCCCGCCGACAACTGCGACCGACCCCTCACCTGGTAAAGGAGGGCTGTCCAGCGAATTGAACGAGTCTTATCCGGTCTGGTTCTGACCATTGACTTGTTGGGTCGGCTGGTCCGGGATGAATCCGTGGTAGGTGTACTGGTGGAGGAGTTGCAGGTTGCGGCGGCGCATGTCTGTCGGCCAGGCCGGTGCGGCGCTCCACGCAACCAATGCTGCACCCCGCCAGGGTTCTAGCGAGGAACTACAGGACAGCGAGAGGGCTTCACGCTCGCGCCCGTGCACCACCAAGCCGCGGATCAAGGCGCTGACAAGTTGGTCGCCTTCGGGACCGACATAATCCTCTTGGAACAGATGCTTCGCGAGATCCACTCGGCCGACATCCAACATCAACAGGATCATGATCGCCACTCCATCTGAATCCTTCGTTGCTTTTCCTCGCCGAGCCTTGAAGGCCAACTCCGCCGCTCGTCGAGCAGTCCGCATGTCGCCGTTCGCGATGTATTCATTAGCGAGGGAAGCCAAGGTAAGCCAGCCCGCCCCCTCCGCGAGGTGTAGCGCATGATCGTGCATACCCGCGACCACGAGGAAAGAGCACAGTAAGCCGTCATACGATCTGCCATTGCCGAGATCGTCCTCGATTTCACAGATCTCGTACACTTTGAGCGCGAACGCACGGGCGAGGTCGTTCAACCCAGCATCATGCAGTGATGTTGCCAGCGAGTAGCCAAGCTCGAGGCTCGCCTCGCTTTCCAGCTCCTGCCGGAATATAGTCAGTGCCTGCACGATGCCCGGAGTTGATTCCTGAAGCGACCCGGCAACCTTCAACATTTCGCAAAGCACGGACACGCGGCGGTTGCGTTCGGTAAGGTGGCATGCCAGGTTGACGGCTTGCTCGAACAACCTGTCGGCCGTGGCAGCATCCGTCGCCCGACAAATGCCTGAAAGCTTCGCAAGAGCCCCGGCGCGGCCACTGGACGATAAGCGGGCTAGAACAGTCTCGCAGTGCTCGACGCTGCTGACGCGACGGAGTGCTTCTATGGCGCGCAGGGCGCAATACGACGCGGCCAAGTCCCCTCGCCCGGGTCCATGCGCCTGGTCCTCGTGTAAGATGAGCTCGGTCGCAAGTTCGCGCGCGGTGCGAGCGGCTCCCTCGACGCCCGCCAGGGTAACAGCGAGCTGCGCGCGGTCCCAGGGTGACCACTTCTTCGCGTACTCACTGGTGGGTAAGAATTCCCCTGCGGCCGCTTCTGCGATCGCTTCTGCGATCTCGACGGTCCGTTTCGCCTCAGTTCGCAGCGTATGATCATCGATGTTTCCGGCCACGTTGCGTGCTGCGAAAATGTCTCCGACCTTGATCAATGCTACGGCCATCTGACGCATCGAGTCGTCGTCGATGTAGAGGGGAGCGGGTCCGCTCAGCTCCCGCGCGAACTGGGCCACCCGGGCTGCATCTTGTCTGCAGTCCATTGCGAGAAAGGCCTCGCCAAGCTTCACCAAACCGCCCAGGTCATCGGAGCGGATTCCTTCTCTATCCACACACCGGAGTAACTCCTTCAAAACTTCCACGTCGCCGGTACCGCAATTGGCTTGCGCACCTCTCAGATACAAGAGGGGATCTAGACCCCAAAGAAAAGAGGTGCGCACCGAATTCGCCAACTCCAACTCGCGCTCCAAAATATCTTGAGCCCGACGATAGTCGCCTGCTTCGCTCAAAGCCTCAATAAGCGCACCGTGGACCCTCGCCCGCAACGAGTCCCGCGAATTCGCGATCGCGGACGCTATACCGGTGGCATCATCCGCTCGCGACGCTCGAACGAGGCTCGCGACCACCTGGCCGATCTGCGCGCCACAGCCTTCGCCCGATACCCCACGCCGCGAAATAGCTCTCCTGGCCGTCCTGGCAGCGGCGTCAAGATCACCCAGCAAGCTCAGTGAGGCAGCAGCCTCGGCCAGCACCCACCCACCTAGCCGATCGTAATCTGGTCCGGGCTTGATGAGGCGATCGATCTCAGCACGGGCCGCGCACTGCTCGCCAATCTCTACTAAATAGCCAGCATATTCACAGAGCAGTCGTGGGTCTTCGCCGATCAGATCCACTCGGATCACCGACGGAAAAATTTCCGTTCCAGCCTTCCGGGCGGCGCGCGCGCACGCGCGAATGGAAGTGAATTGATGGTACTTGTCGTCATCAGCCGTCGCGAAATCCCATGCCCTGTCTGCAATCTTACTCGCTCGTATAGTGTCGCCGATCTCGGTAAGCGCCTCGGAAACCTCGGCCAGCGCCCGCGCTCGATAGCGCTCGTCAACACAGAAGGCGACACCCTCCGCTTGGTCCGCCTGCCCCAAAAGCACGAAAAGGCGCAGCAACCCGAGGGGCAGCGGTGCGGCGGCAGCAGTCGCCAACATGCGGTGCAGTTCGACCCGAAACATCAGTTCTAGACTATTCGCCGAGTCCCCGTCGATCTCGTGCAGCGCGTCTCTTGTGAACGCGACGGTGTCGAGGAACGCTCGGTCGTGTCCATATTCCGCCAACAGCCGCTGTCTCCGGGAATTGGTTACAAGTCCTGCCAGGCGAACCGGGCCCCCGATGTCGTGGTGCGTGCGCAGGAAATGATGGAGGCCATGCAAAAGGAAGGGCGGGGTTGTGTCGGGCCAGCCATTACCCGCATAGCGGTCTGCCCAGGTCAGCACCTGCTGGATCGCGTGCACTCGCCCTTTCGCGCTCACCCAGTTAGCGACGAACTCGCTGTACTTGGCGTGCACCCATTGGTAACCAACTCCTCCGACCTCAATGGTCATCGGCAACAAGCACCGTTCGATATCGTGCAAGTACAGATCAACCTGACCAACACTGAGATCCAGCAGATCGGCGAAATCATGCCGGGAAAGCGGGGCGCCCGCGACAAGCAACAGCGTAGCCATGTTCTCACGGACCGAGTCGGCCGACCTGAGCCATTTCTCCAGATCACGTCTCGCGTGATCCGTCCTTACCTTGGCATGCGGGCTGGCGACCAGTGAAATGACAGATATTGGCGAAGTTGCCAAAGCGTGGTGCCGAGGCACGGCATCCCGGAAATCGGGCAGGCCTCGGGTTGCGACGACTACATGTGCGTAACCCGAGAGGTGCACCGGAAGCAGCGGGCTGATCATATCCACTGGCGATTGTTCGTCGAGACCATCGATAAGGAGAACCACTGGACGATCAACTGTTCCAAGGGCCGCAAAATCTGCCCAGAGTCTCGCGAACTGGGCTGGCCGCTCGTCGGCGACGCTGAGCTTCTCACTCGACTGGCATACCCAGAGCAACTGGCCGATGACGGCTTCGAGGAAATTTTGCGACCGATTGGAGTAGTGCTCAACTATGTAGAATACGGCGGTGCGGTAGTCCTCGGCCCGCAGCCGGCGGTGCAACTCGACCATGAAGGCCGTCTTACCGGCAAACGCCGGCGCCACGATGACGTGATACGAACCTGAACAGCGCAGCTTGTCGACCAGGTGTCGCAACTCCTCGCTTCGATCAAGAACTACACGGTGGTGGTCCTCAATAGCGGTCCGCTCAGCGTCGTAGCCGTCAGGGGGCCGATGTTTGCCGACTGCAGGATCGGCCCCAGGGATGGCGGCAGTCGGTTCCTGTTTCGCCGTATTCCGCCCGTTATTCAGAGCTCGATCCGCAATATACCGAGCTGCCTGCGCTTCTAGTCTCAGGAACTCCTGGTTCCGCGAGAGATCACAGAGCTGCACGATCCACTGCGCCAGTAACTTGGCAGGGCCGTCCGGGTAGCGGTTACCGTCGCGAAGCTGTTTGCTGATCTCCTTCGTACCCATGAGATACCGCTCTGGCACGACAGAATCGCCGGTTCCCGAGCCTGACATCCTTCGCGCGTAGGCGACGTGGAAAGCCGCCAGAGTGCCGAACCGATCTCGAATGGCAGTGCGCAGTGCCAGCACCCACGACCGCACCGGCTCCGAGAACTTGGCCACGTCGCGTACGTCGGCGGTGAACGGACGACCCGGTCTCCGCTGGTCAGGTGGTTGCACCACAGTCCCTCCTCCAGACGCACCTCATGTGGCAATGTCGCCAACTTGTGTAATCGCCATTATCGCCACGTGCCCGACAACCCCGCGAGCGGTCACAGTACGGCAACCAAGCAATCGCAACCCTGCCGCCTGGAGCCGATCATGGAAATCGCTGCCATCACCGCCGCTATTAGCACTCTGCTCATCGCCGCCGCCACCGCCACCGTGGCCCTCGCTGCCACCTTCCGGCGACGTGCGAACACTCGCAACGACGCCTACCGGGTACTTCAACTCCTCATACGACGCCAGCACAAGAAGTGAATCCGATCAGCTATACACGCTGACCTGTGAGAACCCTTCGTTAGCACTTCCACCCAGGTTTCACCCGAAGGAGTGGCGGGGTGGAGCCGGTTGCCAGCTTTCTGCTCGTAGCGTCACCGACTCACAGAGAGTCCTAGCGATATCGGTTATCGCCGGTCCACTCGGTGACGAGCCAACTACGGGCGAGACAAGCGCCATTACGTCGCTCAGCACGGTCGTCCCAGCCGACCGCCGAAGCTTCACCATGGACGGTCGGCGCCATTTTCGGGCGATTCACCGGCCATCAGTTGAGCTGGTTGATCGGCTGCCTCGCGCGGCGAGCAGTCACACAAGCCGGATGGCGACGCCTGGTGTCGACTGAGTTCGTCAGGCCGCCGTCGCCGCCACCTAACGCCCGACCTGTCTGCATCTACTGGCAGGTAGACAGCTCGGCGGCACTGGGAACCTCAACCTTCCGCGGCCAGCGAATAGCCGACGCCGGGCTCCGATGATGGAGACCACTGAGGCCAGGGCGATCGTGGGCCGCTCTGCCCACGATCAGTCAGGCGAACGGCAGCGGCAGCACGGTGAGCGCGCTGCAGACGACGATCGCCAGCGTCACGAGAGAATCGTGGCCCGCCGGTGCGGACCGGCGCCGAGCCGGCCGAGGACGAACGTGGCGACGGCGCCGCTGAGCACGGCGATGGTCAGCGTCCACTGCTCGCTGTCGAGGGACTCGGCAGGAAAGCTGACGTAGGAGTTTTCGGCAGCAGCAGGTTCGTCGCGACGTCGAGGTCACGTGGTGATCGTGGTCCACCCAGGCGGGCCAGCCACAGGTTCCTCGACAGAAGCGACCTCGCGCGGGCCCGGAAGCAGTCGTCCAGCCCGGTGGTGCTCACCAGAAACTGGACGACGTCGGCGGCCTGTTTCGCGGCGAGGTCTTCGCGCAGCGAACCTAATTCGGATGGTTCGACGCGCTGGGCCAGAGCGATCACCGTGGTCAGCACCTCCAGCAGCCGTAACGTCGGCAGCGCCGCGGAATACGATACCCCGAACAGTGGCCCGATCTGGCGCATCGTCAGGTTCGTCCGCCAATAGGTCGCCACCAGCAACACCCGGTCGGCCAGCGGCAACGCCCACTGCCGGCCCGGGCGCCCGTCCACGATCTCGTCCCCGCCGCGCCTCGCGACCAGCCGCACCAGCTTACGAAACTGGCCTGGCTCCAGCCCGGTGAACGGGTAATCCACTCCGACCGCGACGCCGTGATCACCTGCACCACGCCAACATGAGGTCCCGCCAGCCCGACACCGGGTTACGAGACATCCTTTACGACGTTCCCGAAGCCGAAGAGGAAGGTCAGCCCGATGACGATGCTCATCATCGTGGTGACGAACTTGCTCACGCTGGACGAGGAGCCCATCACCGCCTCCCGCGCTTCGACGAGAGGTCGTACGTCGCCTCGATGACCAGCGTGCCGGTCAGGTAGGACCGTTCAGGCGATGATGGTCTGCGCGGTGCCCCCGACGGGACTCGAACCCGCACTGAATCGATTTTAAGTCGACTGCCTCTGCCGGTTGGGCTACGGGGGCACCGCACACTCTAGGTGATCGAGCCGGTCTCGCGTCCAGTGCGCCGCACTATTCCGGGTCGGCGTCGAGGAGGCCTGGGCCGTGCTCGCCTCTGCGCCAGTCCTCCGATCTGCGGCGGCGGCGTTCCTGCTCCCTGACTATCCAATCGCGGCCCTCCGCCGAGACCGCCTCCAACACGTGCAGTGCGCCCGCGATGCCCGATGACTCCAGTTGCGAGGCGCTGCAACATGGCCTCGTTCTCCACGCTCTCGTCCGTCAGGTCTTCGAAGCCCTCGGCGACGACCGAAATCTGCTCGCCGCTCACCAGCGTCAGCCGGAATGCCCGCTTTCGCACGGATTGCGTCTGCTGGAGGACCGCGTTGTCCCCGTTGAGGATCTGGTAGTGCCACCCGTCCGCGTACCGGACGCCGACTTCGGCGACGCGGGCTGCGGAAAGGGCGTCGTAGCGGAAGGATGTTCGGCGCTCGTCGTGGACGTCCGCCTTGAGGAAGTCCAGGTCCACCTCGATCTCGCGGACGCCGCTGTGCGTCAGGAGGAACACGAGGATCACGTAGCGCGAGTAGCGCATCGGGCCGCCGAGGACGCGGGCGCGCTGGGCGTTGGCCGCTCCCTCCGTCAGGACCACGTGCGCCACCAGGTCGCGGTTGGTCAGCGCGCACCGGCGCAGGGCCTCGGTCTTGAGGTGGGACTTGTCCAGGTCGAGCCACCAGGCCATCTCGGCGTCGTCGGGCCGGTCCGCGAGCACCTGCGACCACTCCACGAACGCCTGCTCCTCCTCCTTCAGCAGCCGGCTGCCGCGCTCGTTCTCCTCGGCCTGGAACTGGTGGGACACCATGATCCGGAGGCCGTGCTGCATCGCGAAGAAGCCGCCTGCGCCGAGGAAGAGCGCCGCTCCGATGAAGCTGCCCGCGCCGCCGAGCATGATCAGGCCTCCGACGATCGCGACGGCGATCCCGGTGCGGTGGACGAGGAGGCTGGTCGACGACGGGCGGACCTCGTCGCGGTAGGCGAACAGGGTGCCGTTCCGCCACTGCGCCGCCACCCGGCGGGCGTGCCACCGGATCAGCCAGTTCACCGCCCCGGCCTCGACCTGCGCGTTGCCGAACAGGGTCACGAACCGCCATTTGTAGTACTCGCAGATGCCGCGGGTGTCGTTCACCCAGCTGCCCGGCGTGTGCGGCCGCGCATCCCAGAACCGCGCCTCCACCAGCTTGTGGATCTGCTCGACGAACCGGGACGACACCCAGTGCCCGGGCGAGCCGGCGGCCTGGAACTGCAGCGGGACGCCGTGCTCGCGGTCGCGGGCGACCAGCCGCATCGTTCCCAGCTGCTGCTCGCGCCCCGCCCAGATCGCGCCGGCGAACCCCGCCGCCATGACGAGCAGGCCGGCGATGCCCGCCCCGGGCCGGCCGTCGCCGAACCCGCTCAGGAAAGCGATCAAGCCGAGGAGCACACCCGCTGCCCCGAGGCCCGCCTTCACCCATTCCGCCGAGGGGATGGCCGCGGGCGTGGGCACGAAGTACCGCGGCACCGCGGGATCCGGCTCGAAGAACTTCCACGCCCGGTCCACCCGGTCGTGCCCGAGGCGCTCGGTCCGGACGCGCTGGGCGTCCACGACGTCCACGCTGTCCTGGAGCGCGCCGCCGAGGACGAGCGCGAGGTGACGCGTGATCTCGTTCTGCCGGTCCCGGGGCAGTTCCTGCAGGTTCGCCATGGCCTTCGCCAGGTCGGCGGCGTCCAGGGCGCTGCCCATCTCCTGCCGCCACACGAAGGACATGAGCTCCCACACCACGCTCAGCGCGCCACGCCACTCGTCGTGGGCGAACCGCCGGGCCGTGAGGTCCGCCATCCGGAACCGCGCGTACACGTCGTCGCTGATCTCGTTGAGCGACCGGTCACTGAGGACGGACAAGGCATAGTGGTAGGCGAGCGTGGTGGACGTGTGCCCTTGCTGCAGCAGCTCTTGGAAGAGCGTCTCGGCCATCCGCGGGGTACCACCGCGCAGGTGGTTCAGCGCGACCTCGAACCGCCGCTCCGGCGGATCCGAGGGGTTGATGTTGTAGGTCGTTTCGTTGCGGTGGAACGTGCCGCCGTAGATCGCGCCGATCTGCTGCTCGACGTGGGATTCGCCGGACGCCTGGTTCTGGAACCCGTGCGGGACGTTCATGCGTGCCTCCGCGGGGACCGCTGCGTCACGTGGAAGTCCCCGTAGACGGCGCCCACCTGCTGCCCGACGCGCGCGTTGTCCTTGGCCACGTTGGTGTAGGTCGCCACCGGGACCTGGTCGCGCTCGTCCTCGCGGGCACCCTCCGTGCCCCCGATCCCGGCGGCGAGCGCACGGACGAAGTCCGCCGCGTTGCCGGCGGCGACCGCCTGCCAGTCCGACTCGTCCGCGACGTCCTTGGCGCCGTCCGCGCGGTCGCTGATCCCGCGGACGGTCAGCGCCGGGACGGCGTCGTTGAGGTGGCCGGTCAACGCGAAGCCGGCGCTTTCCATTTCGACCGCCACCGCGTCGTTGTAGTTGTCCCACAGGTACCGCGCGGCCGCGGACGTCCGCCCGTCGACCACCACCTCGCCCGCCGCGACCGGCTCGAAGTGGACTTCCGGCTCGCTCTCCGCGCCGCCCCAGTTCCCCTCCCTGGCCAGCGCCCGCGCCAGCTCCAGCAAGCGGTACGACGGTTCCCAGGCCTCCGGCCTGCTCCGGAAGCCCGCGTCGTCGCTGTAGCCACCGTGGTACGCGTAAACCTTCCGGGCGACGACAACGTCGCCGAGCCGGAGCCAGTCGCGCAGGCCGCCGGCGACGCCGGTGAACACGACCGCGGCCGGCGAGAACTCCGCGACCGCGCGTTCGGCGATCGCCGCGGCGCGGGCGTTGCCCGTCCCCACCATGCCGAGCGCGACCGGGCGACCGGCCAGCTCGCCGACGTCGAACACCGTGCCCGCGTGGTGCACGTGCTTGCGCACCCCGGTCATCCGGGCGCGCACCGCGGCGCGCTCCACTTCCAAGGCGGTCAGGATCACCAGCACGGGGCGACCTCCCCCTCGTTCCGCTCTGCCATGACGATCTCCCTCTGTTCGCCGAAACGGCGCCCTCGCGACCGGCAGGATGCCGAGTGCAACGTGCAAGGTAGCCCCATCGGGCTATTCTCGTCAATAAGACGAATATTGGCCTGCTGCGTACACTGTGCACTATGGACACTCCACCGACCACGACCGGCCGGGTCGCCGACCATGCCTGAGCCCGGCGAGTGGACGATTCCCGAGGTCGCGGTCGCCGTGGACCTGGCCATTCTCACCGTGCACGACAGTTCGCTGCAGATCATGCTCGTGAAGCGGGGAATCCCGCCATACGAGGGCATGCTGGCCCTTCCCGGCGGCTTCCTCGCGTCGGCGTCGGAAGACCTCGACCACGCCGCGGCCCGCGAACTACACGAAGAGACGGGCCTCGACGCGCGGGCGTTACACCTGGAGCAGCTGCGCACGTACGGGACGCCGGGCCGCGATCCGCGCCAGCGGGTGATCGCGGTCTGCTACGTCGCCTTCTCGCCCCAGCTCCCGGTTCCGGTGGCCGGCGGCGACGCCCGCGAAGCTGTCCTCATGCCCGTGGAGAAGGTGCTGAAACCGCGCACCCGGATCGCGTTCGACCACAAGAAGATCATCGCCGACGCGGTCGAACGCGCCCGCGGCAAACTCGAGTACACCACGCTCGCGGCGGCCTTCTGCGCACCGGAGTTCACGATGACCGACCTGCGCGAGGTCTACGAAATCGTCTGGGGCGAACAGCTCGACCCGCGGAACTTCCACCGCAAGATCATCGGCGTCGACGGGTTCCTGATCCCGACCGGGGAGCGGGTCTCGCGACAGCCCGGCCGGCCCGCCGCGCTCTACCGCCGCGGCCCCGCCACCGTGCTCCACCCGGCCATGCTGCGGCCACGCCCATAATCGTCACCTTGACGCTAACCGGGTGGGCGGGCTACCGTCGGTTCCGACCTTAATCGTCACTCTGACGGGAAGTGCCGACATGGAGATCCACTGCAAGGCGAGGTTCGCGGTCCGGACGGTGGCACTGGCCTTCAGCGCGGGTGCGGTGCTGGGCGCGGTCGTCACCGGGTACGCCGTGTCGCCCGGGCAGAGCGAGCCCGCGGTACACAGCGCCGTCGCCCCCTCGGCCACCGGACCCCACGACGGCTGAGCCTCCCCGAAACGACGAAAGCCCCCGGCCACGAGGGCCGGGGGCTTCGACGGACGAACGTCAGGACTTCGAGACGCGCGCGAACTCGTCCTTCGGGTTGTTGATCTGCCCGAGCGAGATCACCTCGCGGCGGAACAGGCCACCGAGGATCCAGTCGAACAGGATCCGGATGCGGCGGTTCCACGTCGGCATCGCCTTGAGGTGGTAGGCGCGGTGGAACAGCCAGGCCGGGAAGCCCTTGATCTTCAGGTTCAGCGCGTCCGCGACGCCCTTGTGGAGGCCGAGGCTCGCCACCGCGCCGAGGTTCTTGTGGTAGTAGTCCTTCGGCTTGCCGCCGCGCAGGACCTTGATGATGTTCTTCGCCAGCAGGCGGGCCTGACGGACCGCGTGCTGCGCGTTCGGCGGGCAGGTCGCCGTCGGGTCCTCTTCCGTGCGCGAGAGGTCCGGGATCGCCGCGTTGTCGCCGGCGGTCCAGACGTCGGGGTGGCCGACGACCTGCATCGCGGCGGTCGCCTCGAGGCGGCCGCGCTTGTCGACCGGCAGGTCCGACTGGCCGACCACCGGGTTGGCCTTCACGCCGGCCGTCCAGATGATCGTGTCGGTGTCGAACTCCGTCCCGTCCGAGAGCACGACGTGGCCGTTTTCGAACGACTTCGCCGCCGTCGACAGGTAGACCTCGATGCCGCGCTTCTCCAGCTGCTCGACCGTGTACACGCCGAGCGTCTCGCGGACCTCGGGGAGGATGCGGCCGGCCGCCTCGACGAGCACCCAGCGGATGTCGGAGGTCTTGATGTTCGGGTAGTAGTTCTCGACCGCGAACCGGGTCATGTCCTCGAGCTCGGCCAGCGCCTCGATGCCGGCGAACCCGCCGCCGACCACCGTGAACGTCAGCAGGCGCTTGCGCAGCTCGGGGTCGAGCGTGCTGGCCGCCTCGTCGAGCTTGGTCATGATGTGGTTGCGCAGGTAGATCGCCTCGCCGATGGTCTTGAAGGCGATGCCCTGCTCGACCAGGCCCGGGATCGGGAGGATGCGCGCGACGGCGCCGAGCGCGACGACGAGGATGTCGTAGCCCAGCTGCTCGACGTGGCCGTCGGCCGCCTCGACCGTGACGGACTTCTTCTCGTTCTCGATCTTGGTGACGCGCGCGGTCAGCACGTGGCAGCGCTTGAGCACGCGCCGCAGCGGCACGACCACGTGCCGGGGCTCGATCGCGCCGGCCGCGGCCTCCGGGAGGAACGGCGCGTAGGTCATGTGGGGCTGCGGGTCAACGACGGTCACGGAGGCCTCGTTGGCCCGGAGCATCTTCTGGAGGCCGTACGCCGTGTAGAGCCCGACGTACCCACCACCGAGGACGAGGATCCGAGTCGGTTCCGACTTCGACTTCGCAGCAGCCATGTCCTCATGGTGACACCTTCGCCGCGACCTCGCTCGGGGGCCCCATCCGGCTGTGACCAGCGTCGCTGCGGTTTCCGTAACGATTCAGTCGTGCCCTGTCACCGAGGTCGCGGCCCGGAAGACGTCCGCCACCATGGCGTGGGTCACGCGGTGTGTCTGGACATTGCGCGGCGACACGTGATAACAGCCGAAAAGCCGCAGGTCGCCCAGTTCCACGACGGCTCCGTGGGCGAACGCCGGCCGCGGCTGCGGCACCGGCCAGCCCGCCGCCGCCAGCACGGGCAGTGACGCCTGCCAGCCGAACGCGCCCAGCACGACGATCGCCCGCAGTGTCGGACGTAACAGTGCGAGTTCCTCGGCCAGCCACGGGCGGCAGGTGTCCCGCTCGGCCGGTGTCGGCTTGTTCTCCGGCGGCGCGCACCGCACGGGCGAAACGAGCCGGGTGCCGTACAGCTCGAGGCCGTCACCGAGCCGCTCGGACGTCGGCTGTGAGGCGAGCCCGACCTCGTGCAGGACCCGGAACAGGAAATCACCCGACGGATCGCCGGTGAACATCCGCCCGGTGCGGTTCGCGCCGTGCGCCGAGGGCGCCAGGCCGACGACGGCGAGCGACGCGTCCGGCGGCCCGAACCCCGGCACCGGGCGCGCCCAGTACTCCTCGCCGCGGAAGGCCGCCTTGGTGCCCGCGACGCCCTCGCGCCAGGCCACCAGCCGCGGGCACGCGCGGCAGCCGGCCACCGCGGCGTCGAGCTCGGGCAGCGACCTCATCGACTTCATCGGCCTCATCGCAGCGCCGCCCGGGACAGCCGGTCGGCGTGCCGCGTGGTCTCCGGCAGCCGGTAGCGCGGGGTCAGCGCCAGCGTCAGCCGGCAGGCGTGGGCCAGGCCGATCCGGTGGCCGGCCGAGACGTACACCGGCTTGACGCCGTCCTGGGTCCGGAGCACCGCGCCGACCTCCTCCCCGGCGTCGACCAGCGGCTCCGACGACCCGCGCACGTGCGCCGGCGTGCCGTGCGAGCCGATGAACCGGGTCTTGCCGACGCCGAACGCGGGCAGTCCGGTCAGCACGCCGAGGTGGCAGGCCAGGCCGAAGCGCCGGGGGTGGGCGCGGCCGTGACCGTCGCAGACCAGGACGTCGGGCGTGCGCTCCAGCCGCTCGAGCGCGGCCAGCAGGGGCGGCAGCTCGCGGAAGGCGAACAGGCCCGGTTCGTACGGGAAGACGGCCTTCGCGCGGTGGGTCCGCTCCTCGACCACGGTGAGCCCGGTGGTCTCGAGGGTGACGACGGCCGCCGCGATGCCGCCGGTGTCGTCGTAGGCGACGTCGAGGCCGGTGACCGTCGGCGGCAGCTCGGGGCAGTCGTCGGCGAGCTCGACCCGGCCGCGAAGCCGTTCCTGCACGGCGAGCGCCTCCTCGATCGTCGCCGGCCAGTCCTCGGTGTGCACCAGGTCACCCTGCCACAGCCGCCCGTTCCCGCCGACTAAGTTGGGTCCATGGCGGACAGCACCCCCGAAGAGGCCTCCGAGCCGAAGGCCGCGGAGACGACCGAGATCCCGGCCGAGCCGACCGACGACATCGTCACGACCCAGCACACCTTGACCGTGAAGCGGAAGAAGCTCGCATACACGGCGAAGGCGGGGCGGATCGTCCTCCGCAAGGAGATCGTCAAGGACGGCAAGTCCGAGGGCGTCAAGGCGAAGGCGGAGGTGTTCATCACCTCCTACACCCTCGACGACGCCGATCCGGGGTCGCGGCCGGTGACGTTCGCCTTCAACGGCGGCCCCGGCTCGTCGAGCATCTGGCTGCACATGGGCCTGCTGGGACCGCGCCGGGTGCTCTCGGGCGACGTCGACGACCTGGTGCCGCCGCCGTACGGGCTGGCCGACAACCCCGAGACGCTGCTGGTGCACAGCGATCTGGTGTTCATCGACCCGGTGTCGACCGGCTACTCGCGCGCGTCCGAAGGCGGCGAGACGAAGGACTTCCACGGCTTCAAGGGCGACATCGAGTCGGTCGGCGAGATCATCCGGCTGTGGGTGTCGCGCCACCAGCGCTGGCTGTCGCCGAAGTTCCTGGCCGGCGAGTCGTACGGCACGCTGCGCGCCGCCGGGCTGGCCGCGCACCTGCAGGACCGGCACGGGCTGTACCTGAACGGCCTGCTGCTCATCTCGTCGGTGCTCGACCTGGGCACGCTGCGGTTCACCGAGGGCAACGACCTCCCGTACTCGCTGTACGTGCCGACGTACGCGGCGATCGCGCACTACCACGGCCTGCACGGCGAGCGCCCGCTCGACGACGTCCTCGCCGACGCCGAGGACTTCGCGGCGAAGGACCTGCCGTGGGCGCTGGCCCGCGGCGCCCGGCTGTCCACTCAGGACCGGACGGACGCGGTGGCCACGCTGGCGTCGCTGACCGGCCTCGCCGAGTCCTATGTGGACCGGGTGAACCTGCGGATCGAGCACGTCCGGTTCTTCACCGAGCTGCTGCGCGACCGCGGCCTGACGGTCGGCCGGATGGACGGCCGGTTCACGACGTGGGAGCCGGACGGCGGCCGCGAGCACATGAGCGACGACCCGTCGATCTCCCGCGTGGTCGGCGCGTACGCGGCGGCGTTCAACCACTACGTGCGGGCCGAGCTCGGGTACGCCAACGACCTGCCCTACGAGCTCATCAGCGAGGACACGTTCAAGGCGTGGTCGTACTCGGACTTCGAGGGCCGTTCGGTGTCGGTGGTGGACTCGCTGAGCGCGGCGATGCGCGCGAACCCGCACCTGAAGGTGCACGTGGCCTTCGGTCACTACGACGGCGCGACGGCGTACTACGCGGCCGAGCACGTGCTGGCCCACTTGCAGATCCCGGAGGAACTGCGCGAGAACATCGACTCGGCGTACTACCCGGCGGGCCACATGATGTACATCCACGAGCCGACCCGGGTGCAGCAGTCGAAGGACCTGGCGAAGTTCGTCAAGAAGGCGTCGAACCGCTGAGCACGGCCCGCAGCCGCCGCCACTGCGCGACACCCACGACGACCTGCGTCGCCACCGCGAGACCGGCGTAGCCGGCCAGCCACGCCCGCCACTCCGGTGGCTGGGCGTGGCCGACCAGCGGATCGATCAGCGCCGGAACGGCGTAGATCCCGGGCATCGCCACGAGCAGGTCGTGCCGCCGCAGGGCGGTGTCCACGGCCCGGGACGTTGCGTCCTCCGCGATGACCGGACGCCGGAAGACGTCGGTCACCATCGCGGCCGTGACCGCCGCGCCCAGGGCCAGCAGGAGGAGCCGGCTCCCCGCGTACGTGCGGTACGGCGTCGTGGCGGATCCGCGCCCGGAAGCCAGTAGCCGAGGTGCTGGGCGATGATGAGGAAGAAGACGTACGAGCTGTCCATCAGCTCCCCGCCGCGGACACCGGGCAGGAAGACCAGGCCCGCGAACCCGATCATGACGGCCGCGTACCCCAGGCCGGCCACGACGATCCACCGCCACGCCCCTGGGGGCCGCGCGCCGGCACGGAAGCCGAGCCGCAGGGCCAGCAGGTCGGTCATCGTCGGCACCTCGACGCGGTGCTTGACCAACCAGCGACCGGCCGCCGCGCGCTCCGCGTCCGTCACCGCGGCGGTCACGGGGTCACCGTTCCGTAGTGGCCGCGCGGCAGGCTCTGGCGCCGGGCCTCGATCGCGGCGCCGACGTGGACCGCCACCACCAGGACGAAGTACCCCACCGCGGGCACGAACCGCGCCGGGGGCCACGGCCAGCTGGTGGACAGGTCGATCCAGACCAGGAACGTGAACGTGAACGGCGCCGCGAACGCGCGGGTGTCGTGGGCCCGCACGGCCGCGTCGACGGCGGCCGAAGCCTCGTCCTCGGCGATCACCGGGGCGCGCAGGGCCCGGGCGAAGACCGGGGCCACGCTCGCGGCGCCGATCACCAGTGCGGCCGCCAGCCCGCCGGGTTGGCGGCGTACCACGCGCCCAGGACCACGCCGCCGCCGAACGTCGTCACCACCGCGGCGAGGTACCGCCGGCCCACCTGCCCGGCCGCCACCCAGACCACGGAGAAAGCACGCTGTAGGCCTGGTAGGACCGCGTGGCCGGCACCCGGGCCCCGACGCGCACCGCGAGCAGCGGCGTCGGCTCGTCCACCACCACCACGCCGCGGCGGGCCGGCCACGCCCGCGTCCCCTGTCTCTCGGCGAACGTCGTCCATGCTGCTTCCACCACCATCGAACCTCCCCCGTCCCGCCGTACACGCTCGAAAGGCCGGAACGGTTTACCGGCCGTAGAAGCCGGGCGGCAACCGGTGGCGGCGGACCAGCAGCCAGCCCGTCAGCTGCATACCGGCCACGGTCACCAGGTACGCCAGCGCCGACCACCCCAGCGGGCCGGGCGCCGCCCAGTCGACGACGAAGATCGGCATCGCCAACACGGCGTACACCACGCTCGAGGCGAACCGGTACGCGTCCTCGGCCCGCAGCAGCCCGTCGACCCACAGCGACGTCCGGTCCTCCGCGATGACCGGTGCGCGGAGCACCCGGCCCAGCACGAACGCGGTCGCGCCCGCCCCGACGGCCAGCGCGAAGGTGTGCACCCCGACCGCCACCGCCGGCGGGTACCAGTGCTTCCAGGTGAACCGCGGTTCGGTCAGGAAGGCCGCCGCGCACAGCGCCGCCCCGCCGGCGAACGTGACGGCCGTCGAGACGAGGTACCACCAGCCGACCCGGTGCACCGCGCTCCGGAGCGGGGGTGGTGCACCGGCGCCGGTCAGGCGCTCGGCCAGCTGATCACGACGTTGCGCGGCCCGCCAGCGCAACCCCTGGAACACGGCGACGAGCACGGCCAAGACGGCGGCCTGCCCCGGCAGGTCCGCTGCCTTGAACAAGGCGCCGGTGGACCACCACAGGACCCAGAAGACGATCGCGTACGGGGGTGTCCCCCGCCCGCCGTTCGCGCGCCCGCCGATGCGCAACGCCAGCAGCCGCGTGGGCAGCCACACCCGCACCCCGCGCCGGGCCAGCCACAGCCGCGTGCGGCCCACCTCGAGCACCGTCGGCTCGCCGGGCAGCCGCGGGTCCACCGGCAGCGCCGGTTCGCGCACGATCAACGGACCTCCCCCAGTCCCCACGTACACGCGGAGCACCCCGGAAAGGTTGTCTCAGGTGCCGAAAGCGCCGCGAGCACCGTGTTCGCGGTCCGCGCGACCGACCACGGAAACGGCCCACCTCCCGGAGGAGATGGGCCGTTTCCGGGCGAAAAACTACTTCAGGTACTGCGAACCGCGCGTCACCGCCGCGTAGGCGTCGACCGCGCCGTGGCCGTAGAAGCCGTTGAACGACGGGTCACCCTCGCAGGTGGCCGTGAACGTCGCGTCGCGGCCCTCCTTCAGGTAGTCCACCGTGCGGGGCACCGGGCAGGCGATCTTCGCCGCGGTGCCCTCGAGGACGCGCTGGACCTTGTCGGGGTCCAGGCCGAACTCGCCGTGCGACTTCTTGCCGTACTGGGAAATGATCAACGCCGCGACGCCGGTGGCGTGCGGGGTGGCCATCGACGTTCCCTGCAGCCACTGGTAGTAGCCGACGCGACCGTCCGGGGCGGTGGCCTTCTTGACGCCCGCGGTCAGGCCGGCTTCGGTGATGTTGCCGTCCGCGTCGATGTTGCCATCGGCGATTCCCACGTTCTTCGGGTACGTCGAGAGGATTTCGTTCTCCACCGTGCGGTACCACGGCGTGCCGAAGCCGTCGCGGAAGAAGCCGCCCGGGGCCGACACCGAGATCTGCTCGAGGCCGTAGTTCGAGTAGTCCGCCTTCTTCTGGGACGGGCCGAACGAGCTCACGCCGATGGTGTGGTTGCCCTCGACCGGCAGGCTGAGGCAGCTCGAGTTGTCCACCGTGCGCGGGTGCGTGCCGTTCGCCGGGTAGTCGGGGCTCGTGGTGTCCGGCTGCGGTGCGCCCAGGTCGGTGTGCTGGTTGCCCAGCGCGACCACCATCGTGACGCCCTTGCGGTGCGCGTAGTTCAGCGCGCGCTGGGTCGCCTCGATGATCGTGCGCTGCTCGGCCTGTTCGGCGGCCGAATCCGCCGGGTTCGCCGTGCAGTTGTACAGCCACGGGTCCGTGTAGAACGACATGTTGACCACGTCGATGCCGGCGTCGCCGGCGTAGGTCAGCGCGTCGACCGTCGGCTGCAGGAAGAAGAAGCCCGAGTCCTGGCCGGCGCGGATGTTCACCAGCGTCACGTTCGGCGCGACACCGGAGACGCCGAAGCCGTTGGCCGCGGCGGCGATGGTGCCGGCGACGTGCGTGCCGTGGCCGCCGTCGTCGTGGTTGGCCGGGTCGACGCAGCCGCGGAACTCGCACGGCCCGTCGACTTCGGCGCCGTTGACGTCGGTCGGGATGTCGCGGGTGAAGTTGCGCGAGTCGGCCTCGTCGAAGTTCGGCGCGATGTCCGGGTGCGTGCCGTCGATGCCGGTGTCGATGACGCCGACCTTGACCTGCTTGCTGCCCGGCTGCTTGGTGCGCGAGAGGTCCGAGCGGACGGACTTGAGGCCCCAGAGCTGGTCGTCCAGCGGGTCCAGGCCCGCCGACGCGGCCGCGGCCGGCTTCTTCGAAGAAGCGGTGCCGCGGCCTTCCTTCTCGACGCCGGCGTCACCCTTGGTCTTCTTGCCCGTCTTCGGCACCGAGCCGATGGACTGGGCCTTGGCCGCGCCGAACACCGCGCGGTTCGTGGCCACGCGCTCGGTGAAGCCGGTGGCCGGCGCGCTGGCCCTGATCAGGCCGACCGCGGTGTTGGTCTCCAGGACCGTGCCGCCCGCGGCCTTGATCGCCTGCTGGGCGCCGCCGATGCTCTGGACGTCCTTGGCGAGCACGGTGAATTCGGTCGCCGGGCCGGCCAGCGCGGGCTGCGCCGACGCGACCGGGACCGCGACCGCGGAAACCGCGCCGAACAGCGGCACGGCCAGCACCGCGGCCAAAAGCCTGGGTCTCTTCACGTTTCTCCTCCTCGCGGAAAGCGGTTCCTGCACCGTATAGACCGGACATAGCGCGTACAACGGCAAAAAGTACGTTATGGAACAACCGACTTCTGCTCGGCGAAGTGACAAGCTGACAAGTGCCCGTCGGTCCTGGGCACCAGCTCCGGCACCTCCGACGCGCACCGGTCCTCGGCCTTCCAGCACCGCGTGCGGAACCGGCACCCGGACGGGGGATCCAGGGGACTCGGCACGTCGCCGGTCAGCCGGATCACCTGGCGGTGCCCGCGCACGGCCGGGTCCGCCACCGGCACCGCGGACAGCAGCGCCTGGGTGTACGGGTGGGACGGCCGTTCGTAGATCTCCTCTTCGGTGCCGAGCTCGACGATCTTGCCGAGGTACATCACCGCGACCCGGTTCGACAGGTGCCGCACCACCGAAAGGTCGTGCGCGATGAAGACGTACGACAGGCCGAACTCGCCCTGCAGGTCACCGAGCAGGTTCATCACCTGCGCCTGGATCGAGACGTCCAAAGCGGACACCGGCTCGTCGCAGATGATCACCTTCGGCCGCAGCGCGAGCGCCCGCGCGATGCCGATGCGCTGGCGCTGGCCGCCGGAGAACTGGTGCGGGTAGCGGTTGAGGTGCTCGGGGTTGAGCCCGACCACCTCCAGCAGTTCGCGCACCTTGCCCGCCCGCGAGCCCTTCGGCGCGACCTCGGAGTGGATCTCGAACGGCTCGCCGACGATGTCGCCGACCGTCATGCGCGGGTTGAGCGAGGTGTACGGGTCCTGCAGCACGATCTGGATCTCGCGCCGCAGCTTCCGCAGCTCGGCGCCGCGCATCGCGAAGATGTCGCGGCCCTCGAAGGTCGCCGTCCCGCTCGTCGGTTCTTCGAGCCGCATCAGCACCTGGGCCAGCGTCGACTTCCCGCAGCCGGACTCGCCGACGACGCCGAGCGTCTCGCCCGGCATCAGGTCGAACGAGACGCCGTCGACCGCCTTGACCTGGCCGATCGTGCGCTTGAACAGGACGCCGACGCGGACCGGGAAGTGTTTCTTCAGGCCGGTGACCGACAGAATGGGTTCCGCCGACGTGCTCTTCCCAGCGGAGGCGGAATCAGATACTGCCACGGGAGCTCACCACCTCTTCGGCGAAGTGACACGCGCTCGTGCGGCCGAAGCCGAGGGCGTGCTGGGGCGGAACCTCCGAGGAGCAGCGCGCCTCCGCCCGCTTGCACCGCGGGTGGAACGGACAGCCCGGTGGGATGTGCAGCAGGCTCGGCGGCAGGCCCTTGATGGTCTCCAGCGTCTGTCCTTTGAGGTCGAGCCGGGGCAGGGAATCCATCAACGCCGCGGTGTACGGGTGGCCCGGCGCGCGGAACAGCTCGCCGACCTCGGCCTGCTCGACGATCCGGCCCGCGTACATCACCGCGATCCGGTCGGCGACCTCGGCGACCACGCCCAGGTCGTGGGTGATGAGCACCAGCCCCATCTTGCGTTCGGCCTGGATCTCGCCCAGCAGGTCCATGATCTGGGCCTGGACGGTGACGTCGAGGGCGGTGGTCGGCTCGTCGGCGATGAGCAGGTCGGGATCGAGCGCGAGGGACATCGCGATCATCGCGCGCTGGCGCATGCCGCCGGAGAACTGGTGCGGGTAGTCCTTGATCCGCCGGTCCGCGGCCGGGATGCGGACGGTGTCGAGCAGCTCGATCGCGCGCTTCCGCGCGTCCTTTTTGGACATGCCGAGCCGGACGCGCAGCTGTTCCTCGATCTGGAAGCCCACGGTGAACACCGGGTTCAGCGCGGACAGCGCGTCCTGGAAGATCATCGCGATCTCGCTGCCGCGGACTTCGCGACGGCGTTCGCCGGGCGCGGTCAGCAGGTCCTCGCCGCGCCAGCGCACGGCACCGCCGGTGATCACGCCCGGCGGCATGTCGAGGATGCCCATCACCGTCTGGGCGGTGACGCTCTTCCCGGAACCGGACTCGCCGAGCACCGCCAGCGTCTCGCCCGCGTGCACGGAGTAGCTGACGCCGTTGAGCACGTTCGCCACGCCGTCGGACGTCCGGAACTCGACGCGCAGATCTTCCACCTCGAGCAGAAGTTCGTTGTCGGACAAGGAGATCTACCTCGACTTCGGATCGAGCGCGGTGCGGATGCCGTCACCGAGCATCACGAAGGCCAGCACGGTCAGGGTGACGAAGGCGCCGGGGAACAGCAACATGTGCGGGTCGTTCTGGAAGTAGTCCTTCGAGTCGGAGATCAGCACGCCCCACGAAACCACCGGCGCGCGCACGCCGATGCCGAGGAAGGCGAGCGTCGCTTCGGCACCGATGAACGCGCCGAGCGCGATGGTGGCGTACACCAGCACCGGCGCGATGGTGTTGGGCAGCAGGTGCCGGAAGATGATCCGCGGGGTGCTGGCGCCGAGGCCGCGCGCGGCCTTGACGTAGTCGAGCTGCTTGGCCACCAGCGTCGCCGACCGCATGATGCGCATGGCCACCGGCCAGCTCAGCACGGCGATCGAGCACACCACCTGGACGATGATCGTGACAGCGCCGGGGTTCGAGCCGGGTGCGTTGAACGTCGTCAGGATGACGATCGCGCCGAGGATGAACGGCAGGCCCGCGAAGATGTCGCCGAAGCGGGAGAGCAGGCTGTCGACGAACCTCCCGTAGTAGCCGGCGAGGATGCCGACGAGCGAGCCGAAGAGAACGGTCAGCAGCGTGGAGAACACGCCGACCAGCACCGAGGCGCGGGTGCCGTAGATCGTGCGGGCGTAGACGTCGGCGCCCTGGTTGTCGTAGCCGAACCAGGCGTCCGCGGACGGCCCTTCGTTGGCGTGGGCCAGATCGCTGAAACCCGCGTCCCGCGAGCTGAACAGGCCGGGGGCGATCGCGAGCAGCACGATGAACAGGATGATCACCGCCGAGGCGATGACCGCGGGCTTGCGCCGCAGCTGCTGCCAGGCGTCGCTCCACAGGCTGCGGGCTTTCTGCGGGCTGGTGGCGGAGTCGTCGACGCGGGACAGCTCGGCCGCGTCGGCACCGCCACCACCCACCAGGTTCGGGTCAGTCATAGCGGATCCTCGGGTCGAGAACGGCGTAGAGCAGGTCGACGATCAGGCTCATCAGCAGGTACACCAGCACCAGCAGGACGACGACGCCGACGACGGTCGCGCTCTCCCGGTCCTGGATGCCGCGGAAGATCAGCCGGCCCAGCCCGTTGATGTTGAACACGCCTTCGGTGACGATCGCGCCGCCCATCAGGGCGCCGAGGTCGGTGCCGAGGAACGTGAGCACCGGGATCACCGAGTTGCGGAGCAGGTGGACGCCGACGACCCGGCTCTGCGGCAGCCCCTTCGCGATCGCCGTCCGCACGTAGTCGGCGCGGCGGTTTTCGGCGATGCTGCTTCTCGACAGCCGGGCGACGTATGCCATCGACAAGCTGCCGAGCGCGATGCCGGGCACGATCAGCTCGCCGACGCTCGGATCCTCCGACACGCTGGCCTCGATCCAGCCGAGTCCGTTGCCGCCCAGCGCGAGCTGCAGCACGATCGCCGTGACGAACACCGGCAGCGAGATCAGGAACGTCGTGGACACCAGCACCAGGTTGTCGAGGAAACCCTTGCCGCGCAGGCCGGTCAGCACGCCGGCGGTGAGGCCGATGACGGCCTCGATGGCGACGGCGATCACGGCCAGCCGCAGCGTGATCGGGTACGACGTCGCGATCAGCTCGCCGACGGAGGTGCCGTTGAAGGTTTCGCCCCAGTCGCCGGTGAAGAGGCTCCCGAGGTACTTGAAGTACTGGACGAAGATGTTGTCGTTCAGGTGGTACTTCTCGGTCATCTGGGCGACGTAGGCCGCCGGGCAGGCGGCCTGGCCGCACTTGCCCGAGAACGGGTCGCCGGGCAGTGCCCAGACCAGGACGTAGATCAGGAACGTGGTGCCGAAGAACACCGGGATCAGCTGGAGCAGCCGTCGCAGGACATAGCGGATCATGACGAGTTCCTCGTGCGCGCCGGCCGTCGTGAGTGGTAAGGCGGGTCAGACCCCTCCTTACCACTCACGACGGCGTGGTGGTGGTTGCGGCAGGTCAGCGCGCCACTACTTCTTGAGGACCTCGATGGACGGGTAGTCCGGCATGCGCCGGAAGTCGAGAGCCGCGGACTTGAGGTTCTTCGACTTCGCCGCGACGCCCTTCTCGTCCCACACCGGGATCGACGGCAGGTCCTTGGCGATCAGGTCCTCGGCCTGCTGGTACAGCTTGACCGCCGCGTCCTTGTCGGCGGTGGCGTCCGCCTGCGCGAGGAGCGCGTCCACCTGCGGGTTCGAGTAGCTGGAGTCGTTCGAGGATCCGCCGGTCTTGTAGATCGGGTTGAGGAAGTCCTCGATGGACGGGTAGTCCGCGGACCAGTCCGAGCGGCCCATGCCGGTCAGCTTCTTCTTGGTGACGATGCTGCGCCACTGGCCGAAGTCGGTCGCGGGCACGAAGTCGCACTCGACACCGAGGGTGTTCTTGATGCTGTTGCAGGCCGCGACCAGCGGTTCCTTGCGGCCACCGTCCGCGTTGGACGCGATGGTCAGCTTGCCCTGGAAGCCGGACTTCTGGAACGCCGCCTTGGCCGCCGCCGGGTCGAAGTGGCAGAACTGGCAGACGCCTTCGCGGGCACCCGGGATGCCCTGTGAGATGTAGCCGTCCGCGGGCACGTAGGTGTCGTTCATGACGGTCTTGGTGATCTGCGCGCGGTCGATCGCCATCGAGACGGCCTTGCGCAGCTCGAGGTTGTTGTAGCCGGGCACGTAGTACGGCACGGCGATGGTGCTGATCCCGAGCAGGTGGCCGGTGACCAGCCGGTCGCCGAGGTCGTTCTTGTACTTGCCGCCCGCGACCGCCGACGGCGGCAGCGCCTCCATGAAGTCGAGCCGCCCGCTCAGCAGGTCCTGGTAGGCGGTCTCCTGGCTGGCGTAGATCTTGATGTCGAGGTCCTTGAAGTGGACCTTGTCGTCACCCTTGTAGTCGTCGTTGCGGGTGAGCTTGATGTCCTGGTTCGGCGTCCGCGAGACGAACTTCATCGGGCCGTTGCCGATCGGGTGCTGCTCGAAGCCCTTGGGGTCCTTGAAGAACGCGTCGGGCAGCGGCGCGAACGCCTGGTACCCGACCTTGATGTCGAACACCGAGAACGGCGCGTCCAGCGTCACCTGGAACTCGTAGTCGCCCTTGGCGACCAGGCCGGACATCTTGTCCGTGGCCGGCTTGGCGTTCTCGTCCTCGGGGTGGACGTCCTTGTACCCCTGGATGTTCGAGAAGAAGTCGGTGTTGAGCTGGCCGTTCGGCCCGTAGGCGCCGTAGTTCCAGGCGTCGATGAAGTTGTGCGCCTTCACCTCGGTGCCGTCGTGGAACTTCCAGCCCTGCTTGATCTTGATGTCGTAGACCTTGGAGTCGGTCGTCGTGATCGAGTCCGCCATCAGGTTGAACGGCTTGGCGTCCGCGCCCTTGAACCCGACCAGGGTGGCGAACATGACCTGGATCGCCTTGGTGCCGCCCAGGTCGTTGATGTTCGTCGGGACCAGCGCGTTCTGCGGCTCGGTGCCGTACACGCTCACCGTGCCGTCCGGGTTCGTCTCGCCGGCGCCCGCGGAGTTGCTGCCCGAGCCGCCGCCACCGCACGCAGCCAGCACGAGCGCCAGCGAGGTCATCACCACCGTGGGTCCCCAGAGCCTGCGCGAACGACGCATGATCCCCTCCATCTCCGTCTGCCCGAAAGATGGGACGCACGCTATCGGGGGCGGTGAAGCTGATCACAGGAGTGCGGTGTTGCAAATGTGTGACGGTCGTCAGGACCACCTGGTTGGAGTACAACCAACGTAGGAATCCGGATACTCCGGACGGTCCAACGCGGACAGCAGGTCATCGCGCGCTCACCCTCGGTCCCGTTGTGGCACAAGCCCTTTCGGGCGGCCGAACGGTCGGTCAGGCAAGCGAGAGGGCGATGCCGTCGAGGATGTCGTGCTCGCTGACGACCAGCTCCGTCGGGCCGCCGCGGGCCGCCAGCTGCTCGGCGAGGGTCTGGACCACCACCGCGCCGCCGCCGATCACGTCGACCCGGCCCGGGTGGATCACCGGGTTGGCCGCGCGGGTGGCGTGGTCCTCGCTGAGCAGGCGGGACGCGAGCCGGTCGATGTCCGCCGCGCTCAACGTGGACAGGTGCACCCGCTCGCTGTCGTACTCCGGCAGCCCCAGCGCGATGGCCGACAGCGTCGTCACCGTGCCCGCCACGCCCACCCACGTCCGGGCGCGGGCGACGTCGACCACGTCGAACGCGTCCGTCAGCACCTTGCCCGCCAGGTCACGGGCGGTCGCGATCTCGCTCGCCGTCGGCGGGTCGCTCTTCAGCGCGCGCTCGGTGATGCGGACACAGCCGATGTCGACGGACTTCGCCGCGAGCACGTCGGCCCGCTTGCCGTCCCAGGTGCCGAGGACCAGCTCCGTCGAGCCGCCGCCGACGTCGACCACCACGAACGGGCCGTCGTCCGGGTCCTGCTCGCCCACCGCGCCGGTGAACGACAGCCGCGCCTCTTCGTCGCCGCTGATCACCTCGGCCTCGGTGCCGAGGGTTTCGCGGGTCATGCGGAAGAACTCGTCGCGGTTCTTCGCGTCGCGGGTCGCGGACGTGGCGACCATGCGGACCTTCTCGACGCCCTTGCGCCGCGCGGCGATCGTGTAGTCGGCGAGCGCGGCCCGGGTGCGCTCGAGGGCCTCGGGGGCCAGCTCGCCGGTGGCGTCGACGCCCTGGCCGAGCCGGACGATCCGCATCTCGCGGTGCAGGTCGCGCAGGTCGACCGTGCCGTCGTGGCGCGGCGTCAGCTCGGCGACGAGCAGGCGGATGGAGTTGGTCCCACAGTCGATCGCGGCAACACGAGGCATGCGATCACCCTAACCGGCGCGGATGCGTCAGGTCGTGGGCGTCGGCGGCGTGGTCGTGATCAGGACGACCGACGTGGGCACCGACGTGACGATCTGCCCGCACGTCGGTTCGGGCGGCGTGGTCTTCGTCGGCGTGGTGGTGGTCTCGGTGGTGGTACCGGTCGGTGCCGGCACGGTCGTGAAGCTCGTGATCGTCGTCGGGACGGCCGTCGTGGTCGTCGGCGGCACGCACGTGGGCGACGACGTGGTCGGCGGCTCCGAAGTGGCCGGCGTGGTCGGCGGCGGCGTGGAAACCGTCGTCGCCGGGACCGGCGGGGGCGGGATCGACGGCGGTGCGGGCAGGGCCGCCGCGTTCGGCGCGCCGATCGGCACCGTGCTGTCCGGCACCTGCATGATCCCGTTGCGGTAGGCGTCCGCCCACAGGATCACCGTGTTCACGTACGTGTCGGAGTTGTTGTACCGGTAGATCGCCCCGCGCAGCTGGTCCGGGTTCGCCAGGTCGAACCCGCCCGAGCACAGGTAGCGGCCGGTGGCCAGTGCGGCGTCGAAGAGGTTGTTCGGGTCGGACTTCCCGTCGCCGTTGCCGTCGGACGCGTAGCCCTTCCACGTCCCGGGGATGAACTGGGTCGGGCCGACCGCGCGGTCCCACACCGGGTCGGTGTCGAGCAGGCCCTGGTCGGTGTCCGGGATCGCGGCGAAGCCGCCCTGGCCGTTGAGCTGCGGGCCGAGGATCGGCTCGCGGGTGGTCCCGGCACTGTCCACGTAGCCGCCGCGCGCGTGGTTGGACTCGATCCGGCCGATGCTGGCGATCAGGGCCCAGTCGATGTGGCAGGCGGGCTGTTCACGGCCGAGGATGTCGGCGGCGGTCTTGTACGCGGCGAGCGCGGTGGCCGGGATGCCGAGCGGGCCGTCCGGGAGCTCGTAGGCCGGCAGGGGCATCGGGGTGGGCACGCCGGGGAGGGTGCCGTCGACGGCGATCTGCTGGAGGGCGGCGTGCCCGGGGTCGTAGCCCTGGCCGAGCGCGGCGTCGCGGGTGTGCTCGCCGGTGCCGCCGAGCCAGCCGAGGGTGCCACCGCCGGCGACCAGCGCCGGGACCACGGCCAGGATGCCGGTGATCAGGGGGTACGCGGTGCGGTGGCGGATCCCGAATCTCCGGGCGTAGCTCCCGGCTGCGTCTCGCAGCCGCCGCACGCGCATGCTCAGAGCCCTCCTGGCCGGATCGGTCGCCACTCTCGGGACACAGCCTGCCGCACCTGCGGCGAAGTTTCAGCCCATCGAGAGACGCGATCGAGGTTTTCGCTCACCCAGACCAGTTATCTGTTCACAGCCCGCGAGTGTTACGCGGCGCAGTCTCCCGTGGGCCACCCGTTCGCCTTAAGCAGGGCCAGCGTCTCGTCACCGAACGGATTCACGCCGGGACCGACAGCCAGGGAATGGGCGACGTGCACGTGCAGGCACTTGACGCGGCCGGGCATGCCACCGGCGGTGACCTGGTGGCCGAGCGGCTCGATGGCGTCCCGCTCGGCGAGGTAGCCCTCGTGGGTGCGCTGGTACTGCGCCGCGAGCTCGGGATCGGTGGTCAGCCTCTCCGTCATCTCCTTCATGATCCCGGACGCCTCGATGGTGCCGATCATCGAGTTCAGCTTCGGGCAGGTGAGGTAGTAGAGCGTCGGGAACGGCGTCCCGTTCTCCAGCCGCGGGCTGGTCTGCACCACGGAGGGGTGCCCGCTCGGGCACCGCGCGGCGATCGCGCGCAGCGCCCGCGGCGGCCGTCCGAGCTGCTCCGCGATGATCTCGCGGTCGGCGTCGGTGACGGGCTCGAACCGGTGCTGCTGCGTGCTGTTCACGCGCACCAGGCTAATGCGTGCCCCGCGCCACCCGGCCCGCGCCCCAGGCGCCCCAAGGCCCGCTTCCGGCCGCAGTGAATGACTCATTCCTGGCGTGCGACGCCAGGAATGAGTCATTCACTGCGCTTCAACCGCCCGAGACCTGGTTCCAGAGGTTCTCGTACCAGGAGCTGCCCGCGACCTGCTGCTGCCCGGCCGGCGGGGCCGCGTCGGGCGCCTTGTCCTCCGGCAGCTGGACGATGTACGGCGTCTCGCCCGGCTTGACGTACCGCAGCCGCCTGCGGGCTTCGGCCTCGATCTGCGCGGGGTCGCTCAGCTCCGCCTTGCGGCCTTGGAGCTGAGCGACCTCCTGCTGCAACTGAGCCTGCTGGGCCTGCTGTTCGCGGACCTCGGTCCGCTGGGAGAGGTACGTGCGCAGGGGCACGGCGATGGTGAACGCCAGCGCGCACACCACGATCGCCACCACCGCCGCGCGGCGGGTGGTGGACATGCCGAGCACCTTCGCCGCACCCGACGCCCGCTTCGCCGCCAAGCCCCGGCGCAGCCGGGCCCTGGTGGTCTCCGCGTCGCCGGTGCGGCGGCGCGCCGCTTCGGGGCGGCGGGCCGGTGCGGGCCGGTTGGCCCGCGAAGCCCCGCCGCCACCGGCGCGGCGGCCGCGTGTCCTCCCCCGGTCCGCCATCGGCGTCAGGCCTCGGCGCTGAACCGCGGGAAGGCCAGCTCGCCGGCGTAGCGGGCGGCGTCACCGAGGGTCTCCTCGATGCGCAGCAGCTGGTTGTACTTGGCGATCCGCTCGCCGCGGGCCGGGGCACCGGTCTTGATCTGGCCGACGCCGGTGGCGACCGCCAGGTCCGCGATGAACGTGTCCTCGGTCTCGCCGGAGCGGTGGCTCATCATCGACTTGTAGCCGAACGACGTGGCCAGCGAGATCGCGTCGAGCGTCTCGGACAGGGTGCCGATCTGGTTGACCTTCACCAGCAGCGCGTTGGCGGCGCGGCGGGTGATGCCCTCCTCCAGGCGGTCCGGGTTGGTGACGAACAGGTCGTCGCCGACGATCTGGACCTTCTCGCCGATCTCGGCGGTCAGGGTGACCCAGCCGTCCCAGTCGTCCTCGCTCAGCGGGTCCTCGATGGAGACCATCGGGTAGTCGCGGATCAGCTCGGCGTAGTAGGCCGACATCTGCTCGGCGCTCTTCTTGCTGCCTTCGAAGGTGTACGCGCCGTCGGCGAAGAACTCCGTCGCGGCGACGTCCAGCGCGAGCGCGACGTCGCGGCCCGGGGTGTACCCGGCCTTCTCGATGGCCTGCAGGATCAGGTCGAGCGCCTCGCGGTTGTTCGCCAGGTTCGGCGCGAAGCCGCCTTCGTCGCCGAGACCGGTCGAGAGGCCGCGGCCCTTCAGCACCGACTTCAGCGAGTGGTAGACCTCGGCGCCCCAGCGCAGGGCCTCGCGGAAGGTCTCCGCGCCGATCGGCGCGATCATGAACTCCTGGACGTCGACGTTGCTGTCCGCGTGCGAACCGCCGTTGAGGATGTTCAGCATCGGCACGGGCAGCACGTGCGCGTTCGGCCCGCCCAGGTAGCGGAACAGCTCCAGCTCGGCCGACTCGGCGGCGGCCTTCGCGACGGCCAGCGAGACGCCGAGGATGGCGTTCGCGCCGAGGCGGGACTTCGCCGGGGTGCCGTCGAGGTCGACCAGCTTCTGGTCGACGATCCGCTGGTCGACGGCCTCGATGCCGACCATCTCCGGGCCGATCTCGTCGAGCACCGCGGCGACCGCGCGCTCGACGCCCTTGCCGTTGTAGCGGCCGGTGTCGCCGTCCCGCAGCTCGACCGCTTCGTGCTCACCGGTCGACGCACCCGACGGGACCGCGGCCCGCGCCAGGGTGCCGTCGTCGAGAGCCACCTCCACCTCGACCGTCGGGTTGCCGCGCGAGTCCAGAATCTCGCGCGCGCCTACCTGCTCGATGAGAGCCACGCCATGCTCCTCGGTGCGTCGTGCCTGCGGTTTCGCGCCCAGCCTAGCCGTCGCGGCAGTTCACCCGTTGGAGGCACGGCCGGTAGCGGCCGGTCCTCAGCCCTCCGCGCGGATCGCCTGCCAGCCCGGCGGCAGCTCGACGGTCTCGGACGTCTGCTGCCAGAAGGTCCAGCTGTTGCCCCCGAGATCGGCGACGGTGTACACCCGGGCGCCGTACGGCTGGTCCTGCGGCGGATCGAGCTCGCACTCGTCCCCGAGCGCGGCGGAGATCCGCTCGTAGTGCTCGTCGACGTCGTCGACGTAGACGATGTTGAGCTGGCCGACCGGGCCGTCGACGCCCTTGGCCTGCCAGTAGTCCGGGCCGACGCCCGCGATCTGGATCCGCGCTTCGCCCGCGCGCAGGGTCGCCTGGAAGACCTCGCCCGCCGCGTCGCAGAACCGGACCTCCTCGGTGAAGCCGAAGGTCCTGGTCAGCCAGGCGAGCGCCGCCGTGGCGTCGGCGTAGTAGAGGTAGGGCGCCAGGCCCCGGTACCCGCTGCTCATGGCGGCACAGTCCATCACGTCCCGATCGGAGGCGTGTGCAAGCCCCTCTCCACGGGTAACGTGGGAGCGACCATGACGGACGCCGCAGCTGCTTCGCAGCCTCCCGAGGAGTCGCGGTTTCATGCCTTCCGCCAGGCCGAAGACCTCGTCGGCCGCCGTCGTCCGCTCGACGCGCTGAAGGCGTTGCAGCCCCTCCTGGAATCCGAAACGGACAAACCATCGGTGCACCTGCTGGCCGGGCGCGCGTACTTCCAATCCGCTCAGTTGCGGCGCGCCGAAGCGGCGTTCACCCGGGTGCTCGAACTGGACCCGACGGATCACTACGCGCGGTTCATCCTGGGCCGCACGCTGCAGCGCCTCGGCCGGCTCGTCGAGGCGCTGGCGCAGATGAAGATCGCCTCGGCGATGCACCCGGTGCCGGAGTACCTCGAGGCGATCAGCGAGGTCAAGGCCCGCATCGCGCTGCGCGACCCCTGAGCCGCCAGTGCCGAACGGCCCGGGTCACCTCAGCCGTTCGGCCGACCGAGGCAGGCCCCTCGACCGATGTCCGGCAGGCCCTCGTTCGGCGAAGCTGGTTCCAGACCGAACAGGGAGGGACCACGATGTCGATCTTCGCCACGCTGGGTGCTTACGCCGGACTGCTGCTGCTCGTGCTGATGGCCGTCACGCCGTTCGTCGCCGACCGGGAACTCTGACGCATCAGGGCGCGACACTCGCCTCCGCGTAGGCGTCCGCCGCGCTGAAGACGTCCTGGCCGTACGCCAGGGCCTGGTTGTAGAACAGGATCGCCCGCCACCAGCCGGCCGGGGTGCCGAGGTCGTCGCCGCCCGAGCAGAGGAACCGGGCCGCCGTGAAGGCCGCGTCGTCGATGTTCTGCGGGTCCGGGGTGCCGCCGTCGCCGTTCGCGCGCTCCTGGTACTTCTTCCACGTCGACGGCAGGAACTGCATCGGGCCGATCGCGTGGTCCCACGACTTGTCGCCGTCGAGCTTGCCGCCGTCGCTGTCGTGCACCGCCGGGATGCCCGGCGAGCCGTCCAGCGGCGGGCCGACCACCGGTTTCGCCACCCGGCCGTCCGCGCCGATCGCCGCGAGGTCGAACTCCCCGCGCTCGTTCTCGACCCGGCCGATGCCCGCGAGTGTCGCCCACGAGAGGTGGCACGTCGCCTTCTGGCGCTGCATCCACATCTCCGCCCGCCCGTACGCCGCCAGCGCGCGCACCGGGACGTGCGTCTTGTCCGCGACGCGGGTCGCCCACGCGTCCAGTTCGGCCCGGTCGGACACCTGCGGCCGGTCGACCGGCGCGGCGAGGCCGGCCCGCGGCGCTTCGGCGCCGGGCTGCGGACGCTGTTCGGGGATGGCGAGCGCCGGCTGGACCGGAGGCGACACCGTCGGCGCGTCCGGGTTCCGGACACCGATGGTGACGACCAGGACCACGCCGGTGAGCACGAGCCCCACCGCGAGGGCCGCCCGGCCGAGATACCGCCGCGGCGGGCCACCCGAAGGAGGGGGTCCCGGAGGCGTGACGGTCGGCTGAGCGGTATCGGCCACCCGAACAGGTTACGGAGGCACTCAAGAGGGGACCCCGGACGGCTGACCAGGCAAGCGGAAGGTAAAAACCCTCTCCCTGCCTGCGACATCACAAATTTTGTTACCGAGTCGACGCGCAGGCCTCTGACCTGCGGTTACCCTAACCTAACTTCAAAATCGAGTCCCTTTTGACCGATTTCTCCGGGTTCGTCGGGCGTACGCTCACTGGACTTACAGGTGAGCCTTACCTAAAAACATCACGGAAGCAGAAACTCAGGGAGGCGGACCGGTGTTGTTCTCGAGCGCGCTGATCGGGCTGCGCGAAGGCCTGGAAGCCGCGCTGGTCGTCAGCATCCTGGTGGCGTTCCTGGTCAAGACGGACCGGCGCCACGCGCTGCGCTGGGTGTGGCCGGGTGTCGGCGCCGCGGTGCTGCTGTCGATCGCCGTCGGCGCGGTCCTCACCTTCACGACCGCCCAGCTGACCTTCGAGCACCAGGAACTGCTCGGCGGCAGCCTGTCGATCGTCGCCGTCGTCTTCGTCACCGCGATGATCTTCTGGATGCGCAAGGCGGCCAAGAGCATCGCCGCCGAGTTGCGCGGGAAGATGGACGACGCGCTGGACGTCGGCCCCGCGGCCGTGCTGCTGCTGTCGTTCCTCGCGGTCGGGCGCGAGGGCCTGGAGACGGCGGTGTTCTTCTACTCGACCGTCCAAGCCGCGCAGAAGGAGACCGTGCAGCCGCTGATCGGCTTCGCCGTCGGCATCGGGGCCGCGGTGGTGCTCGCGTACCTGCTCTACAAGGGCGCGGTGCGGTTCAACCTGAGCAGGTTCTTCACGATCACCGGCGTGCTGCTGGTGTTCGTCGCCGCGGGCGTGCTCGGCTACGGCCTGCACGACCTGCAGGAGGCCGCGTTCCTGCCCGGCATCGACACCCTCGCCTTCGACGCTTCGGCCGCGCTGCCCGAGACGTCCTGGTACGGCGCGCTGCTGAAGGGCATCTTCAACTACTCGCAGCAGACGACCGTGCTGCAGGCCGTCGCCTGGGTGGCCTACGTCGCCGTCGTGCTGCCCCTCTTCCTCAAGCCCAGCAAGAAGACCGCGCCGGCACCCGCCGTCGCGGCCGCCTCGAAGGAGTGACCGTGCGCAAGACCCCCTCGCTGGCCGTACTGGCCGGCGCCGCCGCCCTGGTGACGCTGGCCGCGTGCGACAGCAAGAGCGACCCCGCGGGCGCCTCGGCCGGCGGTGGCCCGATCAAGGTCTCGGCGTCCGACACCGCGTGCGAGGTCTCCGCCACCACGGCCGGTGCGGGCAACCTCACCTTCGAGATCACCAACAAGGGCACCAAGGTCACCGAGTTCTACCTCTACGCCGAGGGCGACCGGATCATGGGCGAGGTCGAGAACATCGCGCCCGGGCTCAACCGGCGGCTGATCGTCGAGGTCGCCGACGCCGGCAAGTACCAGACCGCGTGCAAGCCCGGCATGTCCGGCACCGGCATCCGCGGCGACTTCACCGTCACCGGCGGCGTCGCGAAGCAGAACGACAGCAACGCGCAGAAGGCCCAGGCCACCAAGAGCTACGCCGACTACATCGCGAACAACACCTCCGCGCTGCAGGACGAGACGGGGAAGTTCGCCGACCTCGTGAAGGCGGGCAAGGTCGACGAGGCGAAGGCCGCGTACGCACGCACCCGCGTCTACTACGAGCGGATCGAGCCGGTGGCCGAGAAGTTCGGCGACCTCGACCCGGCCATCGACGTCCGCGAGGCCGACCTCGAGCCGAACCAGCAGTTCACCGGCTTCCACCGGCTGGAGAAGGACCTGTTCCAGACCGGCCTGCAGCCCGACAGCGGCCAGATCGCCGACAAGCTGGTGACCGACGTCAAGGACCTGGTCGCCAAGACGAAGACGCTCGAACTGTCCGCTTTGGACCTCGCGAACGGCGCGAAGGGCCTGCTCGACGAGGTCGCGACCGGCAAGATCACCGGCGAGGAAGAGGCCTTCTCGCACACCGACCTCTGGGACTTCCAGGCCAATGTGGACGGTTCGAAGGGCGCGATCACCGCGCTGCGGCCGGTCCTGCAGGCCAAGGACCCCGCGCTGGTGTCCACCCTGGACAAGGAGTTCGCGAACGTCCAGGGCCTGCTCGACAAGCAGCGGGCCGGTGACGGTTTCAAGTCCTACACCGAGCTGTCCCAGGACCAGGTCAAGGAGTTCGCCTCGGCCGTCGACGCGCTGAGCGAACCGCTGAGCAAGGTTGCGGAGGTCGTCTCCAAGTGACGTCGGCAGAGGGCATTCAAGCGGAGGGCACGCGCGTCTCGCGGCGGAAGCTGTTCGGCCTGGCGGGCGCGGGTGTCGCGCTCGCCGGGGCCGGAGCCGCCGCCGGCATCGGGATCGACAAGGCGACGAGCGGCCACGCCGAGGCATCGACGAACACCGTCGACTTCCACGGCGAGCACCAGGCCGGGATCGTCACGCCGGCGCAGGCCAACCTGCACTTCGCGGCCCTCGACGTCACGACGAAAGACCGCGAAAAGCTGCGGCAGCTGCTCAAGACGTGGACCGACGCGGCCCGCCGGATGACGGCGGGCCAGGAGGTCGTCGCGAACGGCGCGGTGGGCAACGGCGCGTACGCCCCGCCCGGCGACACCGGTGAGGCGCTCGACCTGCCGCCCTCGAACCTGACGCTGACCATCGGGTTCGGGCCGTCGCTGTTCGACGGCCGGTTCGGCCTGGCGGGCAAGCGCCCGCCGCAGCTGATCGACCTGCCGCTGTTCCCGAAGGACAAGCTCGACCCGGCCCGCAGCGGCGGCGACCTGTGCATCCAGGCCTGCGCGGACGACCCGCAGGTGGCGGTGCACGCGGTCCGCAACCTGGTGCGGCTCGGCTTCGGCGTCACCGAGGTCCGCTGGTCGCAGCTCGGCTTCGGCCGCAGCTCGTCGACGTCGCGGGAGCAGCAGACGCCCCGGAACCTCTTCGGGTTCAAGGACGGCACGAACAACATCAAGGCCGAGGAACCCGACGTGCTGGGCGACCAGGTCTGGGCCACCGCGGCCGACGGCCCGGCCTGGATGGCCGGCGGCTCGTACCTGGTGGCGCGCCGGATCCGGATGCACATCGAAACGTGGGACCGCGAAACCCTCGACGGCCAGGAGAAGATCATCGGCCGCACGAAGGGCACCGGCGCCCCGCTGGGCCAGACCGCGGAGTTCGACGAGCTGGACCTCGACGTCGGCGGTGCGGGCGGCGAGAAGCTGATCCCGGAGGACGCGCACGTGCGGCTGGCCTCCCACCAGGCGCTGAACGGCGTCCGGATCCTCCGGCGCGGCTACAACTTCGTCGACGGCTCCGACGGCGTCGGGCACCTCGAAGCGGGGTTGTTCTTCCTGGCGTTCAACCGCGACACCCGCAAGCAGTACGTGCCGATGCAGCAGGCGCTGTCGTCGAAGGACGCGATGATGGAGTACGTCCAGCACACCGGCTCCGCGCACTTCGCGGTCCCGCCGGGCGTGACCCGCGAGTCGAGCTGGGCGGACGCACTGTTCTCCTGACCCCGTTTGCCTAAAGTCTTTAGGCTGATCTACTCTGGCTTTAGGCAAACGGGAGAGGGCTGATGGCTCGGGCAGGATTGACCACCGAACGCGTGGTGCGCGCCGGCGCGGAGCTGGCCGATGAGGCGGGCTTCAACCGGGTGACGCCGTCGGAGCTGGCCCGGCGGCTCGGCGTCCAGGTCGCCAGTCTGTATTCGCACGTCAAGAACGCGCACGACCTGCGGACGAAGGTCGCGCTGCTGGCGCTGGACGAGCTCGCCGGCCAGGCCGCCGCTGCCCTCGCGGGCCGGGCCGGGCGAGACGCGCTCGTCGCCTTCGCCGACGTCTACCGCGACTACGCCCGCGAGCACCCCGGCCGGTACGCCGCCGCCCAGCTGCGGCTCGATCCGGAGACCGCCGCGGCGAGCGCCGGCCCCCGGCACGCCGAAATGATGCGCGCGATCCTCCGCGGCTACGACCTGACCGGGCCGGACGAGACGCACGCCGTGCGGCTGCTGGGCAGCGTCTTCCAGGGGTTCATCAGCCTCGAAACCCAGGGCGGGTTCGACCACAGCTCGCCCGCCCCGCCCGAAAGCTGGGTCCGGATCCTCGCCGTCCTCGATTCCCTCCTGCGTGATTGGCCACGGTCGTGATCGACATTCCCCTGACCGCGGACCTCGTCCGCGGTGCCCTCGAACTCGAACGCACCGAGCGCGGCCTGGTGCCGCACCGGCTCCCGGCTCGCGCGCGGGCGCAGAACAGCGACCCGCGGCTCGCCATGGTCGAAGCGCAGCCCGCGGGCGTCCGGCTGCGGTTCCGGACCCGGGCGGACGTCGTCGAGCTGGCGACGCTGCCGACCAAGCAGCTCCTCGCCGGCGCCCCGCCACGGCCGGACGGTGTGTACGACCTGCTCGTCGACGGCGAGCTCACCGCCCAGGCGAGCGTGGCCGGCGGCAACACCCTGAACGTCGACATGGCGACCGGGGCGTCCTCGCTCACCGCGGGGCCGCCCGGTGTCGTCCGGTTCGCCGGGCTGGGCGGGCACCCCAAGGACGTCGAGCTCTGGCTGCCGCACAACGAGCTCACCGAGCTGATCGCCCTGCGCACCGACGCGCCGGTCGAGCCCGTGCCTCCCGGCCGGGTGTGGCTGCACCACGGCAGCTCGATCAGCCACGGTTCGAACGCGGCGAGCCCCGCGACGACGTGGCCCGCGCTCGCCTCGACCGCGGCCGGCGTCGAGCTGGTCAACCTCGGCTTCAGCGGCAACGCGCTGCTCGACCCGTTCACCGCGCGAGCGCTGCGCGACACGCCCGCCGACCTGATCAGCGTCAAGCTGGGGATCAACGTGGTCAACGCGGACCTGATGCGCCTGCGCGCGTTCGGGCCCGCGGTGCACGGCTTCCTCGACACGATCCGCGACGGCCACCCGGACACCCCGCTCGTGGTCGTCTCGCCGCTGTACTGCCCGATCCACGAGCAGACACCCGGACCGGGCGACTTCGACCACGAGGCACTGGCCGCCGGCGAAGTCCGGTTCCGGGCGACCGGCGACCCGGCCGAGCGCGCGGCGGGCAAGCTGACCCTGGAGGTCATCCGCGACGAGCTGGCCCGGATCGTGGCGCAGCGGCAGGCCGAGGACCCGCACTTGACCTACCTGGACGGCCTGGCGCTGTACGGCCCGGAGGACTTCGCGGAGCTACCGTTGCCGGACGACCTCCACCCGTCCCCGGCGGCCCACCGCCGGATCGGCGCGCGGTTCGCTTCGCTGGTGCTCGGAGCTTGACTTCAAGGGAACTTGAAGTTGCACGCTTCGCGCATGTTCACCGAAGCAGAACTCGCCTACCTCGCCGCCCAGCCACTGGGCCGGCTGGCGACCCAGCAGCCCGACGGAACCCTCCAGGCCAACCCGGTCGGCTTCCGCTACAACCCGGACGAGAAGACCATCGACGTCACCGGGCACAACCTGCGCACCAGCAAGAAGTTCCGCAACATCGCGACGCACGACCGCGTGGCGTTCGTCGTCGACGACCTCCCGTCGACGAACCCGTGGCGGGTGCGGTGCCTGGAGATCCGCGGCCGCGCGGAGGCCCTGGTGGGCGTGAACCTGCCGGACAACCACTTCGACGACGCGGTGATCCGGATCCACCCGGAACGCATCCTCGCCTTCGGCGTCGAGGACTGGGACCGGGAACCCCTGGAGCTGGAGACGAACATCCGCAACGTGTGATCGCCGCCCGGCCCGAACGCCACCTGGGGCGCCACAGCTACCGGCGGCCGCCCCAGGTGGTGTACGCGGCCGCTCCCGTGGCCGCCAGGATCACCGCCGTCCAGGTGGCCGCCGGGGTTCCCGCGGGTTGCAGGGCCCAGGTCAAGACCCGGCTCAGCGTCGAAGAGTCCCGGGGCACCAACGCGCTGACCGCGGACCAGGCCAGCGGAAGCGTCCAGCCGAACTGGCCGCCCGCCATCGTGGCCGCCAGGCCGGCCAAGCCCGCCAGCCCGGCCGCGTCACGGACGATGATCGACGCGTCGACCGCCGACGGGCCCAGCTCCTGCACCCCCAGCACCACCGCGCCGGCCACGATCGCGATCAGCGCCAGGTGGGCGAACCGCCGGATCGGCCACGGCAGCGCCGCGGTCCGGTCGAGGTCGGGGTCCTGGCCGCTGAGCCCGATCGCCGCCACCGCGACCGCCGTGGTCAGCGTCAGCGCGACGAGGACCGCGTTCCACGAGTCCCGGCCCAGGAACCACACCCCCGAGGTCGCCACCAGCAGAGCCGCGAAGGCCACCGGCAGCTGCCGCGAACGGGCGTACAGCGTCGCCCACCTCATCGGAGGGCTCCCGGCACCAGCGTGTCCATCGGATCGCCCTGGCACGTCAGCAACGCCTGGCGCAGCGCGACGATCCGCGCGAACCGGACGTCCGCGGGCAGGACCCGGAACTGCTGCCAGGCCTGCTCGATCGGGCCGGACTGCCTCTTGAACCAGTTCCGGAAGAGCTCGGGCAGCGGTTTCAGCTCCCCGGTGAAGTACGCCGCCGCGATCATCCGCGCGCCCGTGTCCGACAGGCTGGGCGCACTCGGCCGCTCGCAGGACGGCACGCCGACCCCGGAGAGCACCGCCAGCCGCAGGTCGCTCGCGTCCGCCGTCAGCAGTGCGTCGTTGCGCTGGAAGTCGAGCAGGACGACGCCGGGGTCGCGCTGGGTCCGTTCGAGCGGGGAGGTGGGCGCGACCTGCTCCTCGACCCGCGTCGGCGCTCCGGGCAGCTTCGCCAGCATCGCGAGCGCTTCACGCCCGGGGCCGGCCAGCGCGGCCAGCCGATCCCGGTGCAGGTCCGCCACGCAGATCGGGCCATCGCAGACCTTCCGGGCGGCGACGCTGTCGGCGGTGAGGGCCTCCGCCGGGAACAGCGGCAGCGCGATGGTGGCCCCGGCGACGAGCGGCAGCAGGCTCAGCAGCCGCGCTCGCACCGACCGCACCGACAGCAGCAGGAACCCGGTGACGGCGAGGCCGAGGAACCACGCGGCCTGCCCGGCGTCGAGCGACGCGGCGGTCGTCACCATCGACCCGCGCGGCTCGGCCAGCGCCGGCGCCAGCGCACCGGCCCGGCGTGGCAGGACGGCATCCAGGCCCCGTTCGAGCGACATCCAGCAAAGCGTCGTCCCGACGAAGGCGAGCACGGCGATCCCGGGCGCGGTCAGCGGGTGCGGCAGCAGCCGCCCGGCGGCCAGCCCCAGCCAGCCACCGGCGACCACGCCGAGCACCCCGACGCCCAGGACGGGGACGAAGACGGCCGAGACGAACCCGTCGTGGGCCAGGACTTCGGCGACACCCACACCGAACACGATCAGGTAGGCCAGCGCGGTCAGCACGGCCACGGCCCCGGCGAGCCGGATCGCTCGTTGCCACGCGGGCCGCGGGGTGGTGGCCAGCAGTTCGGTCATGCCGGAGCGGCTGTCGCGCATGCCCTGGATGGCGCCGGCACCGACCACGAAGGGCCAGAGAAACTCCAGCAGGAAACGGACCCAGAGCGCGGTCGTGGTGGTGTTCGCCGACCACGAGGCGGGGGTCTTCCACCACGGCCCCGAGAGCAGGAAGAGGAACGCGAGCGCGAGGACGACGAGCGCGAGGCCGGCCCAGGGCGCGATGGAGCGCCGGAGTTCGATGCGGAAGATCACCACGCCCCCTGACCCGGCTCGTGGTTCAGCAGCGCCGAATAACCGCGTTCGATCGGGCTGTCCCCGACGTGCTCGAGGGTGCCCGCGGCAGCCAGCCCGTCCGGCGTTCCCTGGAACACCAGCTTTCCCCCGGCGAACAGCACCACGTCCGTGCACGCCGTGGCCACGTCCTCCACCAGATGCGTCGAGATCAGCACGCACGAGTCGCGGCCCAGTTCCTGGACCAGCTCGCGGAACCGGACCCGCTGCGCCGGGTCGAGGCCGGCCGTCGGTTCGTCGAGGAGCAGGATCTCCGGGTCGTTGACGATCGCCTGGGCGATGCCGACCCGGCGCACCATCCCGCCCGAGAGCGTCTTCATGCGATCGTCCGCGCGGTCGGCCAGGCCGACGCGCTCCACCGCCCGCTGGACGGCCCCCGGGATGTCCTCTTTGGACATCTCCTTCAGCCACGCCAGGTATTCGACGAACTCGCGGACCGTGAATCGCTTGTAGTAGCCGAAGTTCTGCGGCAGGTACCCGATCCGGCGGCGCAGCTCCCGCTGGCCCGAGCTCCCGCCGGCTGGGGTGCCGAGCAGCGACAAGCTGCCCGACGCCGGCCGGAGCACCGTCGCCAAGGCCCGGATCAGCGTCGTCTTGCCGGCGCCGTTCGGGCCGAGCAGCCCGTGCACCCCCTTGCCGAGGGACAGGTCCAGCCCGTCCACGGCCATCGTGCGCCGCCCCACCCGCACCCGCAGCCCCTGCGCCTGGATTTCCCAGGCGTACGTCGCCGGTGCGACCTCGGCGGCCCCTACTGCCCGCATGCGCTTCCTCCCTGAAGACCTGAAGACTGAAGACCAGATGTCCTAGTGACGTGCGGCGAGCCGGGCGAACGCCGGCCCGCGCAGGGCGACGACCACCGTGGTCAGCACGAAGACCCCCGCCCACACCGGCAGCGCGCCGGTGCCGAGCGAAAACGCCTGCCCCCGCTGGACGAACGCCGGCAGGACGACGATCACCACCCACACCGCGACCAGCGCGTACGCCGCCCGGCTGACGCCGATCAGCCCGCCGAGCGCGAGCGTGCCGGTGGTGAAGGCCAGGCTCGGCAACAGCCAGAGCGCCGGCTGGGTGCCGGTCAGCCACCCGGCGACCCCCAGGACCGGCAGGACGACGGCGAGCACCGCCACCGTCCGCCGGGCAATCAGGTACAGCCCCGCCCGCGGGGTCGCGGTGACGACCTCGTAGGCCGGATCGAGGCCCCGTGCCCACGACACGGCGACCCCGAGTACCGGCAGCACCGGGGCGAAGAGCTGCACCGCCGGCACGTCGAGCACCGCGTGCCACACGCTGTCGAGCAGGAGCGCGGCCAGCGTGACGGCCACGATCATCGCCAGCCACGGCGCCATCGCCGGCGTGACCCAGGTGCCGAGCCACCGGCGCCGGCGTCGCGGCCGGGGAACCGGCTGCCGGACCTCGGCCGAAAGCCGCTCCCAGACCAGGTCCACGACCGGCTGGACCGGTGCGGCGCGCGCGAGCCGCGCCCGGCATTCGCGGCACGCCTCGAGGTGGGCCTCGAGACCCCACAGCTGGTCACCCGGGAGGTCGTCGCCCATCGCGTACGCGACGATGAGCCGCTCCGGCGCGTGGTTCATGACAGTGCCTCCCGCAATGCGATCCGGGCCCGGCGCGCCCGGGTCTTGACGGTCCCCTCCGGCAACCCCAGCAGGACGGCGGTCTCCCGGACGGTCAGCCCGTCGAGCACCATCGCCTGCAGCACCGCCCGCAGCTCCGGCGCGAGGTCGCGCAGCGCGGCACCGACCTCGTCGCCGATCGTCCCCGCCAGCGCCTCGTCTTCGGCCGCCACCACCGGCGCGACGTCGAGGGCCACCGCGGGCGGCGGCTGCGCGTGGTGCGCCCGGCGCCGGAACGCGTCGACCAGCCGGCGCGCGGCGATCGTCCAGACCCAGCCGACGGCGCTCCCGCCGGTGGTGGCGCCCGCGAACGACGCCGCCGCCCGCCAGACGGCCAGGAACGTCTCCTGCATGACCTCCGCGACGAGCTGCTCGTCCGCGCAGCGGCGGCGCAGGCGCACGGCGAGCCAGGGCGCCGTACGGCGGTAGAGCTCCTCGAACGCCGCGCGATCGCCCTGGGCGGTGCGCCGGACGAGGTGGTCCTCGTCGGCGTCCTCCAGTGGCTTGTGCTTCACACCAGGCAAGACGCCGGATGCTCGGGAACGGTTCTCACCCGGACGTGTGCTGCGTCACACTGGGTGGTCACACTGGGCGCGGGGGCCAGAACTTCCGCCAGCCGTCGGCCTCCAGGGTCGTCGGCTCCAGCCCGGCGTCGCGGGCGGCCTGCTCGGCGGCCTGGATGTCCTTCGCGAACTGCTTGGCCACCGCCCTCAGTTCGCCCTCGGCGTCGACACCCGCCCGGCGCGCGGTGGCCGCGATGCGGAACAGCTGGGCGGCCGCCGCGGTCCCTTCGGGGAAGAGGTCGAGCGGGATGCCCGCACGCCCGGAGCGCTGCCCCAGCTTGCCCGCCAGCGCGACGGCGGGCTGGCCGAGCGCGACACCGTCCACAATGGACTGACGTTGCTTCTCGCGCTGCTTCAGCTCTTCCCACTTGAGGTTCTGGTGCTCGACGGTGTGCACCTGGTCGGCGCCGGCGAAGACGTGCGGGTGCCGGCCGACGAGCTTCGCGACGAGCGCCGCGGCGACGTCGTCGATGCCGAACGGGTCTTCGGCGTCCTCGGCCGCGACCCGCGCGTGGAAGAGCACCTGCAGCAGGACGTCACCGAGCTCTTCGCGCAGTGCCTCGCGGTCGCCTTCTTCGATGGCGTCGAGCAGCTCGTAGGTCTCCTCGACCAGGTACTGCCGCAGCGAATCGTGCGTCTGCACCGCGTCCCACGGGCAGCCGCCCGGCGAGCGGAGCCGGTCCATCACCTCGGCGGCCTCGACCAGCGGCGGCACCGGCGTCTCGATGACCTCCGCGCCGGTCGCGATCAGCAGCGCGGCCGCCGGCTCGTCCCGGGACCCGGCGAGCAGCACGACGTCGACCAGGGAAGGCGCCTCGATGACGGCCGGGACGCCGAACGCGGCCGGATCGACGTCCGTGGCGGCGTAGACGGCGTCCGCGTCACGCAGGATCTTGAGCGCCGCGCCGGGCAGCGTCGTCCCGCGGACGATGACGACGACACCCGTGCTCACTGCTGCGTGGTCGCGGCACCGCGAATGGGCAGCACGACGCCCTGGGTGGCGCCGGAGTTGGGCACGAGGTTCATGCCCACAACATCCCACACGCCGTACCGCGGGTTGACGCGCAGGCCGCTCTGGCCGAGGTACGGCTGCAGCAGCCGGGTGCCGATCGCGGTCAGCTGGGCGTCCGTCGGCTTCTGCGCTTCCTGGTCGGCCGGCACGGCCTTGTCGGTGCCGCGGGCGCGGATGACGAAGATGAACCAGTCCGCGCTCTGCGGCTTCTGCGCCTGGAAGACGACGACGCTGTTCTTTTCGGAGCCGAAGAGCGCGGTCTGCGCGAGGCCGGGGTACTGCGCGGCGCCGAAGAGCTCGGCGGTCTGGCCGGCGGAGTACCCGCCCGGGCCGGGCGCGCCGGTCTGCTGGGCCTGCTGGCCTTCCTGCTGCGCCTGCTGGACGACCCCCTGGACCTTGGCGGGGTCGTCGGCGAACTCCTTCGCGAGGCCGAAGGCGCGGGTGCGGGCGGCCTGGTCGTTGTCGCCGGTCGCGCTGATGCCGACGTAGTCCGCGCCGACCGACAGCTTCGGCAGCACCTTCCGGGCGAGCTCCTGCTCGAGGAGGACGTCGCTCGCGACCTCGTTCCGGTCGCGCAGCTTCGAGACGATCTGCGTGACGGCGACCGGGTCGCCCTGCCCGGTGTCGGTGACCGGGGCGGCGGTCACCTGCGCGGCCAGCCCGGCGACCTTCGCCTGGTCGGCGACGAGGTTTTCCTGCTTGGTGGCGCGCAGGGTCAGTTCGTGCAGCACGGTCTGCCGGACGATCTCGCGGCCCAGCAGGTCGAGCTTGTGCTCACTGGCGAGCTTCTGCGCGTACGGGTGTTCGCGGACGGCCTGGTCGATCATCGACTGGACCCGGTCGAGGGAAACCGACCGATCACCGACGATCACGGCACTGCCGACCTGGCTGGGGCCCGAGCCGCACCCGGCGAGCAGAAATGCACCGGCAACGACCGCGACCAGCGCGCGAGGGCGCCCCATGATCCGCATCACAGGCCATACCCTCTCACACCATCGCCCCCGAAACGCAACACCCATGAGGACGCGTCGGCGGTAATGTCGACTTATGGACCATTGGCTGACCATCGAAGTGTTCGACGGGGAGCATTCGGCTTCGCTGTGGCGCCTGGCTCAAGGGGACGCTCTCACCGAAGCGGCGCTGACGAACGGCGCTGAGCAGTGGGTTTGGCACGAGCACCGCTGGGGAGTGGTACTGGAGATCGAGTTTTTGACGGAGGAGAGGCGAGACGCGTTCAGGTCGCTGCCGGCGGTGACGGCGGCGCTGGACGCGGTCCCGGACCCGGCGCGGGGGCTGCTGGTGTACCCGGGCAGGGGCGGAGGCGCGGGGTCGCGGATGCCACGGCACCCCCGGCCGCTGCCGATGGCGGGCGCCGGGGCGGTCCCGGTGCCCGTGGAGTCGGTGCGGATGGGGCTGGCGGAGGCTCTGCCGCCGATGTTCAGCGACGTGGGTTAGCGAGGTTGGTTAGCGGAGTCGGCTGAGCAGTTCACGCCAGGCGGGGGTGGAGGCGGTGAGGATGCCGCCTTCACGATCCTTGGTGTCCCGGATCAGGACTTCGGGGCCGGTTGCCACCTCGACACATTCGCCCCCTTCGGTGCTGTAGCTGCTCTTACGCCAGATGACCATCATCCCGCCGCACTCCTGATGGGTAGAGGTTCTCCGCCAGGTCGGCGATGAACTCCCCCGATTGTGCCCGATCGAGGGCGACCCGATCGAGCCCTTTGAGCACTCGACGGTAGGCCGCCACCTCTGCGGGCTCCTCAAGGAACAGTGCGGACACCTCACTGTCGATGTAGATGACCGGACTGAAATCCGCTGATTCGATCAACTGGAAGTGCCCGGCCAGCGCGGGATGACCACCGCATCGGGCGGGAACGATCCGGATCGAGATGTTGCCGCGATCGGCGAGCCGGCCGAGCTGGCGAAGCTGGTCCCGCATGACATCGGGCGCTCCGCGCCCGATGGGCAGCCGGAGTACGAATTCGTGCAGGTAGAAGTCGAAGGCGACGGTTGGTTTCTTTTCCAGGATCACCTGGCGGGCCATGCGGGCGAACACCAGCTCATCGATGTAGTCCGGATCGGTCGCCTTGCCGATCTCCGCGATCAAGCTGCGGGCGTAGTCAGCAGTTTGCAGCAATCCGGGCACCGAGCAGCCGTGGAACTGCGCCATGGCGGTGGCCCGCTTTTCGTGCCAGATCAACGTGCGCAGCTGAAGCGGGTTTTCGAGCAGCCCCGGCTTGCGCATTTCGTCGCCCATGGCCATCAGCTCGCGGTATTCCTCACCCCGGAACCCGAGCGTCGTGAGGAACCGGGCCAGGTGCACCGGACTCGGCCGGGCGCGGCCGCGGGTCACCGCCGAGACCCACTGCGCGCTCATCTCCAGGCGCCGGGACATTTCCCGGACTCCCCAGCCCTTCTCCGCCATGCGTTCGAGGAGCCGTTCGCCCAGCTGCCGGGCCCGGATGTTCGGCTCGCGATATTCCGCCATGGGGCGAACCTAAAACCACCGCAACCGGAAACCCGGGCGCCACAACGGAAAGTCCCCCGATGTGGCGCCGGGTGTCCACCCGCCTTTACACCGCCGCTAAACCCCGCCCCTAAACAGCCGCGGGCTTCTTCGTCAGCTGGACCAGCAGCTTCGTGCACCACTCCAGCAGCTGTTCGTCCCGCAGTGTCGGCGCACCGATCCGCCCACCGGCCGGACCCTCCGTCGGCTTCGGCACCGATACCGTGTTCGTCACCGCCTTGAACGTCGCCTTCGGGTACAGCCGCTTCAGGCGCACCATCTGCGAGTCCAGCAACGGCAGCGGCGCGAACCGGATCGTGTTGCCCTGGACCGCCACCTCCGTCACGCCCGCTTCACGACAGGTGTGCCGGAAGCGAGCCACCGACAGCAGCCGGTTGACCGGGGCCGGCGGCTGGCCGTACCGGTCGATGAGCTCTTCGCGGACCGCGTCGAGGCCCTCGGTGTCCGGGGCCGCCGCGATCTTGCGGTACGCCTCCAGGCGCAACCTTTCCCCTGGCACGTAGTCGTGCGGGATGTGGGCGTCGATCGGGAGGTCGACGCGGACGTCGGCCATCTCCTCTTCCTCCGCCGGCTCCGCGCCCGCGTGCCGCCTGAACGCGTCCACCGCTTCGCCGACCAACCGCACATACAGATCGAAGCCGACACCGGCGATGTGCCCCGACTGCTCCGCGCCGAGGATGTTGCCCGCGCCGCGGATCTCGAGGTCCTTCATCGCGACCGCCATGCCCGCGCCCAGCTCGGTGTTCTGGGCGATCGTCGCGAGCCGGTCGTGGGCCGTCTCCGTCAACGGCACCTCCGGCGGGTACAGGAAGTACGCGTACCCGCGCTCGCGCCCACGCCCGACGCGGCCCCGCAGCTGGTGCAGCTGCGCCAGGCCCAGCAGGTCACCACGCTCGACCAGCAGCGTGTTGGCGTTCGAGATGTCCAGGCCCGTCTCGACGATCGTGGTGCACACCAGGACGTCGTACTCGTTTTCCCAGAAGCCCTGGATGATCTTCTCGAGCTTGTCCTCGTTCATCTGCCCGTGCGCGGTGACGACCCGCGCCTCCGGCACCAGCTCGCGGATCCGCCGCGCGGCCTTCTCGATGGAGGAGACGCGGTTGTGGACGTAGAAGACCTGGCCGTCGCGCAGGAGTTCGCGCCGGATCGCCGCGCCGACCTGCTTGTCGTCGTACGAGCCGACGTACGTCAGGATCGGGTGGCGGTCCTCGGGCGGGGTGAGGATCGTCGACATCTCGCGGATGCCGGCCAGCGACATCTCCAGCGTGCGCGGGATCGGTGTCGCCGACATGGTGAGCACGTCGACGTGCGTGCGCAGCGCCTTGATGTGTTCCTTGTGCTCGACGCCGAACCGCTGCTCCTCGTCGACGATGATCAGGCCCAGGTCCTTCCAGCGGACGCCGGTCTGCAGCAGGCGGTGCGTGCCGATGACGATGTCGATCTCGCCGCTGGCCAGCTGCTCCAGGGTCGCGTCGGTCTCGCTCTTGGCGGAGAACCGCGACAGGCCGCGGATCTTCACCGGGAACGAGCGCATGCGCTCGGTGAACGTGTTCAGGTGCTGCTGGGCGAGCAGCGTCGTCGGGACGAGGACCGCGACCTGCTTGCCGTCCTGCACCGCCTTGAACGCCGCGCGGACGGCGATCTCCGTCTTGCCGTAGCCGACGTCGCCGCAGATGACGCGGTCCATCGGGACGCCGCGTTCCATGTCGGCCTTGACCTCGTCGATGGCGGCGAGCTGATCGTTGGTCTCGGTGAACGGGAAGGCGTCTTCCAGCTCGTGCTGCCACGGCGTGTCCGGGCCGAACGCGTGCCCGGGCGCGGACTGGCGCGCCGCGTACAGCTGAACGAGCTCCGCGGCGATCTCCTTGACCGCCTTCTTGGCCCTGGCCTTGGTGTTCTTCCAGTCGGAGCCGCCGAGCTTGTTGAGCGTGGGCAGCTCGCCGCCGACGTAGCGGGAGACCTCGTCGAGCTGGTCGGTCGGCACGAACAGCCTGTCACCCGGGTGGCCGCGCTTCGACGACGCGTACTCCAGCAGGAGGTACTCGCGGGTGGCGCCCGCGACCGTCCGCTGGACCATTTCGACGAACCGGCCGATGCCGTGCTGCTCGTGCACGACGTAGTCGCCGGCCTTGAGCGCGAGCGGGTCGACCGCGTTGCGCCGCCGGGACGGCATCTTGGTGTTCAGGTCCTTTGTGGACGTTCCGGCGCCCGCGCCGCGGCCGGTGAGGTCCGCCTCGCTGAGCACGACCAGGGCGCGCTCCGGCGAGACGAACCCGTCGGTGAGGCCACCGCAGGTGACCGTGACCATGCCCGGAGCCGGGGCGCGCCGCAGGCCGTCGCCGGCCTGGGTCGCCGGGACGTCGGCGCTCGTGAGCTGCTCCACCGCGCGCGCCGCGGTGCCCTGGCCGGCGACGACGAGCACCGCCGTGCCGCCCGAAGCCGTGTGGGCACGCAGGTCCGCCGTCGCGCGCTCGATCTCGCCGCGGTACGCGGGCGCGGCCTCGACCGAGACGCGGTAGACGTCCGGGTCTTCGCTGGTCAGCTGGGTGATGGTCCACCAGGCGCGCTTGGTGTCCTGCGCGTGGGACGCGATCTCGTCGAGCCCGCGGTAGGCCGACGCGCCGAGGTCGATCGGCGCCTGGCCGCCCGCCGCGGCCGTCGTCCAGGACGCTTCGAGGAACTCCTGGCCGGTGCGGACCAGGTCGGCGGCGCGGGCGCGGATCTTCTCCGGGTCGGTGAGCAGCACGTGGGTGCCCACCGGCATCGCGTCGGTGAGCAGCTCGAGCTCGCCTTCGCAGAGGACCGGGATGAGCGCCTCCATGCCCTCGACCGGGATGCCGTCGGCGAGCTTGGTGAGCATCTCGGCCAGGTGCGCGTCGGCCTCGTACCTCTTCGCCAGCTCCGCGGCCTTCTCCTTGACCGGCCCCGTGAGCAGCAGCTCACGGCACGGCGGCGCGGTGACCCGCGGGATCTCGCCGGGCAGCGACCGCTGGTCCGAGACGGCGAACGCCCGGATCTCGCTGACCTCGTCGCCCCAGAACTCCACCCGGACGGGGTGCTGCGCGGTGGGCCCGAACAGGTCGAGGATGCCACCGCGGACGGCGAACTCGCCGCGCTTCTCGACCATGTCGACGCGGGTGTACGCCAGCTCGACCAGCCGTTCGAGGAGGCCCTCGAAACTCTGTTCCTCGCCGACGACGAGGTCGACCGGGGCGAGCGACCCGAGCCCGGGCGCCATGGGCTGGATCAGGCTGCGCACGGTGGCGACGACGACACGCAGGTCGTCATCGCCCGTCTTCAGCCGGTGCAGCACCTCGAGCCGGCGGCCGACGGTGTCCGCGCGCGGGGAGAGCCGCTCGTGCGGAAGGGTCTCCCAGCTCGGGAAGTCGGCGACCCGGCCCTCGCCGATGAGCGCTTTGAGCGAAGCGGTCAGCTCATCGGCCTCACGGCCGGTGGCGGTGACGGCGAGCACGGGCTTGCCGGCACCATCATCGGCGGCGACCGCGGCGGCGACGAGCTGCCGGGCGGCGATCGGGCCTTGCAGCTCGAGCAGCGGCGCGCCGGCGCGCTCGACCACGCCGCGCAGGGCCGGGTCGGGAAGGATGGCGGTGAGGAGTCCGGACAGTGGAGCGTCGGTCACGGTCCCAGCCTACGTGCCACCCCCGACAGGTTTCCGGTCACGGCTGGTCGCGCAGCAGGTTCACGGCTCGACCACGCGCAGGCCGGGACGGATGGTCATGGCGGTACCGGCGCTGCAGCTCCGCCGGGCCACCGGGGAGGGCGACGGCGAGTTCGTTCTTCTCGTGGAGATCCACCAGCCGGGTGAACAATTCCTCGGCCGAATCGCCGAGTGACCCAGGTCAAGAGCGCAGCAGGTCCACCACCTCCGCCACCCGCGGCAGCTGCTCGTCGAACACCTTCGGGTCCGTGCTCGCGATCCGCAGCAGGAAGTGCTCCACCCCTTCGTACTTCCGCAGCTGCTCCGCCACTTCCGCGGCACTGCCACACACCTGCATCTGAATCCCCTGGACGAACGCCGCCGGGCGCCCGTAGTTGCGCTCGCAGTACTCCTCCAGCAACGCCTGCCCGCGGTCGGCGTCGTCCTCCACCAGGACCGTCGCGAACAGCGCGGGCGTCACCGGGCGGGAGGCGACCGCACGGATCCGGGCCAGCCCGGTGCCGTAGTCCGCAGGATCCGGCGGGTACGGCAGCCAGCCGTCGTACAGCCGGCCGACGCGCTCCAGCGCCCCCGGCGTGTACGCCGCCAGCCACACCGGCGGCCCGCCCGGGCGAGCCGGGGCCGGGAACACCGGCAGCGAGTCGTGGTGCAGCACCGAACCGTGGAACGAGGACTCGCCACGCCAGATGGCCCGCCAGAGCGCCACGATGTCGTCCAGCCGGGCCCGGCGGCGCTCCCACGGCACGCCGGCGAACGCGAACTCCGGCTCGCTGCGCCCGGCGAACCCGGCGCCGACGGCCACCGTGAGCCGTCCTTCGCTGAGCAAATCGATGCTGAGCAGCTGGTTCGCCGTCAGAATCGGGTTACGCAGGGCCGGGAGCAGGGCGGACGTCCCCAGCGTCACGCGCGAAGTCCGGGCGGCGAAGGCGGCCAGGACGGCGAGAGCGTCCAGCGGCGCCCGCGCGAGGGTGTCGCCCACCCAGACCGAGTCGAGGCCGAGCTCTTCCGCGGAGACGGCGGTGGCGACCAGCTCGGGCGCGGTCCGCCCGGCGTCGAGGATGGGCTGGTAGGTCGGGATGACCAGGCCGTAGTTCGTCATGCGGCGAGCCTGGCCGAGGCGGGGAATGCCCTCAATTCCCCGCGGGGAATGGCGCGGGCGAGGAGGATGGGACCGTGAACTTCGGAACCGCGCTGAAGGACTGGCGCACGCGGCGGCACCTCAGCCAGCTCGACCTGGCGTTGCGGGCCGGGACGACGCAGCGGCACGTGAGCTTCATGGAGAGCGGGCGCTCGCTCCCCGGCCGCGGCATGGTGCTGCGCGTCGCCGAGTCTCTGGAACTGCCCCTGCGCGAGCGCAACGGCCTGCTCTTCGCCGCCGGTTTCGCCCCGTCGTACCCCGAGACGCGGCTCGACGACCCGGCGATCAAGCCGGTGCTCGACGGGCTGCGGCGGCTGCTCGACGGCCACCGGCCCTACCCGGCGATCGTCGTCGACCGCTACGGCGTGCTGGTCGCGGCGAACGACGAATTCCGGCTGCTCACCGAGGGTGTCGCGCCGGAGCTGCTGCGCGAACCGGTCGACACGCTGCGGCTGGCGCTGCACCCGGAGGGGATGGCGCCGCGCGTGCGCAACCTCGACGACTGGGCGCGGCACATCCTCGAACGCCTGCGCAACGACCTGGCCCGCACTCCGGACGACCGGCTGGCCGCCCAGCTCGCGGAGCTGGAGGGGTACCTGCCGCCGCCGTCCGCGCCCGGCCCGGAGCACCTCGGGTTCGCGGTGCCGGTCCGGCTGGCCACCTCGGCCGGCGAGCTGCGGCTCATCACCGCGATCACCACGTTCGCGACAGCGGCGGACGTGACGGTGTCGGAACTGAAGCTGGAGACGTTCCTGCCCGCGGACGCCGAGACCGCCGAACGGCTTCACAGCACCAGCCCCGTCGTGTGACCCACCAGCAGTTCCGCGCTCGCCCACAGCACCGCCGCCGCCACGCTGCCCGCCGCGAACCGGCGGTACGGCATCGCCGCCGAGCCCGCGACGCGCGGCACCAGGGTCCGGACGCCGGCCAGGCAGCGGCCCGCGATCACCGCCGGGACGCCGTAGCGCGCGAGCGCCGTTTCCGCGCGCCCCCAGCGATCCCGGCCGACGCGGTGGGCCAGGCGCGGTCCCCAGCGGCGCCCCTCGAGGTAGGCGAGCTGGTCGCCGAGGACGGCCGCGGCGACGGCGACCGCCCAAGCGAGTCCGAGGTGGAGCGTGCCCCGCTCGGCGAGGAACCCCATCAGCAGCAGCGTCGACAACGTCGGCAGCACGATTCCCGGCAGCAGCGCGGTTTCCGCCGTGATGACCAGGGCGCAGACGAGGTAGACGACCGCCGGGGGTGCGTCAAGCAGGGGCTGCAGCAGGCTGTCCACGCCGTTCCCTCCCGACCGCCACCGGCAGCGCCGCGCGGTAGACGAACGCGGGCGGCAGGTTGCCCCAGACGACCTGCGTGCGCTCCACGACCGCGAACCGGCTTCGCAGCGACGCGGCGAAGCGGCGCGCAGGTGGGGTCCACGCCGTGTGGGCGTAGGCGAACGTCGTGAACCGGCCGTTCGGGGCGAGTGCGGCGGTGACCGCGTCGAGGATGCGCTGCTGCCGGGGCGCGGTCATGGCCGTCCACGGCAGACCGGAGACGACGACGTCGACGCCCTGCAGAGCCAGGTGTTCCGCCGAGCCGGTGACGACGTCGGCTTGGGGGAAGCGTTCGGTCAGGACGGCCGCGAAACGCGGGTTGATCTCTATCGCCGTCAGGCGTGCTTCGGGGCGAAGCAGCGCGAGGACCGCTTCGGTGAACACGCCGGTGCCCGGCCCGAGCTCGGCGACGCACGACGCGCGTTCCAGGCCGAGACCCGCCGTCATCTCTTCGGCCAGCCGCGGCGAACTCGGCGCGATCGCGCCCGTCAGCACGGGATGGCGGAGGAATTCCCTGGTGATCGACATGATCCCGACGCTAGGAACGGCCGGGGTGGCCCCGAATCCGCCGCGCCGGCCGGGCTGATCCTCCCAAGGGAGGACACGGTCGGGCCGAAGGGATGACGCCCCGAGCCCATCCCCGGCACTACGTTCGGTGGCGTGGAACGAATTGTCGTGTGGATGCGCAGGCACCGGTGGACGGTGGACCTGCCGCTGTACGCCGTGTTCATCTTCCTCGCCCCCAACTGGGTCGGCTCCGGTTCGTACGCCCTGCGCGCCTTCCCGATGGTGTTCCTGCTCCCGCTGCTGCTGCGCCGCCGGTTCCCGCGCACGGTGGCGGTGCTGATCATCGCCGGGGCGGCGGCGGTGTACTTCAACGACGTCTGGGCCTACGACCGCGGCCGCACCGAGCTGGCCATGGCGGTGGTGCTGTTCAACCTGGTGAAGCTGGGCCGACGGTGGTTCGCCGCGGCGATCGCCTTCGCGATCGTCGTGCTCGACGTCCAGTGGGTCACCCTCTACGCGCCGGAAACCGACTACCCGACCTTGTCGTTGGTCGGCATCCTGCCGCTGCACATCGCGGCCTGGGCGCTCGGGGAGTTCTTCCGCAAGCAGGAGGAGCTCACGGCCGAAGAGAAGAAGCGCGACGACGCCCAGGCCCGCGCGGCGGTCGCCGAAGAGCGCACCCGGATCGCGCGCGAGCTGCACGATGTCCTGGCGCACAGCATGAGCGTGATCGTGCTGAACGCCGAGGGCGCGAAGCTCGCCCGGCACCGTGACCCCGAAGCCGTCGACCGCACGCTCGACACCATCGTCCACACGGGCCGGGACGCGCTGGGCGAGCTGCGGCGCCTCCTCGAAGTCCTGCACGCCGGCCAGGCGGCGCGCAGCCCCCAGCCGACGCTCGCCGAGCTGCGCGAGCTGGTCGACCAGTCCGGCCGGGACGTCACGCTCGACGTCACCGGCGACCCGGGCACCCTGCCCGCGAGCGCGGCGCTGCAGGCGTACCGGATCGTCCAGGAGGCACTGACCAACATGATCAAGCACGCCCCGGCCGACGCGACCGGCCGCGTCGGCGTCGCCTTCGAGCCCCCGCAGGTCCGCATCGAGGTGACGAACACGGGCGGCCACGCACCACCGGCCCCGGCACTCCCCTCGTCCGGCCGCGGCCTGGCGGGCATGCGCCAGCGAGTCGAGATGTACCACGGCGAGCTGAACACCGGCCCCCTCCCGGACGGCGGCTACCGCGTGTCGGCGAGCCTGCTGGTGGGCCCATGACCACCCGGCTCCTGGTGCCGCTCGCGAGGGTCGGCCTCCGGGTGATCCCTCGGGGCCCGTGCGGCTTCACCGCGGCGGGCGACGGCACGACGCCCGCCTGGGGACGGCAGCCTGGCCTGGCTCTGATCGGTCGAGCGGCGACTCTGGCCCGGGAACCGCGGACTCGCCCGGCGCTGGTGGAAGCGCGGCTGCCAACCGCCCGGCCCGCGGGTCGGGTCGGTCTGGCACCGCCGGCGCTCGGCCACGACGACACCCCCGCCACGCACCCACACCGGCCGCGACACCCGGGCCCACGAGACCCCCGCGCCGACGCATCCCAGCCACTTCCCGGCGGCGAGCACCGCGCATCCGCGAGCTTGGCGGCAACCCGATGACCACCCGACTCCTGCCCCTCGACGACCGACAACTCGTCCGCATCGCGCTGCCCAAAGAACAGCGGCTCAGCCTGGCGCCAAGGCCCGCGCGACTGCCCGCGGCCCAGTCCGATCCGGAACCACCCGCGCTCGATCGCAACACCCTCGCAACGCACCCACACCGGCCGCGAGACCCGGGCCCACGAGACCCCCGCGCCGACGCATCCCAGCCACCACCCGACATCGCCAAGCCCGGCAGCGACCCGATGACCACCCGCATCCTGCCCTCCGACGACCAGCAACTCGTCCACATCGCGCCGCCCCAAGAACGGCGGCTCGACCAAGCGCCAACGCCCGCACGGCTGCCGACCAGCGGCGCGCGGCCCAGCACGGGGATCGCCGCCTTGCCGTCCTGCACGCGGACCCGGGCGGCCACCACGACCGGCAGCGGCTGGACTTCGCCGCACCTCGACCAGGTCGTCCTGCCGATCCGCACGTCCACTCAGCCACCGAAGACCTTCCGGTCCAAGCCAGTCAGCGCGACGCCGACCGCCCGGCCCGCGGGCCGGGTCAGCCTGGAGCCGCCTGCGCCCGGTCACGCAACCCCCGCCATGCACCCCCATCGGCGGCGCCAACCGGGCATCCCAGCCCCCGGCGACCACCACAAACCCGCCACCCCGGCAGTGACCCCATGACCACCCGCATCCTCCTCTGCGACGACCAGCAACTCGTCCGCGTCGGCCTGCGCATGATCGTCGAAAGCCAGGACGACCTCACCGTCGTCGGCGAAGCCGCCAACGGCGATGAAGCCGTCTCCCTCGCCCGGGACCTGCGGCCCGACCTGGTGCTGATGGACGTGCGGATGCCGGTGCTCGACGGCGTCGCCGCGACCGCGCGGATCTGCGCCGAACTGCCGGACGTGCGCGTCCTGATCATCACCACCTTCGACCTCGACGAGTACGCGTACGCCGCGTTGCGGGCCGGGGCCAGCGGGTTCCTGGTGAAAGACGCGCCTTCGGAAGAGATGCTCGTCGCGATCCGGGGCGTGCTGCGGGGCGACTCCATGGTCTCGCCGTCGGTCACGCGGCGGCTGCTCGACCGGTACCTCGCCGACGAGCGCGATCCCGTCGACGTCGCGAGGCTCGGGGTGCTGACCGAACGCGAGAAGGACGTGCTGGGCCTCATCGCGCGCGGGCTTTCGAACTCGGAGATCGCCGCGAAGCTGTACATCGGCGAGACGACCGTGAAAACGCACGTGGGCCGGGTCTTCGGCAAGCTGCGGCTGCGCGACCGGGTGCACGCGGTGGTCTTCGCCTACGAGTCCGGGTTGGTGCGCCCAGGTTCCTGATCACTCCCTATTAATCCCCTTGATGCGGAGGTTTAGAGTACTTTGCATGACGATATACAAGTCCCAGGCAGGCTCTGCCCTCCTCCGCGAGCGATACCTCGACACCCTGCGGGCCTGGCCCGTCCCCCATGACGAAACGCGCGTCCCGACGCCCGAAGGCGAGACGTTCGTCCTGGTCTCCGGCCCGGCCGACGCCCCGGCGCTGGTGCTGCTGCACGGCTCCGGCAGCAACTCCGCGGAGTGGGCCGCCCGGATCCCGGCGCTGGCCGAGCGGTTCCGGGTGTACGCCGTCGACATCATCGGCGAGCCCGGGCTGAGCGCCGAGGCACGGCCGCCGCTCGACGGTGACCGGTACGCGCGGTGGCTGGAGGCGGTGCTGGACCACTTCGGCGTCGGGCGCGCCGGCTTCCTGGCGTCGTCGTTCGGCGGCTGGGTCGCGCTCGACTTCGCGATCCGGCGGCCCGGGCGGGTCGCCGCGCTGGCGTTGCGATGCCCCGTCGGCCTCGGCCCGATGAAGAAGGGGTTCGTCGTCAAGGCCGTACTGCTGGGACTGCTCGGCGAGAAGGGACGGCGGAAAGCCGTCGCCGGGGCGGTGGGCGAGCCCGAGTCGTCGCCGGTCGTGGCGCAGCAGCTGCTGGTGGCCGCGAACTACCGGTACCGCACCGGTCCTTTCCCCCTCTTCGGCGACGAGGCGCTGGGACGGCTGACCATGCCGGTGTACGCCGTCGCCGGAGCGGACGACGCCATGGTCGACTCCGTGACGACGAAACGGCGTCTCGAAGCGGCGGGCGCCGTGGTGGACCTGCTCCCGGGCACCGGGCACTACCTCCCCGGCGACGCGGACCTGGACTTCTTGACACGCTCGGCGGCGAACGGCGATTTCACCACTTGATGGCAGGATGAGGCGTATGCGGCGTTCGCTGGGTCTCATCGGTGTGGTGTCCCTGCTGGTCCTGGGCTGCTCGGGGGCGGCGAGCGAGCCGGTGCAGAGCGTCCCGCCCGCGGCCACGCCGGCCGCCGCGAGCGGGAAGTTCAAGGTCGAGACGGTGACCGGCGGGCTGCAGCACGGCTGGGACGTCGGTTTCCTGCCCGACGGCGGCATCCTGGTGCCGCAGCGGCCCGGCAAGCTCGCGCTGGTCCGCAACGGGCAGGCGGCCGAGGTGCGCGCCGACTTCTCCGACGTCCTCGTCCAGGGCGAAGGCGGGCTGCTCGGCCTGGTCATCAGCCCGGACTTCGCCACCAGCCGGGAGTTCATCACCTGCCAGGACCACCAGGAAGGCGGCAAGGCCGTCGACATCCGGCTGGTCACGTGGAAGCTGGCCGCCGACGGCGCGAGCGCGTCGAAGGTGAAGAACCTGCTCACCGGGCTGCCGGTGAACCCGAGCGGACGGCACTCCGGCTGCCGGCCGACGTTCGCCCCGGACGGCGCGCTGCTCGTGGGCACCGGTGACACCGCGCGCGCGTCGATCGCGCAGGACCGCCACTCCCTCGGCGGCAAGGTGCTGCGGCTGGACGCGAAGACCGGGAACGCGTTGCCGGACAACCCCTTCATCACTTCGAGTGACCCGCGCGAACGGCTGATCTACACCTACGGCCACCGCAACGTCCAGGGCGTGGCGATCCGGCCGGGCAGCGGTCAGGTGATCACCGCCGAGCACGGGCCGACGTTCGACGACGAGGTCAACCTGCTGAAGCCGGGCGCGAACTACGGCTGGGACCCGTCGAAGGGCGGCACCGGGACGAGCTACGACGAGAGCGTGCCGATGACCGACCTCAAACGGTTCCCGGACGCGGTTAGTCCACTGTGGACCTCCGGCAGCATCACCGAGGCGATCAGCGGCGACGCCTTCCTGACCGGCGTGCAGTGGGGCACGAACGACGGCGCACTGGTCGTGGTGGCGCTCAAGGGCCAGAAGCTGCTGCTGTACCACCTGGACCCGGCGGGCAAGGTCCTCGACGTCACGCTGCCCCCGGAGTTCGACGACAAGTTCGGCCGCCTGCGCGCGGTCCGCAGCAGCCCGGACGGCGCGCTGTACGTGACCACGTCGGACGGGACGGACGACAAGCTGCTGAAGGTCACGCCCGCCTGATCCGGCAGCCGGAACAGGGAACCGGACCATGCGACCGGAACATGCAAAAGCCACGGCCACCGGGTGCCGTGGGCACTTACGCCGAGGGGACGGAGCGCGGAACATGGTGTGTACCAGAAGTTTCGCCACCCCCGACGCGTGTTGGACGTGGTCCGAAGAAAGCGTTCCCGCGGCAGCACCGCGCCGGTCCCCGGGCGCCATCGCCGACCTGGCGACCCGGGGACCGGCATCCACTCCCGATCGGGTTCAGGCCTTGGCCGCCCTGAGCGAACCCTTCAGCGCGCCGATGGCGGCGGTCAGCGCCGTGGTCGCGGTGGGCCAGTCGATGGTCTCCTTCCAGGAAGCCATCACCGCGACGGCGTAGGTCCGGGATGCGGTCCGGACCAGGCCGGTGGTGTTGAGCACCCGCCGGTTCTCGGAGCTGCCCCAGCCCTGCTTCACCGCCCACGTCGCGCCCGTGAACGCGCGCGGGATCCCGAAGTGCTGGTCGAACCCGTCGGCGGCGTTGCGCGGCGCGCTTTCCATCGCTCCGGTGAGGAACTCGCGGCCTTCCTCGGACAGCCCCGCGGTGATGTACCGGTAGACCGTGACGACGTCGGTGGGTGACATCCCGGTGGAGCCCCACTGGCCGGCGTCGGCCGGGGGCGTGGTGTGCGTGAGCCCCAGCTTCGCGACCTGCCGCCGGACGATGTCCGGGCCGCCGTTCTGCTGCCAGAGGCGGTTGGCGACGTGATCGTCGCTGGCGGCGAGCATGGTGCGGACGGCCGTCTCTTCGCTGCCGGAAGGCACTCCGGAACGCTCGATCAGGTCGAGCGCGATGAGCAGCTTCACCACGGACGCCGTGGGCTGCGGCTGGTCGGCTTTCCACCTCGTTTCGACGGCGCAGGCGCCGAGGTCGACGATCTCGATCCCGAGGCGCGGATCGTTCCCGGTGCCCAGCAGCGCTTTTCGGGCTTCGGCGACGCGGCTCGCCTGGTTTTCCGCGGGATCGGCCGGCGGCGAGCCGCACCCGGCGCGCCAGCTGTCGCTCCCGGAGCCGCTGTTGACGGCGATCGCGACGAGCAGGCCTCCGACCACGATGACCACCGCGATCGCCACGAGCACCTTGATGTTGTTGAGTCGCTCGAGCACTAGGACACCTCCGCCGGATTCGTGAGGAATCCGAAGCTATTGCGGAGGTGGACGGCGGGTATCGCCCGATGAGCCGGGCTGTTTTGGCCATCCGGTGGACAACCGAGCCCCGGCGAGCGCGCGCATCGGCCGGATGGCCGATGCGCCCGCCCTATTTACCGAGGTAGGCGCCGCCGTTGACGTGGACCACCTGCCCGGTGACGTGCCCGGCGGCCGGGCTCGCCAAGAACGTCACCACCGCGACGACGTCGTCCGGTGTTCCCGGGCGCTTGTTCATCGTGTTGCCGATCAGCCAGTCGCGACGCTGGTCGCTCAGCTGCCCGTGGAAGAACTCGGTGTCGCCGATCAGCCCCGGCGCGACGACGTTCGCGGTGATCCCGCGCGGGCCGAACTCCCGGGCCACGCTCACGTTCCAGCCCTCGACCGCGGCCTTCGCGGCGCCGTAGGACCCGGCGCCGGTGTGCGCGGCGATCGACCCGATGGTGACGATCCGCGCCCCGTCGGCGAGCCGGTCGCGCAGCGCGTGCGTCACCAGCGCGGCACTGACCACATTGGACCGCAGGTTCCGCTCGAACGCGGCCGCGAAACCGGCCAGCCCCTCTTCGCCGTCGCCGTCGAGCAAATCGGTGTTGCCGCCGGCGTTGTTGACGAGGACGTCGACGCGGCCGGGCAACTCGTCCAGCGCGGCTTCGACGGCCACGGGGTCGGCGGCGTCGAACACGACGGGCCTCGCGCCGGCGAGCGTCGCGGCTTCGGTGAGCACCTTCTCCCGGCGCCCGGTGATCGTGACGCGCTCGCCGGCCTGGGCGAAGGCCGACGCCACGGCGTAGCCGATGCCCGTGCCGCCGCCCGTCACCACGATTTCCCGGTTGTTCGCCATGAACCCGACCCTAGTACCTAGGATCGGGGGATGAGCAAGATCGACCCGGCCACGTCCGCGCTCGTGCTGATCGACCTGCAGGAGCGGATCGTGGCGCTGCCCACCACCCCGTACACCGGCGAAGAAGTCCTCGCCAACGCACTGCGACTGCGGGACGCGTTCCGCACGGCCGGAGCGCCGGTGGTGATCGTGAAGGTGTCGCGACCGGACAACCCGCCGGGCAACGAACTGGCCTTCGAGGCCGGCGACGACAAGATCGTCACGAAGTACACGATCGGCGGCTTCGCGGGCACGGACCTCGACGAGTTCCTGCGCGGCGCGGGCATCCGCACGGTCGTCTTCGGCGGCATCGCCACGGAGTTCGGCGTCGAGTCGACCCTGCGCGCGGCCTCGGACCACGGCTACGACACGGTGGCGGTGTCCGACGCGATGACGGCACTTTCCGACCTCTCGCACGAAAACGCCATCACGAAGATCTTCCCGCGCCTGGGCACGGTGGTCACGACCGACGAAGCGCTGGTGGCACTGGCATGATCGACAAGATCGCCTGGATCCACCTGCTGGACGGCCGGATCCTCAGCACGCGCTCGCGCGGCAAGGAGGTCTACTACCTCCCCGGCGGCAAGCGCGAGCCCGGCGAAACCGACCGCGACACGCTGGTCCGCGAAATCCGCGAGGAACTCGACGTGGCGATCGCGCCGGAGTCGGTCGCCGCGGCGGGGACGTTCGAAGCCCAGGCGGATGGCCATGCCGCGGGGACGCTGGTGCGGATGACCTGCTACACGGCCGAATTCCGCGGCACCCTGAAGGCGAGCAGCGAGATCGAGGAGGTCGCGTGGCTCGGCTACGCCGACCGTGGCCGGGTTTCCGCGGTGGACCAGCTCATCTTCGACCACCTCCGTGAGGCCGGGCAGCTGCGATGAGCGGCGCGTCCCGCGAAAACGCCCGGAACCCCACGCTGTAGTACAACTCCCGCGCCGGTTCCGGCTCGCCCATGCAGGCGACCGTCGCGTGCCGGGCGCCCGCCGCGGTGGCCAGGTGCATCCCGTGCAGCAGCATCGCGCGGGCCAGGCCCTGGCGCCGGTAGCCCGGGTGGGTGCCGACCGGCTCGAACTCGACCGTCTCGTTCACCTCGTCGAGCCACATGATCGCCGAGCACGCCATCGTCCCGTCCGGCGCCTCGACCAGGACGTGCAGCTCGCCGCGGTAGCCCGGTGCCTGCCGCAAGCCTTCGTACGACGAGGCCGTGTACGACGTCGGTGCCCAGGCGTCGACGTGCGCCTGGACCACGGCTTCCGGCGAGACCTCCGAGGCGGTGCGGAACGTGAACCCGGCCGGCAGTGACGGCGCTTCGACGTCGGTGAGGTCGCGCTCGTTGAGCTGCGACCAAGCGTCCGGCGCGTCGGGCTCGTAGCCGTGCGCCGCCCAGCGCCGCAAGGCATGCGAGTCGGCCGCCGACGGCAGCACGGTGCGCCCGACGCCGGGAGCCGTGGCCTCGTACCAGGCGATCACTTCGTCGACCAGCGCAAACTGGTCCGGGTGCACCTGGTAGGCCAGGTAAGCGCCGGTGATGTCCTTGACCGAACCGTCGTTCCGCCGGACGCGGCGCGGCAGCTCGGCCCAGCCCCACGCGACGAGCTCCGCGCCCGAGAACCACAGCCGGCGCTCGCCGCCGCCGCGGGTCCGGCCCCAGTTCCAGGCCAGCTCACCGAACGACGCGTCGCTGTTCACCAGGTCCGGCCGGGTGGCGGTGATCCGCTGCGCCAGGCCCTGCATGAGCCGCACGTCCGCGGCCGTCGGAAACTCGCCCATACGCACCACTGTCGCAGGGCCGTCGAGCCGTTAACCCAGCCGGAGCTTCGGCTTGTGCTCCAGGTGCGACAACCCGTTCCACGCCAGGTTGACCAGGTGCGCGACCACCTCGTCGCGCTTCGGCTTGCGCGCGTCCAGCCACCACTGGCCGGTCAAAGCCACCATGCCCACCAGGGCCTGCGCGTACAGCGCGGCCAGCTTCTCGTCGTAGCCGAGGGATCCGAACTGCTGGGCCAGGATGTGCTCGACCTGGCTCGCGATGTCGTTCAGCACCGTCGAAAACGTCCCCGTGGAGCTCGCCACCGGCGAATCGCGGACCAGGATGCGGAACCCGTCGTGGGAGTCCTCGACGTAGGACAGCAGCGCCGTCGCCGCCTGCTCCAGCATCACCCGCGGGTGACCGCCGTGCAGGGTCGAAACCATCCGGTCGAGCAGCAGCTGCGTCTCACGGTCGACGACCACCGCGTAGATGCCCTCTTTGCCGCCGAAGTGCTCGTACACCACGGGCTTCGAGACGTTGGCGCGGTGGGCGATCTCTTCGATCGACGTGCCGTCGAAACCCTTCTCGGCGAACAGGGCCCGGGCCACGTTCAGCAGCTGCTGACGCCGCTCGGTGCCGGTCATCCGGACCCGGGTCACCGGGGCGGCCGGACGCGCCCCGGTGACCTGCTCGCGCTTCGAACGTCGTCTCCCCGCCATCGGGGCAGCCTAGTTGACTAGGCTTTTTCGGTGGCGATACGGGCCAAGCGCTGCGGCGTCGGCCAGCGGACGTCGTGCACCCAGCCGAACTTCTCGAAGATCCAGATCAGCCGCGCGGAGATGTCGATCTGGCCGCGCTTGACGCCGTGACGCGCCGACGTCGGGTCGGCGTGGTGCAGGTTGTGCCACGACTCACCGAACGAGAAGATCGCCAGCGGCCAGAAGTTCGCCGACTTGTCCCGCGCGTTGAACGGGCGCTCGCCGATCATGTGGCAGATCGAGTTGACCGACCAGGTGACGTGGTGCAGCACGCAGATGCGCACCAGCCCGGCCCAGAAGAACGCCGTCACGGCGCCCCAGAACGACCACGAGATGAGGCCGCCGAGGATGGCCGGCAGCACCAGGCTGACCAGCGCCCACAGCCAGAACAGGTCGTCGACCTTCTTGATCGCCGGGTCCTTCACCAGGTCCGGCGCGAAGCGCTCGGCGTTGGTCTGGTCGCGCTCGAACAGCCAGCCCATGTGCGCGTGCCAGAAGCCCTTGGCGATGGCCCACGGCGAGGTGCCGAACGCCCACGGGGAGTGCGGGTCGCCGTCGCGGTCGGAGAACGCGTGGTGGCGGCGGTGGTCGGCGACCCAGGTGATCACCGGGCCCTGCAGGGCGATGCTGCCCGCGATGGCCATGAACACGCGCAGCCACTGCTTGGCCTTGAACGAGCCGTGCGTGAAGTAGCGGTGGTACGACACCGTGATGCCGAGCCCGCTGATCGCGTAGAACACCACGAAGATGCCGACGTCGACCCAGCTCAGTCCCCAGCCCCACGCGAACGGCACGGCGACCAGGAGGGCCACCAGCGGCGCGATCACGCCGAAGTAGACCGACAGCTGCACGCCCATGCCGCGCGTGCCCTCTGTAACTGGTTTGGGGCCCTTGGGGGCCGAAGGTTCTCCGGTGGGCTGAGAACGGTCGAGCGTGGCCGTCATACGCTTCACTTCTTCCTACACAGGCACGCCTTCATACCAAGGGCGCCCTTACCTACGATGCCGTAAGTTACGGTACAGGAGGTTCGGGCGCCTGGGGAGAGCCCGAACTCACACTGGTCCTTCGGAACCGGTGTACCCGGCAGACGGGCGCGTAACGCATCCCCCGCGCGGACGACACCCGATCGTCGCTATCCTGACCAGGATCGATCCGCCGTAGTGTAATCGGCAGCACTTCAGATTTTGGTTCTGACAGTTCAGGTTCGAATCCTGGCGGCGGAGCAGCAGAAGGAACCGGAAACCCACGACACCGGGAGGTTGGCGCTGACCGACGAGGCGACCGACCCGGTGACGGCCAGGCGGCCCGCGCTGGCCGAGATGTCCGACGCCTGGATCGTCGGGCGCGCGCGGGAGCTGAACGCCGCGGTCCAGCGGCACGAGTACACCCAGCAGCTCGAGATCGTCGCGATGATGGACGAGCTGCTCGACGAGACCCAGCGGCGCGGCGAGCCCCTCCTCGTGGCCCAGCTGCTGCGCTCGTCGGCGCTGGCCCGGCTGGCCACGAAGGGCCTGGCCGCGGAGGCCGAGCCCCGGCTCGACGAGATGCTCGCGCACACCCGCCGCCACGGCATCGCCCTGCTGCGGGCCGACGCGCACGCGCTGCGCGGGCGCCGGCTCGTGATCGCCGCGCAGGAGGACGCCGCGCTCACCGAGATCGCCCGGGCGCTGGCCATCCTCGACGACTCCACCATCCCGGACCGGCAGGTCGGGCTGCGCAACTGGAACCGGCTGCTCTCCTCGACGCTGATCGACTGCTGGCTGGTGCTCAACCAGCTCGGCGTCTACGAAGCCGCCGAGGAGGTCATCGGCCGGGCCGCCACCGCGATCCGCGAGAGCGCGAGCCCGCACGACATCGCCCTGCAGCTGATCAACCGGATCAAGATGCTGCTCGGCTGGGGCCTGCGGCTGGAGCGCATCGACGAGTACGACGAGAGCGCCGAGAAGTTCCGCACCGCGGCGTCGATGGGGGCGGCCGCCGAAGGCCCGTTCGCCGAGTCGCTGTTCCCGCGCAAGGCGAACGTCGCGGCGATCGACCAGGTCGGCGTCCTGGCCGCGGCGCCGGCACTGAACCAGCCGGGCGCCGAGCACATCGAACGGCTGGAGCACCTCTACACCGAGCGCGCGTTCGGGCACGACCGGGAGATCGTCGCGATCGCGCTGGCGCGCTGCCTGGACAAGGAGGGCCGCCGCACCGAGGCCCTCACCGTCCTGCGCGAGACCCGCCAGTCGATCTCGGACGACACCTCGCAGCCGTCGATGCGGCTGAACATCGCCCGCGAGCTGGCCCGGCTCGACACGAGCCCGGACTACGCCTCCGGCGCCAGCGAGTCGCTGATCGACTACGCGCGCCGCCTGGAGTCGGAGATGTGGAGCCTGCGCGAGTCGCAGATCGCCACGCTGAACGCCCGCCGCGAGCACGAACGGCTCTCCGCCGAGCACGGCGCGATCACCCAGCAGGCGCTGCAGGACCCGCTCACCGGCCTGCCGAACCGGCGGGCGCTGGACGAGAAGCTGCGACAGCTCGCGTCGTCGGCCGACGCGCAACCGCTGGCGGTCGCGCTGGTCGACCTCGACGGCTTCAAGGGCGTCAACGACAAGCAGTCGCACGCCGAAGGCGACAACGTGCTGCGGGTAGTCGCGAGCACGCTCCGGGACGCCTTGCGCGGCGACGACCTGGTGGCGCGCTACGGCGGCGACGAGTTCATCGTCCTGCTGCCGGGCACGCCCGCGTCCGCGGCGAAGATGGCACTCGGCCGCGCGGTGAAGTCGGTCTCCAACCTGCCGCACCACCTTTCGCACGGCGTGACGCTGTCGATCGGGCTGGTCTCGCTGCGGCCGCAGGAACGCGGCGAGCAGGTCCTCGCCCGCGCGGACGCGGCCATGTACCAGGCCAAACGCGGCGGCGGCAACCAGGTGGCCTCGGCGAACTCGATGGCCGCGGACCCGGCCGCGGCTTGGGCCAGCGAGGCCCCACCCACCGACCCCGCGTGGGACGCCGACGACCACAGTTAGGATCGGTGCCCGACAGAAGCCGCTTGTTGGTAACCGTTGGGAGCGCCGTTGACCGGCCCGCTGAGCACGTTGATCCTGGCCGCGGGTGAAGGCACCCGCATGCGTTCCTCGACGCCGAAGGTGCTGCACCCGATCGCCGGGCGGCCCCTGGTCGAGCACGCCGTCCGGGCCGCCGCCGGCCTGAACCCCGAACACCTCGTGGTGGTCGTCGGGCACGGCCGCGAAGCGGTCGGCGAACGGCTGGCCGCGGTCGGGGACGCGCTCGGGCGCACCGTCGGCACCGCGGTGCAGGCCGAGCAGAAGGGCACCGGCCACGCCGTGTCCTGCGCGCTCGCGACCCTGCCCGCCGACGTCACCGGCACCGTGCTCGTCAGCTACGGCGACGTCCCGCTGCTCGACACCGCGACCCTGGGTGCGCTGCTCGACGAGCACACCGAGGCGAAGAACGCGGTCACCGTGCTCACCTCGGTGGTCGCCGACCCGGCCGGGTACGGCCGGATCGTGCGCGACAGCGCGGGCAAGGTCACCGGGATCGTCGAGCACAAGGACGCCACCCCGGAGCAGGCCGAGATCACCGAGATCAACTCGGGGGTCTACGCCTTCGACGCGGCGGTGCTGCGCGACGGCCTTTCGCGCCTCTCGACCGACAACGCGCAGGGCGAGCTCTACCTCACCGACGTGCTGGGCATCGCGAACGGCGACGGGCTCCACGTCGGCGCGCTGGTCGTCGACGACCCGTGGCTCACCGAAGGCGTCAACGACCGCGTGCAGCTGTCGGTGCTCGGCGCCGAGCTGAACCGCCGGATCGTGCAGCGCTGGCAGCGCGAGGGCGTCACGATCACCGACCCGGCCACGACCTGGATCGACGCCGGCGTCACCCTTTCCCGTGACGTCGTCATCGAGCCGGGCGTGCAGCTGAAGGGCACCACGTCGGTCGGCGAAGGCAGCACGATCGGCCCGGACAGCACGCTGACGGACGTCACCATCGGCGCGGGCGCCTCGGTGGTCCGCGTGCACGGGTCGGACTCGGAGCTCGGCGACGGCGTCAACGTCGGCCCGTTCACCTACCTGCGGCCGGGCACGAAGCTGGGCGTCAAGGCGAAGCTGGGTGCGTTCGTGGAGACGAAGGCCGCCGACATCGGGGCCGGGACGAAGGTGCCCCACCTGACCTACGTGGGTGACGCCACGATCGGTGAGCACAGCAACATCGGCTGTTCCAGTGTGTTCGTGAACTACGACGGCGTGCACAAGCACCGGACCGTTATCGGGTCGTATGTCCGGTTGGGCGCGGACAACACCTTCGTCGCCCCGGTGCACATCGGTGATGGCGCTTACAGTGGTGCGGGTGCCGTGATCCGCGAAGACGTCCCGCCGGGCACACTCGCGGTGTCGGCGCCGCCGCAGCGCAACATCGAAGGCTGGGCGATCCGGCGCCGGCCGGGTACGCCCGCGGCGGAGGCGGCCCAGGCCGCCCTCGACGCCGATTCAGCAGCAGGAACCGACGGGGAGTCGCCAGCATGAGTCCGAAGCAAGGCACACCGAAGAAGAACTTGATGCTCTTCTCCGGACGGGCCCACCGCGAGCTCGCCGAAGAGGTCGCCGAGCACCTCAACGTGACGATCACCCCGCAGACGGCGCACACGTTCGCCAACGGCGAGCTGTTCGTCCGGTTCGAGGAGTCCGTCCGCGGTACCGACGCCTTCGTCATCCAGGCGCACACCACGCCCATCAACGAATTCGTGATGGAGCAGCTGATCATGGTGGACGCGCTCAAGCGGGCGAGCGCGAAGCGGATCACCGTGGTGATGCCGTTCTACCCGTACGCGCGCCAGGACAAGAAGCACAAGGGCCGCGAGCCGATCTCGGCGCGGCTGATCGCGGACCTGTTCAAGACCGCGGGCGCCGACCGGATCATGACGGTCGACCTGCACACCGCGCAGATCCAGGGCTTCTTCGACGGCCCGGTCGACCACCTGATGGCGCAGACCGTGCTGGCCGAGCACATCAAGGCCACCTACGGCGACGCGGACATCACGGTCGTCTCCCCGGACTCGGGCCGCGTGCGGCTGGCCGAGAAGTGGGCGCAGACGCTCGGGGACCGCCCGATCGCGTTCATCCACAAGACGCGCGACCCGGACAAGCCCAACCAGGCGGTGGCCAACCGCGTGGTCGGCAAGGTCGAGGGCAAGCTCTGCGTCCTGATCGACGACATGATCGACACCGGCGGCACGATCGTGAAGGCCACCGAAGCCCTGATCGAAGAGGGCGCGGCCGACGTGGTCATCGCGACGACGCACGGCATCCTGTCCGACCCGGCCACGCAGCGGCTCTCGTCGTGCAAGGCGCGCGAGGTCATCGTGACGAACTCGCTGCCGATCCCGGAGGAGAAGCGGTTCCCGGGGCTGACGGTGCTGTCGATCGCCCCGATGCTGGCGGAGGCCATCCAGCAGGTCTTCGAAGACGGCTCGGTGACGTCGCTGTTCGACGGCAACGCCTGAGTTTCCGCGGCCGCCGAGGTCGCGAATGACTCATTGGGGACCTCGGAGGTCCCGAATGAGTCATTCGCGACGTCTGGCGGCAAACGTCAGTAGGCGACGGTGAAGCGCGCGCGACGGTGCTTCGGCTGCTCGATCTCGTCGACGTAGGCGATCGCGAAGTCGTCGCCGCCGATGTGCGACTTGCCGTTCTCGTCGGTCAGCAGGACGTCGCCGCCGATCCGGAACTCGCCCGTGCGCTCGCCGGGGGTCCAGGCGCCGAACTCGGCGGCCGGGCTGACGTAGAACCAGTCGAGGCGCTCGGGCTGCTCGCGCAGCAGGCCGAGGACCTCGGCGTGGCTGCCGGCCTCGTCCTTGTACTCGGCCGGGAACTCCGGGGTGTCGAACAGCCGCGGGCCGCCCTCGGCCACGTGCAGGCTCGCCGCGCCGCCGACGAACGACAGGCGGACGCCGTTCTCGCCCGCGATCCGGGCCAGGGCCGGCACCGCGTCGATCAGCTTCTTGCCGTCGATCTCGCGGGCCGGGGTGGCGACCACGATGACGTCCGCGTCCTTCGCGACCTGCGCGACGAGCTCCTCGTCGTGCAGCGAACCCTGCCGGGCTTCGACGCCCTCGGGGACCGCACCCGCGGTGCGCGCGACCCCGACGACCTCGTGCCCGCGACGCAGCGCCTCGGCGCCGATCCTGCCCCCGGCGTACCCCGTCGCTCCGAAAACCACCAGCTTGGCCATCTGGATCTCCTCGTTCGTTGTCGGCCGTTCACGGCCGATGCTAGGAACGGAAGATCACCTACTTCAACGGAAGCAACACACCCAGGGGTAGGTCTCCAGGTCAGCCGCCGAGACCGGCGAACTCCGCGGCCACCCGCTGCTTGACCGCGTCGACGTCCAGGCCCGCGCGCACCTCCGCCGACGCGCTCGGCTTCGACAGCACCTGGTAGCTGGCCGTGCGGTTGGGCAGCTTGAACTTCACCGCGCAGGACAGCTGGATCGTCTTGTACGGCTCCGCGTCCCCGGCCGTCGTGCACGTCTGCGCGCCGAGCGACTCGGCGCTGACCTCGACCGAGAGGGTGATGTGGACGACGCTCTTCTCCCCCGACGCCGGCGTGCCGACGACGCTGTTGGAGACGTCGACCGTGGTCGTGCAGGAGCCGACGAAGTCCTTGCAGTCGAGGTGGTCGTCGGTGACGACGGCGCTGGCCTGCACCAGCCCCTCGAACGGCTGCCCCAGCCCGCCGACGGCGGCGTCGAGGTCGGTGTGGAACGCCTTCACCGCGTCCCCGGTGAGCGCGGCGACCTGGAACTCGGCGCCGTACTTCGGGCCGTTCTGCGGGTCGAGCAGCGTCGGGGCGAAGCTGACGAGGCGGTTCGGCTTGGCCGTCGTGACCCGCAGGACGCTGGGTGCGGCGCCGAGCTGGTAGACCTCGGTGCCGTCCGGCAGCTTCGCCTTGACCGGCTCACCCTGCCGGTCGAGCCCGGCCAGTGCCTTGCGCAGCCCCGAGGCGAGCGCCGGCGGGGCGAACCGGGCCGCCGGGTCGAAGGGCAGTTCGGAGCCGAGCGAGCGCACCCAGCTCGTGCCGAACTGCGCGCCCTCGTCGATGGCGTGCGCCTTCCAGTAGTCGGCGTCGGCCTGCAGGTAGAACTGGGCCGCGGCGGCCGTCACCTGGATGAAGCGGCCGTCCAGCGGCAGCCCGCCGACGGCGTAACCGCCGCGGGTGATCCGGAACTGCTGGTCGGCACCCTGCACCGTGGACTTCAGCGCGAGCGCGGGCGCCTGGCCCAGCGCCGTGAGGGCCGCGTCGACCGCGTCACGCTGCTCGGCGCGCCGGTCCGCCGTCGCCTGGTCGGCCGCGGAGACACCGGCGGTGCCGGCGACCGCCACCTGACAGCCCGCCAGCAGCCCACCCAGCAGCAGCACCGCCGCCACCCTGCTCCCTCGAGCCCGCATTTACCGCCCCCTGCTCTCCCGCTACCGAGCACACCTCGGCCGGCGTTGTCCCGCCACCGGATTTGTGTCGTCACGTACCGGGGTTCCAGGAGGGTTCTAGCCTGGGCCGGGCACCCGCCGCAACCCACCGTGATGAGGTTGGTTTACACTCTTGAGGTTGTCTCGGCGAGGCGGGGCCCTGATGGGGTGCCCGGCGTGATCGACGCGGCGGCTCGAGTAGCCCCCGTCGTCGTGCACGCCCGGAAACTCGCCGCCGAAACTTCCTTGAACAGAACACATCGGCTTCCCCCGCCGCAGCATGCTGTCTTGATTTGAAGGAGTGCCACACCGTGTCCGAGGTACGTCTGTCCGTCGAGCCGCGCACCGAGTTCGGCAAGGGCGCCGCGCGCCGCACGCGTCGCGCCGGCAAGATCCCCGCCGTCCTCTACGGCCACGGGTCGGACCCGCGGCACTTCGCGCTGCCGGCGATCGAATTCGCCCGCGTCGTCCGCGAGAACGGCTCGAACGCCGTCATCACGCTGGACCTGGAGGGCTCGGTCGAGCTGGCCCTGACCAAGACCATCGTGGTCCACCCGCTGAAGAACTACATCGAGCACGTCGACCTGCTGGTCGTGAAGCGCGGCGAGAAGATCGTCGTCGACGTCCCCGTCGTCGTGACCGGCAACCCCGGCCCTGGCGGCCTGGTCAACCAGGACGTCGACACCCTGCAGGTCGAGGTCGAGGCGCTGCACATCCCGGAGCAGTTCGAGGTCTCGATCGAGGGCCTCGAGATCGGTTCGCAGGTGCTGGCCGGCCAGGTCGAGCTGCCCCAGGGCGCGACCCTGATCACCGACCCGGAATCGCTGGTCGTGGCCGTCAACGAGCCGCAGCGTGAAGAGGCCGGCGACGAGGACGAGGCAGGCGAAGAGTCGGCCGAAGCGGCCGAATAGCATCGCGGTATGACCGAAGACCTGCCTGGGGCCGGCGAGCTGATCCTGCTCGCCGGCCTCGGCAATCCCGGGCCCCAGTACGCCGGAAACCGGCACAACGTCGGGTTCATGGTGCTGGACGAGCTGGCCGCCCGCGTCGGCGGCAAGTTCAAGACCCACAAGACCGGCGGCGAAGTGCTCGAGGGCCGGCTGGCCGGCCGCCGCGTGGTGCTGGTGAAGCCGCGCTCGTACATGAACCTCTCCGGCGGTCCGGTGGCCGGTGCGGCGCGGTTCTACAAGGTCGAGCCGTCCGGCATCGTCGTGGTGCACGACGAGCTCGACGTCGACTTCGGCGCGCTGAAGCTGAAGCTCGGCGGCGGCGACAACGGCCACAACGGACTCCGTTCGATCTCGAAGTCGCTGGGCACCCGCGACTACTACCGGGTGCGGTTCGGCATCGGCCGCCCGCCCGGCCGCCAGGACCCGGCGGACTTCGTGCTGAAGGACTTTTCGACGGTCGAGCGCAAAGAACTCCCGTTGGAGGTGGACCGGTGCGCGGACGCGACCGAAGCGCTGATCGGCACCGGCCTCGCGGCCGCGCAGAACTCCTTCCACGCGGGCTGACATGGGTGGCGAGGTGAAGCCATGACTCCGGACGAAGCCCGGTCGATCGCCTTCGGCAAACCCCGGTTCGGCCGGCGCGGCTACAACGAGGACGAGGTGGACGCCTTCCTCGACCTCATCGCCGAGGCGCTGGCCGGGCGGAACATCCTGACGCCGGACGACATCCACTACGTCGAGTTCACGATCATGCCGGTCGGCATGCGCAGCTACGACCAGGCCCAGGTCGACCTGTTCCTCGACGAGGCCGAGGCGGCGCTGGTGGAGCTGCGCAACCCGCGGCCGGCGGTCGTCGAGGAACAGCAGCGGCCGCAGGGGCCCCGGAAGTGGTTCGGCCGCTGACGCGGTTCCTTCGGTTCCGCCCCGGCCCCAGGTGTCACGTTGTGAACCCGGCCACACAGCGCTGAGTAGCGCCGGCTCACCCGAAGGCGGGCGCGAGGCCGCCCGTCGGGGTGAGGTTGGGGGCAGCCCCTTTCGGGCAGCCTGTTCACGGGTTAGGACGGTGTACGGGAGTTCGCACCCGCCCAACCCCGGAATCGGAGAGTTCCATGTCGTTCACCGCCGAAGACCTCGCCGAGGTCACCTTCGGTAACGCCCCGATCGGCCGCCGTGGTTACGCGAAGCACGAGGTGGACGCGTTCGTCCGGCGGATCGCCAAGACGCTCGCCGACGAGGACGACCTGACCGCCGCCGAAGTGCACCACGTGATGTTCGCGAAGCCGCTGATCGGCAAGCGCGGCTACGACGAGCGCGAGGTCGACGAGTTCCTCGACACGGTGGAGTCTCAGCTCGCCGCCCGCACCGGCCAAGCCCCCGACCTCCCCGGTGCCCGCACCGCGCCCGAAGCCACCACCGAACGCGCCACCCCACCGACGCTCCGGGCGGTGCGCGTCCAGCAACGCTGACCCCGAACGCAGTGAATGACTCATTCATGTCATCTGACGACATGAATGAGTCATTCACTGCGTCGATCAGGCGTCCGCGTTCTTCTTGATCCGGTCCGCGTACTGCTGTGCCGTCGCCGCGCGCTTGACCTTGCCCGACGGCGTCTTCGGGAGGCTGCCCGCCGGGAGCACCACCACCGCGTACGGCCGCATGTCCACCGCGTCGCGGACCCGGGCCGACACCTGCTTCATCAGGTTCTTCTCGGCTTCGGCGTCACCCGCCAGCTTCGACTCGACGACCACTGCGAACCGCTCGCGGCGGCTGCCCGCGTCCAGCCGGACGGCCACCGCGTTGCCCGCGCGCACGCCCTCGACCGAGGTCGCCGCGCGCTCGATGTCCGTCGGGTACAGGTTGCGGCCGCCCATGATGATGACGTCCTTGCGGCGGCCGCAGATGACGATCTGGCCGTCCACCAGGTAGCCGAGGTCGCCGGTGTTCAGCCACCCGTCGTCGTCCTGCGTCGCGAGCGGGCCGTCCATGGTCAGGTAGCCGGGTGTCACGGCCTCGCCGCGCAGCCGGATCTCGCCGACCTGACGCTCGCCCAGCCGCGAACCCGCGTCGTCGACGATCTCCGCTTCCAGCCCGTCGAGGGGCCGGCCGAGCAGCGCGAACGACCGGACGCCCTCGGTGCCGCGCCGCGGGTCGCCTTCGGGGACGGGCACCGCGCGGTTGTCCGCCTCCAGCGCGTCGGCCTCGACGACGTCGAGGGTGAGGCCGGTGAACAGCGGCGCGAACGACACGGCGAGCGTCGCTTCCGCCATGCCGTAGGCCGGGAAGACGCACTCCGCCGGCATCTTGAACCGGGCTCCGGCGTCCACGAAGGTCTGGACGGCGGTCTCGTCGACGGGCTCGGCGCCGTTCAGCGCGATGCGCAGCGTCGAGAGGTCGTAGGCGTCGTCCTCGTCGACGCGGGCCATCCGGCGCCCGACGATGGCGTACGCGAAGTTCGGGGCCGCCGTCGTGGTGCCCTGGTACTTCGTGATGAGCTCCGGCCAGATCAGCGGCCCGGAGAGGAACTCGACCGGCGTGATCTTGACCAGCTCGACGCCGAAGGTCATCGGCACGGTCAGGAAGCCGACCATCCCCATGTCGTGGAACGTCGGCAGCCAGGACACCATCACGTCGACGTCGAAGTCGAACTCCGCGCGCTCGACCATGGCCTTGACGTTCGAGTACAGGTTCCCGTAGGTGATCCGCACGGCCTTCGGGTCGGCGGTCGAGCCGCTGGTGAGCTGCAGCAGCGCGGTGTCGCCCTCGTCGGTGGTGACGACGTCCGCCAGCGGCTCGGCGGCGGCGAGCTCGGTGACGAGCTTGAACCCGATGCCCTTCTGCTCCAGAACGGGCGCCAGCTGGTCGAAGGGTTCGCCCAGCAGCACGAGGTCGGAGCCGATCATGCCGAGCACCCGCACGGTGTCCTCGGCCCACTCGGCGAGATCGGTGCGCGGGGTCGGCTGGTGCAGCATGGTGACGCTGCCCCCGGCCAGCCAGACGGCCTGCACGGTGGGCGCGATCAGCACCGGCGCGGCGGCCAGCACGGCCACGGCACCCCCGCGCTCGAACCCCCCGGCCACCAGCCCACCGGCGATCCGCCGCGCTTCGGCGTGCACCTCGGCCCAGGTCCGCCGGACCGGCTCCTTCGGCTCCCCGGTGACCATGCCGCGCTGCTGCCCCCGCTTCGTCGCGGTGGCGACGAGCGTGTCCACGAACCTGCTCATGGCTGGAACATTACTGTCTCGGTGTCAACGCCCGCCGCGCAAAGCGGAAAGAGGCTCACGCGGCCACCTGTCCACCTGGCGCTGCGCTCGCAGCCGGCTGGCCACGAGGCCTGGGTCGACTTGTCCGGTCCGGCGGGGCCGCCGACGTTCGCCGCGGCGATTCCCGAACCACGGCCGAAGCGGCGCGGCGGCGTGGCGGGCGGCGAGCCGCCATCAGGAGCCCGTGGGTGGTCGAGCCACACGGCGTCCGCGCGAGGGCCGACTTGCGCGGTGCGGCGGGCCCGCCACCGCGATCCGTCCGAGCGGCCACACGCCAGGGCTCGGCCCGATCAGCCCGGCGTCACTCCAGCAGTTCGGACGTCTCCAGCCAGCGCCCCTCGACGTCCTCGATTTCGCCCTGGACACCCTTCAGCGTCGCGTTGAGCTCCATCAGCTTGGCCGGGTCCGTCGCCGCCTCCAGCAGTGATGCGTGGAGCTTCTCCTCCTTGGCGTGCAGCTGGTCGAGCTTGCGCTCCAGCCGGCCGAGCTCCTTCTGCGCCGCGCGCAGGTCCGCCGCCGACTTCTTCGCCTCGGCCTTGGCCGCCGTCGGAGCCGACGCGGCCGCCGGTTCCTTGTCCAGGGCGCGGCGGTTGAGGTACTCGTCGATGCCGCCCGGGAGGTGGGTGATCCGGCCGTCGCCGAACAACGCGACGATCGTGTCGCACACCCGCTCCACCAGGTAGCGGTCGTGGGACACCACGACCATCGTGCCCGGCCAGCCGTCGAGGAGGTCTTCCAGCTGCTGCAGCGTGTCGATGTCCAGGTCGTTCGTCGGCTCGTCGAGCAGCAGCACGTTCGGCTCGGCCATCAGCAGCCGGCACAGCTGGAGCCGGCGCCGCTCGCCACCGGAGAGGTCCGCGACCGGGGTCCACTGGCGGGCCGCCGGGAAGCCGAGCTTCTCGCCCAGCTGCGACGCCGTCATCTCCTGCTTGCCGAACACCACCCGCCCGGCCACCTGCTCGATCGCCTGCAGCACGCGCAGGTCGCCGGGCAGGTCGTCGAGCTCCTGGCGCAGGTGCGCGAGCGCGACCGTCTTGCCCTCGATCCGGCGGCCGGTCGAGCCCTCGACGTCCCCGCCGAGCAGCTTCAGCAGCGACGTCTTGCCCGAGCCGTTGACGCCGACCAGGCCGATCCGGTCGCCCGGGCCGATCCGCCAGGTGACGTGGTCGAGCAACGTCCGCTCGCCGACCCGGTACGTCGTGTCTTCCAGCTCCAGCACGGTCTTCCCGAGCCGCCGCTTCGCGAACGCCTGCAGTTCGACGGAGTCACGCGGCGGCGGGACGTCGGCGATCAGCGCTTCGGCCGCCTCGATGCGGTAACGCGGCTTCGACGAGCGCGCTTGCGGGCCGCGGCGCAGCCACGCCAGCTCCTTGCGGGCCAGGTTCTGCCGCTTCTCCTCGGCCGTCGCGGCCAGCCGGGCGCGCTCGGCGCGCGCGAAGATCCAGTCGGCGTAGCCGCCTTCGTACTGCTCGACGCGGCCGTTCGCGACCTCCCACGTCAGGGTGGCGACGGTGTCGAGGAACCACCGGTCGTGCGTGACGACCACGACCGCGATCCGGCGCGTGAGCAAGTGGTCGGCGAGCCACTGGACACCTTCGACGTCCAAGTGGTTGGTCGGTTCGTCGAGCACGACGAGGTCGAGCTCACCGGTCAGCGCGGCCGCCAGCGAAACCCGGCGCCGCTCGCCACCGGAGAGGTTCGTGGTCGGCGTGTCGAGCCCGATCGCGGTGATGCCCAACCCGTCCACAATGGACCGGACGCGCGCGTCGGCCGCCCATTCGTGCTCGGCACCGTAGCGTTCGAGCACGACCTCGCCGACGCTGCTGCCGTCCGGCAACTCCGTCCGCTGGGTGACGACGGCCATCCGCAGGCCGCCGACATGGCTCACCCGCCCGGAATCTGGCTCGGCGAGTCCGGAAAGGACTTCCAGCAGGGTGGTCTTGCCGCCGCCGTTGAGGCCGACGACGCCGATGCGCTGCCCGGCCGCGACGCCGAGGGAGACGCCGTCCAGCAGTGGCTTCACCCCGTAGGACTTGCTCACCGACTCGAGATTGACCAGGTTGGCCATCCGTTCAGCCGATCCTCTCCACGACAACGAATCGGGACGCCACGACCATGGTCGTGTCGTCCACGGTGAATTCCGGATCTTCCAGCACGGCCCGCATTTCGGCGCTCTGCCAGTACTGCGTGTGGCCGGCTCGCCACTCGGCGACGCTCTTGTCGCCTTCGCCCTCGTCGAGCGCGTGCTGCAAGTCCACTTCAGACAGTGGCAACACGCGCACCTCGGTGGTCTCGAGGATCGCGACCCCGACGCCCGCCGAGTCGATCATCAGCTCGCGCTCGCCGACGACGGGCAGTTCTTCGCCGTACTTCTCGTATTCGGCGACCAGGCCGGTGGTCGAGGTCTTCTCCCCACGCAGGATCGCCGCGACCAGCTTGTCGCGCAGCGGACCGGGGAACGCGAACTCGGCGTGCTTCACGCGTGCACCCGCGGCGGCGCCGGGCGCGGCGCGTCGTCCCCGCCGACCACGCGGGCACCGGGGACCGGGCCGTGGGCCACGCGGACCGTCCGGCACACGCCGGCGCCCGACAGCTCGGCCGCGACCTCCACCGCCGACTGCGCGTCTTCGCAGAGGAACGCGCACGTCGGACCGGAGCCGGACACCGTGCCCGCGAGCGCGCCCGCGTTGACCCCCGCCCGGAGCGTGCGGCGCAGGCCGGGGCGCAGCGAGACCGCGGCCGCCTGCAGGTCGTTGCCCAGCAGCAGGGCCAGCTGGCGGGGGTCGCCGGAGGCCAGCGCCTCGACGACCGGCGTGTGCGAGCCGATCCGGGGCGGGTTGCCCGCCGCGCGCAGGCGGTCCAGTTCGCCGAACACCTTCGGCGTCGACAGCCCCTCTGCGTCGAAAGCCAGCACCCAGTGGAACGTGTGCCGCGACAGCACCGGGACCAGCTGCTCACCGCGGCCGGTGCCCAGCGCGGTGCCGCCGTAGAGCGCGAACGGGACGTCGCTGCCCAGCCCGGCGGCGATTTCGGCCAGCTCGTCGCGGGTGACGTCGAGGTTCCAGAGGCTCGCCAGCCCGACGAGCGTCGCCGCCGCGTCGGCGCTGCCGCCCGCCATCCCGCCGGCCATCGGGATGCCCTTGCGCAGCACCACCCGGACCTTCGGTTCCCCGGTGCGGCCGACGTGCCCGGCCAGCGCTTCGACGGCCCGCCAGGCCAGGTTCTCGGGACCGGTCGGGACCGAGCCCTCCCCCTCGCCGTAGACCTCGATGCCGGGCTCTTCGGTGACCGCGACGGTCACCTCGTCGGTCAGCGACAGCGCCTGGAACACGGTCACCAGCTCGTGGTAACCGTCTTCACGCAGGTCGTCGACCGACAGGTGCAGGTTCACCTTGGCCGGGACCCGGACGGTGACTGGGGGCGGAACTACGGCGAGCACCCGACCAGCCTACGTGCCCGCGAAAACGCCCCGATGCGACCTGCGCATCGGGGCGTTGCTGTGACAGCCGTGGCTTCGCCCCGGGCCGGGGGCTCCGCCACCCGGAACCCCCGAAAACCCGGTCAGTCAGGCAGCTGCGACACCCTGCGGGCCGCGGGCGGTGTACGTCACGTGGCCGCCGCGCTCGGCGACCCACGCCAGTGCCGCGTCGGCCCGCTCGCCGCGGACGCCGAGGCGGAAGCGGCCGACCGGGGTGTCGCCGATGCGGGTCAGGCCGCCGCCGATGGTGGCGAACTCGACGTCGAAGCGGCCCGCGGCCTCGGGCAGCAGCGCGCCGACCGAGGCGAAGCCGACCAGCACGACGTCGGCCGAGCGGTCGTAGCGCGCCGCCTGCGCGCGGACGGTCTCGATGGCCGGCAGCAGCGCCTGCGCGGTGCGGCTGGCCGGGTTTGAGATCAGGTCGAGGACCGTGCCGCGCTCGACGACCGTGCCGTCCTCCAGCACCGCGACGTCGTCGCAGACCCGGCGGACCACGCCCGCGTCCGGCGTCGTGACGACGACGGTGACGCCCAGCTCGGAGCGCGCCCGGTCGAGGACGGCGAGCACCGCGCCGGCCTCCTCCGGGTCGACGCCGGCGGTCGGGTCGTCGGCGAGCAGCACGGCGGGCGCCGCCGCCAGGGCCTTCGCGACCGCGACGCGGCGGAGCTGACCGGCGGACAGTTCGCCTGGACGCTGCGCGGCGCGCGGGGTCAGGCCGACGAGGTCGAGCAGCGAGCCGACCCGGCTGCGGCGCTGCGGGCCGTCGACGCCGAGCTGCTCGAGCGGGGAGGCGATGTTGCCGGCGATGGTGCGCTCGGCGATCAGCTCCGGTTTCGTCGAAACGACACCGAGCTGACGGCGGATCTCGCGGAGGCGGCGGCCGTCGAGGGTGCCGGTGTTGAGGCCGTCGAGGCGGACGACGCCGCGGTCGGGGCGCTCCTGCAGCGCGATGCAGCGGGCGAGGACGGACTTGCCGGACCCGGCGGGACCGACCACGCCGAAGAGCGAGCCGGCCTGGACGTCGACGCTCACGTCCCGGAGCGCGACGACGGAGTTTCCGTTGGTGGCAAAGGTTTTGGACAGGTTTTCGACGGTGATCACGAAGGCTCCAGAAAACGGGGTGCACGCGTGGCGGCACCCGGCCGCAGGCAAGTTCCGTCCTGTTCGGACGGTGCATGAAGAAGAGGTGGACCGGCTACGACAAGCTCAGTTGGAGCGTCGACATGCGGTCACGGAGCGGCGGCCTTCGTCGACTACGCGACGCCTGGTCAGGAGCAGGGGGCGAGCTACCCTCTTCATCGAAAACGGCCTCCATCGGTCCTGGCGGTAGCACCTGCCCTGTGGAGGGTGGTTGCTGCGACTTCGGCGAGCCAGGTCTCTCAGTCGCTCGGGATGGACGTACTGAGTAAAACCGATCCCGAGGAGCGAACGCAAGCCTGTTGGCCCAGATCACACGAGTGGAGGTGTCCGAATCGCGGGATCACGGGCGGCGCGGGCGTATTTTCACGCCTTTCACCGCTTCCACTGTGGAGCGGCTAACGCGCGGCGGCGATCCGGGCGAAGTCGTGCACGCCGAGCTGCTCGCCGCGGGTCCGGGGGTCGATCCCGGCGGCCGTCAGCAGCTCGCCGGCGCGTTCGGCCGAACCCGCCCAGCCCGCGAGCGCGGCCCGCAGCGTCTTCCTGCGTTGTGAGAAGGCGGCGTCCACCAGGCCGAAGAGCAGCTCCCGGTCTTCGGACGCCGTCGTGTCGCCGCGTTCGAAGGCGACGAGCGCGGAATCGACGTTCGGCACGGGCCAGAACACCGAGCGCGGCACGGCGGCGACCTTGCGCGCGGAGCCATACCAGGCCAGCTTGACGCTGGGCACGCCGTAGATCCGGCTGCCGGGGCCGGCGGCCATCCGGTCGGCGACCTCGGTCTGCACCATGACGAGGCCCTTCCGGAGCGAGGGCACCTCGGCCAGCAGGTGCAGCACGACCGGCACGGCGACGTTGTAGGGCAGGTTGGCGACGAGGGCGGTCGGCGCGGGCAGCTGCTCGCGGGTGATGCGCAGGGCGTCGGCACCGATGACGGTGAGCCGTCCGGCCGCGTCGGGCCCCCGCTCGGCGACGGTCTTGGGCAGCCGCTCGGCGAGCTTGGGATCGATCTCGACGGCGACGACGTGGGCGCCGGTGGCGAGCAGCCCGAGGGTCAGCGACCCGAGCCCGGGCCCGACCTCGAGGACGACGTCGCCGGGGGCGATGTCCGCCAGCTCGACGATCCGGCGGACGGTGTTGGGATCGTGCACGAAGTTCTGCCCGAGCTTCTTCGTCGGCCGCACGTCGAGTTCGGCCGCCAGCCCGCGGATCTCGGCAGGTCCCAGCAGTTCAACCACCGGACGAGCCTACTTGAAGCCGAAACTCGCGTGATCGGCGGCGGAACTCGCGTGACGGGAGGGGCATCTCGCGTGTCTGGAGGGGCATCTCACGTGATTGGAGGGGCATCGGCGAGATGCCTCCCTGGACACGTGAGATGCCTCCCCAGTCACGGGTGAGGCCTCTTGGCGCACGCGGAACGGCCCCCGTCCGAGGTGGACGGGGGCCGTTCCGGGAAGTGGAGCGTCAGGCCTTCTTGCCGCAGACCGGCCAGGCGCTGTAGCTGCCGCCGCGGCCGGCCTTGACCTTCTCCGCGACCGCGATCTGCTGCTCACGCGAGGCCTGGTTCGGCAGCGCGGCGTACTCGTCGCCGCCGTAGGCGTCCCACGTGCGCTTGTCGAACTGGAGGCCGCCGTAGTAGCCGTTGCCGGTGTTGATGGCCCAGTTGCCACCCGACTCGCACTGCGCGATGCGGTCCCACGCGGAACCGTCGCCGATCTCCGGGGTCGGGGCCTGCTTGGAGCCGACGTGGATGATCTTCGGCTTCGGCTGGGTGATGACCTTCTCGGAGATGCTCTCGCGAGAGACCTCTTTGCCGTTCTTCTGCGTGACCTTGTAGGTCACCATCTTCTCGCCCGGCGTGCCGGGGTCCTCGACCGAGGTCTTGCCCTTGGCGAGGTCCGGGTCGTCGACCTTCTGCTCGGGCGGGTCGATGGACTCCTTCTGGGTCACCGTCGAGACGCCGGTGCGGCTGAGGTGCACCTCGGCGCCGTCGGTCAGCTTGACGTCCAGGCCACCCTCGGCCTGGTCCTCGGGGCCCAGGGTGAGCTTGTACTCGCCCAGGAACTCCTTCGTCGTGACCGCGGTCGTCTTCACCTGCTTCGGCGCGTTGGCACCGTCGAACAGGGTGATGTTCTTCAGCGTCTTGATCTCGACGGTCGCGCCCTGCAGGGGCAGCTCGCCGTCCTTCGGCATCGACATCCACGTGCCGGGCTTGTCCATGCCGGTCATGCCCAGCTGGGACAGCGCGTCGCCGAGGTGGGTCGCGCGGACCCAGGAGGTGTGCTCCGCGCCGTCGACGATCATCTTCAGCTGGCGGCCGCGCTCGAGCTTGATGACACCGCCGTCGCCGACCTCGGCCTGCGGCGACGGGGAAAGCGAGTCGTGCGCGCCGACGGACAGGCCCGCGTCCTCGAGCACCTCGCCGACGGTGCCGCCGAAGGAGTGCACGGTCTGCTGGTGGCCGTCGACGTCGACGGTGATGCTCTTGTTCATCGCCAGCGCGGCCGCGCCGCCGCCGGCGACGCTGATCATGACGCTGAGGACGGCGCCCTTGAGGAACCGGCGCTTCCAGATCTTGGTGGTCTCGCGCAGACCCTCGTCCAGCGAGGCCCGTTTGGCCTGCGGGGACATGGTCCGGTCCTCGTCGAGCCCGTCCGGGATGACGATCGGCGGCAGGTACGTCGTCTCGGCGTTGATGAGCCGGATCAGCTCGTCGACGTCGACGTCGATCTCGGCCATCATCGCGTCGGCGTCCGGGCCGAGCGCGGCGAGGATGTCCTGCTGCGTGATGTTCGGGTCGTCGGAGAAGTCGAGCTGGCCGTACGCAGTGTTCTCGAAATCGCGCTCGAGGACGGCCGCGGAGCGCGCTCCAGCCTGTCTGCTACCTGTCACCGGGTCGTTCCCTTTCCCAAGGCGCCGTTCGGGGCGGCACCTTTACGTCTGGGCCCTCAGCCGGCGCCATCGTCACGGTTCCAGGCCGTACCGCTCCTGGTTCCGCTTCCCCGACGTGCACTGACGTGACTGTGGGCGTAACAGCCGGCAACTGCATGGTGCAGTACCGACCGGCACGATCACGGGACAGTAACGGGTCGCGGCAGGTTCCGCAAACACCCCCCGGAGTGTCGTGATCTGAGTCACTCCATCAGGTGGCCGAACGGGGAACCCTGTTGTCGCAATGCGTTCAACCCGTTGTGACACTGGGGAGTCGGTAGACGCGCTCGGCGGTGGTCCGGACCGATTCGGCGACTTCGTGGACAGCTTCGCCCCTGAGCGCCGCGAGGTGACGGACGGTGTAGGCGGCGCCGAACGGCTCGTTCGGCCGCCCACGGAACGGGTGGGGGGTCAGAAACGGCGCGTCGGTCTCGACCAGGTACTGCCCGGGCGGGCAGAGCCGGGCCGCCGCGTGGAGGCCTTTCGCGTTCTTGAACGTGACGGTGCCCGCGAAGGAAAGGACATATCCCGCGTCGACGCACTTGCGGGCCATTTCCGCGTCCCCGGAAAAACAATGGAAGATTACGGCATTCGGCGCGCCCTCTTCGGCCAAGATGCGCAGCACGTCGTCGTGGGCCTCGCGGTCGTGGATCATCAGCGGCTTGCCCAGCCGCTTCGCGAGGTCGATGTGCCAGCGGAACGCCTCCTGCTGGGCGTCGTGCGGCGAGTAGTCCCAGTAGTAGTCGAGGCCGGTCTCGCCGACGGCGACCACGCGGTCCCCGGCCGCCAGCCGCTCGACCTCGGCCCGCTCGGCCTCGCCGAACTCCTTGGTCCGGGTCGGGTGGATCGCGACCGCGGCGAAGACGCGCCTGTCCCAGCCCGCCGCCTCGACGGCCCAGCGGGCCGAGGCGAGGTCGTCCGCGACCGTGACGACGCGGGCGACGCCGGCGCGCTCGGCGCGGTCGACCATGGCCGTGACATCGGCCGCGGTGACCGCGCCGCACGCGTCGAGATGGGTGTGCGCGTCCACCACCGACACCGGGAGCCGGTCCGGGACCGGCGGCAGCTCGCGCTTCTGTTCACCCATGCGTACCTCTTACTCCTTGACGATCGGTGCCCACTCCGGGCCGGTCTCGCCCAGCTCGGGGTCGAGCTTGGCGAACAGCGGTGACGGCTTGGCGAGCGGCTTGCCGACCTCGATCGGCTTCGACTCCCACTTCGCCTGCTCGCTCGCGTAGTCGCCGGTGAGGATCGGGTTGACCCGGCCGTCGATGTCGAGGTCGTCGACCTCCTTGAGCTCCGGCTGGGCCGCCCAGACGCCGGTGCCGCCGAGGGCCTCGTGCACCTTCTGCGCCGAGTGCGGCAGGAACGGCGTCAGCAGCGTGTTGGCGTCGGAGACGACCTGCAGCGCGGTGTGCAGCACGGTGTCGCGCCGCGTGGGGTCGTCCTTGAGCTTCCACGGCTCCTGGTCGGAGATGTACTTGTTCGCCGCGGTGACGACCTTCATCGCCTCGCTCGCCGCCTGCTTGAACCGGGACCGGGCCAGGTGCGCACCCGCGGTGTCGAAAGCCTTGCGCGACAACGCCTTCAGCTCTTCGTCCGCCGCCGTCGGGGCCTCCGGGCGCGGGATGGCGCCGACGTTCTTGTGCGCCATCGAGATGGACCGGTTGACCAGGTTTCCCCACTCGTTGGCCAGCTCGAAGTTGGTCCGGCGGACGAACTCGTCCCAGGTGAAGTCGGTGTCCTGGGTCTCCGGGCCGGCGACCGAGATGAAGTACCGCAGCGTGTCCGGGCCGAAGTCGCGCAGGAAGTCCTCGACGTAGATGACCCGCCCGCGCGAGGTCGAAAACTTCGAGCCGCTCATGGTGAGGAACTCGCTGGAGACGATCTCGTCCGGCAGGTGCAGCTTGCCGTATTTCCCGGCCTCGCCGCCCTTGTCGCCCTCGCCGTTGTGCCCGAACAGCAGCGCCGGCCAGATCTGGGCGTGGAAGGTGATGTTGTCCTTGCCCATGAAGTAGTACGACCGGGCGTCGGCGTTGTTCCACCACTCCTGCCACGCGTCCGGGTTGCCGGAGCGCCGCGCCCACTCGACGCTGGCCGAGAAGTAGCCGATCACCGCGTCGAACCAGACGTAGAACCGCTTCAGCGGCTGGTCGCGCCAGCCGTCGAGGGGGATCTTGACGCCCCAGTCGAGGTCGCGGGTGATCGGCCGGGGCCGCATGTCGTCGATCAGGTTCTTGGTGAAGTTGAGGACGTTCGGGCGCCAGTCGGTCTTGGTGCCCAGCCAGTCGCCGAGGGTCTTGGTGAACGCCGGGAGGTCGAGGAAGTAGTGCTCGGTCTCGACGAACTTCGGCGTCTCGCCGTTGATCCGCGACTTCGGGTTGATCAGCTCGGCGGCGTCGAGCTGGTTGCCGCAGTTGTCGCACTGGTCGCCGCGCGCGCCGTCGTACCCGCAGATCGGGCAGGTGCCCTCGACGTAGCGGTCGGGCAGCGTGCGGCCGGTGGACGGGCTGATCGCCCCGCGCGTGGTCTTCGGCACGACGTAGCCGTTGCGGTGCAGCGCCAGGAAGATCTGCTGCGTCACCTCGGCGTGGTTGCCGGTCGTGGTCCGGGTGAACAGGTCGTAGGAGAGGCCGAGGCCCTGCAGGTCGTTGCCGATCTGGCGGGTGTACTTGTCCGCCGTCAGCTGCGGGGTGGAGTTCTCCTTGTCGGCCTGGACCGTGATCGGGGTGCCGTGTTCGTCGGTACCGGAGACCATGAGCACCCGGTTGCCGGCCATTCGCTGGTAGCGGGAGAAGACGTCGGACGGGACGCCGAATCCGGACACGTGGCCGATGTGGCGGGGGCCGTTGGCGTAGGGCCAGGCCACCGCGGTCAACACAGGGGTGCTCATACCTTATTAGCCTACGGAGGGCGTCACGCGCATTGTCGAGAGGGAGGCCCGGTTGTCGGCGACACGGTTGCTCGTGCTCGGGGTGGTGCGGATGTACGGCCGCGCGCACGGCTACCAGGTGCGGCGCGAGCTGCTGACCTGGTCGGCGGACAAGTGGGCCAACGTCCAGCCCGGGTCGATCTACCACGCGCTGAAGAAGATGACCGCCGAAGACCTGCTGGAGCAGGTCGACGTCGAACCGGGCGAGGGCGGCCCGGACCGGATCGCCTACCGGGTCACCGAGGACGGCGACCGGGAGTTCCACCTGCTGCTGGGCACCGCGCTGTCCGATCCCGAGGTCGGGCACCCGGAGCTGTCCGCCGCGATCTCCCTGATGACCGCACTGCCCCGCAAGCGGGTGATCGGCATGCTCAGCCAGCGGCTCGTCCACCTCGAAGCCGAGGTGCGGCGGGCCGGGCTGCTCATCGACGAGGGCTCCGAGTGGGGGCAGCCCGCGCACATCACCGAGCTGTTCGGGCTGTGGGCGCAGATCTCGGCGGCGAGCCTGGACTGGCTCCGGAACCTGATCGCCCGGCTCGAAGCCGGTGAGTACGTGATGGCCGACGATCCCGGCCGCGCCTTCGGCCAGCCGCCGGACGACGTCACCGGGTAATCAAGTTTGACTAGAGCTCCTCCGTGGGGCACAGTGTGCGCCTCAGCTAGTCAAGTTTGACTACTTTCGGAGAGGGGTTCTCATGATCACGGCACGCGGTCTCGAGCGGCGGTTCCGCCGCAAGGGCCGCACCGGGGGCGAAGTACACGCGGTCAAGGGCGTCGACCTCGACGTCGAAGCGGGTGAGCTGGTCGGCTTCCTCGGGCCGAACGGCGCCGGGAAGACGACCACGCTGCGCATGCTGACCACGCTGCTCAAGCCGACCGCGGGCACCGCGACCGTCGGCGGCCGCGACCTGCTGTCCGACCCGCTGGGCGTGCGCAAACGCATCGGGTACGTCGCCCAGGGCGGCGGCAGCGCGCCGGAGAGCAAGGTCGCCGACGAGCTGGAGCTGCAGGGCCGGCTCTACCGGATGAGCAAGGCCGACGCGATCGCGCGCGGCGCCGCCCTCGCCGAGCAGCTCGACCTGACCGGCCTGGACCAGCGGCCGACCAGGACGCTGTCGGGCGGGCAGCGGCGGCGGCTCGACATCGCGCTCGGCCTGATCCACTCGCCGGGCCTGGTGTTCCTCGACGAGCCGTCGACCGGCCTCGACCCGCAGAGCCGCGCCAACCTGTGGGACCACATCCGCCGGCTGCGCGCCGACCAGGGCGTCACGGTCTTCCTCACCACCCACTACCTCGACGAGGCGGACGCGCTGTCGGACCGGCTGATCGTGATCGACGACGGCCGGATCGTCGCCGAGGGGACGCCGGACGCGCTGAAGGCGCGGGTCAACGGCGACCGCGTCGAGGTGGGCGTCGACCCCGGGCAGGCCACGGACGCCGCGGAGATCGCGGGACGGCTCGCCGGCGCCCAGGAGCTGTCCGTCGACGGCGGGAAGGTCCGGTTCCGGGTGCCGCGCGGCGACGTCGCGCTGCCGGAGCTGCTGCGCGCCCTGGACACCAAGGGGCTGGCGATGCTGTCGGTCCAGGTCCACCGGCCGACGCTCGACGACGTTTTCCTGACCCTGACCGGGCGTTCACTGCGGGAAGCGGAGGAGGCCGGCCGTGCTGCGTGACACCTGGCTGATCTTCCGCCGCGAAATGACGGCGGCGCTGCGCAACCCGACCTGGGTGCTGATCGGGATCATGCAGCCGCTGCTCTACCTGTTCCTGTTCGGGCCGCTGATGGTCCGGGCCGTGCAGGCCCAGGGCCTGTCCGAAGTGGACGGCTGGATGCTGCTGACCCCGGCGTTGATCGCCCAGCTGGCGCTGTTCGGCAGCTCGTTCGTCGGCTTCGGGCTGCTGGCCGAATACCGCGTCGGCGTCGTCGAGCGGTTCCGGGTGACGCCGGTCAGCCGGGTCGCGCTGCTGCTGGGCAAGGTGCTGGCCGGCGCGCTGCAGGCGGTGGTCCAGGCGGCGCTGATCATCGTGCTGGCCGCGCTGGTGTTCCCGCTCGACGCCCCCGTCGGCGGCGTGCTGCTGAGCCTGGTCATCGTGTTCCTGCTGGCGGTGTCGCTGGCGTCGTGCTCCTACGCGCTGGCGTTGACGCTGAAGAGCGAGGAGACGTTCCCGGCCCTGCTCAACGCGGTGCTCATCCCGCTGCTGCTGCTCTCCGGGATCCTGCTGCCGATCACCGCCGGGCAGGCACCGGACTGGCTCTACACGGTTTCGCGGATCAACCCGTTCCGGCACGTCGTCGACGTCGAGCGGCACAGCTTCGCCGGCGACTTCTCGATGGATGCCCTGTTCACCGGCAGTGTCGTGGTGCTGGTGATGGCGGGGTTGTCCCTGTGGTGGGGGACGCGGACCTTCCAGCGCGACAATGCCTGATCGACGGGCCTGATCGACGGGCCTGATCAAAAGGCCTGATCAACCGCGGGGTGTTCACTGCGGGTCCGCCTCCGGCGACGTATGGTGTGCTCTCCACCGACGCGCCGGGGGCGGAACCGTGACAGAGCCCGAGAGTGAACTCGGCATTTCGCTGTCGCACCGCGAGCAGGTGGCCGACTGGCAGGCCGTGCGCGCCGCGCAGACCCGGTTCGTGTCGGTGACGATCAGCGAGAACGTCAACTGGAGCAACCCGGCCGCGGAGCGCAACCTGGCCGGCGCCCAGGAAGCCGGGCTGCACGCGGGCGGACGGCACTACGCCCGGCCCGGCGCGGTCCACGACCAGGCGGACTTCTTCGTGCGGACGGCGAGCCGGCTCGGCGCGTTCGCCCCGGGCTCGCTCGCGCCGGCGCTGGAGGTGGCGGCCCCCAGCGTCGACGACCGGTTCGTCAAGGCGTGGATCAAGCACGTCCGGCACGCGGCGCGCATCGAGCGGGTGCTGGTCTACGCCGACTACGACTGCTGGCAGCACCGGCTGCACCCGGACCGCTGGGCCGACAGCGAGGTCGTGCTGTGGCTGGTCCGGCACAACGGCATCCCGGGGCGGGCGGGCTGGTTCCACTCGCGGCTCGGCGTGCACCAGCACGCGTACGCCCCGGACGTGCCCGGCATCGCCGCGCCGGTGGAGCAGAACGCCGTCGTGTACCCGTTCACATTGGGCGACTTGCTGCTCTGACGTGTGGTGGTATGTCGCCATGCGCGTGACGAGCAGGCCGCTCCGGACGAACCTGACGCCCTCGCGCGCCTTCTCGGTACTCGCCCACCACGCCGGTGCACGGGGGTTGCCACCACCCGCGATGCTGTCCGGGGACTGGTTTGCTTCCCGGGCCGTGATCGCGCCGTCGCTTTCGGTCTCCCCCTCCGCGCTGCCGCCCTCCGCACCGGAGGTCGACGCCCCACCGGGCGTGATCGGCGGCGGGTGGTTCGGGTACCTGGCCTACGACCTGGCGGATCCTTCGGGCCGCACCGGCGCGCTGCCGGCGTCGGCCTGGGGCTGGACGGACCACGTGCTGCGCTGGTCCGCCTCGGGCACCTGCTACCTGGAATCCCTGGACGGCGGCGGCCCCTCGGTGTCCACAATGGAGTCGCTGCTGGCCGGCCCGCCGTCCCCGCTTTCCTGGACGGCGGAGCCGCTGCGGCGGCCACTGCCGTCGGAGCACCGGGACGCGGTGAAGGCGTGCGTGCACGCGATCGAGGCCGGCGAGCTGTTCCAGGCCAACATCTGCGCGCGGTTCACGGGCAGGTTCTCGGGGTCTTCCGCGGCGTTGTTCGCCGCGGGGGTGCGTTCGTTGGCACCCCGCCGCGCGGCCTACTTGTCGGGGTCGTGGGGTTCGGTGGTCTCGTTCTCGCCGGAGCTGTTCCTCGAGCGCCACGGGCGTGCGGTGCGCTCGACGCCGATCAAGGGCACGCTCCCCCGGCGTGGGCCCGCCGACGACGGGAACGCCGCCCTGCTGCGGCAGTCCGCCAAGGACGTCGCGGAGAACGTGATGATCACCGACCTGGTGCGCAACGACCTCGGCCGGGTGTGCGAGGTGGGGTCGGTGACGGTGCCGTCGCTGCTGCAGGTCCGCCCGGCGCCCGGGGTCTGGCACCTGGACTCGACGGTGACCGGGGTGCTGCGGCCTTCGGTGTCGGATTCGGCGCTGCTTTCCGCGACCTTTCCGCCGGGGTCGGTGACGGGCGCACCGAAGATCCGCGCGCTGGACCTGATCGCCTCGCTGGAGCCATGCGGGCGCGGGGTCTACACGGGCGCGATCGGGCTGGTGTCACCGGTGGCCGGACTGGAGCTGAACGTCGCGATCCGGACGTTCGAGATCGCCGGCGGCACCGTTTCGCTGGGGGTCGGCGGCGGGATCACGGCCGATTCGGACCCGGAGGCGGAGTGGCAGGAGTGCCTCCACAAGGCGGCACCCCTGGAACACCTCCTGGCGAACCCGCTACTTGCCGGGGTCGAGCAGTAGCTTGCCGACGGTCTGGCGGGAGCGCAGGGCCTCGTGCGCGCCGCGGGCGTCGGACAGCGCGTATTCGCCGCCCGGGATCGCCTTGAGCTTGCCTTCCTGGACGAGCCCGAACAGGTCGTTCAAGGCGGTCCCGAAGATGTTGCCGGGCAGCCGGAAGACGTGCGGCAGCCACATCCCGCTGATCGTGGTGCTGTGGCCGAGGACGTTGCGCAGCTCGACCGGCTTCGGGTTCTCGCGCCCGGCCATGCCGTAAAAGGCGAGGCGCCCGAACGGCGCGAGCGCGGCGATGCTCTGATCGGTGGTGGTCCCGCCGACCATGTCGAGCACGACATCGACGCGGCGGCCGTCGTTCGCCTCGATGAGCGCGGCGGTCATGTCCTCGGCACGCGAGTCGATGGCGACGTCCGCGCCGAGCTCGAGGGCGAGCGCGCGCTTCTCCTCGCTGCTGGCGGTGGCGATGACCCGCCCGGCACCCCAGGCCTTGGCGAGCTGCACGGCAATGGTCCCCACCCCACCGGCGGCCGCGTGCACGACGACCGATTCGCCCGGTTCGAGGTGGGAGTTCTTGCGGAGCAGGATCCAGGCGGTGGCGCCCTGGACCAGCATGGAGAGCGCGGTGAGGTCGTCGATGCCGTCGGGGACGGGGATGGTCGTGGCCTGGGGCGCGACGGCCTTCTCGGCGTACCCGCCACCACCGTTGAGCAGGGCGACGACCCGCCGGCCGTCGTGGGTGCCGACCACTTCACCACCGGGAACAAGCGGCAGCTTGCTCGGCGCGAGGTAACTGTTTTCCGCCTGGTGAGTATCAGCGTAATTAACGCCGATGCGCTCGACGTCGATGAGGACCTCGCCGGGGCCGGCCACCGGGTCGGGCAGCTCGACGGGGGTGAGCACCTCGGGCCCGCCGAACTCGGTCACCTGCACTGCGCGCATGTCGCTGTCCCTCTCGCCGTCCGCTGCTCGATGTGAGACATTCTGACATATGTCTCACGCGTTCGAACTGGCACGCGACTGGTTCCTGGCCGGCCGGCGGGTCGACATGGGCGAGCTGGCGGAGGCGCTGTCGATCAGCCGGGCGACCCTGCACCGCCGGGTGGGGTCTCGTGACCTGCTACTGGGCGAGATCCTGTGGTCGCTGTCGTCCGCTTCGATCGCCCGGCTGTGGCCGTCGTGCGTGGGACGCGGAGCAGCGGGGGTTGCGGACTTCGTGAGCGGATATGTCCGGTTCGCGAACGACTCACCGCCGTTCCGGGACTTCTTGCGGCGGGAGCCGGAGCGGGCTTTGCGGTTGTTGACGACGCGGGCGAGCGTGTGCCAGCAGCGGACGACCGCTCGGCTCGCCGAACTGCTGACCTCGGAGGTCGCCGCGGGACGGCTGGAGCCGCCGTTGCCGGTGCCGGACCTGGCTTACCTGCTGGTGCGGATCGGGGAGTCCTTTGTGTACACGGACGTGATCACCGGGGATGCGCCTGATGCGGAGAAGGCGCATGCCGCGGTGACCGCGTTGCTGAGCTGATCTGCGGCCCGGAAGTCACACAGGATCGACGTAGCGGTACTGAGCTTCAGCGAGCTCCTCCACCGCCTCCTCCCCGACGATGCGGGCAAGCGCATCGCCGACCACAGCTCGGTCGTGCGCCAGGCGGCGCAGCAGGTCGCGCTCGACCACGAACCGGAGCAGCTTTTCCGGCTCGGCTCCCGCCCCGATTCTCGACAGAAGCCGATCGAGCGAGACGACGAGCTCCTCGAGGTCGCCGAACAACGTGGTCAAGTCGCCCTCGGACAACGGGGCGCCTGCCGAGCCCGCCTGTGAACTCATCTGATCACCTTGATGTTGGTCACCGGCAAATCGCCTTCAGCGATCCATTCCGTGATGTTCATTGTGGAGTTGAAACGCGAGGTCACCCTACTGGCAGGTGCGTCGAACTCGACGACGTTCCGGCCACGGCCACGACCGATACCGAGTGTGCTCTCCGCGTCCCGAGGCGACATCGGCTTCCCCTTCGCGGGAACCATGAAAACCTTGTTCTGATCGCTGGCCTTGATCACATTGTCTTGCACGATGCCGCTCTTGCCCTTGGCGTTCGTGTAATGACGCATGCGAACCGTCGGTTCCTCGGGACCACCTCCGCCGGCCGAGGGGCAGTTGTGCACGAGAACCGCGACCGCACCGGCACCCACGTAGTAGTCGTGGACCGAGTCCACCGTGAGGTCGTAGACCGGCGCCTGCTGCTCGAAGTGGCGAACCGCCTTGACCTCGACCGACCGACCATCCGCCGAGTGTAGGTGCTGCCCCACCTCGAGCGCCCCGATCGCAACCCAGTCACCGGCCTCTTCCACCCACACGGGGTGCCAGTCCGTCGCCACCAGGGAGCCACCCGAGTCCAGCGTCACCTCGGTGCGCTGCTCCTCGTCGGCGTGGACGAGCGTCCCCACCACCTTGTGCTGCTCGACCGCGCCCGTCGACGGATCCGTAGTCTCGACCACGTCGCCGTTCGCGACCTGCTCGATCGGCTTCGACGAACCATCCGCCAGGAGAACCCGGGTCCCGGCCACGAAACTGTGCAGCGCGCACGAAGCACCGCTCTCGGCGCCCTTGGCCTCCTCGGCCCCGTGCGCCACTTCCGAAACAGCCTGCTCGGCGTCCTTCGCCGCATTCGCGGCCTTCTCCGCGTCGACCAGGACCTTCTCCGTGTCGACGATGACCTTCTCGGCCTTCTCCACCTCCTTGCCGAACGTGATCAGGGCCTTTGCGCCCTTCCAGAAGTCCGCGATGATCTCGCCGGCCTTCAGGATCTTGCCCCAGGGGATGAAGTTGATGACCGTCCGGACGCACGCACCGAATGCGCCCTGCGTCACGCAGTCCTTGATGTCGTCCCAGCCGATCAAGCCCTTGATCAGCTCGCCCGCCGCTTCGACGAACACGTCCCACTTGGACTTCTTCGCCACCGCCTGTGCGTCGCGGTAGGCCGCCGTGTTGACGTTGTGGGCGGCCAGGTACTGGTCGCGGGCGGTCTTTCCGCTGCGCTTGTCGATCTCCTGCTGGGTGTGGTGGCCCACCACGTTGCAGCTCGGGTTCCACGAACACCCCTCGGCCTGCGGGGTGCCCGGGTTGCAGAGCAGTCCGTCCGAACCCATGCTGTGGCACGCCGACAGCCCCGACGGGTCCGACTCCGTCGCCGGCGAGTTGTTCGCGTACGCGTACGCGTTCAACGTCTGCGGCAGGTCCGGCGTCAGCACCGGGTCCGTCTTCGTGAACCGGCCCGTCACCGGGTCGTACTCACGCGCACCCAGGTGCGTCAGGCCCGTCGTGTCCTGGTAACCGCCCACGAAACCGTGCTTGTCCGGCCACGTCGACGTCTGCGCGCGCACGTTGCCGAACGGGTCCGTGTAGCGCTGGTTCGGCTGCAGCGTCCCCTGGGTGATCGACAGGCCGTTCGTGCCGTGCAGGTCGCCCAGCATCCACCGCAGCCCCGACGTCCCCACCCGCTCGGCCACCTGCGTGCCACCGTGCGCGTAGAAGCGGATCGCCGTCGCCGCGTGCGTGCCCGCCGTCTGGAAGACCTCCAGGTCGCCGATCGACAGGGTCGCGCCCGTCGGGTCGTGGGCGATCAGGCGGTTGCCGTCCGCGTCGTAGACGTACGAGCTCTGGCCGCCCTTGTCCGCCTCCGTCGCCGGGTGGCCTTCGGCGTCGTAGGTGAACGTCTGCGTGTCGCCACCGACGTTGCGCGTCTCCACCGAGCCAGCCTTGTCGTAGGTGTACCCCGCCGTGGCCGTGCCGTTCGGGCCCGCCGTGTCCGTCTTCTGCAACGCGTGCGGCCGGACGGCCGAGGCGCCCGAAGCCGGGTACGTGTACGTCGTCGTCACGTCGCCGGCCGCTTTGTGCTCGACCTGGGTCTTGCGGTTGCCCGCCTTGTCGAAGGCGTAGCTGTTCCAGTACGGCGCCGCCCCACCCAGCGCGGACGCCGACTTCGCCGTCGCGCAGTCGCCCGACGACGGGGTCCACGCGTCCGTCATCCGCTGCAGGTAGTCGTAGTCGAAGCACTGGATGTCGGCCGTCGAACCGGCCGGGGTGTCGGCGACCTTCCGGACGTTGCCCGCCGGGTCGTAGGTGTAGGTCCGCTTGGACAGCTCGGGACCGACCTGCGTCTCCCGGGTGACCGTCGTGGTCTGCGGGCGCCGGGTGACCTGGTCGTAGGTCTGGGTCACGCCGACGTTCGCCACCGACGTCAGGCCGTCCAGCTGCAGCGTCGACATCTCGTTGAGGGACGTGTACCCGGTCGACGACACCAGGTCCGTGCGCGCCCCGGTCGTCGCGTCGAGCGCGTACGTCGTCGCCGGCAGGCCCAGGTCGGTGTAGTCGTGGACGATGTTTTCCTGGTGCAGGTTCCCCGCCGCCGGGCTCACGGTCTTCGCGATCGCGCCCGTCGCCGTGTATGCCGTCGAGAACTCGTACGTGCCCTTGAGCGCGTCCTCCTTGGCGGGGATGTCGACGGCCGTCTTGGTCGGCCTGCTGAACCCGTCGTAGGCGACGACGCGGTTCGTGTAGCCGTCGGAGCCGTCCCAGCGCGTCGACGAAGCCGGCAGGCCGAGCCCGTGCGGCACCGTGTCGTAGGTCCACGTCGCCAGCTGGGGACCGGTGTCGGAATCCTTGTTCTCGCGGACCTTCCGACCGAGCGTGTCGTAGGTGTAGACCAGCGTCTGGTTCCGGGCGTCCGTGGTCGTCTTGAGCTGACCGGCCTGGTCGTAGGTGAACGTCGAGCGCCCGGCGTCCGGGTCGTTCTGCTCGACCTTGCGGCCGCGCAGGTCGTACTTCGTCGTCCAGACGTTGCCCGACGAGTCCTGGAGCGACGTCATCGCGCCGGCGGCGTTGTAGGCGTACGTCGTGACGTCGGCCGGGTTCGCCCCGCCCGGGGTGTAGCCGTTGGTGTACTGCAGCCGCTGGACGGTCTGCCCCTGCGCGTCGGTGACCACAGTGGACGGTGAGCCGCCCGCGGGAGGGATCGTCGTGGTCCGCTCACCCTCGTACCGGGTGGAAGTCCGCCACTGCTCGACGGCCTTGGACATCAGGATCGACGCGGTCGGCCGCGCCCGGCGGTCGTACTCGGTGACCGTCTGCGCCATGACCACGTCGTCGGCGGCACCGACGAGGGTCTCGTTCGGCCCCGAAGCGTCGTTGTAGAACGGGGCGTTCGTCTTGAACTGCAGGCCGCGGGAGTCGTACAGGGTGTCGGCGATGATCCGGCCGCCGCCCTGGGCCGGCACCTGCGTCTGCCGGATCCGGCCGAGCTTGTCGTAGATCGTGTACGAATCGGTGTAGGAGTTCGTGTCCTGCAACGTCTTCGTGCGCACGAAGATCGGGCCGGTCTGGCTCAGCCCGTATTCGAACGTCGCGCTCGCCGTCTGGCTGCCCTTCGTCCGGCCCGGGTTCCAGACCGCCGTCTTCCGGCCGAGCGCGTCGTAGTCGACGTCCGTCCGGACGCTGTTGACGTCGGTCGACGTCGCCGGGTTGCCGCGCGCGGGTTCCAGGGTGGTCGTCGACGTCCAGCCGAGCGGGTTGGTCGTCTTGATCTGGGTGACCGGGCTGCCGGTGAACTCGGTCTTGGTCAGGTTGCCGAAGACGTCCCGCGCCTCGGTTTCGCGGCCCAGGTCGTCGTAGCCGTTCTGCGCGGTGGCGACGTAGTGCTTGCCGGCGGCGTCCCAGGTGTCGAGGGTGTCCTGCTCGGTGATGTCGCCCTTGGTCGGCGGCGTCCCGACGGCCTGGTGGTCGTAGGCCACCTTGACGTCGGTGATGCTGTTCGCCGCCGTCTGGGTCCCGGCGCAGGTGCCGCCGAACATCACGACCTCGCTCGACCGGTCGAACATCCCGGCGTCGTTGGCCAGGTAGGTCGTGTTGGTGCAGGTGTCGTCGCCGGGCGTCGAGGTGTCACCGAGGTCCTCGACCTGGGTGGTCATCCCGTTGTCGTTGAACGCCTTCTTCACCTGCGTGCGCCGGTAGGTCCTGCCGTCCGAGAGCAGCGTGCGGCCGCGCACCGAAGCGGTGTCGATCAGGTACGCCTTGAGGCGCCCGTCGGAACTGGTCGCCGTCGGCCCGTGCAGCCAGGGGTCGTTGACCGAAGCCGAGTCGACGGTCCGGCCGTCGGCCAGCTTCGTCCGCGACTCGCGCAGGAATCCCTGCAGCGGGTCCTGGTCGGTGATCGTGCCGCCGTCGGAGTCGGTGACCACCTCGCCGTCCATGCCCCGCAGGTAAAGGGACTCGGTCACGGTCTGCGTCGCGCCCGGGGCGCCGATGGACGTGGTCACCACGTTGTAGCCGCGCCACTGGTTCCAGGTGCGGCGGTCGTCCGGGGTGAACTGGCTGTCGTCGTAGTGCCAGGCCGCGCTGTCCGGCGGGTAGCTGTAGTGGGTCTCGACCGGGATCGCGTCTCCGGGCCCGTCGTCCTCGGTGACGTCGGTGACGACGTACTTGTGGAACCAGTCCAGCACCGGGTCCTTCGACTCGGGCGGGCTCCAGTAGGAGGCGTAGCAGCGGTACTTGTCCGTCTGCGGCGACGCCGGCATCTTCGTGCCCGGGACGCAGTCCTGCGCCGAGTAGATCACGGAGATCCGGCTGCCGGTCTCGGTGCGGATCTCCTTGAGCCGGCTGCGGGTGATCGCCGCGTACTTGTCGCCGAGCGTGTCGACGCGGTTGGGGAAGATGTAGCGGTCGAACTGGGTCGGCGGCAGGGTGATCGGCGTGGCCCCCGCCTTGCCGGTGTGGGTGACCGAGTTCAGCCACGGCGCGGGCGGGGCGTTGTCCCCCGACCCGGGGTAGGACTGGACGAGGTCCCACTGGTCGATGTCGTGGGGGGTGGTGCCGGTGAAGTACTGGGTGCGAACCGCCGTCAGGCGCTTGCGGGTGAAGAAGGCCGGCGCGCCGTAGTCGCAGGTCGCGCCGTCGGCGCAGATCTGGTCGAACGGGACGTCGGGCCAGTGCGACGCGTTCGCGGCGGTCAGCTTCGCCGGGGCGCAGTCGAAGGAGGCGTCCGGGATGCACCGCTCGGCCGTGTCGAACAGGACCTGGTTCGTCGGGCCGCTGCCGTAGACGCTGCCGTTCACCAGCCGCAGGCCGTACTCGACGCGCAGCGGGTAGCCGCCCGCCACGTACGGCGTGCCGGCCGAGGTGACGTTGAGGTTCAGCCCGTAGGAGTTCTTCTCCGGCTGGTAGTAGAAGGTGCTGACGTTGCCGTGCGGGTCGACGGAGTAGTCGAGGTTCCAGCGCCACGCCTGCTGGCACCACGAGTGCGCGAAGTCGTTCGGCTTGTAGCAGTCCTCGCCGTCGTTGTTGCCGAACACCGGGACCGTCCACGCGGACTGCGTCTCCGGCTTGCCGCTCGCCCAGCCGGGCAGGTGGTTGAGGCCGAAGTAGTACTGGGTGCCGTCACCGGTGGTGACGCGCCAGTGCTGACCGCGGGAGACGCCGTTCGCCGCGCCGGTCAGGAGCTCGACCTTCGACCCGTCGTCGCTCTTGGGCCGCCACAGCGTGTCGTTGATCTTGATCAGCTGCGTCGACCGGCCACCGAGCACGAGCGACGCGTTGTCGGGGCCCCAGCACTGGTCCCCGGTCTTCGTCTGGCCGTTGTTGCCGCCCAGGTCCTCGCTGCAGCCCTTGTAGTGGCGCTCGATGAAGCCGCCCGGCGTGAAGTCCCACCCGTCGCCGATCCAGGAAGCCTGGTTGTTCGTCGCCGAGGTCAGGCCGTCGATGCTGCCCGAGGAATAGCTCAGCGCGAGGTTGGGCGCGGCGCCGTTCGGGGCCTTGGGCGCGGTGAACGGGTAGCTGTAGGAGAAGTCGCCGCCCGATCCGCCGCCGGACCAGTCACCGGCCGCCGAGAGCGGCATCGCCGTCGTCGAGCCGGCCGAACCGGCCGCGGCGGCCGTGGCCGCGAGCACCTGCGTCCGCCCGCTCGGCGCGACCTCGGCGCTCACCTGCTTCGCCTTGGCGTCGTTGGCCGAACCGGCGATGGGCGTGCGCGTGCGGCACTCCGGCTTGTCCGGTGTGGACAGTGCACACCCCGGCAGCGCGAACAGCCGGAGCCGGTCGCTCCAGCCACCGCCGAAAGCGCCGGCGAACCCGCTGTAGTCCAGCCCGACCCGGACGGGCCCGTCGGTGGCGCCGGTGACCGACAGGACGACGCCCTCGAGCCCGAGCGCCTCGGCGGCCTTGTGGTCGGCGACCTTGACGTGCGCCTTGCCGGGCTTGGCGGCCGCCGCGGCCCGGCCGAGCCGCAGCGGGGAGTCCGCGACGCGCTGCTGCTGCGCGGCCGGCGCCAGGTCGACGTCGAACTCCCCGGCGGCCGGCCAGACCGGCGCCGCGACCGGCGCCGTGCCGACCTTGAGCTCGGGCAGTTTCCCGGTCACCACCGGGTGCACCGGGACGCTCTTCTCCTTCGGCGCCGGCGGGACCGACCAGCCGCCGGGCCGTCCCACCGGCGCGGCGACCGCCGTGCCGCCGGAGCCGAGCATGACGGCGGCCAGCACCACCGCGGTGACCCGGGAGAAGCGGACCCGCCGGGCCCGACTGGCACTTCTGCGCATGACAAACCTGCCCAATTCTGCGAACGCGGGGAGAAGCCGGCGGGATTACGGGTGGTCGAGAACGGTGTCCGCGTTGATGTGCTGCTCGTCGAGCACACCGCTGTAGACCCGGATGCCGCGGAGGTCGCCGTACCAGTAGTCGGTGTCCATGCCCTCGAAGCGGCCACGGCCGAGGAACAGGTCCTCGACGTCGCTCGCGCCGTTCCAGCCCACGACGTTGTCGACGCACTTCGTCGTGTACCGGTAGGCGTCCGTGGTCGCGTACAGGCAAGCCCGGTGGAGCACCGCGTCGTACGTCCCGGCCAGGTGCGTCCAGACGTTCGGCTGGGCGTCCCCGTCCGGCGTCACCAGCGCGGACACCGGCGTCGACGGGGTGGACTCCTTCATCCACATCGCCCAGCTCCAGCGCGGGTGCCAGGCGCCGCTCGCGTCCTGGACGCCGCGGTGGCCCAGGAGGTAGGGCGAGTAGTAGGCGCCGTTCGCCCCGAGCGCGGTGCGGCCGGGCTTGTCGACGCCGGCGGGATCGGACGGATCCCGCTGCTTCTCCTTCGCCGCGTCCGCGTCCGTCCAGGTCTTCTTGACCCACGCCTCGACGGTGAAGCTGCGGTCACTGCGGAAGTTCTGCGGCCGCGGCCCTTCGATCTGCGAGCCCCACGCGAACGGGAAACGGGCGACGTTCGCCCCGTTCTCGTCGGTGGTCAGCTGGACGTTGCCCGAAGGCGTGCCCGTCACGCCGCTCACGGTGTCGGTCGTCGTGCCGTCGAGCTGGTAGTTCGCCCGCAGCACCGCCGTGTTGGCGAGCCCGGCGATCTCCGCGGCGGGCAGCGCCCGGTCCCAGACCTGGACCTGGTCGATCGAGCCGTTGAAGACCCCCAGGTCCTGGTCCGCCACCTTGCCCACGGTGAACGGCCCGGTGCCCCGCCACACGGTCCCGGCGGGAATCGCCACCTCGGTGGCCAGCACGCCGTTGAGGTAGAGCCGTTCCTTCGCGGCCACCGAGTCGTAGACCCCGGTCACGTGGGTCCACAGTCCCAGGTGAGGCGTGATCGGCGCCGCGGCCCAGCGCCACCCGGCCGCGTTCGGATCGGCGCTGTCGGTGGTGCTCATGCCGATCCCGATGTTGTCGGGCGAGTTGCTCATCTGGACGGCGTTGCCGTGGACGCCCTGCTGCGCGAGGATCGTGTAGTGGTTGGCGTCCTTCACCTTCACCCAGGCCGAGACCGAGAAGCTCTGCGAGCTGTCGACGACCGGCGCTGACGTCGCGGCGTAACCGGGGCCCTGGTCGACCAGGGCCTGGCCGCTCCCGTGGCCGATGCCGTCCTCGGTCGCCGACTGGCCCGCGGAGTCCGAGTACCCCGGGCCGTAGGCGAGGTTGTGCAGCACGAGGGTGTTCTCGGTGCCGGTGGCGTCCTTCGTGTCGCCGTCCAATGTGTACTCCCGCGCGGCGTTCAGTCCCGCGGGGACGCCGTTGGCGCCGTACAGGGTGGTGACCTCGCTCGCGGAGAGGGCCCGGCCGACCACGACCGCCTCGTCGATCGATCCCTTGGCCAGGTAGGCGCGGGCACCGCCCGACTTCGCGCCACCCAGCACGAGCGGGCCGGTCACGTTCGCCGCCGTCGCGGACACCGTCTGCTGGAGGGCACCGCCGACGTAGAGCGCGGCGGTGTGTGCGGTGGCGTCGTAGACGCCGGTCAGGTGGGTCCACGTCCCGGCCGCCGGAGCCGTCGCCGAGACCGCCGAGGTGACCGCCGGGCTCGCCACGTCCGCGCCGCTCAGGCTGAACGCCCACTTGCCGGTTTCCAGGTACTGCAGGGCGAACCCGCTGGTCTGGTCGCCGTCCTGGGAAAGGAACGCGCGCCGGCCGCTCAGGTCGGCCGCGTTCACCCACGCCGACACCGAGAAGGACTTCGCGGTGTCGACGATCCGGGCCGGTGTCTCGAAGTAGTCACCGGACTGGCCGCTGAGCACCGCGGCCTGGCCGAGCTTGCCCGCGGCGAAGTTGCCCGTGCCCGCACCCGCGTACCGCAGGCCGGTGACCTGCGAACGGCCGTCGCCCTCGAACTGCCAGGACGCGGCCGGCGCCGCCGCGTCCTTCACCGTGAACGCGTAGTCGACCCGGTTCGACGGGGTCTTCGCCCGGTTGCACGACCACGCGCTGAGCACGTGCGGTCCCGAGCTGCCCGGGGCGATCACCGTGGAGCCGGGCCCGTTGAGGGCCTTCGGCGTCACCGTGCCGGCTTCGGTGCCGTTGCAGCTCGGCGAGGCCGTGTTGTCCAGCCGCCAGACGTAGTGGTCGACCGGGGCCGCGGTGCCGGCCGGGGTGAACGTGAAGTCACCGGCGCGGCCGGGGCCGCCGCCGTAGGCGCCCGACGGGTAGGTCTGCGACGCCACCCCCGGGACCGCGGGCGGGGTCAGCTCGACCTCGGCCTCGCACGGCACGGCCCACGACGTGTCCTTGCCGTCGAACGAGTGGACGTCCCACGAGTAGAACCCGTCGGCGTTCATCTCGTCCTTGGGCAGGGTCGTGACCGCGTTCCGGTTCGCCTGGTTGCCGTCGCTCAGGATGTTGTCCGAGCCGAACTCCCGGCCGTCCCAGGTGTAGTTGCCGGACCCCTTGCTGACGAGTCCCTTGTAGATGCGGAACCGGGCGTCGAGCGCGTTGCCGTCGGGGTCGGAGACGTTGGCCCGGGTCACGTAGCCGGTGCTGGTCGGGCCGAGGACCGGCCGCGAGACGCCCTGGACGCAGGGGTAGGCCTGGGTGCCGTTGAAGACGGCGAGGTTGGCCGGCTGGTTCGGCGGGGAGTTGTAGGTCACCGAGAAGTAGATCTGCGTCGAATAACGCTTCCAGGTCCAATCGTCGCCCTCGTTCGGCGAGACGAGGCCGAAGGTCCAGGTCGGTGAGTTCCCGCCGACCGCGTTCGCGATGACGTCGGTGATGTCGAAGCCGGCGTTCGCCGGGCAGCCCACGACGGTCCTGATGGGGCTCCACCACGACGGCCCGCTGTTGAACGCCATCCCCGCGGAGATGCCCCCGGACCAGACGACGTCGTTGTTCCGCTCGCACCTGCCCGGGTTGGTCAGGCTGAGACTCAGCTGGGCACCGTAGATCTTCTTCCCGGCGAGCCCGCCCAGGTTCATCTCGACGAACGAGCGGGCGGTGATGAGGTGCGATTTGTTGCAGGTCGAGTTCGGGTCGTTCACGTACCCGGCGCGAAGGTTGTCGTCACTGTCCCAGACCGCGTCGCCGGGCGACTTGTTCGAACCGCAGGCGTATTGGACGAGGTAGTGGTTGCGGCCGCAGTTCTGGCAGTAGATGTCGTGCCAGGTCGGGTCGACGTAGACCGGGTAGACGGTGTCCGGTGCGGTCAGCAGCTTCTGGTCCGGGGTGAGGGTGAGCTTCGTCCCGGCGAGGTCCACGCCGACCGCGGCCCGGTGCCCGCCGGGCGCCGGCCCGCGGGTGAAGTCGCGGCCGTCCGGGTCGATGCCGGACGAGTCCCACATGGTCGCGGGCGGGGCGCTGAACTTCTCTTCGCCCTTCGCGTCCCGCACGTGGAGGCTGCCGTCGGCGTCCTTGACCACGGTGCCGTTCCGCACCGGCAGCCCGAAGCCGAGCGTCTCCACCTTCGCGGCGGCCTCGGGGGTCTTGACCACGACGACCTCGTGCACGGTGTCGACGTCGACCTCGACCCGCAGGTCGACGCCGGGCAAGACGTCGGAGTAGGTGGCGGTGGAGCCGGTGACGACCGGCTCGGGCAGGGCGCCGGCCCAGTCGAACCCGGCCGTCGTGCCGTCACGCGTCAGCCGCAGCAGGGGCTGCGCGCCGGCGGACTTCACCGCGCGCTGCCGGCCCGCCGACAGGGTGATCCCGGTGGTCGCGGCCTTCGGGGCGAGCACGCCGTCCTTCGGCGCGAGCGTCGAGTCGGGCGCCGCCCAGCCGCCGCTCTGCTTGACGCGCACGGGCCGCAGGTGGCGGGTGGAGGTGAAGGTGCCGTCCGGGTTGGCGAAGGTTTCGGCGGCCTCGGTGGTCTGGTCCATCGCCTGGACGCGCTTGTGCGCCAGTCCGGCGTAGCGGGCGGCGGTCGCCTCGTCCGGCGCGGTGTCGGGCACCTGCGCGACGGTGTCGGCCGCAGCGGGCGCGGGACGCGAAAAGGCCGTGGCGGGGAGAATCCCGAAAGCCACGGCCAGCACGAGCAGAACAGCGCCGGATCTGGATCTCGGGCAGGACGAAGACACGCGAAGAACCCCCTCGTTGTGCGGCCGGAACACCCCCGGACCGCGCCCCGAAACGATCTCCGATGAACGCCTCGCGCGCCAGCGGCCAGAAGGCTTAATCCGCGCGGAGCCGCCCATCCCCACAAAAAGGACATACTTCCCGGACAGTGCGACTCAGAGTAGAACGGCGTTCTCCAGGCGAAGTCATTGCGGCTTCCGCGCCGCCAGCACGGCGTCGTACAGCTCCTTTTTGGACACTCCGGTCGCTTCGGCGACCTCCGCCGCCGCGGACTTCAGGCGCTCGCCGGAAGCCACCCGCGCCGCAACCTCGTCCACCAGGTCCGCCACCGACACCGCCCGCGGCTCGGCACCCGAGAGCACCACCGTGATCTCGCCGCGTACCCCGTCCGCAGCCCACGAAGCCAGCTCCGCGAGCGTGCCCCGCTTCACCTCTTCGTACGTCTTCGTCAGCTCCCGGCACACCGCAGCGGGGCGGTCCGGGCCCAGCACCGCGGCCGCATCGGACAAAAGGGATGCCAGCCGGTGCGGGGACTCGAAGAACACCGCCGTCCGGGGCTCGGCGCGCAACGACGTCAGCCACTTGGCCCGCTCGCCCGGCTTGCGCGGCGCGAACCCCTCGAAGCAGAACCGGTCACAGGGCAAACCGGACAACGCGAGCGCCGTCGTCACGGCGGACGGGCCCGGCAGGCACGTCACCGGCAGGTCTTCCGCCACGCACGCGGCCACCAGCCGGAAGCCCGGATCGGACACGCTGGGCATGCCCGCGTCCGTGACCAGGACCACCGTCTCGCCCGCGTGCAGCGCTTCGAGCAGCTTGGGCAGGCGCGCCGTCTCCACGTCCTCGTAGAAGCTCACCACCCGGCCGCGCGGGGTCACCTCCAGCGCCGAAGCCAGCGATCGCAGCCGCCGGGTGTCCTCGGCCGCGATCACGTCGGCGTCCGCCAGGGCCGAAACCAGGCGCGGTGAAGCGTCGCGGACGTCGCCGAGCGGGGTGGCGGCGAGGATGAGGCGGCCCGAAGTCACCCGGCCAGCCTAGGCTGATCAGCGGATCCGGACGACGGACGCCCCGTCCCGCCCGTAGGATCGCCCCGTGACCGCCGTGCTGACCCGTCCCGACGACGAAAGCGTCCGGCCGGACCCGGTCGAGGCGCTCCGGCCGCCCACCGACCGCGAGCTGACCCTGCTCGGCCGGGGCATGCCCACGGACCGGTTGCGCGGCTGGGTCGTCACCCTCGTGCTGACCGTGATCGGCGGCATCGTCCGGCTGCAGAACCTCGGCGTGCCGACCGACAAGGGCAGCCCCGTCTTCGACGAGAAGCACTACGTGCCGCAGGCGTGGCAGGTGCTGCGCAACGGCGGTTACGAGGACAACTACGGCTACGAACTGGTCGTCCACCCGCCGCTGGCGAAGCAGCTGATCGCGATCGGCGAATGGCTGTTCGGCTACAACGGCTGGGGCTGGCGCATCATGCCCGCGCTGGCCGGCACGCTGATGGTGCTGCTGGTCATCCGCATCGCCCGCCGCCTGACGCGCTCGACGCTGCTCGGCGGCATCGCCGGCATTCTGGTGATCAGCGACGGCGTCCTGCACCTGCAGTCGCGCATGGGCATGCTCGACATCTTCATCGCGCTGTTCGTGCTCGCCGCGTTCGCCTGCCTGCTCGCCGACCGCGACCAGGTGCGCGAGCGGCTCGCGACGGCGGTCCGCGAGGGCTGGGTCAACGAGTCCGTCTGGGGCCCCAAGCTCGGGTTCCGCTGGTGGCGGTTCGCGACCGGGCTGATGATCGGGCTCACCTTCGGCGTCAAGTGGTCGGCGCTGTACTACATCGTCGCGTTCGGGCTGCTCTGCGTCGGCTTCGACGTCGCGGCCCGGCGCGCGGCCGGCGTCGAACGGCCCTGGCTGGGCACGATCCGCCGGGACGTGCTGCCCGCGCTGTGGGCGATCCTGCTCATCCCGTTCCTGATGTACTTCGCCGCGTACTGGGCCTGGTTCGCCAGCGAGACCGCCACCGACCGGCACTACACCGAGATCAAGGACATCGCGCCGGGCTTCTGGTCGTGGATGCCGCCGGCGCTGCGCTCGCTCGGCGACTACACGGCGAACGTCCTGCACTTCCACGAAACGCTGGTCACGCCCAAGGACAACCCGCACCCGTGGGAGTCGAAGCCCTGGACGTGGCCGATGGGCCTGCGCCCGATGCTCTACAGCTACAACGGCGAGGTCACCGGCTGCGGCGAGGCCCGCTGCATCAGCGCGACGATGCTGATCGGCACGCCGGCGATGTGGTGGCTGGCGATCCCGATGCTCGGCTGGGCGGCGTGGCGCTCGATCTTCCGCGCGGACTGGCGCTACGCGGCCGTGCTGGTCGGCTACCTCGGCGGGTACGTCTTCTGGTTCACCAACATCGACCGCCAGATGTACTTCTTCTACGCGACCCCGCTGGCGGCGTTCCTGGTGCTGGGGCTGACGTTGTGCCTGGGCCAGATCCTGGGCAGTGCCCGCCGCGGCTTCGAGAGACGCGGCACGGGGCTGCTCGTGGTGTCGCTGTACGTCGGGCTGGTGGTGGCGAACTTCGCCTGGCTGTGGCCGATCCTGAACGGCATCGCGATCACGAACGGCCAGTGGGAGGCCGAGCGCTGGCTGCCGTCCTGGCGGTAGTCAGCCGGCGAAGTACGCCCCGGGCGTGACTCCGACGGCCCGCCGGAAGGCCGCGACGAACGCGCTCGCCGAGCTGTACCCGACGCGGTGGGCCACCGTCTCCAGCGGGGCGGCCTGGGCCAGCAGCGGCAGTGCCGCCCGCAGCCGCGCCTGGGTGCGCCAGGTCCCGAACGGCATCCGGCACTCGCGGACGAAGATCCGCGCCAGCGTCCGTTCCGCCGCCCCGACGTCCCGGCCGAACTCGGCGAGGGTCCGCGGGTCGGCCGGGTTTGCGAGCACGGCCGCCGCCACGTCGAGCGCGCGCGGGTCCGCCGGCGACGGCACCACGATCGGCACCACGTCCAGGGGCTCCAGCAGGTCGAAGGCCACGGCTTCGGCACGCAGCCGGGCGGCGGGCGCGACGCCGTCGCCGGTCAGGTACTCCAGCAGCTCCCGCAGCAGCGGCCGGACGACGACCAGCCGAGGCCGCGGCCACGACACCGGCGACCGCGCCGGGTCGGCGTAGATGCCGCGCAGCGCCGCCCGCCCGAGCGCGCCGGTGCGGTGCCGGACGCCGGCGGGCATCCAGAGGGCCCGCGTCGGCGGCAGCACCCAGCCGGCGTCGCCCGCCTTGACCGCGACGACGCCGCGGGCCGACCAGACCAGCTGGTGCGCCGGGTGCTCGTGCCACGGGAACCAGGTGCCGGCGGGCAGGTCGAACGCGCCGAGCAGCATGGCTTGTCCGGTTCGCGACATCGGTTGGCAGCGTATCGGCTACCGGTCACCCGCGCGCCGAAATAGCGTCGGACGCATGCCGATGAACCTGATCCACCGCAAGATCTGCAGCTCGGAGAAGTGGGCCGCGACGGTCGAGGAGCGGCTGACGCCGTGGCTGAAGAAGCGTGACCTCGGCGACGACGTCCTCGAGATCGGCCCCGGCTTCGGCGCCACCACGGCCGTGCTGCTCAAGGCGGTCCCGAAGCTGACGGTCCTGGAGATCGACCACGCGTCGAGCGAGCTGCTGCGGGCGAAGTACGGCGACCGCGCGGAGGTCGTCGAGGGCAGCGGCGCGCAAATGCCGTTCGAGGCGAACAGGTTCTCGGCCGTCGTGTGCTTCACGATGCTGCACCACGTCCCCACGAAGGAGCTTCAGGACGCGATCTTCGCCGAGGTCGCCCGGGTCCTGCGCCCCGGCGGCACGTACTGCGGCAGCGACGGCCAGCTCAACCTCAGGTTCCGCCTGCTGCACATCGGCGACACGATGAACGTCATCGACCCGGCGACGTTCCCCGCGCGACTCGGGAAGGCCGGGTTCGCGCAGGTCGACGTCCAGGTGGAACCGAAGCAGCTGGTGATCTTCTCGGCCGTCAAGCCCGGCTAGCGGCGTGGCATTTGGTTCCCGGGCTGACGCGGCACGACCCGCGTCACCGGGCCGTCCGCGGACTTGCCCGCCCGCGACAGCCAGCCCTCGACCTCGCGGCGCACCGCGTTCAGCGTCGGACGGCGACGCGGCTCCGGGTCCAGCGAGGCCGCCAGCAACCGGGCGTGCGCGCTGCGCTGCGGCAACCGCGACACCGGCTCGGCCCGGGCCGCCGCCATCAGCGCCGCCATCGGCGTCTCCCGCGTTCCGCGCGGCGGCTGGCCGGACAGCGCGTAGCTGATCGTCGCCGCCAGCTGCCACGCGTCGGACGCCGGGGACGCCGTCGCCCCCATGGCCTGCTCCGGGGCGACGAAGTCGGGCGTGCCGATCATCATCCCGGTGGCCGTCATCTTCGAATCGCCCTGGCTGCGGGCGATGCCGAAGTCGATCAGGTGGGCCAGGCCGCTGCGGTCGAGGACGATGTTGGACGGCTTGATGTCGCGGTGCAGGACGCCCTTCTCGTGCGCCGCCGCCAGTGCCCCCGCCATCGTCGCCCACAGGCGGCCCGCCGCGACGTCGTCGAGCGGGCCCTGGCCGTCGACCAGCTCGGCCAGCGGACGGCCTTCGAGGTACTCCATCACCAGCGCGAGGCCGTCCGGCTCCTCGGCCAGGTCGTACACCTTGACGCAGTTCGGGTGGCTGACCACGGCCAGCGCGCGGGCCTCGCGCTGCATGCGCTCGGCCGTGTCGCGGTCGGGCGCGTGCGCGATCTTCAGCGCGACCGTGCGGTTCAGCTGGGTGTCGACGGCCTGCCAGACCGTGCCGAAGCCACCCGCGCCGAGCTGCTTGACGCGGCGGTAGCGGCTGCCACCGGCGTTGCGGGAGCCGGGCGGCGGCGGGATCGGGCCCGGCGCCGCGGCCAGGGCGCCGAGCGGCGGGGACGGCGGCTCGGGCGCGGAGGCCAGCGCCGTCTTCGGGTACGGCCGGTTGACCGGGGGCGGCGGCGGAGGCGGCGGGGTCGGGCGCGGCTGGACCTGCGACGGCGGCGGCCCCTGGGGGCTCTGCTCGCGACGCGGCGGCGGCTCGTCCGAGCGGTCCGACCGGTTGATCACCGACCACGGCGGCGGGCCGACCATCGCGACCGGGATCAGGCCCAGCACGCTGAACGGCAGGAAGCCGAGGAAGAAGTGCAGCGCGGTGTTCGCCTCCATGCCGACGCTGAACACCAGCATCGCGGCGAACGGGACCCAGAAGAACCGCGACGGCCACTTCGGGCCGCGGCGGAAGGCCGTGCGGCCCTGCAGCATGACGAAGAACAGCGAGCCGGCGCCCAGCACGACGAAGGCCAGCAGGTAGACGAAGAACGGGAGGTCACTGCCGTTCTTCGAGAACAGCACGTCGTAGACGCTCTGGCCGCCGCCCAGGTACTTCGTCTGGTTGCCCACCCAGCAGCCGCCGTCGCCGTTGAGCAGGTTCAGTTCCGCCCGGCTCAGGCCGGTCTTGTCGCCGCCGAACGCCGCCCGGTAGACCCCCGACACGCCGTTCGACAGCAGCCACGGCAGCACCAGCGCACTGACCAGGCCGATCCCCCCGAAGACGCCCAGCGTCGTCGCGTCGTAGCGGTTGCCGGTGCCCTTCCGGATGATCGAGACGGCGACCGCGCCGATCGGCGGAAGCAGCGCGACGAGCGCGCCGGCCGCACTCGTGGCCCAGACCCATTCGCCGGGGCAGAAACCCGGGCCGAACAAGGAATGGGCTAGCGAGAGCAACGCGCTCGCGAGTCCGTTCACCGCCGGGCTCCCCTCACTGTCCGTGTTCACTTCGTGGCCGTCACGCGGCGTTTCCCCGCGGTCCAGCTTAGGACGCTCCCGGGCTCCTTGAGGTTGCCGGGTCTTTCCGCGGCCGAATCCGGCACGGCCACCGCTCCCGCGCCATGATGGGGATCGGCGGAACCTCCGACCCGAAGGAGCGGAGCATGGGCGCGTACTCCGAAGCCTACCGGCGCAGCCTGGCCGAGCCGGACGCGTTCTGGCTGGCCGCGGCGGAGTCGATCAGCTGGACCAGGCCGCCGCGACGGGCGCTGGACGACGCGAACCCGCCCTTCCACCGGTGGTTCCCGGACGCCGAGCTGAACACGTCGTACAACGCGCTGGACCGGCACGTCGAAGCCGGCCGCGGCGGCCAGGCCGCGCTGATCTGGGACTCTCCCGTGACCGGACGGCAACGCACCTACACCTACGAGGAGCTGCGGGACACCGTCGCGCGCTTCGCCGGCGCGCTCAGCTCGCTCGGGGTCACGAAGGGTGACCGGGTGATCGTCTACCTCCCGATGGTGCCGGAGGCCGCGATCGCGATGCTGGCCTGCGCGCGGATCGGCGCCGTGCACTCGGTGGTCTTCGGCGGGTTCGCGCCGAAGGAGCTGGCCGCGCGGATCGAGGACGCGAAGCCGAAGGTCGTCCTGGCGGCGTCCTGCGGCATCGAACCGACGCGAGTGGTCGAGTACCAGCCGATCATCGAAGCCGCGCTGGGGATGACCGAGCACCAGCCCGACCACGTCGTCGTGCTGCAGCGCGAGCAGGCGCCGGCCGTGCTGACCGGGCGCGACCTCGACTGGCGGGAGCTGGCGGCCGGCGCCGATCCGGCCGGGCCGGTGCCGGTGGCGGCGACCGATCCGCTGTACATCCTCTACACGTCCGGGACGACCGGGAAGCCGAAGGGCGTCGTGCGCGACACCGGCGGCCACGCCGTCGCGCTCGCCTACTCGATGGAGGCGGTCTACGACGTCCACGCCGGTGACGTCTGGTGGACGGCGTCCGACGTCGGCTGGGTCGTCGGGCACTCCTACATCGTGTACGCGCCGCTGCTCGTCGGAGCGACGACGGTCATGTACGAAGGCAAGCCCGTCGGCACGCCCGACGCGGGCGCGTTCTGGCGAGTCATCGCCGAGCACGGCGTCCAGGCGCTGTTCACCGCGCCGACCGCGTTGCGGGCCGTCAAGAAGGTCGACCCGGACGCCCGTGAGCTGGAGAAGTACGAGCTGAAGCAGTTCCGGACGCTGTTCATGGCCGGCGAGCGGCTCGACCCGGAGACCTACCACTGGGCGCACGAGAAGCTCGGGGTGCCGGTCGTCGACCACTGGTGGCAGACCGAGACCGGCTGGCCGATCGCCGCCAACCCGCGCGGCCTGGAGCCGATGGACGTCAAGGCGGGGTCCGCGACCAAGCCCGTCCCCGGCTGGGACGTCCGGATCCTCGACCAGGCGGGCGAGGAGCTGCCGGCCGGGCGCGAAGGCGCCATCACCGTGAAGCTGCCGCTGCCGCCGGGATCGCTGCCGACGCTGTGGGGCGACGACGAGCGGTACCGCGAGGCCTACCTCTCGCGCTACGAAGGCCATTACCTGACCGGCGACTCCGGCTACTTCGACGAAGACGGCTACCTGTTCGTCATGGGCCGGACCGACGACGTCATCAACGTCGCCGGGCACCGGCTGTCCACCGGGTCGATGGAGGCCGTGCTGGCTTCGCACCCGGCGGTCGCCGAGTGCGCCGTGATCGGCGTGGCCGACCAGCTCAAGGGCCAGCTGCCGCGCGGGTTCGTGGTGCTCAAGGCGGGCGCGGACGTCCCGGCGGAGCAGCTGCGGGACGAACTCGTGGCGCTGGTCCGGCGGGACATCGGCCCGGTCGCCGCGTTCCGCGATGTGTCCATTGTGGACGCGCTGCCGAAGACGCGGTCGGGGAAGATCCTGCGCAAGACGATGCGCGCGATCGCCGACGGCCGCGACGAGGCGGTGCCTTCGACGATCGAGGACCCGAGCGTCCTGGAGGCGATCCGGAAAGCCCTTCGTTAAGAGCTGTTCCAAATGCTCCGGCTGGTCTGTACCTTTGCGGAGAGGGAGTCCCCCACCGGAGGTGCTTCGATGCGCTTGTCCAGAGCCGTCCTGACCGCGGCCGTCGTGAGTCTCACGGCCGCCGGCCTGCCCGCTTCCGCGGCGGCCGCCGCGGCCGCTCCCGAACGGAGCGTGACCGACGTCGTCCCGGCGCCCGTCTCCGCGAAGGCCGATCCTCGCGGTGAATTCCGGCTCACGCCGTCGACCGTGATCACCGCCGACCGCGGCGCCGGCCAGGTCGCGGACTACCTGCGCGGCCTGCTGCGCCCGGCCACCGGCTTTCCGCTGCCGGTGGTGCCGCACGCCGCCGGCCTGCCCGCGCTCTCGCTGAAGCTGGGCCACGACCCGCGGATCGGCACCGAGGGTTACGAGCTGAAGGTCGCGCGCGACGGCGTCACGGTGAAGGCCAACACCGCGGACGGGCTCTTCGAAGGCGTGCAGTCGCTGCGGCAGCTGCTGCCGTCGGCGATCGACGCCCAGCGCGTGCAGCACCGGACGTGGACCGTCGCCGGCGGCACGATCCTCGACTACCCGCGCTTCGCCGAGCGCGGCGCGATGCTCGACGTCGCCCGCCACTTCTTCCGGCCCGACCAGGTGAAGCTGTACATCGACCAGATCGCCCAGTACAAGGTCAACACGCTGCACCTGCACCTGGCCGACGACCAGGGCTGGCGGATCGAGATCAAGAGCTGGCCGAAGCTGGCGACGGTCGGCGGCAAGACCGCGGTCGACGGCGACCCGGGCGGCTACTACACGCAGGCGCAGTACCGGGACATCGTCGCGTACGCGGCTTCACGGCACATCACGGTGATCCCGGAGATCGACATGCCGGGCCACACGAACGCGGCGCAGTCGACCTACGCCGAGCTGAACTGCGACGGGAAGGCCGTGCCGGTGCGCACGGACACCGAGGTCGGCTACAGCTCGCTGTGCATCTCCTCGCCGATCACGTACAAGTTCGTCGAGGACGTTGTGCGCGAGCTGGCGGCCCTCACGCCCGGCCCGTACCTGCACATCGGCGGCGACGAGGCGCACTCGACGCCGCCCGCGGACTACCTGACCTTCGAGCGGAAGGTGCAGCCGATCGTCGCCAAGTACGGCAAGAAGGTCACCGGCTGGCACGAGATCGCCAAATCGGTCCCGCCGGTCTCGGCGGTTCCGCAGTACTGGGACTTCGGCGGCGACAACCCGGACGTCGCGGCGGCCGCGGCGCGCGGCAACAAGATCCTGATGTCGCCGGCGAACTACGCGTACCTCGACATGAAGTACAACCCGCAGACACCGCTCGGCCAGGACTGGGCCGCGCTGATCGAGGTTCGGGATGGGTACGACTGGGATCCGGCGACGCTGGTCAACGGCGTCGGCGAGAGCCAGGTCGCGGGTGTCGAAGCGCCGCTGTGGACCGAGACGATCCGGACCAGCGACGACATCGAGTACATGGCGTTCCCGCGGCTGCCGGGGATCGCGGAGATCGGCTGGTCCCCGAAGTCGACCCACAACTGGAGCGCCTACCGCGCGCGGCTGGCGAAGCAGGCCCCGCGCTGGGTGGCGCAGGGCATCGACTTCTACCGCTCCCCGCAGGTCGACTGGAAGTGACGTCAACCGGCCAGGCGGGCGCGAATCGCCCGCTTGGCCAGTTCGTAGGCCCGGGTTCCCCCGTTCAAGACGGCGTCGGCGTTGGCCGCGCGGCCCAGCGCGTGGAGTTCGAACGCCAGCACCTCGGCGTCGGTGTCGACGTGCCCGAGCGCGACCGCCTCGTCGGCGGCTTCCCGGAGGAAGGCGGCGAACGAGCCGTTCGCCGCCGCCACCGCGTCGTGCACCCGGCCGGGGCGCGCGTCGAACTCCGCGCCGACGTTGAAGAAGAAGCAGCCGCCCGGGAAGACCCGGGTTTCCGAGTAGTCCAGCCACTTTTCGCACACCGCGCGCAGCCGGGGCAGGCCGGGCGCCACCGCCCGCGCGGGCGTCACGACGTGCGAGCGGAAGATGTCCAGCGCGGCTTCGACGGTGGCGAGCTGCAGCTCCTCCTTGGAGCCGAACAGCGCGAACACCCCGCTCTTGCTCAGCTCCAGCTCGGTGGCCAGCCGGCCGAGGGACAGCCCCGCCAGGCCGTCGACCGAAGCGACGTCCACGGCCCGGCGCAGCACCACGCGCCGGGTCGCGTCGCCGCGCGCGATCCGGCCGTCACCCGGCACGCCGCGCCCGCCAGCGGTCCACAGTGGACTGGACGCCGTCGCGGTAGGCCGCCGAAAGCGCGGGCGTGGCCAGCACCCGGTCGGCGAGGTCCAGTGCCGCCTCGACCTTGTCCTCCGGCAGCTGCCCGTAGTTGGCGAAGGAGACCAGGTACACCTCGGTGATCGTCGGCCCGTCCGCGCGTTCGGCCGGCTCGATCGCGCCGGACGTCGGCACCGTGCCGGGCCGCAGCACGCGCAGGTACCAGCCGCAGCGCCCGCTGTCGATCATCAGCGGGGTGACGTCCTTGCGGCCGGTCTTCATGGCCAGCTTGAAGCACGGCTGCCGCGGCTGCGAGACCTGGACCAGCGCGTCACCCCAGGCCCAGACGTCCCCGATCCGGACGTCGTCCTCGGTGACGCCGGACAGCGAGACGTTCTCGCCGAAGCCGCCCGGCTCGGCGTCGAAGCCCTCGGCCACCCAAGCCGGGTAGTGCTCGGCCGGGTAGACGTAAACCGCTTTGTCGACCCCGCCGTGCACGGTGAGGTCGGCCTGCCGGTCACCGTCGAGGTTCAGCTCGGTCAGGGTCAATTCCGGCGCCGCGACCCGCGCCTTCGTGATCGCGCTCAGCACCGGCCGGTCCCGCCGGTGACCCAGGACGCTCGGCTCCCCCACAAACACGCCTTCGACGTTCATGGGCCCGAAGGTAGCACGACCGTTCGTACAGTTCGGCGCCTTTTTCCCGGGTTGCCGCCGGCACGCGCTCTCAGGGTTCGAGGTCCACCACCCCCCGGCCGGTCGCCATGTCGAACGGCACGGACGCCTGGTCGTGGACGATCACCCAGCCGTCGCCGCGGTGGCGGAAGACGAAGGTGGCGCGGACCCACATGCCGGTCACGGCTTCCCCGGTCGGCAGCGTGCCGCTGACCCGGCCGAAGCCGTGGCCGACGGCCAAGCCGGCGCTCACGGTGACCGTCAGGTCGCGCAGCTCGTAGTCCACCTTCTCGAAGATCGTGAACACCTTCGCCCAGTTCTTCAGCTTCGCTTCGACCCCGGCGTGCCGCAGCGGCGGTTCGACGTCGAAGGACACGACGTCCGGCGCGTAGATCCCGCGCAGCGCCTCGAGATCCTTGGCCCGCAGCGCTTCGATGACCTCGTCGAGCCGGCGCCTGATCGCGGTTTCCGCCTCCCCGCCCCGCAGCGGCGCCAGGGCGGTGCTCCAGGCGACGACGTGGTCGAGCAGGGTTTCCAGCGCGGCGAGCTGGTGGTCACCCGGCGCGAACACGGTGTGGTTCTCGAACTCCGTCGCCAACGGCAGCGTCACCTGCGGGGCGACGTCGGCCAGCTGCAGTGCCCCGCAGACCAGCCGCAGCTGCTCGACCGAGCGGGCGCCGCCGACGCCGCCGTACGAGACGAACCCGGCCGCCTTGCTGTTCCACTCGACGTGGATGTGGTCCATGGCGTTCTTGAGCACCCCGGGAAGGGAGTGGTTGTACTCCGGCGTGACGAAGACGAACCCGTCGCACGCCGCGACGACGGCCGCGAAGGCCCGGGTGCGCTCGTCCTGGTACTGCCCCGAGAAGCCCGGCGGCTCCTCGAGGTGGGGCAGCGGGTGATCACGCAGGTCGATCACGGCGAACTCCGCGTCACCCCGGCTCGCGGCCCGCTCGTGGACCCAGCGGGCGACCTGGTCGCCCTTGCGGCCCGGGCGGGTGCTGGCCAGCACGATCCCGATCTTGAGCATCGTTGTCCCCTGTTCGGTCGGTGGTTGCGACCGGTACGACGAAACAGGCCGCGGGAATGTCAGGCCTGACGTTCGGGCAGGCTGCGTCGTCGGAGGAGTCATGACAACGCCATCGGAACCGCTCGTCGCCGAACGACGGCACCTGGTCAACCTCGCCTACCGGCTGCTCGGCTCGCTGACCGAAGCCGAGGACGCCGTCCAGGAGACCTACGCCCGCTGGTACGCCCTGTCCCCGGCGCAGCAGGACGCGATTTCCTCGCCCGGCGCCTGGCTGACGACAGTGGCCGGCCGCATCTGCCTGGACGTCCTCGGCTCGGCGCGGGTGCGGCGGGAGCGGTACGTGGGCGAGTGGCTGCCCGAGCCGCTGCCCGACCAGCCCGGCCCGGCCGACCGGATCACCCTGGACGAGTCGGTGAGCATGGCGTTCCTCGTCGCGCTCGAAGCGATGACCCCGCCGCAGCGGGTGGCCCTCGTCCTGCACGACGTCTTCGGGTACTCCTTCGCCGAGGTCGCCGAAATCACCGGCCGGACGCCGGCCGCGTGCCGGGAACTGGCCTCCGCGGCCCGCCGCCGGATCCGCGCCGCCCGGCCCGCCGCCCCGGCCGCCCGGCAGGCCGGCCTGGTGCGGGACTTCAAGGTGGCCTGGGCTGCCGGGGACATCGGCGCGCTGATCGGGCTCCTCGACCCCGGCGCGACCTTGACCGCGGACGGCGGCGGCCGGGTCCGCGCCACGATCGCGCCGGTCGTGGGCGGCGAACTCGTCGCCCGGTACGTGGCCGAACTGGCCGCCTTCGGGGCACTGACGTTCGAAGAGCGCACGGTCAACGGCCTTCCCGGCCTGGTCCTGCGCCGCGGCGACGAACTGGCCGCCGTCTACGCCTTCGCCGTCGCGGACGACCGGATCACGCACCTTTGGGCGGTCCGGAACCCCGACAAGCTCGGCCCCTGGCTCCGCATCCCCATCACGCGAGTCGACCCTCCAGGCACGCGAGAGCTCGGGTGACCCCGAAGCAACCGAAGTAGACACCGTCTACAGAAGTTTGATAGACAGTGTCCACAAGGTGAACCACGGGTTACGGAGATCGAGATGAGTTACCACCGATTCGTCGTCGTCGGCGACAGCTGCGCCGAAGGCCTCGACGACCCGTACCCGGACCAGCGCCACTACCGCGGCTGGGCCGACTTCGTCGCCGCCCGCCTGGCCGAGGACGAGCCCGGCTTTCGCTACGCCAACCTCGCCGTCCGCGGGCGCCGGCTCGACCAGATCGTGCCCGAGCAGCTCCCGGCGGCCACCCGGCTGGCACCCGACCTGATCGCCCTCTTCGGCGGCGGCAACGACGTCATGAGCGGCGGCTGGGACGCCCGGACCGTCGCCCGCCGGGTCGACGCCGCCATCCGCGCCTGCACCGAGATCTCGCCCGTGGTCGTCACGTTCACGCTCAGCGACGTCTCCCGGCGGATGCCGCTGGGCAGCCGGATGCGCCCGCGGATCGTCGCGCTCAACGAGGCCATCCGCGAAGCGGCCGTCAGCTACGGCGCCCAGCTCATCGACCTGTGGCCCGACCAGGCCGTCACCGATTCGCGCTACTTCGGCGCCGATCGGCTGCACCTGTCCGCCCACGGCCACCGCCGGCTCGCCGCCTACGTCCTCGCCCGGCTCGGCCTCGACCACGACCCCGCGTGGCTCGCCCCGCTGCCCGGCACCGCGGCGACCGGCAGCCGTCGGGCCGACCTGCACTGGCTGCTCCGCGAAGTCCTGCCGGTCGCGGTGACGCGCACGCGCAACCGGCTGATCGGCCGCCAGCCCGGCGACGGCTTCTTCCCGAAGCGCCCGGACCTGCTCCCGATGACCTTGGACGAGGCGTGGGCACCCGGCAACGCCTGATCACGACGGCGTCGGAGCTGCTCGCCGAAGAAGGCGTCGGCGCGGTCACGCTCCGCGGGATCGCCAAGGCCGCCGGGGTTTCGCACGGCGCGCCGCTGCGGCACTTCTCGGGCCGCGCGGAGCTGCTGTCCGCCGTCGCGACCCGCGGGTACGCCGACCTGCTCGCCCGCCGGGAGACGCTGCCCGAAACCTCCCCGCGGGAGCGGCTCACCGCCGCCTGCCACAGCTACCTCGACTTCGCCCTGACCAACCCGGCGATGTTCGAGCTGATGTTCCGCCGCGACCTGGTCGACCCGGACGACCCGGCGCTTTCGGCGGCGGCGAGCGCGGTGTTCGACACCTTCGCCGTGCTGGTGGCGGCGGTGCCGACGTCGGTTGCGCGGTCCGGCGCCGACCTGCGGCTGGTCGCCGCGTCGCTGTGGGCGGCGCTGCACGGCCTAGCCCAGCTGTGGCTGTGGGGCGGTCTCGCGGACGCGAGCTTCGCGCCGTCGCCCGAGGCGGCGCTGGCCGTCACGCTCGACGCGTACCTCGACACGCCGACCCGGTCCACCCGCCCGAACACCTGATCGAATACCCTCTCGCCATGACCGAGTCAGACCCGCAGCTCGAGCGCATCCGCAAGCTGCTGGCCAAGGCCGAAGACCCGGCGGTCACCGAGGCGGAAGCCGAGGCGTACAACCAGAAGGCCGCCGAACTCGTCGCGCGGTACGGCATCGACCAGGCGATGCTCGCCGCGTCCGGGGCCGGCACCGACGAGATCGGCACGCTGAAGATCCCGATCGCGGACCCGTACAGCCGCGAGAAGGCGAGCCTGCTCACCTCGGTCGCGTACCCGCTGCGCTGCCGGACCCTGCTGCACCGCCTCGGCCAGAAGGTCGAGAGCGTCACGGTGTTCGGGTTCCGCTCCGACCTCGGCCGGGTGGAGCTGCTGTTCACCAGCCTCCTGCTGCAGGCGAGCACCCAGCTGACCCGCGTCCGGCCGGGCGGGTTCTTCCCCGGCGAATCCCTGGCCGCGTACCGGCGCACGTGGCTGCACGGCTTCGCCCGCGCGGTCCACGAACGGCTGTCCCACGCCGAGCAGGAAGCCGTCCGCACAGCGGTACCCGGCGAGCGGTCGGCGGAGCTGGTGGTCCGCGACCGCGCGCAGATGGTGCAGCACGCGTTCGACTCGGAATACGGCGACCTGCGCGCCGCCTCGCCCCGGCGGCTGTCCGGCAGCGGCTACCTCGACGGCCACGACGCCGGTACCCGGGCGAACCTCGACCCGGCCGCGCTGACCCGCCGCCGGAAAGCCCTGCGCTGAGCGTCGCCCGGTTGCCGCTGTCCACGGCCCGGGCTTTCCGCTTCACTGAGCGCATGCGCGTTGTCGATCTTGCCGGCCGCCCGGCCTCCCCGACGCCGCACTGAGCCTCGGCGACGTCGGTGGCCGGTTCATCGGCGAGGTTCACCCGCTTGCCACACAACGAAAGCCTGGCCTGGCTCGGACGACTGTGGACAAGTTCCGCCGTGCGCGCCGGGCCGCCCGGAATTGTCGGTGTGCGCCGGTAGCGTGGAAGACGGGGGGGCGCCCCCGGGAGCCGGTCCGGTGTAGCGCCGCGAGGGTTGTGGACAACTTTGGGCCGCGCGTGCCGGCAGCGCCGGAACTGTCGGTGTGCGCCGGTAACGTGGAAGACGGGGGGCGCCCCCAAGCGGCCCGGCCTGTCGAATGGCGCCCGCCGCATTGGGCGTTGAAGGCGCGCGCGGCGGAAACGGGGCTGCGCAAGCTGATCGTCTCGGTCCGCCCGATCGGCAAGGAGGCCGAGCCGGCGGTGCCGATGCCGGAGTACGCGGCCCGCCGCCGTCCCGACGGGCTCCTGGCCGACCGCTGGCTGCGCACCCACGAGCGGCTGGGCGCGCGCGTGGTGAAGGTGTGCCCGATCGCCGTGACACTGTCGGCCTCCCTGGCGGACTGGCACGACTGGACGGGCGTGAAGCTCCAGGACGGCGAGAACTTCATCCCGGGCGGCATCGCGCCGGTGTACGCGTCGGCCGCGTACGACACCGCGACCTACGTCGAGCCGAACGTCTGGCTCGAACACCCGATGTGATCTCGGGGATCACCCCTATGGCGCGCCCGCCCGCCACCTGCTAACTTTTGTTTGCATGTGGACGACCGGCGACGAGCTCCTGCGGCAGCTGGGCGCCCTCGGCAACCCGCACCGGCTGCGGATCATCGCGGCCCTGTCCGCCGAACGCACCTACGTCAGCAAGCTGGCCCGCGAGCTGCGGATCAGCCGCGCGCTGCTGCAGGTCCACCTGCGCAAGCTGGAAGCCGCGGGCCTGGTCTCCGCCAGCTCCGAAGTCGGCGAGGACGGCAAGACGCTGCGGTTCTACGAGGTCACGCCGTTCTCCGCCGTGCTGACGCCCCAGGCGATCGCGGCCGCCGTGCCGACGCTCACCACACCGGACTCCGTTCACGGAAACGCGGACGGCGAGGAGGGACCGACATGAACTGGCACCAGTGGCAGGAGATCATCGGCGTCATCGGGGTCTTCCTCCTGATCACCGTCGTGCTGTCGATCGCGATCGTGCAGCTGGCCTCGACCTGGCGTGCCAAGGCGAAGCTGGCGCGGGAGCACGAATACCGGTCGCTGGCCGAGAAAGCCGTCCGGACGCAGGAGGAAACCGAACGGCAGCTGCGGGACGTCCAGGACCGGCTGCGGTCCATCGAACGCGTGCTCAAGGAGGTCGACTGACCGGATGAAGGCCCTGGACCGCCGAGCGGCAACTCGGCGGCCCAGGAGGAAGAAGCAACCACCTCGCCCGAAGGCGAGCTCTCATCGGATCACTCCTTCACGAAGGGACCTTAGTTCATGCTGCCTGCAGGCACCCCGGCTCACCGGCGGGGGCCGGTGGTCGAACGCGTCACGGACTGGTCGCTGCGGCACCGCGCCGCCGCGATCCTCGGCTGGCTGGCGCTCGTCGCGCTCGCTTGGGCCGTCGGCACGTTCGCCCCCGGCACCGACGCCCGGTCCAGCCCCGCCGGCGACGCCGGTACCGGCCAAGCCGTCCTCGACCGCCAGCACACCCGCGAACCCTTCTGGGAGAACGTCCTCGTCCAGCCCCTGTCCCGAGCGGCCGCGGCCGACCTGGTGACCACGTTGACCACGTCGGGCGCGATCGCGGACATCCGCTCCCCGCTCGACGATCCCGCCCAGGTGTCCGCCGACGGGCGCTCGGGCCTGGTCACGTTCCGGATCAGCGGCACCGGCACCGAAATCCGGTCCAACCTGGTGAGGGCGACCGCGGCCGTCGACACGGTCGCCGCCCGGCACGCGGACGTCCGGCTGGCCCAGGCCGGCGACCTCACCGTGTCCGGCGCGGTCGACAAGAGCATCAAGGAGGACATCGGGCGGTCGGAGGCCCGCTCGCTCCCGATCACCGTGCTGATCCTGCTGGTCGTGTTCGGCTCGCTGGTCGCGGCGGCGGTCCCGGTCCTGCTGGCGGGCACCGCGGTGTTCGCCACCTTCGGCTTCCTGTCCGTTGTGGACAACTGGATCCCGGTCAACAGCGCGACTTCCGCGATCACGCTGCTGATCGGCATGGCGGTCGGCGTCGACTACTCGCTGTTCTTCCTGCGCCGGGCCCGGGAGGAACGCGCCCACGGCGTCGACGAGTCGATCCGGATCGCCGCCCGGACGTCCGGGCACGTGATCGTCGTGTCGGGACTGACCGTCGTGCTGTGCGTCACCGGCCTGCTGTTCACCGGTCTCGACAACCTCCGGGGCCTGACCGTGGGCACGATCCTCGTCGTCGGCCTGGCCGTGCTGGCGGCGGTGACCGTGCTGCCCGCGACGCTCTCCCTGCTCGGCCCCCGCCTCGACCGCGGCCGCGTCCCGTGGCTGGGCCGGCGCCGGACCCGCTCCCGGTTCTGGGCCGCCGTGGCAACCGTCGTCACCCGCCGGCCCGTGGTGTGGAGCGGCATCGCGACCGCCTTGCTCGTGCTGCTCACCTTGCCGGCGTTGGGAATGCGGCTGCAGGACCCGGCCCCGACCGAGAGCCTGCCGCGCAGCATCCCGGTGATCGACGCGGCCGTCCGCGTCCAGGAAGCGTTTCCCGGCCTCACCATGCCCGCGCACGTCGTGCTCTGGAACACCCGCGGCGGCCCGGTCGACACGCCCGCCCTGCGCCGGGCGATCGGGGAACTCACCGCGGCGGTACCCCGGCCGGCCGTCGTCGTCCCGGTCGACCAGGCGCTCGTGGTCCGGATCCCGCTCGGCGGCACCGGCAACGACGAAGCGGCGAGCCGCACGCTCACGACATTGCGTGAAACCCTGCTGCCGCAAACGGTCGGGCGGATCGGCGGAGTCGGTTACGCGGTGGCCGGCCGGACCGCCGAAGCCCACGACTTCACCACCCAGGTGCTCGCTCGGGCGCCGTACACCTTCGGGTTCATCCTGCTGCTCGCGTTCGTGCTGCTGCTCGTGGTGTTCCGGTCGGTCGCGGTGCCGGTGGTGTCGATCCTGCTCAACCTGCTGTCCGCCGGCGCGGCCTACGGCGTGCTCACTGTCGTGTTCCAAGGCGGCTTTTTGGCGCCGCTACTGGGTTTCACGCCCTACGGCGGGGTGCTCGGCTGGCTGCCGATGTTCCTCTTCGTGCTGCTGTTCGGCCTGAGCACCGACTACCACGTGTTCATCCTCAGCCGGATCCGCGAACGGCGGCGGCCGGGGGTGCCGGCCCGGCAGGCGATCGTCGAGGGCACCGCGAGCAGTTCCGGCGTGGTGACGAGCGCCGCGCTGATCATGACCGGGGTGTTCAGCGTCTTCCTCAGCCTCGCCGCGATCGAGTACAAGATGCTCGGCCTCGGCATGGCGTTCGCGATCCTGCTCGACGCGACGATCGTCCGCGGCGTCCTGCTGCCCGCCGCGCTGGCGTTGTTCGGCGACCGGCTCTGGCGCCAAGACACTGTAGGAAGCCTTAACGATCCCTCCAGAACTCTTCGCTTGTCCTGACAGATCTTCTTCGGCACCGTTGATCACATGAACGGTGGACGGGGCGCCTCGGCGCGCATGGTGGTGCTAGCCCTGCTGTGGGGCTCGGGTTTCCTCTGGATCAAGCTGGCCCTGACCGGCCTGAGCCCCGTCCACCTCACCCTCGTCCGGTGCGCCCTCGGCGCGCTGACGCTCTTGGTCATGGCCTTCGCGGCCCGGCAGCGGCTGCCCCGGGACCGCGGGACCTGGGCCCGGCTGATCGTCGCGGCGTTCTTCTGCAACGCCCTGCCGTTCGCGCTGTTCGGCATCGGGGAACGCACCGTCGACTCCGGGGTCGCCGGCGTCATGAACGCCACCACCCCGCTGTGGTCGCTGCTGATCGGCGTCGCGCTCGGGACGGAACGGCGGCTCAACCCGGCGCGGCTGCTCGGGCTGGCCCTCGGCTTCGCCGGCATCGTGGTGATCTTCGCGCCGTGGCAACAGTCGGGGCTGCTGAGCACGGGTGCGCTCGCCCTGCTCGGCGCCGGCCTCAGCTACGCGATCGCGTTCGCCTACATGGCGCGGAAGCTGCCGGCGGACGGCGCTCCGCTCGCGTTGTCGGCCGCGCAGCTGATGACCGCCACCGCACTGACCGCACTGGCGCTGCCGGTCGCTTCCACGGCGCCGCACCTGACGCTCACCGCCGTCGTCGCGGTGACGATCCTCGGCGTCTTCGGGACCGGGATCACCTTCTACCTGAACTACCGGATCCTCTCCGACGAAGGCCCGACCGCCGCGGCGACGGTCGGCTACCTGCTGCCCGTCGTGTCGGTCGCGCTCGGCGCGCTCTTCCTCGGCGAGCCGCTGTCGCTCCGGGTGATCGGCGGCATGGCGGTCGTGCTGGTCGCCGTCGGCCTGACCCGGTGGCGGCCTCAGGTGCCGGCGAACTGCCCGGCGAGCTCGGCCGGCGGCCTGGCCACCCCGAAGTAGTCACCCGTCGCCAGGTCCGCACCGGCCGCGCGCCACCAGTTCGCCTGGTCTTCGGTGTGGATCCCGTCGACGACCAGGGTCGCGCCGACCTGCCGGACCAGCGGCACCAGTGCGCCGAGGAACGTCGAGTCCGACCACGCCTGCCACTCCGCCAGCCGCCGGTCGACGCGCACGATCTCCACCGGCAGGTCCTCGATCGCCCGCAGGTCGTCCGGACCCAGCCCGAACTCGTCGAGCATGACGTGCACGCCGAGGTCGGTCAGCGCGATGACGTTCTCCATGACGCCGGACACCGGGAGGGCCCCGGCCGGGACCCCGAGCAGCAGCTGCTCGGGCGGCAGGCGGGTGTCCGCCAGCAACCGCGTCACGCGCGTGCCGAGCGCGTCGTCCGACACCTGGTGCGCGGTGAGGCCGACGACCATGGAGAGGCCGAAGCCCGCGCGCTGCCGCCACCACTCGCCCTGACGGGCCGTGGCGCGCAGCATCCAGTCGCCGAGCGGCAGCACGAGCCCGGTCGACTCGGCGAGCTCCACGCAGCACTCGTGCGAAAGCGCCGTGTCGTCCGGCCGGTTCCAGTGCAGGCGCGCTTCGACGCCGGCGGCTTCGCCGTCCGCCAGCCGCGCCATCGGCCGGTACCGCACGCCGATCTCGCCGTGTTCCCAGGCGCCGGCCATGCCGACCGCCCGCGCCTGCGTCCGCCGGTCGTGGGCGTCGGCCTCCCGGTCGAACATCCGCCACTGGCCGCGCCGCCGGTCCTTGGCGCGCCGCAGCGTCTGGTCCGCCTGGCGCAGCAGTTCCACCGGCTCGATGCCCTTCGCCGGCCGGTGCACCACCCCGGCGCTGGCCGACAGCGCGAGCCCGTGCCCGTCGACGAAGAACGGCTCGGCGAGCTCGTCGTTGATCGCGCGCACGATGGTGTCGATGTCCGGCGTCGACTCGGTGTTCTCGACCAGGATGCCGAACTCGTCGCTGTGGAACCGCGCGATCATGGCGTTTTCGCGGGCCATCACCGCCTTGAGCCGCTGCGCGAAGTGCACCAGCAGCTGCTCGCCGACGCGGCGGCCGAGGCTGTTGCAGACCATGCCGAACGCATCGAGGTCGACGTGGAACAGCGTGACACCGTACGCCGGGTCGGCGCGCCGCAGCACCGTCTCCAGGTGGGTGCCGAAGTACTGGCGGTTCGGCAGCCCGGTGAGGACGTCGTGCAGCGCCTGGCGGCTCAGCTCGCCCTGCAGCAGCATCAGCTCGGTGCCGTCCTCGATCACGACGACGAAGTGGGAGGGCCGATCATCGGCGTCGCGCAGCAGCGAGGCGGTGAGCGAGATGCGGACGACGTCGCCGTCCCGGCGCAGCAACCGCTCCGACTGCCGGATCCGCTCCTTGCCGCCGTCCAGGAGCGCCAGCATCGCGTCGCGGAGGACCTCGACGGATTCGGGGTGGACGACGTCGTACAGCACCGAGCCGGCCAGCTCGCCGACCGGGTGCCCGAGCATCTCGGCCAGCGCCGCGTTGGCCCGCACGATCCGGCCGTCGAGGGCGACGACGGCGATCCCGCTCGCCGACGACGTCACCACTTCGTCGAAGCGCGCTTCGCTCTGCTTCAGGTTCCACTGGGCGTCCCGCACCGCTTTGAGCAGCGACAGGTGCATGATCTCCTGCTGGTCGAGGACGCTGCGTTCGTGCGCGAGGAGGAAGCCGCAGGACAGCGCGCCCAGCGCCGCGACGACCCGGTCGGCGGCGCCCTCCACCTCCTGGAATTCGGGCAGCGCGGGCAGGCCCTTGCCGAGGACCTCGAGCGTGCACCGCAGCCCGGGCTCGCCGACGTAGCCGAGGGCGACCAGCCGCGCGCCGATCCGCTCGGCCGGGCTCAGGTCCGGGGGCGTGCGGTGCGCGGAATCACCGTGGTGCAGCGAATCGCAGAGCAGGCCGAGCAGACCGCCGAGCTCCACGTCGAGCTCCTCCCGGCTCAGCGAGACGACGGTCACGCCGCTGAGCAGGTACGCCCATTTCCGGGCGAGCCGGGTCCGCCCGCGGTCCGCATCAGGTGCGGCGGGCTGGTCCGGCTGGGGTTCGATCATCGGCATGGGAGAGGTCCGCATCAGATCTTGCGGCCGATTCCGGCGTTCGTCGCGGTGCGGCCGGCCGATCCGGCTTCGACGATATCGAATCCGGCGGAAAGCGCGAAAACCCCGGCGCGCGTTCGCGAGATCGCCTGAGCAGCGCAAGCGCGGACCGGCCCGGGGATTTCGATACCCGGTGGGGTCCATTCCGGTGATCGTGCCACGAACAACACCTTCTCAGTTCAGTCGGACCGGAAAGAGCTTAGCGATTCCCCGCGGCCCGGCTACTGGGCCATCCGCGTGAGCCCACACCACCCGATCGGGCACTGTCCCGTTCGCCCGGGCGCGCCTACCGTAAGCCGTCTCCTGGGGAAATCCGCACAATGGCGCAACGGGGAGTACGCATGGGCGTCCCGGTCGCACCGGGCCGGTGGCCTTTTCTCGGGCACACTCCGGCACTCCTCCGGCAACGCTTCGCATTCACCGACGCATTGCCCGCGCACGGCGAGATCGTGAAGCTCTATCTCGGTCCGGCACCCGTCTACTTCGTCGCGAGCCCGCGATTGGCACACGAAGTGCTGGTCAACGAGGGTCCGAAGTTTCGCAAGGGCGCCATGTTCGACAAGTTCCGGCCGTTCGTCGGAAATGGCTTGGTGCTTTCGAACGGCGACTTCCACCTGCGGCAGCGCCGGCTGATGCAACCGGCGTTCCACCGCGACCGCCTGACCGCGTACGCGGAGATCATGCGGCGCGCGGCGGCGGAGATGAGCGGCTCGTGGCGAGCCGGCGAAGTGCGGGAGATCGACGACGACCTGCAGAGCCTCGCGGTGACGATCGTCGGTGAAGCGCTGTTTTCCACGGAACTGGGAAAAGCCGCGATCGCCGAAGCCCGCCGCTCGATTTACGTGATCATCCAGCAGGGAATGATTCGCGCGTTGTCGCCCAAGTTCGTCGAGAAGCTCCCGGTGCCCGGGAACCGCCGGTTCGACGAGGCGATCGCCCGGATGCAGGGGATCGTCATCGAGGTGATCCGCGACTGGCGGCGCGAAGGCACCGACCGCGGCGACCTGCTGTCGACGTTGCTGCTGGCCGGCATGACCGACGAGCAGGCGCGGGACGAGGTGCTCACCCTGCTCACCGCCGGCATCGAGACGACGGCGCTGGCGCTGGCCTGGACGTTCCACGAGCTCGGCCGGCGCCCGGACATCGAGGCGCGGGTGCACACCGAGCTCGACGAGGTGCTGGGCGGCCGCCCGGTCACCGTCGACGACCTCCCCCGGCTGACCTACGTCCGGCAGGTGGTCGACGAGGTGCTGCGGCAGTACCCGCTCTGGATGCTGATGCGCCGCACCCTCACCGAAGTCGACCTCGGCGGCACCCGGCTGCCGGAGGGCGCCGAGGTGATCGTCAGCCCGCACGCGCTCCACCACGATCCCACCTCGTTCGCCGACCCGGACCGGTTCGATCCGGACCGCTGGGAACCGGACCGGGCGGCCGCGATCCCGAAGGGCGCGTTCGTGCCGTTCGGGGCGGGCACCCGGCAGTGCATCGGGAACCGCTTCGCCCAGAACGAAATCGTCATCACGGTCGCCACGGTGGCCGCGCGCTGGCGGCTGGTCCCGGTGGCGGGCAAGCCGGTCCGCATCAAGTTCACTTCGGCCGCGTACCCGGAAAGCCTGCCGATGACCGTGGTGCCCCGCAGGCCAGATCCTGGACAGTTCCCGGACAGTTGACGGCGACCCATCCCCGGACGCCCGCCCGCGTACTACAAACGGGCCCCAGGACGAGACCACCGGGGAGTGCGCATGCGGGTCGTGGCGGTCATGAACTACAAGGGCGGCGTGGGCAAGACGACGCTGACCGCGAACCTCGGGGCGGTGGCCGCGAGCCGCGGGCTGCGGGTGCTGCTGCTCGATCTCGATCCGCAGACCAACCTGACGTTTTCGTTCTTCTCGATCGACGACTGGCACGAGCGGCTGGCGGACAAACGCACGATCAAGCAGTGGTACGGCGCCGAGCTGCCCGGGCGGGACATCCCGCTGTCCCACCTCGTCGTGTCACCGGAACGGGTCAACAAGATTCTCGACGGTACCGGCGGCCGGCTCGACCTGATCTCCTCCCACCTCGGCCTGATCGACATCGACCTCGAACTCGCCGCGCTGCTCGGCGGGACGACCACCCTCGACGGCTCGAAGCGGCGGTTCCTGGACCTGCACGGCTGCCTGCGCCAGGCGCTGGCCGACAGCTTCTTCGCCGAGTACGACCTGGTCCTCATCGACTGCGCCCCGAACTTCGGCCTGGTCACCAAGACGGCGATCGTCGCGAGCGAGCGGATCCTCGTCCCGGCCAAGGCGGACTACCTGTCCACCCTGGGGCTGGACTACCTGGTGGGCAACTGCACCGGCCTGACCCAGCAGTTCAACGACTTCGTCCACCACAAAGGCGGCGGCCGGGACCACGAGCCGATCGAACCCGAATTCCTCGGGGTGGTGTTCACCATGGTGCAGATGTACGCCCATCAGCCGACGGCCGCTCAGCAGCGCTACGTCGACGAAGCGCAGGCGAACTCCCACGTTCCGGTGCTGAAGAGTTACATCCGGAACAGCCCCGGCCATTTCGGCGACGCGGGCGAAGACGGCGTGCCGGCCATGCTGCGCGCCACCGGCCGGGACAACGTCGTGCGGGAATTCGACGAGCTCGCCGACGAGGTCCTCGGCGCCCTTTCCCTCTCCGGCGGCCACCCGTGACCGACCTGAAGAAGTTCGCCGCGTTGCAGGCCCGGGTGTACGAGTTCCTGGCACAGCAGGACGAGGCCACGCTGGAAGCGATCCTCGGCGGAACGGCCCAGCTGGCGGTGGCCGGCGCGGCCCAGCCGCCCCGCGCGCCGGAGGATCTGTCGGTACTGACGGTGAAAGAACTGCACACGCTGGCCAGGAACCGCCGCTTGCGCGGGTACAGCAAGCTCACCCGCGCCAAGCTCATCGAACTGCTCACCGGCCGCGGCCCCGAGGCACCGCCGGTCGAGCCGGCACCGGCACCTCCTGCTCCACAGCCGGTGACCACTCCACCGCCCGCCACCGCGAGACCGGGCATCGACGCGGCCGCCGTCGCCACCCACCTCCGGGAAACCGAGACCGAAGAGGAAGGCGCGTCCTACCTGGACGCGCAGCACCTCGATCGGGAGAGCCTGCTCGCCGTCGCCACCGAACTGCAGCTCACCCGGGTGGATCGCCTGAACCAGAAGGAACTGACGAGGCGGGTGCTCAAGCAGGCCATCGGGGCCCGCCGCAAGTTCGCCGGGCTGCGGAAGTGGTGACCGCCGAGGGCCGTTCGATGTACCTGATCGGCGGCCGCCGCGTCACGGTGCCGGACCTGCTGGAAGCCGGGCTGCTCGAGGCGGGGGCGAAACTCAGGTTCAAGCGCAAGCGCATCGGTGCGACCTTCGAAGCGACCGTCACCGGCACCGGCCGGATCCGGCTCGAACCCGACGGTGAGGAGTTCCGGTCGCCTTCCCGCGCGGCGATGGTGGCCGCCGGGATGCGCGCGGTCGACGGATGGCGGGCCTGGGTGGTGGTCGACGAGAAGCGCCTGCTGGATTCGGTGCGCCAGGAGTTCCTCGACCAAGCGATCTCGACCGCGAACCCGCAGACCGACGATCGAGCGCCGCAGCGCGTCCACGAGCGCTTGCGGCAGGCCCGCATCCGCGCCGACCAGGGTGATCCCGAGCGCATCACCGTCCGCGAGCTGCTGAAGCTGTGGGGTGTGGCCGATCGCGGCGACCAGATCAGCCGGATCGAAGCGGACCTGGCCAACCACGGACTGGTGACGTCCCCCGGCTTCCGCGCGGTCACGCTCGACACCGTGGTCACCTTGACCACACCCCAGGACGAAACGGAAGTCCCGCCGACACCCGACCCCCTGCCGCCCGCCGAAGACGACGAGGGCGGCGACGACCTGAACGTCCGCCTGACGGTGGGCAACCTGACACCGCTCGACGGCGTCGGGTCCGTCGGGCCCAGCAGCTCGCTCGAAGAAGCGATCACCACCATGCTCCTCAACGACTTCTCGCAGCTCGCCGTGCTGAGCGGCCCGCGCAACCCCCGCGGCGCCGTGACGTGGCGCTCGATCGCCCAGGCGATGCACCGGAAACCCGGCGCGGCCGTCGCCGATGCGATCGTCCGCGCCGAAGTCGTCGCCTACGACCGCGACCTCTTCGACGTCCTGCCCACCCTGCAGCAGCGCGAGTTCGTCCTCGTCACGGACGAAAGCAAGGCCGTGAAGGGCATCGTCACGACCGCGGACGTCGCCCGGCGCTACGGCGAGATGGCCACCCCGTTCTTCCAGCTGGGCGAGCTGGACCAGACGCTCCGCTGGATCCTGCGGTGCTCGCTGGACATCCCGACCGTCCAGCCGCTGTGCGGCCGGGCGATCGCGGAGTTCGGCCAGCTGGGCTTCGGCGACTACCAGCGGATCCTGGAGAACAAGGACGTCTGGGACCGGCTGGGCTGGCCACTGGACCGGCAGGCGTTCATCGCCCGGCTGGACGAGATCCGGCGCATCCGCAACAGCGTCATGCACTTCCACCCGGATCCGGTCTCCGAAGACGCGGTCGAGAAGCTGCGGAACTTCACCATGCTGCTGCACCGGTACCGCGCCCCGGCGTAGCCGTTCAGCCGAGCCGCCGCCGGAGGGTGGCGAGTGCGGCGTCGAGCCCGGGCGAGGACTGTTCGAGCTCGAAGTCCGCGTCCAGCATCAGCAGGTTGAGCGCGAGCGCTCCCGGTGACTCACCCGTCGCGTGCACGCGGCAGCGCTCGTCGTCCACCAGTTCGACGGGCACGGTCGACGGCAGCCTGCCCGTGATCTGCGCGGCCGGCGCGTGGACCAGGACAACGGCGCGGTGGCGGGCGAAGACGGCGTCGAGGCCGTGCACCACGTCGGCCGCGGAAGGCGCCTCGCGCGGAACGAACCTCGCCCTTTCCGGGCGCCGCACCGTCATCCGGTCGAGCCGGAACTGCCGCCAGCCGCCACGGTCCGGGTCGAAGGCGACGAGGTACCACCGCCGTCCCACCTGGACGACGCGGTGCGGCTCCACCTCGCGCCGGGACTCCGTGTCGTCCCGCGTCCGGTAGCCGAACCGGACCCGGCGGTGGTCGCGACAGGCGCCGGCGAGGAAGATCAGCAGGTCGGGGTCGACGCCGCCCGGAGCTCGCGCGGCTTCCGTGTACTGGCGCATGGCCGAGACCCGCCCCCGCAGCCGCCGCGGCAGGACCTGTTCGAGCTTCACCAGGGCGGTCCCCGCGGCTTCGCCCAGCGAAGCACTCCCGGTGGCCGTCCGCAGCGCGATGACGATGGCCACGGCCTCGTCGTCGTCGAGCTGCAGCGGCGGCACGGACGTCCCGGCACTCAGCCGGTAGCCGCCGGCGACCCCGGGAATCGCCTCGACGGGATAGCCGAGGTCACGCAGCTTCCGGATGTCGTAGCGCACGGTCCGGGGACTGACCTCGAGCCGCTCGACCAGTTCCGCGCCGGTCCACGACGGGCGGGTCTGCAGCAGGGTCAGCAACGCCAGCAGGCGAGAGGTCGGGTTCGGCATGTCTCCACACTGCGCCGGATCGAGGCAAGGAACTTGCCGCAATAGCCTGCACCATCGACGTCATGACCACCAAAACCAAGACCGTCCTCGTCACCGGCGCCACCGGCACCGTCGGCCGCCACCTGGTCCGCGAACTGCTCGCCGGCGGGCACCACGTGCGAGCGCTGACCCGCTCCCCCGAAGCGGCCGGCCTCCCCGCGGAGGTCGAACCGGTCGCGGGTGACCTGGCCGCGGCGCCGCCGGAAGGCCTGTTCGACGACGTCGACAGCGCCTTCGTCTTCCCGGCCGCGGAGGTGGCCGGCTTCGTCAAGGCGGCCGCGGCCGCCGGAGTGGCGCACCTGGTGCTGCTCTCCTCCCTCGCCGCCGCCCTGGAACACGAGCGTGACCGCGGATCGGCCAGTCAGGTGCACCACGCCGCGATCGAGGACGCCGTCCGCGACAGCGGGGCGGACTGGACGATCCTGCGGCCGGGCACCTTCGCCGGCAACCTGCTGCCGTGGGCCCAGCCGATCCGGTTCACCGGTGGCGTCCGCGGGCCGTACCCGACGTCCGCGCAGGCCCCGATCCACGAGGCCGACATCGCCGCCGTCGCCGCGGTGGTGCTGACCGAGCGGGGCCACGCCGGCCGGCACTACCCGATGACCGGCCCGCAGGCGCTGACCAGGATCGAGCAGCTCGCCGCGATCGGCACGGCCATCGGCCGGGAGCTGCACTTCACCGAGACCACGCCGGACGAGTTCCGCACCGAAATGCGCTCCTACGGCGTCGGCGACGACATCATCTCGATGCTGCTGCACTACTGGTCGGACACGGTCGAGACGCCCGACGTCGTGCGGCCGACGGTGCACCAGCTGACCGGCCGGCCCGCCCGCACGCTCGCGGAATGGGCGCGTGACCACGCGGCGGACTTCGCGTGATCACCGCATCCGCGGATCCTGCGACGGATCGGCGTACATCGGCGGGCAGCCGTGTTCGACGGCGTCGGGCCGCAGTTCGTAGTGCCACGGTTCGTTGCGGTAGACCTGGCACAGCCCGTACCGGGCGCCGTGCTCGGCCAGCCACTTCCGGGCCGCCGGCGGGCCGACGTCGACCGCCTGTCCCCGCACGTGCGCCGACCTGTCCGGGGTCGTCACCCAGCGGGCCGCGGCCGCTTCCGAGCCGTGCTTCGCGATCCCTTGACGCCGGAGCTGTTCCTGGTACGCCCAGGAACGCCAGCCACCGTTGACGACGAACGCCACGCCGTCGGCCGCGGCATCCGCCGCGGCCCGGCGCAGGGCGTCGAGCAACTCGGGATCGAGGTTGGCCACGGCCGGGGATTCGTCGTCGAAGACCGGCAGGCCGTCCGGGACGGCGCCGTGTCCCCGGCCGAGGGACGTGCGTTGGCTGGAGGTCATGGCCGCCAGTCAAGGCAGCGCGGTGTTGCCGGCACGTACGCGGTTTCCGATATGCGCCCGATAGGCGCCCGCTCGTAGCATCGGGAGGGTGCGTGTCTTGATCGTCGAGGACGAGCCCTACCTGGCCGACGCCATCCGCGATGGCCTCCGGCTGGAGGCCATCGCGGCGGACACCGCCGGCGACGGGGACACCGCGCTGGAACTGCTGAGCGTCAACACCTACGACATCGCCGTCCTGGACCGCGACATCCCCGGCCCGTCCGGTGACGAGGTGGCCCGGCACATCGTGGCTTCCGGCAGCGGGATGCCGATCCTCATGCTCACCGCCGCCGACCGGCTCGACGACAAGGCCACCGGGTTCGGGCTCGGCGCCGACGACTACCTCACGAAGCCGTTCGAACTCCGGGAACTCGTGCTCCGGCTCCGGGCCCTCGACCGGCGGCGCGCGCACAACCGGCCGCCGGTGCACGAACTCGCCGGGCTGCGCCTGGATCCGTTCCGCCGCGAGGTCTACCGCGACGGCCGGTACGTGGCCCTGACGCGGAAGCAGTTCGCCGTGCTCGAAGTCCTCGTCGCGGCCGGAGGCGGGGTGATCAGCGCCGAAGAACTGCTGGAGCGGGCGTGGGACGAGAACGCGGACCCGTTCACCAACGCCGTGCGCATCACGGTTTCCGTGCTGCGCAAGCGGCTCGGCGAACCCGGGATCATCGCGACCGTGCCCGGCGTCGGCTACCGCATCGAAACCGGGGGCGAAGACCGTGCCTAGGGAACCGGGGCTGAGCGCCCGCCTCAAACTCACCCTCAGCTACGCCGGCTTCGTCATGCTCGCGGGCATCTTGCTGCTCGTGGCCGTGCTGGCCTTCTACCTGTACTTCCTGCCGAACGGCTGGATCACCACCGAGGGCAACTTCTGGATCAACCGCGCGGTCCTGGTCCGCGCCTTCGTCCCGTTCATGGCCGCCGTGATCGTCTTCCTGCTGGTGTTCGGGTTCCTGGGCGGGTGGGTCCTGGCCGGCCGGATGCTCGCACCGCTGACCCGCATCACCGACGCCACCCGGGTCGCCGCGACCGGCTCGCTGTCCCACCGCATCCGGCTGCCCGGCCGCACGGACGAGTTCCGCGAACTCGCCGACGCCTTCGACACCATGCTCGCGCGGCTCGAGGCGCACGTCACCGAGCAGCGGAGGTTCGCCGCCAACGCGTCCCACGAACTGCGCACCCCGCTGGCGATCACGCAGAGCCTCCTCGACGTCGCCCGCAACGACCCCGAGCGCACCACCGGCGAACTCGACGAACGCCTCCGCGTCGTCAACACCCGGGCGATCGAGCTCACCGAAGCCCTGCTCCTGCTCAGCCGCGCCGAACAGCGGGCCTTCAGCCGCGACCGCGTCGACCTGTCCCTGGTCGCGGAGGAAGCCGCCGAAACGCTCCTGCTCCTCGCCGAGAAGCGGGGAGTCACCGTCGAGACGTCCGGCGAGGCCGCGCCCACCTTCGGCTCGCCGGCGCTCCTGCTGCAGCTGACGACGAACCTGGTGCACAACGCGATCGTCCACAACCTGCCCGAGCGGGGCGCGGTGTGGGTGACGACCGGCATCGAACCCGGGACCGTGGTGCTCACCGTCGAGAACACCGGTGAACACCTCGCGCAGCCCCTGGTCGCCACCCTCGCCGAGCCCTTCCAGCGCGGCACCGAGCGCATCCGCACCGACCAGGCGGGGGTCGGCCTCGGCCTGGCCATCGTCAAGAGCATCACCCAGGCCCACGACGGGACGCTCAGCCTGACCCCGCGCCCGGCGGGCGGCCTCCGCGTCGCCGTCCGGCTGCCCATCTCACTCGGCTACGCGACGGGGAAGTCGAAGTACGTGTCCGGGTAGGGCTCGTCCTTGAGGCCGTAGTGCCACCATTCGCGCTCGTACGCGGTGAACCCGCAATCCTCCATGATGGACCGGAGGTGGCGGCGGTTCCCCGCTTCGAGGCGGGAAATCCCTCGTGCGTCGTGGTGCGAGATCGCATCCATCAGATCGTGGCCACCACCTGTGGGCGCGAGCTCACCGGTGACGAGGTGGTAGAGGGTCAGGTCGACGGTGCTGCCCCGGCTGTGCCCGGATCTGGCCGCCACGTACCCCCTGGCGAACATCGTGGCACGGTCGATGTTCGGGTAGTGCCACAGCTTCGTGCGGCCGTCCTCCGGCTCGTCCACCCAGCGCAGGAAGCGGTCGACGGCGCGTTGCGGGCGGTAGCCGTCCCACAGCAGCAGCCCGAATCCGAGCGACGCGGCCTTCTCCTGTGCTTCCGCCAGGGCGGCGCACAAGGTCCTCGTGCCGATTATCCGGTTGGCGAGGTAGCCGTCCACCGGCTTGCCGGTGAAGTTGTCCCAGGTGGCGTACTTGGCGTCCCAGCGGATGCCGGGCACCAGCTCGTCCACGAAGGCGAAATCGTCGTTCACCGGGCCGTCCCGGCCACGATCCGGTCGATCAGGTCCGAGAGCGGCAAGCCGGCGGCCGCCATCATCCGCGGGTAGCGGCTGTACGACGTCAGACCGGGCAAGGTGTTGACCTCGTTGAGGACCACCGTGCCGTCGCCGGTGAGGAACATGTCGACCCGGGCCAGGCCCCCGCACCCGAGCGCTCGGTAGATGGCTTTCGCCGTCTCCTGGACGCGTGCGCGGGTTTCGGCCGGGATGTCGGCGGGCACGATGAACGTCGAGTTCTCGGAGCCGCTTTCGGGGCTGTCTTCCTGGTGGATCCGGAAGAAGCCGTGGGTGAGGGCGACCCGGTCGACCTCACCGGCGAACAGTTCCGGGCCGCTGCCCAAGATCGCGCACCCGACCTCGCTCCCGGCGACGGCCTCTTCGATCAGCACCTTCGAGTCGTACTGCGCGGCGGCCTCGATCGCGGCCGCCAGCTCTTCTTGACCGGACACCTTGCTGACGCCGAAAGACGAGCCCGAACGGGCCGGCTTCACGAAGACGGGATAGCTGAGTCCCTCGACTTCCTCGCCCGCCCGGACGATCCGGAAGTTCGGCGTGGCGATGCCCGCGTTCGCGGCGACGACGTAAGCGAGGGATTTGTCCATGCACAGGGCAGAACTCGGGACATCGCAGCCCGCGTAGGGAATCCCGGAGAGCTCCAGCAGGCCCTGCACCACACCGTCTTCGCCGAACTTGCCGTGCAGCACGGGCAGGACGACGTCCAGGCCGATCGTTTCGTACTTCCCGTCGTCGAGGACCAGCAAGCCGGGCACACTCCGGTCCGGCGACAGGACGACCGTCCTCCCGGCTTCCCAGCCCGCTTCCGGGCCGTCACAGAGTTTCCAGGCGCCGTCCTTCGTGATCCCGATCCAGAACGGTTCGTACTTGCCGGTGTCGAGGTGCCGCGCGACCTCTTGCGCGGACTTCACGGAGACGGGGTGTTCCTCGGAGACGCCCCCGAAGATGATCCCGGCCTTGAGCCTATTCATGCCGCTTCCCGCTTTCGAAGTTCAGGCAGTTGACGATGGAGTTTTCGACGGTGTCGCCGAGCGCGTGGCCGGTGTAGTAGGCGGTGTGCGGACTGATCAGCACGTTCGGCAGCTTTTGCAGCCGCACCAGCAGTTCACTTCCGACGGGCCCACCCCGGCAGTCGGCGTAGAAGACGCCCTCTTCCCCTTCGAGGACATCGAGCGCGGCCCCGCCCAGCCTGCCGTTTTCCAGCGCCGCGACGAGCGCCTCGGTATCGAGAAGAGGCCCTCGCCCGGTGTTGACGACGAACGCCCCGGCCTTCATCAGCTCGAGCCGCCGTCGATCCAGCAGGTGGTGCGTGCCGGCGTCGAGTGGCGTGTGGAGCGTGACGATGTCGCTCGACCGCAGCAGTTCGTCCAGCCCGACGTAGTCGATCCCGGCCCGAGGCCGGCTGTCGTAGCCGACCACGCGGGAACCGAAGCCCCGCAACCGATCGACGACCGCGGCCCCGATCCGCCCGGTCCCGACCACCCCGACGGTGAGGTCGCGCAGCTCTTTCCCGCGCACGTCGTTCAACCGGTAGTCGTGCTCATCCGCCCGGCACAGGACGGACTTGGCGTCCCGCACGAGCATCAACATCAGCATCAGCGTGTAGTCGGCCACGCTGTCCGGCGAATAGGCGACGTTCCCGACGGAAATGCCGATGCGCTCGGCGTATCCGACGTCGATGTGGTCGTAGCCGACGCTCCTGGTGGAGACGTACGCGACGCCAACCTGGCTGAGCGCAAGAAGAGTCTCGTTCGTGACCGGAGTCTTGTGACCGACGCTGACGCACCGGTTGCCGGACGCGAGTCCGACGTTGACCTCCGACACGGGAGCGTCTGTGATGGTCGGTGTCACGCCGAAGCGGGGAGCCATCTCCCGGAATAGCACGGCCTCGTCGGGTTCACACCCGTAGATCGTCATCCCGAGTGCCGGTTCGCTCATGCCGTTCAGTCAAGAGAGCGCGGCGTTGCCGGCACGTATGCGCTTTTCGATACACCGAGAATATGCTACCCACGAGTAATATCCGTCGCTCGCACTACCTCATGTCGTGCTGTTCTTGTGCGACCGCGAGAAGTGCGCCGAGGGCCCGCTGGGAGGCCCGGAGCTGCCCGATCGCCTCGTCGATCCGGGCGTGTTCTCGCTGGAGGTGAGTGACCATGTCCGGGCACGGTTCGGGAACGAGCTGTCCGCCGTCGGTGTGCACGCAGTGCAGGATCTGCCCGATGACGGCGGTGGGCAGTCCCGCGGCGAGCAGGGCGCGGATGCGCACGACCGTGACGATGTCGGGCTCGCTGTACTCGCGGTAGCCGTTCGCCCGCCGGGCCGGCCGGAGCAGGCCCTGTTCCTCGTAGTAGCGCAGCAGCCGTTCGTTTACCCCGGTTCTCCGGGCCAAAGCGCCGATCCGCACGTGGACCCCTCGTTCCCCCTTGACCTTCTCACCGATGTGAGACTTTAGCCTTTTGTCATCGGTGACGGAGGAAGACGAAGGAGCCGGCGATGCCAGGCGTGGTGATCATCGGAGCGGGACCGGGCCTCGGCCTCTCGGTGGCCCGCAGATTCGCCCGGGAGGGACTGCCCGTCACCTTGGTGGCCCGGTCCGAGGGCAAGCTGAAGACACTGGCCGACGCCCTGGCTCCGGCCGGAGTCCCGCTGATAACACTGACCGCGGACAGCACCGACGAAACGGCGCTGCGAACCGCACTCGACACGGCAACGGCAAAGTTCGGCCTACCGGAGGCCGTGGTGTACAATGCGGCGATCATCCAGCGGGACCGGCCCGGCGAGCTGTCCGTACCGGCGCACCAGGAGGCCTGGGCGGTCAACGTGCTGGGAGCGATCACCGCCGCGGCCCACATCGCCCCGGCAATGGCCCGCCGCGGCAGCGGTTCGTTCCTGATCACCGGCGGAATGCCCGACCCGAACCCCGAGTACGTGAGCCTCTCCCTCGGCAAGGCGGGAGTGCGAGCACTGGTGACATTGCTGGACAAGCAATACGGACCAGCCGGTGTCCACATCGCATCCGTCACCGTGAACGGCCCGATCGCCCCGGGCACAGCGCTCGACCCCGAAGACATCGCGGAGCACTACTGGCACCTGCACACCCAGCAGCGACACGAGTGGAGCCAGGAACTGGTGCACCCCTAATAGGGACCTACGCGGACAAGGTGACCCACCGGGGGTCCGGGGGCGAAGCCCGCCGGGCGGGGCGTGGGGGTTGCACCCCCACAAAACAAGGAAGCTCCACGCAAAAGGCCCGCGCCCTCCGCGGGCACGGGCCACCAAAGCGTGGGCCTGACGGAGGCCCTTTCAAGGTCTCCCCGGCCGGTCCGGCGGATGCTTGACCTCGTCCAGACGTGGCCAGACCTGTCAATTTGTGACACGCATCACACATCCGCCCGGCGGACAGCCCGCCAGCTGTACCCGGCCGAAGTTGATGAGCTCGTAGCCGCCTACCAAGCCGGAGACCGGGTCCGCGAGCTTGCCGCCCGCTTCGGCGTCAGCCGTGACACGGTCGGTAGGCGTCTCCGTGGTCGAGGCATCGACACCAAGCCGCCCGGACTCCATCCGGATGATGTACCCGAAGCCGCCAGACTCTACCGATCCGGCTGGTCGCTCGCTCGGATCGCCGAGAAGTTCGATACGACGGCCGACACGGTGCGACGAAGACTCCTGGAGGTCGGCGTGCGAATACGGGACACCCAGGGGCGGGAGCGGTAGGCCTACAAATCCGCCCCTCGCTACAAGGTGAGTGATACGACTGTCCGTGCTCACCTGCTCAGGGGCGGCATCCAACTACGCGCTGGCGGGAGGCGGCGTAAGGATATCGTCAATACCACCTTGAGCGACACGTAGTGCGCTGTCACCCCGCAGCCAGTGCGGCCTCCAGTTCGTTCAGCTTCTGCCGAGCAGTCGCGATGAACTTGGCAGCACAATCGGCGCAATAGTGATTGTCCCTATCATCCTTTACGACGAGTATCACGACATCTTTGGGTAATTCGTGTTGTTGATTGCTCCGACATGAGTGCCGCTTGCCAGACCGGCTGACGCGAAGGCTTCGCAGGAGCGACTTCTGACTACCCATGCAACAACTCCTCTTCAACGCCATCACAGATCGCGGGCAGGTTGTCGGTCAGATGGTCAAGGTCGTCGTTAGTGAAGTCCTTGCGCTTGACGGCCCCACTCGGTACTTGACTGTTGACCGCAACATCAATAGCAGCCTTTAGGACTTCGAAGTTGGTCTTGCCACGCTTGGTCTTGTCAAGCTTGCGCCCCTGGGGCGAGAGCTCACGCTCGCCGAGAATTCTCCCCACCTGCAGCTTGATCAGGTCATCCAGCTTCTTCCGCTTCGCCTGCCGCATAGCCTGCTTCGTCGGCGGAACGGTGACGAGCTCATCGAACCGCTGACCAGTCGTCACACCGTTCTGCGCCAAAACCCTCAATGCGTCCGCAACCTCGGGGCTGACCTGCAGGAGCGCGATGTCTTCCAACGTCACGCCTGACTGTGCTGTCACGACCGGATCGGGACTGTCATCAATCAGCCTCGGCCGGCTCCCGTCACCCTCGCCGCCCACCGACTCAACCAGGTCTTCATCAATCAGGTTGGCAAAGTACTCCTGGTCCGCTTCAGCAAAGGCCGCGAAGTCATGCCAAACTCCCGTGATGTTTCCGCCAACATGGAAGACAACGAACCCGTCATTGACCGGATCACTTGGTTCAACGTCGGGAATGACCCGCATGATTCGGCCGATGAACTGCACAAACGGACCAAGGTTGGCGAAGATGCTGAAGACTGCAGCGACCGACAGATACGGATGATCAAACCCTTCGCCGAGTTTTCGCACCTGGACGATGACGTCCAGCTCATCGTTGTCCAGCTTCTGATAGACCTTCTTGTTGACTGGCCCCTCTTGCTTGCTGTGCACGTAGTCAGCCCGCAGGCCGCGCGCGCGGTACTCGGTCACGATCTGGATGCAGTGCTCCATGTTGAGAGCCGAGGCAATGATCTTCAGACGCTTCTCGCCGGTGGCCTCGCGATGCTCTTCCAACTTACGGATCGAAGCCGAAACGATCGTCACCAAGCTCTCTTTCGAGCTGACGATACTTCGCCTGAAGTCGGCGTCCACCTCCCCGCGCTGCCGCACCTCATCAAGACCAACCAGAGTCTCCTGCTCGCCATCCCGGCGCACGTAGGTCAGTGTGCCAGGGTTAAGCCGATGACCGTTCACCCGCTTGACGAAGCCGTTCTTGACCGCCTCTGAGATCGGGTAGCTGTAGATGATGTTGCCAGCCATCTTCCGACCATCCGCGCGCGTCGGCGTGGCGCTAACGTTGATGATCTTAGCTGCCGGAAACTTGGTGCGAAGACTTTCCCAGCTGTCCGCGACATTGTGATGAGCCTCATCAAAGAGGATGAGGTCGAAAAAGTCTTGGTCGAATTGAGCCAGCCAGGTGTTACCATCTCGCTGCAACTGCTGAATGTTTGTGATGACGATGTCAGCGTCTACAAGGTCAGAGAAATTGGTCGTCGTTCCACGAATCTCAGCCGGCTCCGGAAACTCAGAACCGCTCATAACCTTACGCTTCAAGTAGAAGTATTTCGGGTTTGACGGGGTAAGATCGGAGTTCAACTGGTCAGCAATGTTGAGGTTTGGCGCCACGAGCAGTGTCCGCTTCGACGCTACAGCAAACGGAGCCAGCGCCAGCAAGCCAGACTTACCACAGCCGACAGGCAGAATGATACCGACTTCACGCCCATCCCCCGCCGAAAAGTCATGAGAGGCAATCGCTGCGTAAGCCAGCCGCTGCGGCTCGCGCAGCGCCTCGTTATCGGCAACGTACGGCTCAAGCGTCGTATAGCGGTCAATCTTCACTGAAAATCCTCCAGGTGAACCACAGTTCGCCCACTTAGCAATAACACACTTATACGACTAATTGCACGACTAAAGCAAGCGCCGCCGCTCAAGTGTCAGCTCACGCTTGTCGCTCATCTTGCGCCACACCATCATGTGGTGCTCTTACTAGATCATCGTCAGGATAGCCACTCAGCGTTACAAGATGCCATCAACTTTCGAGTGATCGCGCTACACGAAACGTTAGTTTCTTACCAGCTATGCCGTGGCTCGCCAATTTCGACCTACGGGCCAGTGCACTGCAACAGCGATCGAAGACGCGCATGGCACTCAGAGTCGAACGACTCAGCCAGACAACTAAATAAGAGCCTCTGGCTACGAAGGCGATCCCTCCACCGACATCGAGAGCGGCGACAACAAGCCAGCGGGCGCTGGAACCATCCAGCCGACCCGGTACGCACTCGACCTTCGATCAGCACGAAGACGTGGCTCAGCGGCGCCCCCACGATCGCCGCGCCCGCGCCACTCGCGTTCTAGCGCCAGTCATGTTGAGCCGATAGTTGATCATCTCAACGCTGACACTGAAGTGCTCAGCTGCTTCTTCCACTGTGCGCCAACGTCGCTCACGCGCGATCTCCAAGGCCGCATCCTCAGTCACCAAGAGAACCGCGCCGAGCCAAGAGGCTTCGTCTTCAAGGTCCTGATCCCAGTGGCGACACCCACGATCATCGATCGCGGGTGTCGGCGGATGAAAGAGGAGCGCGTGGGCTTCCTCGTGAGCCACATCGCTGTTCTGACGCGGCGGAGTGTGACTGTCATTGTGGACAATGACTCGCTTGTGACCCCGAAAGACTGTCACCCCCGAGAAAACTTCTGGCTCGACTTCCAGCAGATGCGTCACCGATGGTGTCGTCTCCTGCAAGACCGACAAAGGCCACACTGGTATCAGCAAGTGCTCGGCAAGCACCCAGGGATCGAGTCGATCCAGTGCGCCGAGGCCCAACTCCCGGCGCACCTCCTGTGCGCGGGAGTTAGCTTCAGTCTTGAAACCGCGACGGAAACCCATGCGTTCTAGTCCTTGTGCCGCAACCGTTCGTAGGTCGCCTTAATCATCTCGTCGAGCGCCGTCGCCGCCTCGTTCGACAGGTTGCGATCGCTCCGCAGGTAGGTAGAGATCATCGCTAGCGGCTCAGGTTCGGGCCGACCTTCCTCCGACCGGACGTAGTCGTCAGCGTCAAGCCCAGACCACGCCACGAGAGCAGCGAGACCATCCACATCAGGTCGCTTGCCCTGCGCCATCCGAGTCAGCGTCGAGGCGCTCACCCCTGACTCGCCGGCCACCTGCTTCCAATTGAGCTTTCTCGCCTGCCGAACGCTGTCCAGCGCTGCATAGAAGGCCTCAGCGTCGAACCATCCCTTCTTGACCATGTCACCTCCAGTCGATTGCGATCTTGCAATCGACAGCCTTAGTTGATACAGTTCGACTATAGCAATCGGACACCGATTGCACAACGCTAACTATGGAGGTAGAGATCATGTCCAGCACACTAGAACAGCAGGTCGAGGCCCACGGCCGAACCGTGGAGATCCGCGTCAACAAGAAGCCCGTCGAGGTCAAGGGGCCGCGGGTCACCGGCCTGGAGATCAAGCAGGCAGCCATCGCCCAGGGCGTGAAGATCGAAGTCGACTTCATCCTGTCGGAGGAGCTGCCGTCGGGCGAAACCAAGGTCATCGGCAACGGTGACGTGGTCACGGTGACCAAGCACTCCAAGTTCACCGCCATCGCCGACGACGACAACTCCTGACCGAGGGCATCAAGATGACCCCCGAAGTCACCCAAGCCATCGAGGAAATCCGCGCGGGATTTCCCGAGGCTGACGTCGAGGTCACCGAAGAGGCTGACGGAGGCGCCGTCGTCTTCGTCAGCCCGGTGGACCCCGGCCCCCAGTACCAGCAGCGCGAGACCTGGATCGGGTTCCGGATTACGTTCCAGTACCCGTACTCCGATGTGTACCCGCATTTCGTCCGGCCCGACCTCACGCGCGTCGATGGAGCCGCGCTGGGCGAAGGGACCACTCCGACACCGTTCGAGGAGCGGCCCGCCATCCAGATCTCACGCCGGTCAAACAAGCTGAACCCCGAGACAGACACTGCGTTGCTCAAACTACAGAAAGTGCTGACATGGTTACGCAGTCGATGACACTTCCAGCAAGCCTCCATGTCCCGCCGGCCCTGGCCGAGCAGCTGTTCAGTCACCTCTTCCCTGGGGACGGTGACGAGCACGGCGCCGTCATTGGAGCCACCGTGGTGGAGACCCAGAGGGGCACCCGTTTCCTCGCGCGACGGCTCTACCTGGCAAAAGACGGTGTCGACTACGTTCCCGGCAAACGGGGTTATCGGATGCTGACGGCCGCATTCATCCGCGACCGCATCAAAGACTGTGAACGCGAAGGGCTCGCCTACTTCGCGGTGCACTGCCACGGCGGCACCGACCACGTCGACTTCTCCCGCGACGACCTGGCATCGCACGAACGGGGATACCCGGCGCTGCTCGACAATCTCGAACACCATCCCGTGGGTGGCCTCGTCTTCGCCCGCAACGCCGCAGCCGGAGACATTTGGCTCCAAGACGGCCGCCGCATCGAACTCGACACGACTGTATTCCACGGTGGCCACCGACGCGTCCTGCAGTCTGCGCCCGCCCCGCGGCCGGCCGCCGACCCCACCTACGACCGCCAAAGCCGACTCTTCGGTGATCGTGGCCAGGCCGTCCTCGCCGACCAGAAGGTCGGCATCATCGGTGTCGGTGGCGCAGGCTCCCTCATAAACGAGTACCTTGCCCGGCTCGGCGTCGGCCACCTCGTCGTCGTCGACCCCGATCGGGTCGAGATCAGCAACGTGCCTCGTGTGGTCGGCAGCCGCCGCCGGGACGCGCTGCCCTGGCTGACCAAGTCGGGGCGGCCCCGACTTCTTCGCAGGCTCGGCCAGCGGCTGGCAACGCCCAAGGTCGACATCGCCCGGCGGGTCGCGCGACAGGCCAACCCGGACATCAAGTTCGACGCCATCCGCAGTGACGTCACCCTCGACACAGTCGCCGCCAGCCTCACTGACTGCGACTACGTGTTTCTGGCCGCCGATTCGATGCAAGCGCGTCTCGTCGTCAACGCTCTCGTCCACCAGTACCTGATCCCGGCCGTCCAAGTGGGCGCCAAGGTACAGCTGGACCAGACCGGGAGCGTGACCGAGGTGTTTAGCGTAGTTCGACCGCTGACTCCGGGAGTGAGCTGCCTGTGGTGCAACGAGCTGATCAAACCGAACAAGCTGCAGGAAGAAGCGCTCACCCCGGAGCAGCGACGACAGCAACGCTACGTCGACGACGTCGACGTACACGCGCCCAGCGTCATCACGCTCAACGCAGTAGCCGCCGCTCACGCCGTCGACAATTACCTCATGTCAACTGTGAGCCTGGTGCCTGAAGGCTATGTAGAACGTTGGATGAGGTTCCATCCCACTGCGCCAGAAGTTCGCGATCGGGCCATATATGAGGTTCCACGCTCTGATCAGAACTGCTCGGAGTGCGGTACTGGCGGCCGCCTAGGCGCCGGCGCAAGTCGCCGACTCCCGACAAGGATAACCAGCACTTCCTGAGCAGCACACCAGAAAATATTCGAACGACACACCTCGTCGGATCCCTACGTCCACATAGACCAAGTTAACCCGTCTGTGCACGTAGGGAGCCTGAGCGCAAGGTTCACGCCTAGAAGCTGCAAGGTTTACGCACTGTTGCAATACAGCTTCACATGCTTTGCTGGGGCCACCTTCGGATTCGGCAGACACAAAGGCGTTCCAGTGGATCAGCAGACAATTAACCTCATTGCAGACTTAGCGCGAACCAAAACAGCAATAGAAGGATTCATCCTTCACCTATTGGACACGAAGGATCTACAACTCTCGGCAGGTCCGGCGTCCCGACTTCCTATCGAGTGGACGCTTGGTGCCAAACTACTATCAATGGGCGTATTATTACTCCATCAAACACCAGACCGCTAGCATCTATTGCACCAAATTGGACAATAACGAGGCCGACGCACTACAGCTTAACTTCATTCGCAAGTTCGTTCGCATGCGAGCGCAAGGCGTCAAACATTCTTCGAAGCGCTGCGATTTCTGTCGGGTTCATTGTAACGCGCCCACGTATCAGGCCTTCCGAAGAAGTCGCGTCTATGACCGCGACCCTAGCACCAAAGGCGATTAGGCCCTCGCCAAGCTGACGAAGGAGGCCCGGGTCCCTTAATTGAAGGAATTCTCTATGCACAATGAACCCATTTAGTCCACCGCCGCGAGTACGCACCAGATGCGCCCGGATACCCTTATTCTCACGAAGTCCGGGGATTGCCTGCTCTGAAACTACGAAGATTCTATTGACTACAGCACCCCTCTTTGCCGCGTTGATATTTGATTCCAGGAAACGCTGTTCGCTTGGAGAGTCATCCCATTCAGAATCCAGCATCATGGATACAGCCCAAATCTCCTCCCCTCTACCGACTTGCTCTATTCGCGGAAGAAGCCAAGCATAGTACTCACCCGAAGCCAAGTCATCCGAGGTTTTCTCGTTTGCAAGCTTCTGTAGTCGCGCGATTGCGTTCTGTACAACCAATTCCTTGACTTCATTGAACTCAGGTTCAGTAATGTTGGTGTAGAGCCGGGAGAGATTTCTAATGTTGTCAAGGTCGGAGGTTGCATTGAGGTCCACGACCTCCGCCATCTTTCTTATCGGCTCAAGTTCGCTTGCCAGTAGACGAGAATAAGCCAAGCGACCAAAGCTCTGAAATGCACCGATTGTCCAAGTTACTTGAGCTAAATCCTTCTTGTTGATCAGGAACATTACTAAGCCCACGACAAGAGCAATTGCAGCCTCAAGCCACGGCCAGCTACGAATCGTCGGCGACCGCTTTGAATACCCTGCATTGCTCAACTGCGTCAGCTCCCCAGCGACCGACCGAATAAATGAGAATTTAGGTCTCTCGGCCGTCGCGATTCCGGCGACGATGGAGTGTAGAAGTTCATTGCGACCACTACTCGAACGGCGTCACTTGCTTTTAGGCTTCGAACGTAGTGCGGATGCTCACGACCATCGAAGAACAGTAAGTGACCCGCCACCGGATATATGATTGAACAGTCTGCGTCAACTTCCTCAACACTTTTGGCGTTCGCCACGTTACCGACAACCAATTCACCTCCATCTCCAGGTGTGTGAGTCGTGACATACAGCAGACCTTGCAGGGGATTGCTATCGACGTGACACTCATAACGCATCACCTCGCCGTATTGCACGTTAAGCACAACTGCATAGAGATCACTTTCGGCGCAAGCTAACGGCTCCTTGACGAGCTGCTGGCCGAGGTCACGGAATAGTCCTCTGTAGAGTTCAACCAACCATGGTGCAAGTTCGTACAGTCGATCACCTGGCACAGTTACGGTCTCTAAGGTGCCGATGTCTCCCGCTTCGCGTGACGTTACCGAAGTAGGCTCCACTAACACAACGTCTGAATTGCCAAGTCCAATGGATATAAGTTTTTTACTCCAGCCAGACGGCAGTATGCTACTTATGTCAAATGAATACCAGCCAAATCGTTGCATTGATACGTATTCCCATCGGTCTGTCGACTCGATTTCTAGTCATTCTTCGAGGACTCGAATTCAAATTTCGAAATTACGTCGACCCCACTATAGCCTCCGTCAACAGTGACGGTCGTGCCAGAAATAAACGAACTCCGCGGCGACAGTAGGAATTCAACAACTTCGGCGACCTCGTTTGCGCCACCGAGACGACCCAGGGGCGTAATATCGCGCGATTTATTGAAGACCTCGTCCGTATCCATGACTCCGCCGATCCATCCGGCGGCCACGGCATTGGCTCGCACGTTCCCGCGCCCCAGAGTGTTAGCCCATGACTTAGTCAAGTTGTGAATTGCAGCCTTGGTGGCGGCGTAGGCGGATGCCCCAAAGGAGCCCATGAATGCTTCGGTAGAAGTTACCGTGACGATAGATGAACTATCGACGAGGTTCTTCTGCAGAGACCTCACCAAGTAATTCGGCGCCGTAAGATTAACTACAATACTACGGTCCCACTCATCGAAGTCAAACGAGGCAGGGTTCTCCATAAAAAAGTAGAACTGAGCATAGACAATAGCCTCAATCGAGGAATCACCGAGATCGCTGACCACTGAGGCGAGAGATTCGCGGCTACCAAAGTCGACAGAAACAATCTGACACTTATCACCAAATTGCGCTTGAAACTGGTCGAGGGCTTCGGTTTCGAGCTGATCGCACAATGCAACAATGTTGCGGCCCGAGTTAATCAACTGTTTCGCGATCGCTACACCATTTCCAGCCATGGAGGCCCCTGCTACAATCGTCAGATTTTGCGCGTTCGCCATGCCGACCCTTTCGTTAATCATAGAACCAAGAACACTACAATTATCGACCTATATCGTCGACTAGGCAATGCTAGCGCCCTCAGCGTTGCACGAGCAGGCGGCCACGCCGTGTCGGCTCAAAGTCGACGCAACCTCACTGTCCCTCCCTGGCCTCAACGAGCTCGCCCGTCATGCTCAACGACAGTCGATCGCTGACAGACCCTTGTTACACCTCGGTCAACCTCCAATGGAGCTATCCTGGTAGATCACTCGAATGGTGGAACCCCTGAAAACTCGAGGCCCACTGGCCGTTGTCCTGGGATTTCTCTAACGAGCAAGCGTGCACCGCTGAGTTGGGCCCCTCCATCGGTGGTAACCGCAGGCAGCAGAGTCATCTATTACGGTTTCGTGCCTTGGTGACCTTGCTCGCTCTAGCTCGCGTACGCCAGTAGCAAGCGCGGCACACGTGCAGGCAAGCTGCGATCATAAGGGTGACCTACGATCCTGGGAGCTGTCGTGTCACGAACTGCCAGCGCCACCATCCGCACGCCAGACGGCCTCAATCTGGTCGGCACGCTTGTCGAGCCAGACGGCCAACCCCATCACGCCGCCGTACTCGTGCATGGTGGCGGCGTCACGCGCCATGAGGCGGGCTTCTTCACCCGACTGGCCGCCGGCCTGGCCGAAGGTGGCGTAGCGTCACTCCGCTTCGATCTCCCCGGCCATGGTGAGAGCGAAGGTCGTCAAGAGGAGTTGTCGCTCGCCGGGGTTCTGAACGCCATCCGGGCTGCTCGGGCTCACCTCTGCCGGGAGACCAACCTGGCGTCGGCGGCGCTGGTGGCGGCCAGCTTCTCGGGTGGCCTGGCCGCCTACTACGCCGCCCGACGTCCAGCTGACGTCGGGCGACTGGTCTTGTTCAACCCGTTGCTGGACTACAAGCAGCGGTTCGTGGACCAGAAGGACTTCTGGCAAGACGACTACCTGACCGACGCGGCCGCGCGCGACCTGAGCGAGCAGGGCTTCTTGCCGCACTCGCCGAGCTTCAAGCTGAGCCGCGCCCTGCTCAATGAGGTCTTCTGGCTGGATGCCCGCGGCGCTCTGGCCGATATCGAGGCTCCCACGCTCATCGTGCACGGCACCAAGGACACCTTCATCCCGGTGAAGTCGTCGCGGGACGCAGATCGCCGGCTGACCGCCCCGCACCGGCTGCTGGAGCTCGAGGGCGCGCAGCACGGCCTCGCCGTTCACGACGACCCGACGTATGCCGATCCGCAGAGCCAGGCCTGGCAGGCTGAGGTCATCGCCGCCGTCCGTAACTGGCTGACCGCCGACTAACGCCCACCGGGTTAGCTGGCGACGACCTCGCGCAGCTGCGTCACGGCCGGACGGTTCGTCCAGGGTCGGAGGTGTTCTAGCACGCGGACCAGCTCCTGTTTCGTGCGCCGGGAGCTGGTGCTGTCGGCCCGAGCGGCCGACTCAACGCCGGTCCGGGCGGCCTCGTCGGGTTCACCGGCCAGCGCCAGCGATCCGGCCCGCAACGACAGGAAGAAGCCGTAGTCACGCGGCGAGAACCGGTCTTCCACTAGCGACTCGTCGTACAACTCCACCGCCCGCCGCGGTGCCCCGGCCTCGGTGTAGCAGATCGCGGTCTGCATGGTGAGCAACGTGTCGTTGTAGTGCGCTCCCAGCGTCGACGCCCCGTCGTCGCGAGCCCCCAGCAGCTGACGGGCCTGGTCGAGCTTTGGCGCCACGGCGTCGGCGGTCGCGCCGAGCATGACCTCCGCCCGCGCCTCCTGCTGCACCGACTCCGCCTGGACGCGAGTCGGCAGGGACCATGGCCCACGCTGCACGGCCTGGGCTAGCGTCAACATTCGCAGCGGTTCGCGCTGGTCAAAGGCCAGTTGTGACTTCTTGAGCAGGACGTAGCCTTGCATGGCCGGGTCGTTCGCCTCCTGCGCCCACTCAATCGCCCGGTCGTACCAGAACAGCGTCCGGCCGAAGTCGCGCACGTCGCGGAAGAGCCAGCCCGCGAACTCAGCACCCTCTGCCCCGAGCCGGAGCAGGTCGCGGCGGATGTTCGGCTTGACGTCGCGAGCGTGCTCTTCAATCGCGCCCACCAATCCGAGCATCAGTGGCAAGGTCTTGGCCGGTCCGAGCGTGCCGTCGTCGGTCTTGCAGGCGGCCAGTTGGCGGCCGAAGTAGTCGAGCACCGGGCCGTCGAAGTAGCGGCGAGCATCCGCCATGGCCTCGGCGACGCGCCCGAGTTCATCGAGGCCAAGGGCCGGAAGAGCCGTAGCTGCTAAGCCGTGCTTGAGCAGCGAACGGCGGCCGAGTGGACTCATGGCGTCCCCATCCGCAGTCGCAGCTGAAGGCGTCGCTTCGCCGTCAGGCACCGTTGCCGCTGCGGGAAGCACGCTGAGGTGACCCGCTGCCGCCAACGCATCAGCGTCGACGGGCAGCCAAACAGTCTGTCCTTCAACCATAACCGGTACGAGGTCGCCACCCGTTCGAGCCGCCGGCTGTCCAGACTGCGGGACACCATGGGCGGTGCCTTCCTGAAGCAGTTCCTCCAGCCCCTCACAGCTGACACGCAGCAGCTTGGCCAGCTTCGGCCGCGTGTACACGAGTGGCTCCGTCGCTCCGCGCTCCCACCGGTTCACCGTGGCGGGATCGATGTCGAGCGCGTAAGCAAGCGTCTCCTGGGTGTAGCCCGCCGCCTTGCGGGCCCGTGCCAGCCCGATGCGTCGGCCACCCATGATCGTCTCCCTCGGTTACGCCACGAGATCACCACATTACCGCAGGTCAGACGGCCGGATGCAAGAACCGTGCCGAATTCGCGCCCTGGCCAGGGGCCAGGCCCTGGATCAAGGTCATGTTCTCGGCACCCCGGCGACCGGTTGACCGCCTCTCGCCTCCGAGGCCCGGGCGAACTCCCGCACGCACGACCCCCCGTTCCCCGGTGCTGGCCCCGGCCGTCGGGGTGCCGTCCACCAATTCCGACGACCCGGGAACGACCGCATGACGACCGCCTCGCTCATCTCGCTACCAGCCGACCCGTTGACCGCACCCTTGCGTGACGAGCCGACCAGTCTTGTCACCGACCCGCTGGCCTACGGCTACATGCGGGTTCCCGCCGACGTGCCGGACTACCGGGTGCGCCGCGTCGAGGAGGCAGTTATCCGGTTTGCCCAATCGAAGGGGCTGTACTTCGTCAGCTTCTTCTTCGAACTCGACTGTGGTTCGCGGGAAGGCTTCGACGAACTCGTCACCGAACTGGTCCGAGCTGACGCGCGACACGTGGTGGTACCGAGCCTAAAGCACCTGGCCCTGAACGAGCTGCTGCAAACGGCCATGCGCGAACAGCTCGCGCTTGAGGCGAGGGCCGAAGTCCACGCCGTGGGGCGACGGACCGGGGAGGCGCTGGCATGAAGCGCCAAACCGCCGACCTTGTACGCGCGCTCGGGGCCGTCAACAAGCACTTGCCGCGCGTCTCGACCGAACTCCTGACTGAAGCAATGGCCGCCGAAAAGCAGCGCGAGTTCGCCGGGCTGCTTATTGGCTTGGCCAGCCTCTTGACCAGTCACGCCGACGAGCAGGAGCCGAGAGACCTGTTTACGCTCGCCGACCGGGTCCGAGACACGGGCAGGGAGCTGCTACAGACCGCCGTACAGCTCGAAGCCGGAACCCTCGGCGGAGGCGACCTCAAGGAAGTCAGCGGCTTGCTCCGAGCGCTCGCCGAAGTACTGGAGCTGTACGGCGACAAGCTACCCGTCCCGCCGGCCTCGACCGACGAGCCCGAATCCCCCGAGCCGCCAGCGTCGTGAACGCCGGGGTGCTGGCGGTCCTGGTCGTCATCGCCATTCCGGTAGTCCTGGTGATCGTGCTGCTGGTCTCGGACGCCCGGCACAACCGCCGGGTCCGGTCCCAGCCGGAACGAACAGTGGCTGGTATCCGAGGGCGGGTCAAGCGCGAGAACGCCGCAGCCGAAGCCGCCAACGCCCCCACTGAAGTCCTGCCTGTCATTCAGCCGGCCCCGGCCGACAAGGCCACCGTGGAACTACCACCGCTACTTCCGAAACGAACACGGCCGTACGTCGGCAAGCCCAAGCCGTACCCGCGCCACTCGCTCTCGTCACCGCCCGCTGATCTCGCGGCCCGCGTGCTTCAGGGGCTGCGCGACCTCGACAAGGAGTGACCACTCGTCACCATGCCGAACTTGACCTCATCGACCGAACCGAGCGACGCCGAAATCATTGCTGCCTATACGAGCGGCCGGACCGTTGAGGAAATCGTTGCCACATGCGGCTTGTCGTACCGCCAGGTTCGCAGTCGCCTTCTTGATGCTGATGTCACTATGCGCCCGCAACAGCGGCAGGTGCAGCCGACGCCTCCCGGCCTGGTCGAGACGTACCAGAGCGGGCTATCAATCCGAGCCACCGGGGCGCAGTTCGGACTCAGCTACAGCGCCACGCGGAACATGCTGCTGCGCGCGGGAATTAGCCTCCGCCCGCGCGGGCAGGAGCCTGCCTTCGAGGTGCGCTCATGAACCGCGCAGCGCGCAACCGGCGCATGGTCCGCGACCATGGCTGGAGCAGGTCCGGCCCGGCGGGACCATCCTCACTGACCTCCGTGGCGCCTTCGCGGGCAACTGCGCGAGGGCGGGCGCGTGTTCGCATTCTTCGCCCAACTGGCCATGCCCGGCACCGAGTCCGGGTATGTCAAGGTCACGGACGGCCCGATGCACTTCTGCCTCACCGACCCCCACACCGGGGCCTGGGCGCGCGTCGAGGCCACCTCCGGTGATCCGGCCGCCGAGCGCGAGGTCACACAGGGCAGTGACCGGCGTCTGTGGGACGAGCTGGCGGCCGCACACGAGCAGTGGCTGCATCTCCAACAGCCCCGCCCGGAGGACTTCAGTATCTTAGTCAAGCTGGAAGGCGAACAGGTCGTAGCGCATCCGGCGACGGGCACGGGGTGGTTACTGCCACTGTAGGACTAACCAGGTGCTCCCTTGATCGAAGCCATGTCCGCCGACGACACTGGTGTGCTGGTGGCACGGACCGAGTGCGAGGCGAAAGGAGTGTGAACCTGTATGGTGCACTGCGACAGGTGCTGTCTACGGGTGTCCCTGAATAAGGACAAGACTCTGCCGAAGCATTATGGAGAATCCACCACCCGCTATTTTGTTCACGGCGAGCAAAAGGAATGCCCTGGCTCTGGAACAACACGCTACACGCTCGACAGTCAACTCAGATGGAAGTGCACTCGACCTAGGAGCAGGCAGACCTGCCCTTGTTGTGGACGCAGGCCGCTCACGCTAAATAAGAACGGGAAGTTTCCGAAGCATAAGGCCCCCGACGGTACTAGGTGCTCCATGTCTGAAGCCAACTATCCTCGCTGACTGGCAGCCAGCCCAATCGCTCTGGGCCCAGAGGGGAAGGATCAAGATAGTTCCTGACGACGGCGATTAAGCCTACTGGCGTGACATAGGCGACGGCGGACAGTCTGTCGTGAGCATCCCACCCAAGGCAAATAGAAAGCCCAACTCGGGGAAAGTTGGGTGGCGGCGGAGCAGCACCTCAAGGCTCGTACGTTAGGGTAGCGAGGGGCGCTGCTTAAGTACACCAAGACTCCGCAGGTGCGACGAACGTGATCCGATTAGCGTATCCCAGATGCAGCTTCTTACTGACAACCTCGGAGAGCTACCCCGACGGATGATCTCTACACGCGCGCGAACAACCCGAGATATGGATCATAACCCGACTTAAGCAACCATCCTTTGAAATGAAAGTCCGGGTACGGGTAGCAGCCAGCCGGAGCCTGCACCAGTTCCTCGCCACCGCCACGAAGCCGGAAGGAATCACATAGCAACAGCCGGCGGATGCATGACCGTCCGACTCGGGCCGTACCCGCTGTGCGAGACGCGCCAAAGCGTCAACGGCTCGCTGACGCACGTCCGCCATCCGCAGCAGCATATCGAGGCCCACGGGCAAGCCGCCTGCTTGGACGAGAAGCTGGCCGAGCTGCTGGTGCAGCTATGGGCGGCGCGCGAGACGAAGAGTTGTTGCCAGGACGAGGACGGGCGGGCATACGTCACGCCGACACGGGAGACGCGGGCGGCAGGGGAAGCGTGGTTTGCCGAGCGGGGCATACCGTGTGAGGCGGACGAGCGGGGACGGCCGTGGTTTTCGGGGTATAGAAAAGCCCAGCCGGTATCGGTTGGGCGAATGATGGTGAACGCTTGAAGCGAGGCTAGTCTACGAGTGGGCGCTCGAATCCCTTATAGATCCTTGCTTGCTCGACTTCTCTTCTTTTGCGGAGTTTCGGGTCAGACAGCTCGTAGTCGCTGGGACGCTCAATTTGCTCGAAGTTTACGGCGATGGACTGGATACAAGCGGTTATATGGCGTCTGCCAAAGCTTTCCGGTTTGATGTCACAATGCCGAGCGGCTGCCGCCTTACGCTCCTTCAATGAAGCACGGCGCACGTGACTTGGGCCAGAAAGGCCAAAGAGTACTGAATCCATCCCGCGGTATCTGCGGGACCGGTAGGCGCAGCGACGCATGGCGGCCAGCAGCTTTCGCCCCAAGATTAGCGCCCGCTCTGGCTGACTCAAGTTCGGATGCGACTCCGGAGCCACAAAGATATCCACGAACTCAGGCGCATCCTGGAGGATGCAATCCGCTTGGGCGCCGTGCTCCAGTAGTTTGGTCAGCAAGGCGGTAGCCTGCTCCTCAAACCATTCGGGTGTGTCGGTCGGCCAGCCTTCGGGCGGCCGGTGATCGTCTATGTATCCCAAGGTACCCCCTAGCGTCGGGTGATGTTCACTGCAAATCAGAAATGACTTACAGTGTGCATCCGTCGAAACCAGAGAGTTTGAGCATTGACTCGAACTCAGTTATTTATACACATTCAACCGCTACAGTCAATAGTCAACGGCACAAAAAAACCCGCGATGCCGGTTGGCGTCGCGGGGCTACCTCTAGGCATTCTATTTAATTAGCTCGTAGAGGCAATTGCCCAGAGCCTCAATGCAGGCGTCTTGATAGTTCTTGCTGAACGTTTCGGGCTCCATATGGATACCAGCTCGTCGCAGCCGCCCGGTCGCCTTATCTCGGCGATCTGCGGACGATAAGTTAGCAGATGCGCTGCCACGGAGGCCAAACAAGATCAGCAACGCTTCTTTCGCTGCCGCGTGAATATCGCCACGAAGCTCCCGGCGAGATTTCTTTCTGTACCGTGTCATGATGTGAGCCACAAGCACCGTCGCCACTTCCGGCAACAGGCGAAGAAGCTCTTCGCCTAACTCGTCGGCTAACTGCTGTTCCGACTTTCCAGGGAACCGACCTGCTGGGCAAATCAACCGCACAAGTTCGCGTGCTTCACTGCCACGAAGCTGACTTACACCCATTCCTTCCTTGTCAAACAGGTTGGCCACTTGTGCTGTAACCCACTCAGGTGTTTCCTTCACGCACCCGTTAGCCGCTTCTTTTTTCGACCGGATGCTCACGAGTCTGCCGCTGCGGATAAGGACCGACAACGACGATGGAACTACAAATCATTTGATGCACCTCCCTCCGTACTAGCGGAATCGTTGTGGGAGCAGATCAAGCGCTACTGACTCTCGTTTTCAACACTTGATTGATGGTTTGTGTCGTTGCTGCGCTAGGCGTCACCTCCGCTCCTTCCGTAGAGCCCTCCATCATCTCATGGACGCCCCGTCACCCGTGACCAACTTGTTATTTAGTACCGGTTCCCGTCCCCTGACCTGCGCTAATGCGGACTCGCGTCCGGAGTTACGTGAGGAATGACCCCTTTAGACCTAAGGGTGCGGCCGCTCGGGCCGTCCCGCCAGATGCGGGTTGAGTGAGGAGCACAGATGACGAAGATCGATTCCCGGGTGTACCGGGCCAGGAACATCGCGGTACTGCGGGACGAGATCAGCCTCGTCGGCACCCGCCTCATGCAGGTGTACGGCGAGTCGGCACGTGAGCAGGTGTCGGCGCTCGACCAGGCCTGGGCCAACGTGCTCAAGCTCTATGACCACGGCACGTTCGACCTCGACTGGGAGCTGGACCACTGGCCGTCCGCCGCCGACTGGCTGGCGGAAGACATGACGGTGCCGCGCGAACGTACGACCTGGGGCCTGTGGGTCCTGAAGGTCGTCGAGCAGCCGGTGCGCGCGATCGTGCGGCAGATCGCGCTGGCGGCCGAGTTCCACCCCGACGTGATGGACCAGCTCGACGCCATCGAGGAGTCGTACCAGTCCCTGATTGCCAACCGGCCGTACTGACCCGCCGTGCGCCCGGCGTGAGGTACGTCGGGCTTCTTCCACTGAGAGGAGTGAGGAAATGTCTGAACTCGTTCCGGCCAAGCAGGCCGTTGAGCTAGCCCCGCTGACGCCGCCACGGCGGCGGCTGACGCGGGCCGTACAGACCGAGGTCGATCAGCCGCAGATCAACGGACTGGTGGGGGCCGCCCACGTCCAAGCGGTCGCCTACGTCGCCGCTGAGGCAATGACACGGGCCTCGCTGCTGTCGGCACTTGAAGCACGCCTGGCCGCCAGCGACCCGGTGATTGCGGACCGCCTGTCCGGCTTCGTGGACGACTACGTACACGTGGCCCGGTCCACCGTGCGCAGGATGGGCACGCTGTGATGACCTGGCTGTACGTCGCGGCCGGCCTCGGCGTCGTGTTCGTCCTGGTGCTGCTGTTCATCGGCTGGATGCTGGCCTGGGACGCCTGGGATCGGTTTCGCCGACGCTGGCGCATCTATCGGCAACTCGCCGCCACTGACCGGCAGATGCTGCGCGAGTGCGTACGGCTGTCCGTTATGCACTGGCAGCAGGCCAAGGCCCTGCTTGACGCGGCCGACCGCCAGCGCCAGGCCGGAGGCCGGTAATGCGTCCTGTGCTCGTGACGATCATCTGGCGGTGCCTCGGCATCCTGGCCGGGCTGCTGCTGGTCGGCATCGTCATGCGCCTGACCGAGCTCGTGTTGCGCCCGGTCTTGCCGCCGGTGCTGATGAACGCGCTCGATCAGGGCTGGAGCATGCTCATCAGCATCTTGAGCCCGGCACTCGGCCCCATCGCGGCCGTCCTGATCCTGGCCGGGCTGTGCTGGGCCATCGCGAGCAAGCGGCGATGACGCGTCGTCGAGGCGAGCGGCGGCCGATGCGACTGCTCGCCCTTTTCACCCTCATCGGCGTCGGCGTCATCGTGTTCGAGCCGGTCGCCGCCATGCTCGTGCCGCTGCTGCTGTTCGCCTTAGCGGTGGCGATCCTTATCACGGTAGTGAAGCGCTAGAAAATCAGCGCCCCCGAACGGACGCGGCGTCAATCTCCTAAACGACAAGGAGGACAGCTATGCCTAGAAACTCGCGCAAGAAGATCGTTGGCAAGCATTACGAAAACGCCGAGCTTGCCATGAACGTCGAGTTCTTCAAGGAACTCAGTCGCAGCATCAAGAGGCGCAAAACCCAGTCGATGTCAACAGTGTCAAGTCTTCAAGACAGCGCCCTGTCCACCCATTGAGAGCTACCCTACAGACTTTTTCGTCAACTTTCCTCTGGCGTTTCTCTAGAAAAACAGGCCGCCGGTCGGTGATTTACATGTGGAAAAGTTGCTTGCTTGTAATTGTATAGTTCCGGAATAATAAAAAGCCTGAGTGCGAAGCGGTCCCGACTATGCAAGAAAGATGCGTGAACATCTTCCATGCAGTCGACGCCGGAACCGACAACGCATCTCAGGGTGAATCACACAATAGCCCGCGGACGGGTACTACTGTGCTTCCTTATTGAAACGCCTGACACTTTTAGCGTCAAGGCCGGTTTCTGTTCGGTATGTAAGCACACGAACCCTCGTTCCGGGCGCGTCCCGGAAGGAGGGTTTTCTATGTCTCACTATTACGCAAACAGGGAGGTACACGTCACGGCGCAAGAACGCGCCCACCCGAGTCTTCGCGTACTGGCCCGCGCCTGCATTGCTTTGGCTCGTCACGAGCTGGCCACTGAACGTCGGACCAGTCCACCCGCCAGCGGCGGTGCCCAGAAGGAGGCCCGCCATGATTGAGCTGACGTGGTTTGAAGCCGTGCCGCCGCGGGACGCCGCTTTCGACGACCTGACGCAGATGGTGCGCGTGCTCGCGGCTCGCCCCCATCACGGCGTTCGCCGGCTGCAACCGCTCGTCGTGTTCGAAGTCTGGCTCCACACCGACCGTGTGCAGTGGCTCGTCGGGGTGGAACCCCAGCTGGCCCGCACGCTGCCCGGCGAATTGGCCGCCCAGCTGCCGCAGCTGACCTTGACGGAGGCCCGCCAACCGGCTCGACCAGCGCCGGTGACGGCGCGAGAGCTGCGCCTCACCAGCCTGATCTACCCGCTGCGTGTCACCACCGCCCGCGCTGTGACGGCCGGACTCTTCCAGGCGCAACGCCAGCTGCGCGGCGCAGAAGCCGTTGTCGTGCAGTGGGTGGTCGGCCCGTCCCAAGCCAGGACGCAGGTGCCGGTACCAGAGTCGCCGCTCGAACTGCTCGGCTTCGCCACCCGCCGAGAACCATCCGGCGACGAACAACGGGCCTGGAAGCAGAAGCTGGCCGAACCGCTCTTCGGCATCCGCGGCCGCTGCGGGGCTGTCGCCGGTGATCCCCGGCGCGCAGCTGAGCTGCTGCGCCCGGCGGTATCGGCGCTGTCGCTCGTTAGCGGGTCGCACAGCCGCCTCTACGCCAGTCCGCAATCGAGCAAGACGGCTGCCCAGTTGCACCAGATCATGGGCCGGATGCGCTCCTGGTCCGGTATCGCCAACGCCGCCGAGCTGGCGGTCATGATGGGCTGGTGCCTCGGCGGGCTCGATGTGTCGGGCGGTGCCGGGCGCTTTGCTCCGGCTCCGGCCAGCCTGCTGCGAGCCACTCCGCCCCGGCCGGCTACCGCGGACCGTCCAGTAGGTATCAGCACGCACCCAGCCGGACACGGACAGGGCGTCTGGCTTCCCCGACGCAGTTATGCCACGGGCAGCCACGTCATCGGGCCGATCGGGCGCGGTAAGTCCACGCTGTTGACCCACTGGGCAGTCCGCGAGGCTCAGGCCGGTGGCTCGGTGGTCGTCCTGGAACCTAAGTCCGACTTGGTGACCGACATCGCGGCCCGGCTCGGCGATCACGGCAACGTCGTCATCATCGAGCCCGGTACGGACGGGCCGATCATCGGGTTCAACCCCTTGGCCGGTCCGCGTCACGACGCCGAGCGCCGCGCCGACACCGTACTTGGCCTGCTGCGCGACGTATTTGGCTCGGCTATCGGTCCGAGGTCAAGTGACGTGCTGCTGCACGCTCTGCTCATGGCGGCGCGCCTGGACGACGGCACGCTCTGCGATGTTGTACCGATCTTGAGTAACCCGGGCTATCGCCGGACGATCGCTGCCAAGGTCGGCGATCCCCTGACCGTCTCACCGTGGCTGGCTTGGTTCGACAACCTGTCGGACGAGCAGCGAACGCAGGTCATCATGCCGGTGCGCAACAAGCTCACGGCCTGGACCGCGCGGCCAGCTATCCGGCACCTGCTCGGTCAACCGGCACCAAAGTTCGATCTGGCTCAGGTCTTCGACCGCCCCACCATCTTGCTCGTCAGCCTGAACGCCGGTCTGCTCGGGCCGGAAGCCACCAGCCTGCTCGGCAGCTTGTTGCTCCAGCACCTCTGGCACCTTGTCCAGCGCCAAACCACCCGGGCCGCCGCCTTCCGCCGCCCCGTCACCGTCATGATGGACGAGTGGCACACGTTCACCGCCGGTCTCGACTTCGGTGACGCGCTGGCCCGCGCCCGGGGCGCGGGTGTCAACTTCGTGGCAGCTCACCAGAACCTTGGTCAGCTATCCCCCGCACTGCGCAGCGCTGCTGTCGCCAACCTCGGTACGCAAGTCGTCTTCCGGCCGGCCGAAGAAGACGCCCGACCTCTGGCCCGGGTACTCGGCGAGCCGGTCACCCCGGATGACCTGATGGCCCTCGGCGCGCATCACGCCGCCGTCAAGACGACGGTGGACGGGAACACGCAGGCTGCTTTCGAGGTCGTCACACCGGCGCTATCAGACGCCCTACGTGATCCGGCCGAGCTGCGACGCGCCAGCGCCGAGCGCTTCGGCGACGACCCGGCCGTCATCGACGCTGCGTTACTCAGTCGCTGGGCCGGAGAGGCCCCGCCGGACGGGCCGGTCGGGGTCCGGAGGACCGGTCGATGAGCGCGCGCCACAGCTTCACCAGCCCTACCGCTCGCCCTACCGGTCCGCTGGTGTCGAAATCACCCGGACGTGCGGGAATGCCCGGTTGCCGCCGCCGACACATAGCCACTCTCCGAGGTGTCCGATGAGTGGCCGTGGACGCGCCGGACGGCTGGCGGCCCGGCTCAGTGACCGCGACCTGGCGATCTTGCGCGACCTGCGAACACTCCGGCTCATGACGGGCGGACAGATCTTCCGCCAACACTTCCCGGACGGCCAGCCCGAAACGCAGGCACGCAAAGCCCGCGCGGCCCTGACTCGCTTCCATCGCCTCGGACTCGTCGTCCGGCTGCGCCGACGCATCGGCGGCGTGCGAGCCGGAAGCCAGGGCTACGTCTACGGCCTGACGGGCCTGGGCCTGGCGGTGCTCGACGTCGGCAACCCCGCCCCGCAGCGGCACCGCCGGGTCACGGAGACCAAGCCCGCTTTTGCGGATCACGCGCTGGCGGTGAGTGAACTGCGCGTCCAGCTGACCGAGTTCGGCCGCCAGCACCTGGACGCTCAGATCGGCTTCGCCGCCGAACCGCAGTGCTGGCGCACCTTCTCCGGCCCCGGTGGGGTGCCCGTCACCTTGAAGCCGGACGCCTTCGTCCAGATCGAGCGAGACGGCTACGAGCTGACGTCGTTTGTCGAAGTCGATATGGCGACCGAGAGCCTGCCAACCATCCGCCGCAAGCTGGACGTCTATGTCGCCTACTGGCGCAGCGGCTTGGAGCAGGCCCGCCACGAAGTGTTTCCCCGCACCTGGTGGACCGTCCCCACGCCCGCCCGACAGGCAGCCATAGCGAGCGTCATCCGCCGTCTGCCCGCCGAAGCCCACGACCTGTTCACGGTCTGCCTGGCAGACGAGGCCGTGATCCGCCTGACCGAAATACCCAACGACGAAGGAGGTGCCCAATGACCTTGACCCCTGACCAATTCGTTCGCCACATCCTCATCGGCGACGTACGGGAGCGCTTAGCACAGCTGCCCGACGCGTCGGTGGACTGTGTCATCACCTCCCCGCCGTACTGGGCGCTGCGCGACTACGGCCACTCCGGTCAGATCGGGGCGGAGCCGACCGTGGACGACTGGGCCGAAGCCATCACGGCGGTGTGTAACGAGCTGGCCCGCGTCCTCACGCCCACCGGCAGCTTGTGGCTCAATCTCGGCGACGGCTTCAGCCGTCACGAGCGTGAGGGCGCAGCGAAGAAGAGCCTGCTGCTCGGGCCGCAACGCGTCGCTCTGCGTCTGACGGCTTCGGGTTGGCTGCTGCGCAACCAAATCATCTGGGCCAAGCCCAATCCCACGCCGTCGAGCGTGCGGGACCGCTTCACCGCCAGCCACGAACTGCTGTTTCTGTTGACCCGCCAGCCGCGTTACTTCTTCGACCTTGACCCGGTGCGCGAGCCCGCCCAGACGGCGCCAGCCGGCTCCGCGCGGACTCCGGCTCGGACCTACCTCAGCCGCGACGCCGTGCCGTCCCTGAACGGCGGGACCAGCCCCCGAGTCGACCTCAACCAGGGGCTCGCCCAGATGAAAACCACCGGCCTGGCCAGCCACCCGCTCGGCAAGAGTCCGGGCGACGTCTGGACCATCCCAACCGGCAGCTACCGCGGCGCGCACTTCGCCACCTTCCCGCTGGCGCTGGTGCGTCGGCCGCTGCTGACCACCTGTCCGGAACGCGTCTGCGCCGTATGCGATCTGCCTTGGCGGCGCACCCTGCAGACCGTGAACGGACGGCAGCTGGCCACCGGACCGTTGGCCCCAAGTTGTCCACACCAGCAGTTCCGCCGTGGGCGCGTCCTTGACCCGTTCTTGGGCGCCGGGACCGTTGCGGTGGCGGCCGAAACCTACGGCCGGGATTGGGTCGGCATCGAACTCAACGAGGCGTACGCAGTGCTGGCCGAGGCGCGTCTCACCGCTCACCGGGCTCAGGCGGCCAAGGTCGCATGAGCCTTGGAACGCCCGCTTTGTCGGCGGCGTGGGGTCGCTCAAGTTGTCGCTTCGCAGGCACCGGTCTGCGGAGTGTGGGCGGTCCCACCAACGCCGAGTAGGAAGGCACCGTCATGTCCGAACCCCGCTCCAATGTGAAGACGCTGGGCGTCAAGTTGCCCGACGCGCTGCACGCGCAGTTCTCGTTGGTGGCCCAGCTCGACCAGATTTCGCTGGCCGATGCGGTCCTGCGAGCCGTCGAGCTGTACGTCTCCACCAAGCGGCAGGAAGAGGACTTCGCCGCTCGGGCCACTGCCGCGCTTGAGGAAATCGAGCGTGAAGCGGCTGCCCGGCGCGGAGCCATCGAAGGTCTGTTCGGCGATGCATCGGACAAGCCGGAGACGGCCCCGAGGACGGCTTCTCGCCGCAAGAGCGCGACCAGCGAAAGCGAGTAAGCGCCCTCGCTGGTCGCCCGGTACGGGATGGCAGCCATAAGACGCCATCCCGTACCACCCTTTTTAAAGGGCATCCTCAATAAGGACAGGAATACCTTTCTTGGCACTTGCAAGAAAGACTGAGAAAATGATTAAGGAGAAACTATTTAATACCTTCACGAAGCCAAAAGGAGACAACCATGAGTCAAGATCAACCAGCGCAGACGGCCGTGTTTTATCTGCGCGTTGGCAGCGGTCGGGCTGGAGACATCTTCAGCGTCCTAGCCAGGCAACGAAGCGTCTGCCAACAGCGAGCCAATGAACTGAACCTGCGGGTCCTTGGTGAGTACGTCGATCGCGGCAGCACGGCCAACCTCGACGACCAGCCCGGCTTGGCCAAGCTTCTCGACAACCTCGCCACCCTGACGCCGGACTACGTCATCACGTTCGACCACGACCGCATCGCTCGCAAGGTGGCGCGCTATGCCAGCATTGCTTGGACGATCGCCAAGGCCGGCTCTCGGCTAGAGATTGCGTCTGCGCCGCACTACGAGGTAGACGAGCACGCCAAGCAGCTCATTAGCTACATCGGATCAGTGCAGATCATTGAGACCGACAGCCAAGAGCCAACTGATCCGCAGAGCGACGAGAAGTAATGGAGTCCGCCAATCGAAAGGAGGTCATTATGACAAACGACCAGATGCCAGCTGACCCGTCTCGAACGTCCAGCCTGCATGCAGCGATCAAGGCTATTCGCCGCCATCATGGCGATCAGGCCGCAGTCGACGGCACGCCAGCCACGGGCAATGGCGTAGCGTTTGCGTATCTGCGGGTCAGCACCAAAGAACAGGCTCGCACCGGCGGCGGCGCTGAGGGCTACTCGATACCGGCCCAACGTGAGGCTTGCTACGCCAAGGCCCAGCAGCTGGGCGTCACCGTGCATGAAGAATACGTGGACGCTGGCGAGTCAGCCCGGTCCGCCGACCGGGAGCAGCTGCAGAAGTTACTCAAGGACATCAAGACCATTCGGCCGGACTACGTCATCGTGCACAAGATCGACCGGCTGGCGCGAAACCGTGAAGACGACATAGCGATCAACCTCATGCTGCGCAAGCACGGCGTCAAGCTCGTCTCTTGCACTGAGAACATCGACGACACCCCCAGCGGCCGGCTGTTGTATGGCCTCATGGCCGAGATTGCTCAGTTCTACTCGGGCAACCTGGCCCAGGAGGTCATGAAAGGACTCGTGCGCAAAGCTCAAGAGGGCGGGACGCCGTTCCGGGCGCCTCTTGGCTACCTCAACCGCCGTGAGACGCGGGGCAGCGTGGAGTTCTCGTGGGTAGAGCAAGACCCCGAGCGCGCCGAGACCATCCACTGGTGCCTTGAGGAGTACTCGACAGGCCAATGGAGCGCCATTGATCTGACGCTCGCCGCCCAGGCGAAGGGCCTCACGAGCAGGCCAACGCCGAGCCGCCCAGCCAAGCCCATTTCCCTTACGACGATGTACAAGATCTTGGGCAACCCGTACTACATGGGCGTGGTCAGCTACCAAGGTATTCACTACGAGGGCAAGCATGAGCCCCTGGTTGAACCTGACATCTGGCTTGCCAACCAAGCTATCTTGGCGGCCCACAACCACACCGGTGACAAGGAGCGGGTTCACAACCATTACCTGCGCTCCACTATCTACTGTTCGGACTGCGGCGGGCGTCTCATCTTCTCCCGCAACCGGGGCAAGAGCGGTGAAGCATACGACTACTTCATGTGCGTCAAGAAGAAGACCAAAGTCAACAACTGCATCCGCCGAGCCATCCGTGCCGAACGCGTCGAAGAGGCGGTGGCCCGCTTCTACGGCACGTTCCACGTTGCGCCTCAGTACGCCGAGCTGATCCGCGCGACGGTTCACGAGGAGCTGGCAACGCAGCAAGCCGAGGCGGCCCGCAGCCTAGAACAGGCCACTTCGCGCAAACGCCGAGTTCAGGACGAGCGCGAAAAGCTGCTCCAAGCCCACTACGCCGGGGCGATCCCGCAAGACTTGCTCGCCGCCGAGATGAGGCGCTTAACCCGCGCGTTGGCCGAGGCAGAGGTGCAGATCACGGCAGCCAAGGTCTCCACTGCCGACGTGGAAGACACGCTCAGCCGAGCCCTGGTAGCCGCGAGCCACTGCGAGCGGGCCTACCTCACCGCGCCGGACCACGTGAAGCGGCAGATCAACCAAGGGTTCTTCGAGAAGCTGTACATCCGCGAAGACGGGACCGTAGAGCGCGCCGCCATGACAGAACCGTTCGCCGCGCTGCTGGACGCTGGTCGCGCCGTTCAGGCTCTCGCGTCCGGTCCCGAGGCCACGCGAACAAGTCCGACTGAGGTACTCCGGGCGACGTTCGGCGAGACGGTCGCCGTAACAGACCGTGTACACATAAACACGCCCGGCACGCGTATCGCGGCCCGGCGGTGTTTGAATAAAGACCTTCTGGTGGAGCTGAGGGGAATCGAACCCCTGACCTTCTCGATGCGAACTATCAGCAGTAAGGTCGTTCCCGGTCTTTGCCGAGGTCAGAGGGTTATCGGTGGTCGATGCTGGTCGCTGAGGTCCGGTGCGGTTGCTGTACTTCGCTGCTGTACAGATGGAGTGTATTTGGGGCCGAACGCCCCTGAGCGATTTGAATTTGACCTTCATTCCGGCGGTTCCTCGCCATGTCGCAAGGCCTTCACCTTGTTAGCGGACGTGAGGGTGTCGGGGTGGTCGTCGCCGAGGATGCGTTTGCGGCGAGCGAGGGTGTCCTCGTGCAGTTCGCGGGCTTGCCGGTGCTCGCCTAGCTGGCCGAGGTCGGTGGCGAGGTTGTTGGCGGTGGAGAGGGTCTGGGGGTGGTCGTCGCCGAGGATGCGTTTGCGGCGAGCGAGGGTGTCCTCGTGCAGTTCGCGGGCTTGCCGGTGCTCGCCTAGCTGGCGGAGGTCGGTGGCGAGGTTGTTGGCGGTGGAGAGGGTCTGGGGGTGGTCGTCGCCGAGGATGCGTTTGCGGCGGGCGAGGGTGTCCTGGGCGAGTTCGCTGGCTTGCCGGTGCTCGCCCAGCTGGCCGAGGTCGGCGGCGAGGTTGTTGGCGGACGTGAGGGTGTCGGGGTGGTCGTCGCCGAGGGTGCGTTTGCGTCGAGCGAGGGTGTCCTCGTCGAGTTCGCGGGCTTGCCGGTGCTCGCCCAGTTCGGCGAGGTCGGTGGCGAGGTTGTTGGCGGAGGTGAGGGTGTAGGGGTGGTCGTCGCCGAAAATGCGTTTGAAGCGTGCGTGGATGTCCTCGTCGAGTTCACGGGCTTGCTGGAATTTGCCCACCGCCCTGAGGCTGCCGGCGAGGTTGTTGGCGATGGCGACGGTGTAGGGAGCCTCCTCACCAAGGAGGTCCTTACTAAGGGTGTGTGCCCGCTGGATTAGCGGTAGTGCGGTGAGCGCGTCCCCTCGAGTCTGGAGATAGACCGCGGTGCGGTCGAGCAAGTACGCGACTGCTTCCGATACTGGTTGCCACGCGCGCCTGGGGTCGCAGACGGCGAGCAGATGGGGCAGGAGCGCTCGCCAGCTCGGCCAGCTCGGCGGGTTATCCCACGGACTGTCAGGGAGCCCAGCTTTAAGCAGCCGGACCGCTGTAACGGGCCAAGTGGAGTCCGAGTCGTCGTCCGCTGCGATGTCGTGGCGGGTGCGTGCTCGCAGCAGCGCGGCGGGAACGCGGTGGAGCTGGATGGTCGTGGTGGTGACTTCGGCCAGCCCGTGGGTGCGCAGGGTGGCGGTGAGGTCGGCAAAGGCCAGCGGGTCGCGGGCGATGGCACCGGCTTCGCCGTCCTGGTGGGTGAGAAGGGTGAGCGGTACCGGTTCGGGAGCCAGCCACGCCACGAGGGTGAGGGTGTCGAGGGCGGCGGGGTGGTCACGGGCGAGCTGATCGAACGACACAGTCCAAGCCGCGGTGAGTGAGACGGGGTAGACGTTGTTGGGCGTGTGCCGTGCCAGTAGCTCGTCGGTACGCCGGGCGAGCAGATCGAGGTAGAGATCGGAGGACCAGCCGGTGGCGCCCAGCAGCCAAGCGGCTTGAGCGACGGCCAGTGGCAGGTCGCCCAGGGCGTGGGCGATGCGACCGGCGTCGGCATCGGTGAGCTGGGGACGACGCGTTCGCAGCAGATGCACTGATTCGGCGCGGGTGAATTCTCGCACCGGCAGTGGGGCGCCGACGTCGGCCCAGTGAGGATTGCGGGAGGTGATGATTACGTGGCCGTCGCCGCCGGGCAGCAACGGCCGCAGCACGGCGGGGTCCTCGGCGTTGTCGAACACCAGCAGCCACCGGTCGCGTGCCTGCAGCGTGCCCCCCAGCCGGGCCAACGCGATGGCCGGCGAGTCCTGATCGGTGGCCAGGTCTAAGGCTCGGGCGAGCGCGGCCAGGCGGTCGGCGACGAGGGCCGGGTCTTCCGAGGGCACCCACCAGGCGACGTCGTAGTCCTCGGCGTAGCGGTGGGCGTATTCGATCGCGGTGGTGGTTTTGCCAACCCCGCCCATCCCGTGCACCGCCTGCACCACCGCCGGCTGACCCGAACACAACGCCGTACGCAACTCGTCTAGGAGGTCTGCGCGGCCGGTGAAGTCGACGGTGCGGGCAGGGATGTTCCAGATCCGGCCTGCGGGCATGGACTGTTGCTCCGGGCGGGACAGACCGGTCAGCGCCTGCAGCAGCTTGGTTTCCAGCTGGTCGGGCGTGGACACCGTGGTCACGGTGACGCCGCTGTCGTGGAGCCGTTGCCGGAACGCTTCCTGCCGGGCCCCGTAGCGCAGGTCCCGGAACAAGGCCGGCGGCCCTTCGGTGTCCTCGGCCAGCAGAAACACCAGCCGCGGCAGGCCGGTATCCGTGGCGGTCTGGAACTCCTGCTCGGTGTAGGAGATTTCCGGGCGGCCCCGGACCAGCGTGCCGTAGCAGAAGCCCGCGATCAGGACATAGACGTCGGCCTCGGCTAGCTTCTCGCGGTCTACCTGCTCAGGTGTGACATCTCGGGCGGTGAAGTAGGCCATGTCCGCCACCGCGTCCCCGGCCCGCGTCACCGCCGCCTCCGCCGCCGCCACAAACGACCGCGGCTTCTCGGGCAGCTCTCGCAACTCACTGGCGTGGCTGAGAAACACCCGCCGCGCCGACGGCTTTCTGGCCTGTGCTGGCCAGAGCGAACCCCAGGCGGGCCGCTCGTGCACGTGCAGGACGTTGCCGTCACCGACCTGCACCGCACGGCTGCCTGAGATATGGATCTGCCGCTCGGCAGGATGCTCGGGTTGGGGTGTCATCGCAGCGTCCTGGTCAGAACCTCAGCTTCATCGTGTTGCCGTCACCGACCTGCACGCCCTGCGAGTCCTGCACTTGCACGTTGTACTTGCCCGCTTCCGCCCCGGGCGGATCCACGGCGGCCAAGACCGCCTGCGCGGCCGCGACCAATTCAGCGTCTTCGCCTGCACCAGCAGCGCTCAGCGCCGCGACCAGGCCGTCGCGGTACTCGTCGGGGGCCACCGCATACGCCTCGAGTACTGACACGTCCTCACCCGCGTCACTGTGGCTCAGCAGCCGACGTACACCGCTCTGCACGCTGGCGTACGCGTCTTTTACTGCGGCACTCGCCGTGTCCTTCACTCCCGCGACCGCGCCGGCTGTCAACGCCGACACGACCAGCTCCACAGCCTCAACTGCCACTCTTCACGCACCTCTCTCACATCAGCCGGAGCCATACCCAGCCGACACTCTGAAACAGAGTCTTTACAACTCGCGCCGACGTTACTGCGACAGACGGATAGGGGTCGGGCACGACCGACTTTCGTCAGCGGCGCAGCGGTTCGAACCAACAATGGCCGGGACGAGATCGAGACGTCGGGGTAACTCGCTCCCCTGGAACCGCGTTCGGCCTCCGGCGGGTTAGACCCTCTGCAGTGCCCACGCGAGTCTTGACCTGCGCAAACGCGCGGCGTGTGTCGTGCCGATCGCGGCCTTTGGGCATCCATTGGGCGTAACCGGCCTAGAAACGCGCTCAGTCGCCGGAGTTCCGCGGCGATCAACGTGCCCGTCACCGCGCTGCTGTGGAGCATGAGCGCCGATCTGCGGGCCCGGCGTGGCGGTGGCGTGGTGACCGTTGCTGAGCTCCTGAAGTCGAGGTCTCGACCTCGGAGGCTCAGGTGGGGCCCTCGGCTGGCTGAGCTCAGCCGGGGAGCCACCGGTCATCAGCAACAATTTGGCGGCGTTTTACGACGTTAATGGACATGACTGACGACGCCACGCCGCCCCCTGTCACCGTCGTGCCGCCCCCGCTGCTTCCCGCCGCGCCGGCGCGGTTGCGAGAACTGTCGCCGAAGATGATGTGGTGGATCGCGGCCGTGATCACGGTGCTGACTGCGGGCGCAGTGGTGGCGTTGTGGTGGCCAGCGACCGCCGGACTGAACGGGGCCCAGCTGGTCACCGCGCGGCTGGACGCGTTGAAGATCGGGCTGAGTATTGGGGTGGGCAGCGGCGGCGTGATCGCCCTGTACTTGGCCTGGCGACGCCAGCACTCCACCGAAGCCGACCTGGACAACCGCGAACGCGCCCTCGTACACCAGCAGCATGATGCTGCTGAGCGGCGGCTGACCGAGCTCTACCTCAAGGCAGTCGAGCAACTCGGCTCCGCGCAGGCCGCGGTCCGTCACGGCGGGCTCTACGCCTTGGAACGCGTCGCGCAGGACAATCCGTCCCAGCGGCAGACAGTGGTCGACGTGATCTGCGCCTACCTGCGCAGCCCGTACACCTCGCCATCAGATGTTGGTGAGCCCCGCCGGCTGGGGGTGCGGCGCCCGTTGCTGCGATCGGCCACCTTGCATCGCGCGCCCGCATCAACTCGGGGCGCAGGTCATACTCAAGAAGACCGGTGGCAGGAGCGTGAAGTACGCCTTACGGCCCAACGACTCCTGCACCGCCATTTGCAGCCCGACAACAACCCTGACCAGCCGCGTCAGACCTTCTGGCCTGGCATAATCCTAGATCTCGCCGGCGCCACCCTCATCGACTTCGCTCTCACCCGCTGCCGCGTCGACGCAGTTAACTTCCAGAGGGCGACCTTCACTGGCGACGCCAGGTTCGCCGAGTCGACCTTTACCGGCGACACCCGATTCGACGAGGCGTCCTTCACCGGCGTCGCCAGGTTTGACCGCGCGTCTTTCAGTGGCGGCGCTGGGTTTGACGGGGCGTCCTTCACCGGCGTCGCTGGGTTCAGCAGGGCGTCTTTCGGTGGCGACGCCAGGTTTGACGGGGCGTCTTTCGGTGGCGGCGCCTGGTTTGGCGGGGCGTCTTTCGGTGGCGACGCCATGTTCGAAGGTGCGGTTTTCGGCGGCGTCGCCGTGTTCGAAGGGGGAGTTTTCGGCGGCGATGTCGGGTTCGGCCGGGCGTCTTTCACTGGCGACGCCATGTTCAGGAGCGTGACCTTCCCCTGCCACGCCAGGTTCGACGGGGTGACCTTCACCGGCGAGGCCAAGTTCGAGCGGGCCACCTTCACCCGTGTCGCCGGGTTCAGCGGTGCGTCTTTCGGTGGCGACGCCATGTTCGAAGGGGCGCGCTTTGGCGGCCTCACCTGGTTCAACAAGGCGATCTTCACCGGTGTCGCCTGGTTAGGCGGAGTGAAGTTCACTGGCAATGCCTGGTTCGGCGGGGTGAGCTTTGGCGGCGACGCCCTGTTCGAGGAGGCCACCTTCACCGGCGACGCCGTGTTCGAGGAAGCCACCTTGACCGGCGACGCCCTGTTCGAGGGGGCGACCCGCAAGGGCATCGCGTTCAACCCGATAGAAAGCAAAGCGAACAGCAGCAACCCGGCGAGGACGATTCCAAGCCCGCATAAATGATCAGTCGCGCGAATTTCGCGAACTATCCAGTAGGCCGAAGATCCGCTTGCGGCTGCAGACGATCATGCGCGAACGGCCCCTGAGCCTGTGATCCCTTGACCCCCAGGCACTTAACAGGCATGAAACATCTGATCAGAGGTGCTGGTTGCATGACTGTAGGAGTCTGCTGACGTCCGTCAGTGTCCGCCGAAGTCCGACACCGTCGTCAGGCAGTTGGTCAGGCAGCGAGACCTGTCATTTCGAAGCGTCCCCACCATGTTCCAGCCCCCGGAGGGCGGCGGCGAGTTTGGCGCTGTTCAGCGTGTCGGAGTGGTTGTCGCCGAGGACGCGTTTGCATCGGGGGAGGGTGTCCTCGTTCAGTTCGCGGGCTCGCTGGTATTCACCCAGCGCCCAGAGGTCGGCGGCGAGGTTGTGGGCGCTGATGAGGGTGTC
>NZ_JBEZYY010000001.1:330347-640945 GCF_040638975.1 Amycolatopsis sp. NPDC024027
TCGGGTGGTTGTCGCCGAGGACGCGTTTGCTGAGGGCAAGGGTGTCCTCGTCCAGTTCGCGGGCTCGCTGGTATTCACCCAGCGCCCAGAGGTCGGCGGCGAGGTTGTGGGCGCTGATGAGGGTGTTCGGGTGGTTGTCGCCGAGGACGCGTTTGCTGAGGGCAAGGGTGTCCTCGTCCAGTTCGCGGGCTCGCTGGTATTCACCCAGCGCCCGAAGGTCGCGGGCGAGGTTGTGGGCGCTGCCGAGGGTGTCCGGGTGGTTGTCGCCGAGGACGCGTTTGCGGCGGGCGAGGGTGTCCTCGTTCAGTTCGCGGGCTCGCTGGTATTCACCCAGCGCCACGAGGTCGAGGGCGAGGTTGCTGGCAGAGGTCAGGATGTTGGGGTGATTGTCGCCGAGGACGCGTTTACCGAGGGCGAGGATGTACTCGTCCAAATCACGGGCTTGCTGGTGTTCGCCCAGCGCTCTGAAAGTGTCGGCGAGGTTGTTGGCGCTGGAGAGGGTGTTGGGATGGTCCTCGCCGAGGAGACCTTCATAAAGGGTGTATGCGCGCTTGAACAGCGGCAATGCGGTGTGTGGGTCCCCACGGGTCTGGAGATAGGTCGCGGCGCGGTCGAGCAGGTCCGCGACTTCTGCTGAAACCGGTTGCCACGCGCGCTCGGGATCGCACACGGCGAGCAGGTGCGGCAGGAGTGCTCGCCAGCTCGGCCAGCTCGGCGGGTTCTTCCAGGGGTCCTCGGGTAGGCCAGCCGCCAGGAGCCGGACTGCTGTGACGGGCCAGGTGGTGTCCGGGTCGTCGTCTGTGGTGGTGTCGTGGCGGGTGCGTGCTCGCAGCAGTGCGGCGGGGACGCGGTGCAGCTGGATGGTGGTGGTGGTGACTTCAGCCAGTCCACGGCTGCGCAGGGCGGTGATGAGGTCGGCAAAGGCCAGCGGGTCCTGCGCGATTGCTCTGGCTTCGCCGGTCTGGTGGGTGAGCAGGGTGAGCGGTACTGGTTCGGGAGCGAGCCAGGCTAGGAGGGTGAGGGTGCGGAGGGCGGTGGGGTGGTCATGGGCGAGCTGATCGAATGAGACCGTCCATGCCGTGGTGAGTGAGAGGGGGTAGCCGTTGTTGGGTGCGTGTCGTGCCAGCAGTTCGTCGGTGCGCTGGGTGAGCAGGTCGAGGTAGGTATTGGCGGTCCAGCCCGTAGCAGCCAGCAGCCCGGCGGCCTGAGCAACAGCCAGTGGCAGATCGCCAAGGGCGTCGGCGATGCGGCCGGCGTCGGCCTCTGCGAGCTGACGGCGACGCGATCGCAGCAGATGCACCGATTCGGTGCGGGTGAACTCTCGCACCGGCAGCGGGGCGCCGACGTCGGCCCAGTGGGGGTTGCGGGAGGTGATGATTACGTGGCCGTCGCCGCCGGGCAGCAGCGGCCGCAGCGCGGTGTGGTCCTCGGCGTTGTCGAACACCAGCAGCCACCGGCCGCGGGCCTGCAGGATGCCGAGTAGTCGAGCCAACGCGATCGCTGGTGGGTCTTGGTCGGTGGCCAGGTCCAGGGCTTGGGCGAGGGCGGCCAGGCGGTCGGCGATGAGGGCCGGGTCTTCCGAGGGGACCCACCAGGCCACGTCGTAATTCTCGGCGTAGCGGTGGGCGTATTCGATCGCGGTGGTGGTTTTGCCGACCCCGCCCATCCCGTGCACCGCCTGCACCACCGCCGGCCGACCGGAACACAACGCCGTGCGCAGCCCGGTCAGCAGGTCCTCGCGGCCGGTGAAGTCGACCGTGCGGGCGGGGATGTTCCAGATCCGGCCCGCGGGCATCGACTGCTGCTCGGGGCGGACGAGATCGGTCAATGCCTGCAGCAGCTTGGTTTCCAGCTGGTCGGGCGTGGACACCGTGGTCACGGTGACGCCGCTGTCGTGGAGCCGTTGCCGGAACGCTTCCTGCCGGGCCCCGTAGCGCAGGTCCCGGAACAAGGCCGGCGGCCCTTCGGTGTCCTCGGCCAGCAGAAACACCAGCCGCGGCAGGCCGGCGTCGGTGGCGGTCTGGAACTCCTGCTCGGTGTAGGAGACCTCCGGGCGGTCCCGAACCGGCGATCCATAGCAGAAGCCCGCGATGAGCACATACACGTCGGCTTCGGCCAGCTTCTCGCGGTCGACCTGCTCAGGCGTGACATCCCGGGCGGTGAAGTAGGCCATGTCCGCCACTGCGTCACCGGCCCGCGCTACCGCCGCTTCCGCCGCCGCCACGAACGACCGCGGCTGCGGCAGCTCCCGCAGCTCGCTGGTGTGGCTGAGAAACACCCGCCGAGCCGACGGCTTCTTCGCCTGCACCGGCCAGAGCGAACCCCACGCGGGCCGCTCGTGCACGTGCAGGACATTACCGTCACCGACCTGCACCGCACGACTGCCGGAAATATGGACCTGCTGCTCGGCCGGGTTGTCGGGCGTCATCGTCGCGTCCTAGTCAGAACTTCAGCGTCATCGTGTTGCCGTCACCGACCTGCACGCCCTTCGAGTCCCGCACCCGCACGTTGTACTTGCCCGCCGTCGTCCCGGGCGGATCCACGGCGGCCAAGACCGCCTGCGCGGCCGCGACCAGCTCAGCGTCTTCGCCTGCACCAGCAGCGCTCAGCGCCGCAGCCAGGCCGTTGCGGTGCTCGTCAGGGGCCGCCGCATACGCCTCGAGCAACGACACTTGCTCGCCCGCGTCGTTGCGGCTCAGGAGCTGGCGCACACCGCTCTGCACGCTGGCGTACGCGTCCTTCACCGCGGCACTCGCCGAGTCCTTCACCCCCGCCACCGCGCCGGCCGCCAACGCCGACACGACCAACTCCACAGCCTCAACCGCCACCTCACGCACCTCTCTCACAACAGCTGGCGCCGCACTCATCCGACACCCTGAAACAGTCTCTACCACTCGCGCCGGCGTTACTGCGATCGACGAATAGGGGCCGGGCTGGATCGACCTTCCTCGGCGGGTGAAGCGGGTTCGAACCAGCGATGGCCGGGACCGGATCGAGAGATCGGGGTGACTCGCTCTCCTGGAACCGCGTTCGGCCTCCGGAGGGCAGGAGGCTGCTCAGTATTAGCCTGCCCACTGACCTGCGAAAACACGGCTAGGTGGCCGCCAAGTCTTCATCGTTTGGGAACGCATTGGGCACAACGTAGCGACTGCGCCCCCTCAAGGGTGGCGATAGCCGGGCAGGTTCGTGCCACGCTGGACGAGCTCGATGGGGGCTACACCCGCCGATCGGGGCTGACTTCCGACCGGTGGCGTTCAGCCGAGTCCGTTCTCATCATCGTCTTCAGGTGGGACAACGTGCGACTGCATCTGATCTGGAACTTCACGCTTGAACTGGGCACCGGACATATTGATGCCGCCGTTGAACGTCGCCCCATCGAACCAGGCGTCGTCGGCGAAGGTTGTCTCCTTGAACCGGGCGGCTCCGGCGAAGCTCGTCTCGTTGAACCAGGCGTCTCCGTCGAAGCTCGCCTCGTCGAACCAGGCGTCTCCGGCGAAGCTCGCCTCGTCGAACCAGGCGTTCCCGGCGAAGGTCGCCTTGTTGAACGATGCGTACCCGGTGAAACGGACCTCACTGAACCCGGCTTTTCCGGCGAAGGTCACTCGATCGAACCGGGCGTACCCGGCGAAGTTCGCCTCGTTGAACCGGGCGTCTCGGATGAACTTCGCTCCGTCGAACCCGGCGGATCCGGTGAAGTTCGCCCCGTTGAACCGGGCCTCTTCGGCGAAGGTCACTTGATCGAACTGGGCGTACCCGGCGAAGCTCGCTCCGTTGAACCGGGCTTCGGCGAAGCTCGCCTTAGCGAACCTGACGTTCCCCACGAAGCTCGCCTCCTCGAAATCGGCGTCCACGGCGAACCACGCCCCGTTGAACCGGGCGTCTTCGGCGAAGTGCGCCTGGTCGAAGACGGCGTACCCGGCGAAGCTCGCCTCGTCGAACCTGGCGTATCCGGCGAAGGTCGCGCTGTTAAACAGAGCGTTCTCCGCGAAGCTGGCCCCACCCAATCTGGCGTACCCGGCGAAGGTTGCTTCGTCGAACATGGCGTACCCGGCGAAGCTCGCTCGATCGAACCCGGCGATCTTGGCGAAGTTCGCCTTTTCGAACCCGACGTTCCCCACGAAGCTCGCCTCGTTGAACCAGGCGTCTTCGGCGAAGCTCGCCTCGTTGAACCCGGCGATCTTGGCGAAGTTCGCCTTTTCGAACCCGGCCTTCCCCACGAAGCTCGCCTCGTTGAACCAGGCGTCTTCGGCGAAGCTCGCCCCGTTGAACCAGGCGTCCTTGGCAAAACTCGCTCGGTTGAAGTTGCCCGTCCGGAGCTGAGCGTCGTTGAGGTCGAGATCGACCAGGGCGGCTCCGGTGAGGTCTAAGTCGATGTCCGCCCAGAACATGTCTGCTGGATGGTCGGGGTCGTCACCTGGCTTGAGATGGGTGGTGAGAACGCGCTGGGCGGTCAGGCGGACCTCTTGTTCCTGCAGGGCGCCGTCCTCAAGCTCGGCGGCTGCCGGGAGCTCGCGACAGCCGCCGTGTGCGGAACTGACGGCGCGACGGTCGTGCAGTGGCGAGGGGGCGAGCGGGCGGCGTATACCTGGCCGGCGGCGGGGGCGGGGTTCGCCGGGAACGTGGAAAGGGGTCCGCAGGTACGCGCACAACACGTTCACGACGGTTTGCCGCTGGTCCGGGTTATCCTGGGCCACACGTTCCAGTGCGTAAAGCCCGCCGTGCCGGACCGCAGCCTTGTCCGAGCCGAGTTGCTCGACAGCCTTCACGTACAGCTCGTTCAGGCGGCGTTGGGTAGCGTCGTGCTCAGTGGACCACTGCCGCCGTCCGGTGAGCACCAGGGCGACCACTCCGCCTGTGCCGGCCCCGACGGTCAGCCCGGTCTTGATCAGTTCGATCTGGTTCTTCGGATCACCTCCGTCAACGAACAGCAGCAGTGCTGTCACAGCACTGGCCGCGATCACCGCGACCGGTACCACGATTACGACGATTGCCCACCACCACGTTCCCCCGCGCCGGCGCCACCATCGCGCTAGCCCCGCCGCCTTGCGGCTCTTTGGCTTCATGCCGCTCAAGTCGTGCCAGGTGGCTTCGGTGCTACATCACCCGGAGGCGGCCAGTCTGTCGAAGATTCGTTCTTCCACCAATCAGTCAGGACGCGGGATGAACAGCGCTTATGCCATACCGACACCCGGCTCTCGACCTGCGCCAATGCCAAACCGACCACAATGGCGGCAGCTCTGTGACCCCTTGACCCCCAGGCACTTGACAGGCACGAAACACCTGGTCAGAGGTGCTGGCTGCCTGACTGTAGCAGTCCACTGACGTCCGTCAATGTCCGTCGAAGTCTGGCACCGTCGTCAGGCAGTTGGTCAGGCAACGAGACGCGTCATTCCGGCGCGTCCTCACTGGGGCATTGGGCTAACTCGCCGCCCAGGGACTGCGTTTAGCCTCCGGGGGCTGGACACGGTGGTGCCTCGGTATGTGCTCTGACCTGCGTATTGGCTAGGCCAAGTACCGACGAGTGGACGCGTTGGTCACACATTGGGCAGAGTCTCGTACGCAACCTGCAGGTTCCGGGGTGGAGGTAGTGCGGCATGAGTCTAGCTTGAAGGACAGTTGCCAAAGGGGTGTCCGGTTTCCTGGAGGGCTCCCCTTGCGGTACTCGGCGGCAAGGGACTTATTGTTGAGGAGTACGACGCCGTGCACATGGGCAGCGGCGGACCAGGCCGTTGGATCGCGACGGCCCTAGGCGAGCGCTGCATCTACCTGTTGGAAAGTGACGGTACTCTGCAGTGAAACGGTGGATCTTGCCCGTATCTACAGCCTTTGTCGGCTCTGCGCTCGCGGTGTCGATCAACTTTGCGACACAGTGGACTCATAATATTCCACTGTGGGCTGCTGTGGGCGCTTTGACTATCTTGAGTGCTCTTCTTTCGGGAAAGAAAGGCCGAACTGCTAGTGGTGGGTCGACGCAAACAATCACTAGTGGTGCCAATTCTGTCAACATTCAAGCGATTCGAGATGTGAACGTAGGAATTCCGCATAGAATTCGAGAGATAAAAATCGATGAAAAACCGAATTGACTCGGGTGATGACTCGCAGAATTTCCTGGCGGGTAGGGATATTCATGTAGGTGTTACGCCGACGGACGCGATTGCGATTAGCAAGGAGGTGGTAGAACAGGCTCTTGGGGTGTACTCGCATGAAGTTCGCGAAGAGGTTGAGGCGCGATTCCGTGATTTCCGTGAAGAAGTGGTTCAGCGGATCTGTCAATCTTCCCCAGCGTCTCTGGTCGCGTTTCGTGATGTGGATATTCAGGCGGCGTTTTTCGAGGCCAGCACGGCATATGTGCGGACTGGCAGAGATGATGTGAAGCGAAGCCTCGTGGATCTAGTGGCAGCTCGATGTAATGCGAAGTCAGGCGGATTGCAAGCGGTGGTCCTCAATGAAGCAATTAGTACGGTGAGGAAGCTGACAAGGGAGGGTATTGCTGCCTTGACGGTCGCCTTTGTTGCACAAAGGGTCCAATTTGCGGACGTGGTCGATTTGGCCGATCTGAATGCGCGGTGCAAGAGGGCTCTATTTCCATTGTTTGATACGGACCTCCCTCGATGGCAGCCTGGGGCGCAGGCGGAACTGAATCACCTAATGGCTGTGGGTTGTGCGACTTTGCTTGCAGAAGAGCAAACGCTCCAGTGCATCCTCGTTAAGTCATATCCGGGGTTGTTTCAAGAAGGTCACTTTCGACGCGCGATTAGTTCTGATTTGCTTACTGTGAGCGACAGGATGGTTCGCGATTACCAATCCATACCGCTATTTGTGCCATGTGCTCAGGATGAAAATAAATTACGCGTTAACGCATTGAATCGTGCTAACGCTGAGACTTTGATTAGAACCTATGCGCGTCCGGATGAAGAACGTGAACTCGTCGAGGAATATCTTTTCCTTTTGGAGAATGGTGTTCTGAATCTAGACCAAGTTCGCGATCGTCTTACCGAGTTGGATCATGAATGGGAAACGTTAATGTTCATATGGGAAGATCACCCTTGGCTATCTCGATTGGAGCCGACGAGTGTCGGGTTAGCTATCGCGCATGCGAACTGGGCTCGACTGCTGGGGTATGAGACGGTGCCGCTTGATGATTGGCTACCACGGTAGTATCCAAGACGCTTCGCCTAGTGGTCGATCGCGCGGGCGATTGGAGCTACGCCTCGTTGGGCGCCATTGTTTCCTTCTGGGGGCCAACTATTACGCCGGAGAAAGCGGCGGACAATAGAGTGGTGAAGCCCATGTAGAGGTGTGTGAACGACGCCATGGCCTCAAGGGCGGTGAAATCTCTGAGGGGACCAATAACGGGATCAGCAACGAAGGTGGCGTGTTGCTCTCGTGCCTCCCCCCAGTGGAGCCAGTCTCCGTAGAGGTAGAGAGAGATCAACTGTTGGGGGTTGAGGTCGTGATGTTGGGGCAAGAAGTGATCGCGACCTCCTTGAAGCTTGATTCCGGCTTGTATTTTAAGAGGTGTGGTTTTCAACGAGTTTTCGATGGTGCGCCATCTTTTAAGGATCGCTGCGCGCTGCTCCGTTGCGGAGTCGCTGGCTTGAGCGTTGACTTTGCCGACAATGTTGCGAACTGAAACAAAGCTTCCTGTCTCACTCGGGACATATAGTTGTCGAAAAAGAGCGGCAAATCCGATTACACTGTCTCTTGCGGGGAAATCTTCTAACTCAACGCGTGTTCCTGCGCTGCCAACCCCTGGTTGGACGCTCACTCTCGCTTTAGAGTTGATAACTGTCGATCCGGCCAAATCGCGACAAGTTCGCATGAAGCGACTAACGGAAGTTGTATCGACTGCAGTGAGTGCGTTACTGCCTAGGGGTGGGAATTTTGCGGGATTGTCAATAGTGTGGACGAATGTTAGGAGTTTCCACCAGTACTCGAAGCAACTCTTATCCCGACCATGCTCGGAGAGCGGTGCTGGGAACGGCAGGTTTCGCTGTAGGGCGGGAGCCTCATAGCTTGCGCCGGTTATAGTGATTGTGTTGTTTTCAGTGTGCCGGCGAGTCATCGGCGCGGCTCCTTTTACTCGCTGTTGACTGGCGGTTACTGTCGAGTGGCGGCAGCGTGTTGGGTCGGCCCACGCCCGCTAAAGCTGCGAGCCCCAGCAGGTTGCTGGGGCTCAGTCCTGTCCAAGAGTCGGCTCCCCGTGCTCAAGGTAAAGAGTGGTGCCAGCTACCTGAGCCTGGTACGCGCGATTCAGCCGGCGGGCGAGGCGAGGGATCAGGTACTCGTCCAGCTTGTCGACCGGCACCCACTCCCAGCGGTCGAGTTCGACGCCGTCCAGGACGATGGCGTCCTCGTCACTGCCGAGATCCCCACACCCGAAGACGTACAGGATCTTGTCGCCCTCCGAGTCGTTGGGCGCCCAGTCGTGCACCAGCAGCCGCCGGGCTGACCGAGATAGACCAATCTCCTCCCGCAGCTCCCGCGAGCAGGCCTCCGCAGGAGACTCGCCCTGGTCGACGTAGCCGCCGGGGATGTCCCAGCGGTTCCCGTACGTCTTCCGGACCAGCAGAACGCGGTCATCGTTTACGAACAACGCCCCGGCAGCGATCCGGGGCGTTGCGAACTTGTCCGTGGGGTCATCCGTCACGTGGGTCAGCCTACGACGTGCATCCGCTTGGCGAGCTGGTGGAGCTCGAAGCCCGGCTTCCCGTGGGTGTTGCGGACCCACGTGATGACCAGTTGTCTGCTCAGGTAGTGGTGCCTGACCTGGTCGGGTGCCATCCGCTCAGCGTTCAGCACCGTAGCGACCGCGGCATCGTGGCGTCCGGAGACGTGGAACGCGCGGGCAACGTCCAGCATGTGGCGCACTCGCCGCTCGACCGGCAGGGCCGCTGTGTCCAGTTCCGGGCCGATATCGAGCGCGACCTGCACGTCTCCCAGTTCCATGGCGGTGTTCACGCGGTGGATTGCCACGTTCGTGGGCCCAAATGCCGTCCAGAGGTGATTGCCGTCGACGCCAAGACGCTGGGCAGCCTCGTCAGCCTCAGCCAGGTAGCCGCGCGTGGTTGCCCTGTCCTCAGCGCGTGCAGCCGCCATTGACCCGGCCAGGAGCAGTGTTCCGTAGGACGAAATCACGTCGCCGTCGCCGTCGTCCAGGTGCGGTTGCAGGTATGCCGCGGCCGCCTCTGTCAGCGACATTGCCGGTTCGTGGCGACCCGTCGACAAGAGCGCGAAAGCCACCGACCGGAATAGCGATCCGGTGATCGCGTAGTTCTCCGATTGCTGCGCAGCCGCCAGGCCGCGCTCAGCCGCCATCCACGCGAGATCAGCCTCGCCGATCTTCGTCAGCACCGACGCAGCAGCCTGGTAGCTCAATGCCAGCAACTCGTGAGCCCGCAGGCGGTCGTCTCCGTCGTACTGGCGCGCGGCGAGCAGTGCGTCGGCGAGCAGAAGCGGCGCCCTGCCGGCGGCGTACCCGAAGCGCGATCCCTGGTAGGCGTCGAACACCGAGCGCAGCTCGCGGGCGAGTTCCTCGAGCGCCGGCGGTTCTGCATCCGACGCCGGGGCGCTCAAGATCGGCGTGAGCTGGCGGTAATCCATGAGCGCGGCCCGGAGCGCTGGCACCGTCGCCGTGCCGCTGTCTGGGGTCCAGTCGAGCAAGGTCGGCTCACCGATGAGGTCCCCGAGGGCGACGTCCAGCGCGTCCGCGAGGCTGCGGATGACGGACAAACGGTCCAGCTCGATCCGATTGTTCTCCGCCTTGCCCAGCCAGTCGCTGGTGCGGCCGACCAGCCCGGCAAGCGCCTCTTGCGACATGCCGCGACGACGCCGGTACCACGCGACGCGCTCTCCGATGGTCAGGTTCTCGCTGATTCCTCGCATGTCCTCACCCTCTCGCGCAGCCGCGCCAGCAACCCGGAAAGTTCTTCCGGGTTGGCCCCGGAAGGTTTTTCCGGGTTCATGCACCCGACCGGGCCGAAGCTACTTCCATGAGACGCCAGCGACAACAGTGCACCGGAACCGACCATGCGGCATCGTCAGCAAACCTGGTTCGTGGCAACCCATGCGACAACTCGCCGGATCGCCCGTCAGTGCGCAAGCCCCAGCTTGCGCTCGACCGCGAGAAGTCGCCTCTCAAGGTCCGCGATGTCCACGCTGTTCGGCGCATCGCCAGGGGAGGTCTCAGCCGCTGGCACCGCAGCGCCGGACGCACGTACGAAGGTGCCTTGTCCCTGGCGCGTGACGATCAGCTGTTCGTCCTGCAAGAGCGTGTAGGCGCGTTTCACAGTCCCCACCGACACGCCGAAGTCCTCAGCGATCGCCTGGTGCGGCGGAAGCTTGTCGCCCTGCCGGTAGGTCTCCGCACGGAGCGCCTCCCGAAGGCGGCTGGCCACCTGCAGGTATGGCGCTCGGGAGTCGGCTGGATCGAGTTTGTCCATGTCAGACAGGGTACGCGACTTAGTCAACTACTCCGTCTAGGTGATAACAGCCAAGATAACTTGGCGATGTTGTCTATGTTGCCTAACGTCGTTGGTGTCGCCCAGAGCGCACACAACGCAAGCGGCCCCGGCGGTGCTGCAACACCAGCCGGGACCTACATCGAAACCTTGGGAGCAACGATGCGGGTTGAGGATAACGCCGTCTTCCGCGTGAAGGCCGTCGCCGAGCTGCTGGACGTCTCGCGGTCGACTGTCTACCGGGCGATCGAGTCCGGTGAGCTGGATGTCTTGAAGATCGGCATCGGCAAGGGCGCGATCCGGATACCGGGCTACTGCGTGAACACCTGGATTAACACCTGCTCGGAGCGCGGCTACGCGGACTTCGTCACGGACGGCCAGTCCCCGGAAGCGGCGGACGACGAGCCGGCGGAGGTGGCCTGAACATGGAGCTGGACAGCCTGATGGGCACGACCCGCCCGAAGAATCGTCGCTGGATCGAAGCGGCCGCGGATGACCTGGACTTCGACTACCTCGCCGACACGACCGGTCCGGCCGGCGGCCTGCAGGCGGAGGACACCGGCGGCGGTGTGGTCGACCCCGAATTGGAGCTGAGCGAGAGGGCAAGCGGGTGGGCGGCATGACCGCGGACCGACTGTTCGTACCGGCTGCGTTCTGCGAGCTGCTGGCGACGATGCCGCCGGTGTCGGCCATGCCGGAGGACCGGGCGCACTGGCTGGACGTCGCCTACCGCACGATGCGCGCGGAGTTCTCCGGCCCGCACGGGCTGGAAGCGATGCGCCTTGCTCGGGTGTTCCGGGCCGCGCTCGCCGACGTCACCGTCGAACTCAACCCGGCCGCTTGACCACCGCAGTTCTTCCTTCTCTGCGCAGTTTCCGCGCCTGATCCACAAATCTTCGGCATTCGTTCCGGGGCAGAGCTATGCCCGCTCCCGGTCGCGGATCGCCTGGTCGAAAGGGATTCCGCTCATGTCTTGCACTCACGCTCAGGTGATCGCGGCCCGGCTGTCGGGCCTGGCCGACACGCTGACCCGCAACGCCGCGGTGCTGAGCGGGGCGGGGCTGCCGGAGGTCGTGACGGCTGTTCGCGCCGCGGTGTACACCGACGTGGCCGCCCAGCTTCGTCTGTGGATCGAGACGGACCCGCAGACGGCGGGCAACCCGCTGATCGTGGCGCTGGTGGCCGACGACACGGCCGGGGTCGCGGCGGGTGTGGCGCGGGAGTTCGAGGCGCTGGCCGGGCTGCTGGCGGCCAACGCCCGGCTACTGGTCCGCCGCACCGGCGACGTGGTGATGCGCCGCCGGGCGGTTGTCTACCGGGACGTGGCCGCTCAGCTGCGGCTCTTGGCCGCCGATGAGCGCCAGGCCGCGGTGGCGATGGCGCCGCAGGCCAGCCGGCCGCCGCTGTCGAACACCGCGCCGCTGAGCCCGATCGTTCTCGCGGCCGCTGTCCGGGCTCCGCGGGTGCGTCCGGAGTTCCTGGAGCCGCTGATCGCGGCGATCGCGGCCCGGCGCGGGCGGGGCTGGTCGGTGTCTCGTCTGTCGCTGTGGCTGCGCGCCGCGCTGCGGGACCCGCAGACCGATCACATGCACCCGTGTGCCGACCGCTCGTTCGTCAGCTACGTCACTCGTCTGCTCGCCGGGCCCGCGCACGGCCTCGCCGCCGCCTGACCCGATCTGCCGTTTCGAACCTGCTCGCTTGCTGTCCTAAGGAGTTCTCGATGTCTGCTGCGCTCACGACGCTGAGCGGGGTGGCCAAGCTGGCCACGGTCGCCCGGATGTTCGTCCGGGACACCCCCGCTCCCGAACCCTGCTTCCTCACCCTGGACACGCGGGAAAACCAGATCGACCTTCAGCCCAGCGTGCCCCACTGCCGGGACCCGGTGGTGGTGCTCGGGGCGCTGCTGATCTGGACCCACCGGCTGACCGGCCTCACCGGCAGCTGGCGTCACACCAGTGACGAGCACCTGCACATCATCCTGGCTGGCCGCGGTCCCGCAGGGGTCCGGATCCGGGTCTACAGCTCGATTCGGTTCGAGCAGGCGTGCGGGCACGTGGCGCTGGTGGCGGGGGTGGGGGAGTCGGTCACCCGGACGAGCTGTACCGGCTCGCCCTCGAAATCCGGAAAGGACAGTGACCCGTGAGCCTGCTCGGTTCGTTCGCGGCCAAGATCGCCGCGAAGCTGGATGACCGTCACCCGGTGTTCTACGCTGCCGACGTGGTGCTGTTCGCCCCGGCCGACGGGGTGTGGCATGTGCTGCTGATCGAACGCGGCTGGCCCCCGCACCGCGGCCGGCTCGCCTTCCCCGGCGGGCACGTCGACCCGCACGAGACGTCGGCGGAGGCCGCACGGCGGGAAGCGGCGGAGGAAACCGGCCTGGACCTGACCGACGTCGCGCTGGACCGCATCGGGATCTACGACGGGCCTGGCCGCGATGCCCGCGGCCGGTACGTGTCGGTGGCCTACGGCGCCGTGCTGGAGCACATGCCGCCGGTGGTTGCGGGGGATGACGCCCGGCTGGCCGCGTGGCTGCCGCTGCGGGTGGCGGCGCGGATCGCCGCCGGGGCCGGGTTCGCCTTCGACCACGCGGTGATGCTGCACGACGCGGTGGCCCGCTTCGGCATGAACCCGGGGCCCGGTATGGGCGGTGGGCGATGACGCCGACGACGGTGACCCACCCGGCCATCGGCGTGCTGCTGGGGCCGAACGTGAAACTTGCGCTGGAGCTGGTCTACGACTCCGCCGACCCGTGGGCCGTGAGGCTCCTGGTCGCCGGCCGTGAGTGGCTGTTCGCCAGGGGCCTGCTCGCTTCGGGTTGCAACGAGCCGGCCGGGGACGGCGACGTCCAGGTCCGCCCGGACACCGGCGGTGACCTCAGCCGCGTGGTGGTCGCGCTGTCCTCGCCGACGGGGGCAGCGGAGGTGGCCGTTCCGCGCGGGGACGTCGAAAGCTTCCTGGACACCGCCGAAGCGCTGGTGCCCGCCGGTCACGAGTACCTCGACTGGGCGATCGAGTGGGGCCGCCTCGCCGGGCCCGCCGCCGCCTGAACTTCCGTCTCATCCACTGTCCGGAAAGGACGTTTGTCGTGAGCGTGTTCGAGATCGCGAAGGAGCACGGATCGTGGCGGCTGGCCGGGTTCGCCCTGGCGGTGCTGCTGTTCTGCGCGCTGTCGCTGCTGCGGTGGCCGCTGCTGCAGGCCGCGCGGCTGCTGCTGGCCTTGCAGTCCGGGCTGGACGCCCGGATCACCGCAAGCTTCGCCGGAGCGGCTCCGGCGTCTCCGCAGACCGGGTGAAGGGAGAAACACGATGGCAGGCAAGACGTTGCGTCGCCGCGACCGCGGCGAGGTGATGCAGACCGGTGGCGGCCCGGTCGTCGACCGGGCGATCGCCCGGGTCGGGTGGTGGCTGCCGGAAACGGTGGTCGCCGCCGCGCTGGCCGGGCTGGTCCTGTGGGCCGGGATCAGCTGGCTGGTCTGGCCGATCGCCGCGGGGCTGCTGGTGCGGATCGGGTGGGAGTGGCCGGTCACCCGCCGGTCCGCCCGGCTCATCACAGCCTTGGCGGCGGCGATCACCAGCTGGTGGCGCCGCCGCCAGCGCCGGCGCGAGCGCACGGGATCGGCCGACGTGACGGTGCGGGCCGGACGCGAGCGGGACGAGGTCGCCTCGTGACCGCCCGCGCCCGCCGCACCGCAGTTCACCCGAGACGCAGGGGAGGAGGCGAATACCCATGACGCTGCTGGGCAAGGTCGTCGGCGCCGCCGCGCTGTTCGTGGTGGCCGCGGTCGCCGTCGGCTACACCCGAGACGGCACGCTCGACCCGACCGTCGGCATTGCCGCGATAGGCACCACAACAACCGGTGTCGCCGGCTACGACCCAGACCAAGTCGCGAACGCCGGCACGATCGTCGCAGTCGGCAAGAAGATGAATGTCCCCAACCGAGGCTGGGTGATCGCCATCGCAACCGCGATGCAGGAATCCGGGCTACGCAACCTCGACTACGGCGACCGCGACAGCCTCGGGCTCTTCCAGCAACGCCCCTCTCAAGGCTGGGGCACCCCAACGCAGATCAGGAACCCCACCTACACCGCCACCCAGTTTTACCGACACCTGCTCGCAGTGCCCGGGTGGCAGACGATGAGCCTGACCGACGCCGCACAAACCGTCCAACGCTCCGGCTTCCCCGCGGCCTACGCCAAACACGAGCACGCCGCACAGATCCTGGTCGCCGCTGTGCAGTGACCTCACCCGCGGCTCGGGGGCCCCACGCCGCCATCCGATGGACGGCGCTCGCGGGAACCCCCGATTTGGGAATGGTGTCCCTGAAATGTGACAGCCACCCTGGTGGAGGCAGACGCACGGCCCCACCGTCCACCCCGACACCGTAACCCTGCTCTCGCGCCCGGCTTCTCCGGCCGCACTCCGCTGCACCACCGCTTCACCCGCACCACCCGGTGTGGGTGGCTCGTGCTGCCCGCATACCGGGGTTCCACCAGCTCCGCCTTCCTGTTTCACACCAACCACCTCTGGAGAAAACCATGGTCAAGTTCATCGCGTTCCTGATCGCCGCCGTCGCCGCCTGGCTCGCCTTCGGTGCGGCAAGCCTGCACGAGAAGAACCCCGGCCACTACGGCCTGATCCTGCCGGTCGTGCTCGGGGCGGTTGCGGTGATTTCGCTGCTGTACGTCTTCTCCGGCGGCAAGGCCAAGGCCAAGTCTCGCCGCTGACCCCCGGAAGCCGCGCTCACCTGCGCTGCCGCTCGTTCGCCTCAACCACGCTCGACACACCCCTTGGGAGAAACCATGCGGATCGCCGCGTACATCGTGTTCGCCGTCTCGGCCTGGCTGACCTACGGCGCCAACAGCCTGCACTACAAGGACCCGACCCACTACGGCATGGGCCTGGTGTGGGTCCTGTTCACCATCGCCGCCGTCAGCGGCGTCTTCGCCGTGCTCGGCACGGGCCAGGACAAGGCCACCACCACCCGCTGACCCGCACCACTCAGCCCCGGGTTCCGGGCGGCGCCCACCGACGGCCCGCCCGGAACCCGGTACCACCGTCCACTTCCGGCACCCCGGAGGGTTGCAAATGGATCGCCCGCCCCGCGCCTACCCGCTCCCGCCACCGGAGAACGATCCGCGGTTCACCATCGGCCTGGTGCTGGACGTTGCCGACGTCCTCGCCCGCCATGGCTATCCGCCGTTGTCCGGCGGCGGGGACGACCACGTCCAGCTGCAGCAGGCCCTGTTCCGGTTCATCTACACCTCGCCCACCTGAACCACACTGAAAGGACTGATGCCGCTTGCGGATCATCATCGGCTTGATCGTGTTCGTCGCCGTGTGGACGCTGTACCTGATCGGCTACCGCGTCACCGCGCCACCGGCCCCGTCGCCGCTGGCGCCAACCACGAGCACGTGCCCGCCGCCGGCCACCCCCACCCCGACCACCACGGCGGCCCCGTCCGGCGGCGGGGCGGCCGTGGTGGCCCGCCCGATGCGCGGGTGACCGTGCCCGGCGGTCACCGCGACCATGACCCTCACCGCCGTGCCCGCGGACCAGTGAGGCCCGGCCCAGACCTGCTCGGTTGGTGGCCACCTACGTAGCGACCGACCACTGTGGACACTCCCACGCCTGCGCTTCGGGTTCGGGGGTGTCCGTTCCTGACCCTCCGACCGGGAAGGCCACCACCATGTTCGGTTTCGGCAAGAAGAAGCCCAAGCCCGCCAAGAAGTCCACCACCCGCAAGGCCACGCCCAAGCGCGCAACCACCCGGAAGGCCACCGGCGCGAAGAAGGCCGCCCCGGTGCGGAAGGCGGCGGCGCCGCGGAAGACGCGGGCGATGTGCGTGGTGTGCCGGGAACGCACCCAAACCAACACGACCCTACGGATCTGTGGTCGACGGCGGTGCGCCGCCGAACTGCGGGCCCACTCCCAGGACAACGCGCCCGCAACGAAGCCTGCCGCGCCGCGGCGGGCCCCGGCGGAGCGCCGCTCGGCAGCAACGCGCGCCCGGCCCGCACCCGCCACCGCGCCGACGACAACCGGCAGCAGCAACCCGGCAGGCTGGCTGCGGGACACGCTGGCCGACGCGGCGCGCTCCCAGATCAGGGACTGGAGCCACCACCACCGCCGGTGGCGCGACGAGATCATCCGCAACGCCGCCGCACTCAACCGGGCCGCGGGCCTACTGTCCGAACCCGACCGAGGAGCACTCGCCAGTATCGCCGCCGCCGCGGCGGCGGTCAGCGACTACCAGATCGACAGCGCTGCCAAAGCGGACACGCTGGCCAAGCAACCCAGCAGCACCGCCGCCCGCCTCCTGGCCCTCGGTGATCGCCTGACCGCGCTCACCACGAAGTACGAGCGCGCCGGCGTCATCCGCGTGACCCGCTCGTAGCGACGCTGCCTCGAACCTGCTCGGTTGCGGCCCCTGCACCGCGGCTTTCCCTGCCGCCCCGATGACTGACCACTGTGGACACCCCGCGCCCGGATGATGGTTGCGGGGTGTCCCTCTTACCGGAAGAGGTTGACCATGAGTTGGCAGGAGGAACGTCGCGCGAACCTGGCGGCGAAGGCCGAACAGGCGCGGCTGGATCAGGCCGCGGCCACCGGCGACGACATCGCGCGGATGAAGGCCGCGAGCGACGTGGCCCGCGCCGACCGCGAGCTGGCCGCCGAACTCGCCCGCCAGGCGAAGGAGGCCGTCGCCGCCCAGCGCGCGCGGCGCCGCCAGACCCGCGCTCGGCGTTGGGTGACGATCGCGGCGTTCGCTCGGGGCCACGTGGTGGACGGGCTGATCTACAGCATTGCGGTGGTGTCGTTCGTGATGGCCGCGTCCGCGATGGCCGGCTACGGCGCCGACGTGTACGCCTCCGGCGTGGGCAGGCTGCTGCCGCTGATCACCGAGCTGGGCATGTGGGCCTTCGCTGTCGCGGTCCAGATCGTGCGCCGCAAGGACCGGACGCGGTCGGTGTGGGGTCTGAAGGTCGGGGTGTGGGTGTTCGGGGCGCTGGCGTTCGTCGCCAACGCCGTGCACGGCCTGGGCCGCGGCTGGGACGCGATGGTGATCATGGGTGTGGTGTCGGTGGCCGGGGTCATCGCCCACCAGCTGGCGATCGCCGACCCGCCCCGCTCCCGCGCGCAGCGGGCGGCGGACAAGCTCGCCGCCGCCCAGGTGGCCAAGACGAACGCGGCGGCGCGCGCGGCACTGAAAATGGCCACCGCGCAGATCGACGCAGACGGCAACGCCCGCCTCACCTTCGCCCCCGGCACGTACCAGGTGAAGCGGGGCCGGCTGATCGCGGTGACGCCGGACCCGGACGTTCCCGGGCTCCCGGACGCCGTGGACGCGGCGATCGCGACCCTGCTCGATTCGAGCGGCCCGACCACCGGTCCGGACCGGCACGGCGACGGCGAGCCCGACACCCAGCGCGGGGGCGGGGTCGCCACCGCCGACAAGCCCGCTGGCCCCGGCGACGACACCACCCCGGCGAGCGCGGACCGGTCCGCGCAGAGCCCGGCGCCGCGCACCAGCGGCCGGGCCGGTCGGTCCCGCCCGGCGGGGCGCCCGACCGGGGACGCGCACCTGGCGATGCTGCGCAAGCGGCTGGACGACGCCGTCGCCGCGGGCGAGCTGGACCCGGCCACGGCCACCCCGTACCGGATCGCGAAGACGATCCGGTGCGGCAAGCCCGCCGCGAAGCGGCTGCGCGCCGAACTCGACAACCCCACCCAGCGCTGACCGCCCCGATCCGGCATCTCGCCGGTCTGGTCCGGCCCGGCCCGCACACCCGCACCCGGGGTGTCCGGGCCGGGGCCGGTCCGCACCGGAACCCGCCGCACCAACCCGGCCGCGGAACCGAAGAAAGGACCACCACAACCATGACGCACGACACCACCACACCCCCCGGGACCGGGGACAACACCACGCCCGACCCGAACACCACCGGCCCGGACCACCCGGCCGACACCGGTCCCCGGACCGGTCCGGAGACCGGTTCCGACGGCGGTCCCGACGGGTCCGGCACGGTGGTCCCGTTCCGCCGCCCGGACTCCGGAACCGACTCGCAGACGATCGAGGGAGAGGTGATCGAACCCGGCACGGACGTCACCGTCGGGGTGGTTCGGCAGACCTGGGGGACCCGGGTCGTGCGGAGCACGGGCCGGGTGCTGGCCGGGCCGTCGGATGCGACCCGGGCCTGGCTGGCGGAGGCCACCGTGGAGGCCGCGCACACCGCCGGGCACCGGATCGGAACCGGCACGCGGACCGGGCTGCGGACGGCCGGGCGCGGGTGGCGCTTCACCCGCCGGCACGCCTCGATCATCGGCAAGGGCATGGAGGCCGCCCGGCAGCGCCGCCGCGCGGACCGGGACAACACCGACCTCAAGGCCGCCCGTGCCGAAGCCCGCGCGTCCGGTGACCACTCCGCAGTGGAGGCCCTGACCCGGCAGTACAACGAGGGCCGGCACGTCACCGTGGACACGATGCGCAAGTGGGCCGAACTGGTCTGGGGCGTCGCCTGGCGGACCGGCGCCGCGCTCGGGGTGCTGTTCGTCGTGTCGGTGGTGGTCGGCCTGGTCAACGGGCTGGGCCGCTGGCTGGGCGAGTTCAACGCCACCGACGTGCTCGCCGTGTGGCGCGGGGCGCTGGCGTTCGTGTGGGCGGTCGGGGTGTTGGTGGTGACCTGGTGGTGGGCCATCCCCGCCGCCGCGGCGCTGGTGAAGCTGTCGCGCTGGTGGCGTGACGGCAATCGGCTCGGGGAGCAGGTTCTGCCGGTCCACCTGCGGAAAGAGGCCACCCGCAACCTGCGCGTGGAGCTGTCGGAGTCCGCGGTGGTGGCCGCGCTGGCCAACATCAACAACGGCAAGTTGAACGCGTCCATTAAGGACGGATGGCCGCACCGCGACACCGACAACGCGTGGGTGCAGCCGCCGATGATCGACGGAAAGGGCTGGTCAACGAAGATCCGGCTGCCCCAGGGCGCGCCGGTGAAGGCGATCGACAAGGCCAAGGAGATGCTGTCCCACAACCTGGGGTGCCGGCCGATGGAGCTGTTCATCCGCGCCGACGAAGACGACCCGACGGTGCTGGACCTGTTCCGGCTCAACCCCGGCGCGTTGCGGGACCCGGTCGATGCGTATCCGCTGCTCAGCGAGGGTGCCACCGACTACTGGAGCGGGTTCCCGGTCGGGGTGAACCTGCGCGGCGAGCCGGTCGTCGCGGATATGCCTGAGCGCAACTTCGTGATGGCCGGGGCGCCTGGCTCGGGCAAGTCCACCCTGATGATCACCCTCGCGACCGGGGCGGTCCTGGACCCGCTGGTGGACGTGGACGTGTTCGTCTTCGCTGAGAACAACGACTACGAGGCCCTCAGGCCGTGCCTGAAGACCTATTCGCCGGGCGCGGGGGAGGACAACGTCAACGCCGCCCTGGACCACCTCCAGGCGCTGTACGACGACCTGACCGAACGGGGCCGGCTGCTGCAGAAGCACAACGTCAGCAGCGTGTTGGAGGCCGGGCGGGAGATCGTGGCGAAGGAGCCGGGGTTGCGGCCGCGGATCGTGGTGCTGGAGGAGTGCCAGCGGCTGTTCCGCCAGGACAAGGCTGAGGACCGCAAGCGGATCGTGAACCTGGTGATCAACCTGTTCATGGCGAGCCGAAAATACGCCGTCCACCTGGCGTTTCTCACCCCCAGCCCGTCGGATCAGAGCTTGCCGCGGGACCTGGTGGCGATGTCGACCAACCGGGCGTGCGGGGCGGTCAACGGCAACAAGGCCCGCAACAACGCGGTGCTGGGCGAGAAGGCGCACGAGGAAGGGATTTCGGCGCTGGACCTGCGGCCCAAGACGAAATCCGCGCTGAACGACTGCGGGACGCTGGTCACGGTCGGGTTCATGGATGAGCCCGGCGCGCTGCGCAGCTACTTCCTGACCGAGCCCCAGAAGGCCGCCATCGTCGCTCGGGCGCTGGAGGCCCGCGGCGGTGCCGCCCGCACGGCGGAGATCGTCGTGGCCCGCGACCCGCTGGCCGACATCCTGGCCGTGCTCACCGAGATGACCCCGCGTGAGGGCGACGCCCACCCGCGCGCGACGGCGGTCGCCGCCGCCCTGGGAGCTCGGTGGAATCACTACAGTAAGTGGTCAAGCAAGCAGGTGACCGATCTGCTCGCGGAACACGGCTACAAGGTCCCGACTACTGATCGTAAGTTCCCGGTCGACCCGGCCCGCGTGGCTGACATCCTCTCGGCCCGGGACTCCGTCGGAATCGAATGATGCCCACCGGTCCCGCCCGCACACCCCGAAACCGGGGTCCGGGCGGGGCCCGGCGAGGCCCCTTCATCCCTTCATTCCGCTCATTCAAGTTCATTTTCGCTGATCAAGCCGCTGACCAGCCGCTTCATTCGCCGAATGAAGATCTTCATTCGCTTCTGCAAAACTCATTCGCGGGTTCATTCCCCGACTCATTCGTCACCCGGATCCCTGGCACCCTGGCCCGACTCGCCTCATTGCCACTGAGAGTAGTCGCTGTGCCGGTTGGCCGCGTCTGCGGCCCGATGTCTCACCCGGGCTCCTGTCAGTCACTCACCGTGAAAAGGATGGCCCCGATTATGACGACTTCGCACGCTCTGCGCCTGCCCTCGCCCGGCCACCACGTGCCGCTGTCGCCGCGGACGCGGTGGGGCTGCCGCTCCTGCGGGGCCCGCAACCGGATGCGTCAGCGGGTCTGCCACCGCTGCTGCCAGACCCGCCCGCGCCACTGACCCGCCGCCGGCGATGGGCAAGAGCGAGACCCGCTACAAGCCCGGCGAGATCACCGCCTGGCTGACCGACACCGCCGGGTTCGACTCCGACCCGGCGCGGCGGGCCGGGCGGGTGATCGCCGCCGCCTGGAACAACTGGGAGTTCTACGCCTCAGCCACCTGCCCTGCGCTGATCACGTGCCTGCGCACCGGTGGGCGCCCGGTGACCGAGGTCGACCGGCTCGCCGACGCGCTGGCGCGGGCGTTCGGGGTGCATCTGCACGACGTCGCGGCCTGGGACCCCCGGCCCGACTGGCGGAAGGAAAACCGATGGTGAGCACCGATTCGGTCGCGTTGGCCGGGCTCCGCGCGGCGGCGCTGGATATCGCTGGCAGGGGGTGGAAGGTCTTCCCCTGCCGTCCGGGAACCAAAGCCGCGCACTGGCACAAACTCGCGGATTGCGCGGGCGCCGGCGTCTGCACGCACGGGCACGTCACCCCGGAGCAGCTGGCCACCGACGACCCGGCCCGGGTCGCGGCCAAGTGGTCGGAAGGTCCGTTGTGGAACATCGCGGTGTTCCCCGGGCCCTCGGGGCTGTTCCTGCTCGACTGCGACCAGCCCAAGCCGGGCCACAAGGGCGAGCACGACCCCGACGGCTGGACCCAACTGCACTCCCTTGCCGTGGAACGAGGTGGGCCGCTGCCGGACACGTGGACGGTGGAAACCCCAACCGGTGGCCGGCACCTGCTCTACACCGCGCCGGCCGGGTGCCGGCTGCGGTCCACGGTCAAGCACATCGCCTCGAACATCGACACCCGCGGCTGGGGCGGCTACGCCCTCGCCCCGGGCAGCCTCCTCCCGGAAGGCAGTTACCGGCTGCTGGACGACACCGACCCTGCCCTGTTGCCGGGGTGGTTGGTCCAGGTCGCCGTCGAACGCGCGCCTACGGCCATCTCCGAGCGAAACGAGAAGCCCGTAGCCGCCCCGGACGCCTACACCGCCGCCGCCGTGCGGGGCGAAACCGACCGGGTCCGTACGGCGCAACCAGGCACCCGCAACAAGGTCCTGTCCACCGCGGCCTACGCCCTCGGGCAACTGGTCGGCGCGCGGCTGCTGGAGGAGAGCTACGCCCGCGCCGAACTGCGGGCGGCGGTCGCGGCCTGGAACACCCCCGACTCCGCCGCCAAGGACGACGGCGTCATCGACACCGCGCTGCGGGCCGGGGCCGACAACCCCCGCCGCATCACCCCGCGATCCGGCCGCCGCCGGGCCGCCTGAAACCCAAGGAGGGACCCGTCATGGCACGCCGGTATCCGTGGGTGCTGGCCCCGGTGCCGTGGTCACCGGACCCGGAGTTCACCCGGGGCCGCTGGCACGGCAAACCCCTGCTGTCGCACAACACCGCACCGCGGAACCTTCTCGCCACGCGCCGCCAGCTGCGCGCGCTCGGGAAACGCCCGGGTGGGCAGGACCCGGTAGCGTTCCTGTACTTCCGGTGCCGCAAGGCCGCCAAGATCGTGCACGCCAACCTGTACCTGATCGCCGACGCGAAACCGGTCCGGCCGATGACCCCGGCCCGCGCCGCCGCGCTGGCGAAGGCGATGGCCGCGCGGCGCACCTGCCGTGAATGCGGCGAGACCGGGTGGGCGGAACTCCCGCGGGCGCACCGCACCTGCGAAGCCTGCCTCTACCGCGCCGGCCTCGCCCCGGACTCCTACTTGCACGACTACGTGATCGGTGAACCGACGTTCGACGCAGCCGGCCACGCCGCACTCGCGACGTCTCGGAAGGACGTGAGCTGATGAGTACGCCGCTGTTCGCGCTCGACTCGTGGGCCGGGGACCCGATGCACCCGGGCACCGACACTCCCACGCCGGTGGAACTGGTCGCCGAACTCACCTGGAATCAGCGCAAGCAACGCGTGGCGGTGCTGATCGAGCAGGCACACCAGATCCTCACCGACGCGCTCGCCGCGCACACCGACCGGCACACCATTGTCGGCACCTGCCTGCTCTGGTCGGGCGGGAACGACTCCAACGTGCTGGCGCACCTCATGCGGCCCCTCGCCACCCACGCAGTGCACGCCAACACCGGAATCGGGATCGAGGAGACCCGCCAGTTCGTCCGCGACACCGCCGACGCGTGGGATCTGCCGCTGCTGGAACGGCACCCGCCGGCCGGATCGGACTACCGCAGCTACGTCCTGGAGCACGGGTTCCCCGGACCAGCCCAACACTTCCGCATGTACCAGCGCCTCAAGGAACGCGCCCTGCGGCAGGTGAGGCGCGAGCTGGTGACACGACCGCATCGCCAACGGGTGGTGTTCCTTGCGGGCCGGCGCCGCGCGGAGTCCAAACGCCGCGTCCGGGTGCCACTGCACGAGCGGGACCGCTCGGTGATCTGGGTATCGCCGCTGGCGTTGTGGACCACGCTCGACCTCAACACCTACCGGCACCTGCACCCCGACACGCCCCGCAACCAGGTGTCGGATCTGCTGCACATGTCCGGCGAGTGCCTGTGCGGCAGCTTCGCCGAAGTGGACGAACTGGAGCAGATCCGCCAGTGGTTCCCTGCCACCGCCGCTCGCATCGACGCGTTGGCCGCGGAAGCGCGCGCCAACGGCGTCCCGGAAGAACGCTGCCGCTGGGGCTGGGGAGCGTACCGGCCCGCAAACCGACCGCGGCCTGACCGCCGCCGCAAAACCGGCCCGCTGTGCAGCTCCTGCACCGCACCGACCCTCTGGCAACACGCCGCGAGCTGATCAAGCCAACCCACCCTCGACGCGGCCGGCCACCCCGCGCCGGCCGCGTCCTGACCCGCGGAGGAAACCGATGACCCTCACCACCACCGACACGCCCGCGAGATCCGCGCCTCAACTGGGGCTGGGCGGAACCCGCAGCAGCCACCGCTGGAAGGGTGTGCCCGGCAACTTCGACAAGCTCAACTGCCGCGCCCTGTGGCCCACCGACAACGAGTGGGGAATCCCGCTGCTGCCGCGGGCGACGTTCGAGCCTACTCGGTTGGTGGCCTACACCGACCGCCACGCCACGGCCACCGCCGGGCCCGGCACCGCGGTGCACTTCTTCCTGGACGACTACCGGTTCGAGGTCGTGTGGTCCAAGCCCGAGCGGGGCCTGTCCCGCTGCCGCTCGGTCGGCGCGGCACTGACGCCGGATTTCAGCCTGTACCGGGACATGCCGCTGGTGATGCAGCTGTGGCAGGTCTACCGCGCCCGCTGGTGCGGAGCCTGGCTGAGGCACCACGGCGTCACCGTCGTCCCGACCATCAGCTGGTCCACACCGGACTCCTACCCTTTCGCCTTCGCTGGAATCCCGGCCGGCTCGGTGGTCGCGGTGTCCACGGTCGGGGCGTGGCGCGACCCGGTCGCCCGGGAGCTGTTCGCCGCCGGCTACGCCGAAATGCTCGAGCGCCTGACCCCGGCCCTGGTGCTGGTGCACGGCAAGCCGCCAACCGAGCAGGTCCAGGCCGGGACGCCGGTGCGGTGCTACCCGACGTGGTGGAACGGCGGTGACCGGTGATGGGCGGGCGAGGGTCATCCCTGGGCAAGGGCAACCGGCCGCCCGCCTCCAGCGGCAGAGGCGGCCCGGCCCGCGTGGAACCGGCCGTGCCCGAAACCGAGCAAGTTCGCCCCGAGCCTGACCCGGCCGCGGTGGCTGAGAAACCGGAGGCCCCCGTGGAGAAGCCGGCCCCAGCGGGGCCGGTCTCGGGCGAGATGTCGGAGGCGCCGCTGCTGCCCAATGGCTGGGGCGGGGTCCCGCAACCCGACACCGTCCACTTCCACGACGACGGCCAGATCGGGACGGCGATCACGTACATGGGCGAAGACGCCCGGATGGACGTCGACGGCGAGCCGGTGGCCAACGTGCTAGGGCGCGTGGCCACCGACGTGACGCTCGGACGGCGCACCGCGGCGGAAGGGGTGGAGGCGTACAAGGAGATCCGCGATCGCCTGCCCGAAGGCAGCGCTGCCCGCCAGAACCTCGACTTCGCCATCTCCCGTATCGACGCCCCGCCCAGCCCTCCGCCGGAGGTCCCTGCCGGCGCGCCCGCGCCGCTCAAGGCGCTGATGGACGACCTGCACTCGATCCCGCTGCTGCGACGCGACCCCCGCGAAACCCAGAAGCTGCAAGAGATCCTGCGCGAGAACTTCGACGACGATCCCTACGACGGGCCGATCCACGTGGGGAGCATGAAGCGGGAACTGCACCAGCTGCGGCGCATGCGGCACGAAAGCGAAGGCGACGCAGGCAAATTCGCCGTCGACCGCGCCGTCGACCGCGCCATCAAAGCCCTGGAACGGAAGCGGCCGTGACCAGACCTGCTCGGTTGGCGACCGCCACCACCTGACCACCGCACCACCCCGTCCTTATCGGACACCAGCCACGGGCCGGACACCGCATCAGGTGTCCGGCCCGTCACCTGTCCACTGCCCCTCTCGCAGGAAGCGATCTTGCCCATGACCGCAACGTCTGTCGACGCCAACGCGACCGTTCCCGTGCTGGCTGAGGTACTGGCCGAATGCGCCCGCCAGGACGCCCGCTTCGGCCGCCAGGACCACCCCGACGGCACCGGCCCCGAGCGCGACAACCCCGTCCGACTCGCCCACACCGTCGGCGACGCCGCCGACACCGCCCGGCAGGCCACCGACCGCGCGCTGTCCCGCGGAGAGGTGACCTTCGCGCAGATCCTCACCGAAGAAGCCTTCGAAGCCCTCGCCGAAACCGACCCTGCTCGGTTGCGGGCGGAACTGGTCCAGGTCGCCGCGTCGGCCGTGTGCTGGATCGAAGCCATCGACCGCCGAACCGCCACCGGGGCGGCGCGGGGGTAGGCGGTGGAGGTTGAGCCCGGCGAGGAGTTCGGCGGGCTGGACTTCCTCACCGGCACGCACGAGGTCATCCACCTGGAACAAGCCGGGGTTCCGCTGTTCGTCTCCGACACGCGGCTACGGCACCGCAAGACGCTGCCGCGGGCGATCGCCCCGGTCGCCTACGACTCCGGCGGGTTCTCCCAACTGCAGAAGCACGGCAGCTGGGACAACGTCCCGCCGCGGGCCTATGTCGCCCGGGTGCGGCGCTACCGCGACGAGATCGGGCAGATGCTGTGGGTGTCTCCGCAGGACTGGATGTGCGAGCAGGCGATCATCCACGGCGGCTGGTGGGGCGGCAAGTGGTTCCACGGCACCAAGCTGTCCGTGCCGCGCCACCAGTACCTGACCGTCATCAACGCGATCGAGCTCCGCAGCCTCGCACCGGAGTTGCCGTGGCGGCTCGTGTTGCAAGGGCAGACACCCGAGGACTACTGCCGCCACGCCGACCTCTACGGCCGCTTCGGCATCGACGTCACCGCGGAACAGCTGGTGTGTGTCGGCAGCGTCTGCCGGCTACAAAGCACCGAGCTGGCCGGGCAGATCCTGCGGGCGGTCCGCCGCTACGGGGTGCCGAGCACCCACGCGTTCGGGTTCAAAACCCTCGGGTTGATCAAACACCGCGCCTACATCAACTCCGCCGACTCGCTCACGTGGTCCGACGAAGCTCGCCGGCTGGGTCGCCCCACCGACGACTGTCCCCGCCCGCACGTGAAGAACTGCGCCAACCACCTGCACTACCTGCTCTCCTGGCGCGCCGCGCTGGCGGAGAAGCTACGCCACCGCGCACCCGAGCAGGGCGCGCTGTGGGACGAAGACGGCGCTCCCACCGCTGCCTGACCGACTGAACTGCCGCCGCGTCACGCGGCGGTGCACCACCTGCACGAGGAGGACACGCCCATGGCCACGACTCCGGAACCCGCACCGAACCGAGCACGTCCCCTGTGGTCCATCGGCAGCGAAGGCCGCCCGCTGCTGCGCATCGGCGAGGACCCCGAAGCGATCCGGGTCCTGACCGCTGCGCTCAACGACCGCATCGTGCCCGACACCTACGTCTCCGACGGCGCCCCCGTCGTCGTGGAGGAGATCTCCGGCGCGGCCGGCCCGGCCACCGGAGACGACGACGCGGCGTTGCCGATCACCGCATCGGTGCTCAAACCGCCGCTGCTGGCCGGGCTGCTGGCCGAACACACCCAGATCATCCAGTCCAAGAACAAGGGAGGCGACGAAGAGGTGACGCCCGGCCGCGACGTGCTCGGGGCGGTGCTGGCGCGGCAGCACTGGCCCGGGCTGCCGGTGTTGCGGCGGATCATCTCCACCCCGGTGATCCGCCCGGACGGCACCCTGCTGCAGACCCCCGGCTACGACCCGGCGACCGGCTTCTACCTGGCTCGCAACGACGACCTCGCCTCGATCCCGGACCACCCCAGCCCGGAGGAGGTGACGGCAGCGCGAGAGTTCCTACTGGACCGGTTCCTGCGCGACTTCCCATGGCGGAGCGACGCTGACCGGGCGAACTACCTGGCCCTGCTGGTCACGCCGCTGATCCGCCCCTACACCCGCGCGTTGTCGCCGTTCGGGATGATCGAGGCGTCCATGCCCGGCTCCGGCAAGACGATCCTGACCGGGTGCGTGGGGCTGCTGGTCGGGCAGAAAGTGCTGACCTGGAACGACTCGGAAGACGAGCTGCGCAAGCTCATCACCACCGTGCTCGCCGAAGCCGCCGGCGTGGTGGTGTTCGACAACCTCACCGAGGGCTCGGTGGTCAAGTCGGCGACGCTGGCGCGGCTGATGACCGAGCGGACGTGGTCGGATCGCCGGCTGGGCACCAACGCCGCGGCCACCTACCCGAACGACCGGCTGTGGCTGGCCACCGGCAACAACCTGCACACCGGAGCGGACATGGCCTCGCGGACGGTGTGGGTGCGGCTGGACCCGAACTGCCCTCGCCCGGAAGCACGTACGGGGTTCACGATCCCGAACCTGGACTCCTGGATCCTGGACCCGGTCAACCGGGCGACGGTGTTGCGGCACGTGCTGATCCTGATTCTCGACTGGACCACGCAGGGGGCACCGACGGCCACCGCGGTCCCGCAGATGCGGCAGTTCACCGCGTGGGCTCGCCAGCTGGGCGGGTTCCTCGAACACCACGGCATCGGCGGGTTCCTCGCCAACGCCGCCGCCAGCCGGGCCCTGGACGACGATAACGCCGAATGGCGCTCGTTCCTGCTCACGTGGCGCGACATCTACGGCGACCGGCCGTTGACGGCCAAGGAGCTGACCGTCAGCGGGCAGGACAGCATGGTCGGCACCGACGTGTGGGACGGGACGTTCCCCACCAACGGCGCCGGCCGTCCGCTCACCACCAAGTCGCTCGGGCGATTGCTGGCAGGGCATGTGGACCGCTGGCACGGCGACGTCGTGTTACGCAGCGTGCTCGAAAGCCACAAGAACGTCCTGACCTACTGGGTTGAGAAGGACAGTTCGTAGTCACACCAGCCGAGAAGAAACCCGCAAACCCGCAAACCCGCAAAAGATCTTGTTCTAACTCTCTGACCAGCACCAACGCGGTCATGATCGTTTGCGGGTTTCTCGCGGGTGCCCAAGCCGCAAACCCGCAAACCCGCCGATCTGCGGGTTCAAACCCGCAAACCCGCAGAGAAACCCGCCAGCAGATCCGCAGGTCGAAGGCCACTTTGCGGGTTTGCGGGTTTGCGGGTTTCTTCCTGCCCCGTCGCACACACGGACACACCCGCGGCAAACCCGCCGCCCCACCACCTGCCAGCCACGACGGCAACCCCCACACACCGTCACCGATCCGGCCCCGACGCGATCACGTCGGGGGCCGGCGTTTGTGCCCGCTCGCCCGGGCGTTCGGAGGCAAGTCATGACACAACAGAGCGCCGGAGGTGCCCACTTGAGCCAACCGATTCAGCCCAAGTGGCACACCGTGTCCGAAGTAGCCCAGATGCTCGGCTACGGACTGTCGAAGACCAAGCAGCTCGTTGCCACCGGCCAGATCAGGTCCATTAAGGACGGCGGCAATCGTCGGGTGCTGCCTATCTGGGTTGACGACTACATCGCCCGACTCGTGGAAGAGGCAGCCTGACATGGCGAGCAAGGGACGCGCTAACGGCGAAGGATCGATCTACCCGTTCCGCAACGGGTTCGCCGCATACGTGTGGGTCACCACTCCGACCGGCGCGAAGAAGCGCAAGTACGTCTATGGCCCGACGCGCGAACTGGTCCACGCGAAGTGGCTCAAACTGCACCAGGCGGCCAAGAACGGCCCGGTCGCGACGTCGGTGCCGCGCCTGCGCGAGTACCTGAACTACTGGCTGACGGAGGTGATCAAGCCGAACCGCGCACCCTTGACGTACGTCAACTACGAGCTGCTCACCCGGCTCTACATCAACCCGACCTTGGGCGGCCAACGGTTGGACAAGCTCGGTGTGCGAGACGTTCAGAAGTGGATCAACGCCATCCCGGGGATCTGCCAGTGCTGCGCGCAGGGCAAGGACGCGCGGCGAGACGAGAAGCGCCGGCGGTGCTGCGCGCTGAGTGCCCGCCTGTGCTGTAAGGACGCGCCGTCTGCTCGGACGGTCTCCGACATCCGTGCATGCCTGCGCGCGGCACTGAACCACGCGATCCGCGAGGAGCTGATCGGGCGGAACGTCGCGGAACTGGTGACGCTCCCGACCGTCCGCAAGCGCAAGCGGACGGCCTGGACGAGTGAGGAGGCCCGGAGATTCCTGGAGTCGGCTCGCGACGGCCGGGACGCGATGTACGCCGGGTACGTGCTCGCTGTCGTCCTGGGACTGCGCAAGGGCGAGATCCTGGGGCTCACGTGGGACGCGCTCGACTTCGCCAACGGCGAGCTGGCGGTCAACCACCAGCTCCAGCGGGCCAGTGGCGAGCTGCTGCACCGCGAGACGAAGACGGCCGCGTCGGACGACACCATGCCGCTGCCGTCCATCGTCGTCGCGGCCCTGGAGAAGCGCCGGCGGGACCAGCTCGCCCACCGGCAGGAAGCTGACCTTGCCTGGCACCCGACCGACCTGGTGTTCACCACCAGGTACGGGCTCCCGATCGACCCCCGGAACTTCAACCGGTCCTGGGACAACCGAGTGGCGCGCTCCGGCGTCAGGAAAATCACCGTGCACGATGGGCGCCGGTCCTGCGGGACGCTGCTGGTCGACCTGGACGTGCACCCCCGGGTGATCATGCGCATCCTCCGGCATGCGCAGTTCTCGATGACCATGGAGATCTACTCGCAGGCGTCCTCGAAGAAGACGCGGGACGCGCTCAAGCGGCTTGGCGAGAGCCTGGACGAGTAGCGCCACTGCTGTACTTTGCTGCTATCAGGGCAACGAAAAGGGCCGTCCACTCTACTGTGGACGGCCCTTGACCTGCTGTGGAGCTGAGGGGAATCGAACCCCTGACCTTCTCGATGCGAACGAGACGCGCTACCAACTGCGCTACAGCCCCTTGGTTGTGCTCGTAGAGCTTAGCAGTGCCCTACGAGCACCCCATGCAGGGGGGTCACTCCCCGACGGCCCGGCGGTACGGGCCGGTTCCGGGCTCGTCGAGCTCCTCGAACGCCGGGTCCTCGTCGTCGAGGTCGACGACGACCGCGCTGCGGCGGACGCGGGATGTCGGGGATGGGCGGCGTTCGACGACCTGGCGGCGGGCCGGCTCGACGACGTCCACGTCCTCGGTTTCCGCGTGGTCTTCTTCCGCCGACGAAGCCGGAGCCGAAGGGGCCGCCGATGTCGAGGGGCGCCGGGGCGCGCGAGTGCTGTTGAAGCGGGCGAGCCGGCGCTGCCGGATCTCCTCTTCGATGCGCACCTGCCGGCGCAGGTACACGAGGTACCCGACGAGCACGACGTCGATCGCGCCGTGGCCCCACCAGGCCAGCGGGACGACGACGCCGGCCACGACCCCGCTGATCACCGCGATCACGAGCAGGGCGACGACGATGCGCTGCCGGAAGCCGTACTTGGCGCGGGCCGCGATCTCGGCGGCCTCGGGGTCGAAGCCGCCGCGGCCGGGCCGGTAGCCGGACCGGTCGGACCGGTCACGCTCGGCCCGCGAGCCGCGGGCCGGCTGCGGGAGCGGCTCGGGTTCTGGGTCCGGTTCCTCGAAGTCGTCTTCGAGTTCGAGTTCGGCCTCGAGTTCGGCGAGGTCGTCCTCCACCGAAGGCCGGGACTTCCCGGGATCGTCGGACATGGCGAATTCCTCCCGGTCTTCGTTGCGTCCACTGCGTACGACCCTGGCCGCGAGCGCCGAGTCGGCCGTTCTCGCGACCTGCTGCCGCCGACGCGCGACCATGGGCACGAGTACGACGAGCCATGCCGCGGCGAGCGCGACGATGATCACGGAGCTGGGCATCTCCCGTCACCTCCCCCGATCCTTCCACCACGAATCACGTTAGTCACAGGAGTAACAGATCGGGCGGAGACTCGCCGGTTTGGATCACGGAAAAGCCTCACCGGATTAGGTGAAACTCACAGCATGTGGTAACGCGGCTACTGACCCGGGTGGGTAATCACGTTCAGGCGTAGTCGGCGCGGCCCGTCGCGACCAGCCGCGACACCAGCCCGGGCCCGGTTTCCTCGCGCGTCACGGCGTAGCAGTAGTGGTCCCGCCAGCCGCCCGCGACGTCGAGATAACGCTCGAACAGGCCCTCCCGCCGGTAGCCCGCCTTGGTGAGAACCCGCAGGCTGGCGGCGTTTTCCGGCCGCACGGTGGCCTCCAGCCGATGCAGCCCGGCCGGCCCGAAGGCGTGGTCGGTGACGAGCGCGACGGCGGCCGTCGCCACCCCGCCGCGGACCACCTCGGACGACACCCAGTAGCCGATCCAGGCCGACCGCAGCGACGCCCGGATGACGTTACCCACAGTGATCTGCCCCGCCAGGCGACCGTCCAGGGTGATGGTGAACGGGAGGCACTGACCACGCCGAGCGAGCGAACGCAGCGCCGCCCACTGCGACGGCCACGACCAGAAGGCGTTGCGTTCCGGCCACGGGCCGACGCCGGTGGGCTCCCACATTTCGAGGTGCGCGCGGTCCCGGAGCCGGATCCGGCTCCACTCGCCGGCGTCGCGCAGCCGGACCGGCCGGATCGCGACCTCGCCCGCGGGCACCCGCAGCGGGCCGAGCCGCGCCGGCCAGCCCGGGTGCCGGCTTTCGACCGGATAGGACACGCCCGACACGGAGTTCATCAGGCCCGTTGCGCCAGGAAGGTCACCTGGACCTGTTCGCCGGCGGGGACTTCGGTCGCCTCTTCCGGCACGTTGATCAGGCAGTTCGCCTCGGCCAGCGACGCGAGCAAGTGCGCTCCGGACTGGCCGAGCGGCTGGACCAGGTACTCACCGTTGGCCTCGTCGCGCAGCAGCTGGCCGCGGAGGAAGCCGCGCCGGCCGGCGGTCGAAGTGATCGGAGACAGCAGCCGCGCGCCGACGATCCGCCGGTGCGGGTTGCGGGTCCCGCGCGCCGCCCGGATCAGCGGCCGCACCAGCACCTCGAACACCACCAGCGCGCTCATCGGGTTGCCCGGGATGAGGAACGTCGGCACCGAGTCGGGGCCGAGCCTGCCGAACCCCTGGACCGAGCCGGGGTGCATCGCCACCCGCGTCATGTCGATCCGGCCGAGGTCGGACAGCGCGGCGTGGACCTCGTCGCCGGTGGCGCCCCCGGCGCCGCCCGCGACCACGACGATCTCCGACATCAGCAGCCGGCCCTCGACGACCTCCCGCAGCCGCTTCGGCTCGCTCGGCACGATGCCGACCCGGCTGACCTCGGCACCCGCGTCCCGGGCGGCCGCGGACAGGGCGTAGGAGTTGACGTCGTAGACCTGCCCGACCGACGGCGTCCGGTCGACGTCGACCAGCTCGTCGCCGACGGACACGATCGACACCCGCGGGCGCGGGTAGACGAGGACCTTCGCCCGGCCGACCGCGGCCAGCAGGCCCACCTGGGCCGAGCCGATCGTGTCGCCGCGGCGCACCGCGACGTCCCCGATCTGGACGTCCTCGCCGGCCCGCCGCACGTACCCCGCCGACGGCACCGAGCGGTGCACCGTGACCTTGGCCTGGTGCCCGTCGGTGTAGGCGAGCGGCACGACGGCGTCGGCCAGCGTCGGCAGCGGCGCGCCGGTGTCGACCCGGACGGCCTGGCCGGGCTGGAGCCGGCGCGGCTGGCGCGAGCCCGCCGCGATCTCCCCGACGACCGGCAGCTGCACCGGCTCCTGCCCGGCGTTGCGGACGTCGACGCTGCGCACCGCGTACCCGTCGATCGCGGCTTGGTCGAACCCGGGCAGCGCGTGCTCGGCGACCACTTCCTCGGCGCAGAGCAGCCCCTGGGCCTCGGAGATCGCCACGCGCACCGGCTGGGGCCGGACGGCGGCGTCCAAGGTCATCGAGATCTGCGCGTCGACCGAGCGCAGCTCGGCCTCGTCCCCGGCCGCTTCCGGCCGTGCCGCGTCGAGGGATTCCGTCATGGGCGCTCTGTCCCGATCCGTTCCGTCAGCCACGCCCGTAAAGATGGACCGTACTCGGGCGTTTCAAGCGCGAAATCGACCGCGGCGCGCAGGAAACCACCCGGATTCCCCAGGTCGTGGCGTCCGCCGCGGTGGACGACGACGTGCACCGGGTGTCCCTCGCTGATCAGCAGCGCGACCGCGTCGGTCAGCTGCAGCTCGCCGCCGCTGCCCGGGGTGATCCGCTTGAGCGCGTCGAAGATCGCCCGGTCGAGCAGGTACCGGCCGGCCGCGGCGTAGGTCGACGGCGCGTCCTCCGGCTTCGGCTTCTCGACCATCCCGTGCACGCGCTTGACGTCCGCGTCGTCGGTGTCGGTGACGTCGAAGACGCCGTACGGCGAGATCTCGGCCTTCGGGATGTCGAACGCGCAGAGCACGCTGCCGCCGTACTGGGCGCGGACCGCGCCCATCCGCTCGAGCACGCCGGTGGGCAGCACCAGGTCGTCCGGGAGCAGCACGGCGACGGCCTCGTCGTCCGGGCGCAGGTTCGGCTCGGCCTGCGCGACGGCGTGGCCGAGGCCGAGGGCCTGCTCCTGGATGGCGGTTTCGACGGCGAGGAGATCGGTGCCCCGGCGCACCTTCGCGAGCAGTTCGGTCTTGCCCTTGGCCTCGAGGTTCTGCTCGAGCTCGGGCTGCTTTTCGAAGTACCGGACAACGGCGTCCTTGCCCGGCGAGGTCACGATGACCAGGCGTTCCGCGCCGGCGGCGGCGGCCTCGGCCGCGACCAGCTCGATGCCCGGGGTGTCCACCACCGGCAGGAGCTCCTTGGGCACGGCCTTCGTCGCCGGGAGGAACCGTGTCCCCAGGCCGGCGGCAGGCACGATGGCGGTTCTGAACGTCTGGGTGGTTGCGGCGCCCGTCATGGGCGCAGAGCCTAACGTGAGGTCATGCACGCGCTGGGCAATGAGCACCTGAGCAAGGCGGAGTGGCGTGACCGGGTGACGCGCGCCCGGGCGGGGCAGGCAGCCGATTCCCACGCCCGGGAGGCGTCGGCGCTGGTCAACGCGGTGGCGAAGGTCACAGCGAGCACCGTCTGCGCGTACCTGCCCTTCGGCACCGAGCCGGGCACGACGGCGTTCGTCGACGCGCTGGTGGCCGGCGGCGCGCGGGTGCTGCTTCCCATCATCCTCTCGCGGACGGATCCGCTCGACTGGGGCGAGTACACGGGCGAGGCCGACCTGGCGCCCAGCCGGTTCCGCGGCATCCGGGAGCCGGGCGGGAAACGCCTGGGTACCGGGGCCGTGGGGGCCGCGGAGCTGGTGCTGGTGCCCGCGCTGGCCGTGGATCGCCGGGGCGTGCGGCTCGGGCGCGGGGCGGGCCACTACGACCGCTCGCTGGTGTTCGCCGCGGCCGGCGCTACGCTGCTGGCCGTCGTCCGGGACGAAGAGCTCGTCGAACGACTGCCCGGCGAGCCGCACGACGTGCGGATGACCGGGGCCTTGACGCCCGGTCGAGGCGTGGTCGAACTGCCGGTGTGAGCAACCTGGAATTGCTTTCGGGGAATGTTTTCCCGCACAATCGGGTTGGCACTCTGGTCGGATGAGTGCCAGCAAAGGAGCCGTCAGTGCCTACGTACCAGTACGCCTGCAAAGAATGCGACCACCGGTTCGAAGCCGTGCAGTCGTTCTCGGACCCCAGCCTGACCGTCTGCCCGCAGTGCTCCGGGGCGCTGCGCAAGGTCTTCAGCTCGGTCGGCGTCGTCTTCAAGGGGAGCGGGTTCTACCGCACGGACTCGCGTGACTCGAGCAAGTCGAGCACCTCGGCCACCCCGCCGAAGACCGAGAGCAAGACGGAGACCAAGACGGAGTCGAAGTCGGACACGAGTTCGGCATCCTCCTCTTCGACCACGACGAAGACGGCCGCCGCGGCGTCCTGACCGCGCCAGTTGTCCACAACACCCCGGTTGTCCACAGATGCCGGACGTGGCCCTTCCGGCGGCCCGTCCGGCTTCCCTAACGTCGATCTCGTGCAGCACACCGCCGCACCCGATCCGGCCGAGGGGGCCCCGTGGACATCCTGCTCAAGCTCCGCCCGCTACATCTGACCCGGCCGCAGAGCCGGCGGACGCGGCTCATCCGCCGCTGGCTCGCCGTCGGCTTGTTCGTGGTGGGCGCGGTGCTTCTGGTCCACCCCGGCTCCGCGCGAGGCGCACCGACCGTCCTCGCGGCACATGACCTTCCTTCCGGCGCGACCCTGCGGGCCGCCGATGTCCGGCTGGCCGACCTCTCCGACGAAGCACGCCCGATGGGCGTGTTGAGCACCCTCGACGCCGTCGACGGGCGCCTGCTGGCGGGCGCCGTCCGGGCCGGTGAACCGCTGACCGACGTCCGGCTGGCGACGGTCCCCGCCCCGGGTGATCCCGGCACCGCGACCGTGCCGGTCCGGCTGGCCGACGTGGCCGTCGCCGCTCTGCTCCGGCCCGGCCAACGCGTCGACGTCATCGCGGCGCCGGAGCCGGCCGCGCCGGCCTCCGTGCTCGCCGCTGGGGCGACGGTCGTGACGGTCGGGCACCAGGAGCCTGCCGCGCCCAAGGGGCCGCTGGTGCTGCTCCGGCTGCCGGAAGCAGCCGCGACGAGGGTGGCGGCGATTTCACTGGAGCGTCCGGTAACGGTTACTCTCCGCTAGCCCACGCCCGCCGAGACGGGCGCGGGCGTCCCCGTTCCGGTTCGTGAGGAGAGCAAGGTGCTCAAAGGTTTCAAGGACTTCCTGATGCGCGGCAACGTCGTCGACCTCGCCGTGGCGGTGGTCATCGGCTCGGCGTTCACGGCGATCGTCACGGCGTTCACCAACGGCCTGATCAAGCCGCTGATCAGCACGATCGGCGGCACGGACGCCGCGAACGGTCTCGGGTACCAGATCTTCGACAACAACAAAGCCACGTTCCTGGACTTCGGCGGCGTGATCAACGCGGCGGTCAACTTCGTGCTGGTCGCGGCGGTGGTCTACTTCGTGATCGTGATGCCGGTCAAGAAGGTGCAGGAGCGCCGCAAGCGCGGCCAGGAGCCGGGCCCGTCGGAGCCGACGGACGTGGAGCTGCTGATGGAGATCCGCGACCTGCTGCGTGCCCAGCAGACCCAGCGCGGCACCGACCGCGACTGACCGAGGTCAGCGGTCGTGGTGCGGTGGCCGGTTCTCCCGGTACCAGTCGTCCGGGAGACCGGTGCGCCGCCCGGGATCGCGCTCGTCGGAGGTCGTCTCGGGCAGGACGTCCCCGAAGATCTCATCGACCCGGCGGCGCTGCTCGCTGCTGGTCTTGGGATCGCGTTCCTGGCCTGCCATACCCCCAGTCTCCCACGACACGGTGTTTGACAACTCCAGAGCGAATGCCAACGGCACGGCCGCGGCGCCGGTCCGCGGTGAAGCCGGGCCGCGCGAGCGCCCCTCCGGCCGGAGAGGCGCCGCTCCAGCCCGCGGGAGATCAGACTTCTTCGAGGCCCGAAAGTTCGTCGATCACGTGCGGAACGAGCGAGGTCAGTGTCGCCATCCCGTCGCGGACCGCGGACCGCGACCCGGCCAGGTTGACCACGAGCGTGCTGCCCGACACCCCGGCGAGCCCGCGCGAGATCCCGGCGTCGACGGCGCCGGCGGCCAGCCCGGACGCGCGGATGGCCTCGCTGATGCCCGGGATGGGCCGGTCGAGCACACCGGCGGTGGCGTCCGGAGTCCGGTCACGCGGCAGCACACCGGTGCCGCCGACGGTGATCACCAGGTCGGCGCCGCCGATGACGGCGGTGTTGAGCGCGTTGCGGATACCCGCGGTCTCGGCCTCCACGACCACGACACCGTCGACGATGAAGCCCGCTTCTTCGAGCAGCTCCGTGACCAGCGGGCCAGTGGTGTCCTCGTGCTCGCCGTGCGCCACGCGATCGTCCACGATGACCACGAGGGCCCGGCCCAGCCGTTGTGCACTCCGTTCCATGGCGCCCACCGTAGCCGGTTTCGGCGGGCGGGCGCCGGGAGGTGCCGGGTGAGTTCTGACGATTCGGTGACGTGAGGCCGCAGGCTCCGGCGAGCCCCGGCGAAGGCCCCTAGCGTGGCCGGGGTGCGCGTACTGGTCACCGGCGGAGCCGGGTTCATCGGGTCTCACATCGCCGACCTCCTGGCCGACGGCGGTGACGACGTCGTGGTGCTGGACAACCTCCTCCCCACGGCCCACGGCTCCAGCTCCCCACCGCCGTACACGGGCAGGCACCGGTTCCTGCGCGGCGACGTCACCGACACCGAGATCGTCGCGGAGCTGCTGGACGGCGTCGACGCGGTCTGCCACCAGGCGGCAGTGGTCGGCCACGGGATCGACCCGTCGGACGCACCCTCGTACGCCATGCACAACGACTACGGCACGGCGGTGCTGCTGGCCGGAATGCACGCGGCCGGCGTCCGGAAGCTGGTGCTGGCCTCGTCGATGGTCGTCTACGGCGAAGGCCGCTACGCGTGCCCGGACCACGGCGTGGTGACGCCTTCGCCACGCCGCCGGTCCGATGTGGACGCCGGCCGGTTCGAGCTACGCTGCCCGTCGTGCGAAGCGGAGCTGAGCTGGCAGCTGGTGCCCGAGGACGCGCCGCTGAACCCCCGCAGCACGTACGCGGCGACGAAGCTGGCCCAGGAACACCTGGCCGGCGCCTGGGCCCGGCAGACGGGCGGCACGGTGTGGGCGATGCGCTACCACAACGTGTACGGCCCGCGGATGCCCCAGAACACGCCGTACGCGGGAGTCGCGTCCCTCTTCCGCTCGTCCTTGGCCCGCGGCGAGGCGCCCCGGGTGCTGGAAGACGGCGGCCAGCAGCGCGACTTCGTCCACGTCCACGACGTGGCGAGGGCCAACGTCCTGGCCCTGCACACGGAAGGCCCGGCAGCCGAAATAGCTCCGCTGAACATCTGCTCCGGCACCCCGCACACGGTGGGCGACCTGGCCACGGAGCTGGCCCGAGCCAGCGGGGGCCCGGCCCCGGAGGTGATCGGCGGCGCCCGCCCGGCCGACGTCCGCCACGTCGTCGCGGACCCGGCCCGTGCCCGCGAGCTGCTGGGTTTCACGGCGGAAATCGGGTTCACCAAGGGCATCGCGGACTTCGCCACGGCGGAACTGCGTGACCCGGTCTGACTTCAGCCGGTGAACGCCGGCAAGACGGTCAGGCTGTCTTCGTAGAAGTGGTACCGGGTGATCACCCGGTGGTCGACGGTCAGGTGGAGAGCACAGCGGGCGGTGTAGGGCCGGCCGGTGGCCTGCACCGTCTGGCGGATGTCACCGAGCACCACGGCGTCGCGGCCGTCGACCAGGACCCGCGGTGTCACCCCGCCCCGCTCCCCGTGGAAGGCGGCGAGCGCGCGGAAGTGGCCGGCGATCCGGTCCGGATCCTCCTCGGCCAAGCGGCCGAGGACTCGGTCACGGCGGCACGCTCGCTTCCGCACCGGTGAAACTGGCAATCGCGCCGGATCCGGCCGCGTACGCGCCGGCGATCCAGGCCGTGAGGGCGTCGTGTCCCCGGTGCTCGGCTACCTGCGCTGGGCACAGCCGCACGAGATCAGCCGGGTCGTGCAGCCACACGGCCTGGTCCTGAAGGCCGGCAACTGGTACCTCGTGGCACGCGGCGACGAGCGGTTCCGCATCTACGGGATCGTCGACGTGGCCATCCTGCGCGTTCGACCGTGCCAAAGGGTTCGACCTGGCCGGCCATGGAGAGAGCTACCTCGCGCCCTTCGACCGGCGACGGCACCGGGGCACCGCGGTCGTCCGGCTCTCCCGTCGCGGTCTCGCCCGGCTGTCACCCCTGCTGAAACCGGCCGCGAAGGGCTGGACCGAGGTCGAAACCCCATCGGGTCGGTCGAAGCGGCCGTGCCCGAACTCCTGAAGCTCGGCGCGGACATCGAACTCCGGACGGCGCTCGTCCGGACCCTGCGCGCGATGAGCCACACCTAAGACCGCATCTCATTTGGTTGTGTTGCTGGGTGGGCGATATCTTGATCAACGATGACCGATGTGGAGAAGTGGTGTCCAGAGCCGTTGTGGCTGCTGGCGTACCCGCTGTTGCCCGATGCGCCGCAACGCCACCAGGGCGGAGGTCGACGTCGCCTCGACGATCGTGCGGTGCTGGCCGCGATCCTGTACGTGCTGCAGACCGGTTGTGCCTGGTCAGCACTGCCAGCCTCGTTCGGGGTCAGCGCTGCGACCGCGCATCGCCGGTTCACCGAATGGGTCGAGGCGGAGGTGTTCGCCCGGCTGCACCAGATGATGCTGGACTTGCTCGGTTCTGCCGGGGCGATCGACTGGTCACGAGCGTCGGTGGACGCGATGCAGGTCAGGGCGGTAAAAGGGGGGATCTGACCGGCCCCAGCCCGGTTGACCGGGGCAAGCCGGGTTCGAAGATTCACGCGATGAGCGAGCGTGGTGGCATCCCGTTGGCGGTGGTCATCTCCGCGGCCAACCGCAATGACCACCTGACGTTCGAGGCGGTGGTCGATGCGGTCGCGCCGATCGCCGGGCCGGTCGGACGGCCGCGGCGCCGGCCGCACAAGCTGCACGCGGACAAGGGCTACGACTACCCGGCCTGCTGGAAGGCCCTGCGCGCGCGGGGCATCGTCGCCCGGATCGCCCGCCGGGGTATCGAGTCGGCCAAGCGGCTGGGACGTTATCGGTACGTCATCGAGCGGACCTTGGAGTGGGTTTCCCGGTTCCGTCGGCTGGCACGTCGCTACGAGCGCAAGGCTGCCCACTTCCTGGGCTTCGCCCAGCTGGCCTGCGCAATGATCTGCTGCCGCCGGGCGATCAAGCTGGATCTTCTAGCCCACAAGAACCCCAAATGAGATGTGGTCTAAGGCGTCTAGGGCATCGCGAGCGGCAGTCGCACCTCGAAGCGGCACCCCGGCCCGTGGTTGTGCACCCCGATCCGCCCGCGGTGCGCCTCGACCAGCCCCTTGGCGATGGCCAGGCCGAGCCCGCCCCCACTGGTCGTCCCGCCGCGTTCGGGCGTCCGCGCCTGCGTCCCGCGGAAAGCCACGTCGAAGACCCGGGTGATCTCGTCGTCCGGAATGCCGCCGCAGGAGTCGTCCACGGCGAGCAGAGCCTCGTCACCGTCGACGCCGATCTGCACCGCCACCGTCCCGTCGGGCGGGGTGTGCCGGATCGCGTTGGAGACCAGGTTCCGCACGATCCGGGCCAGTTCCGGGTCGCTGCCGGTCACCACCGGCCAGGTCGACGCCCTCGCGAGAACCCGGACCCGCTTCCGGTGGGCCACCGGCGCCTGGGCGGCCACGGCGTCGCTCACGACGTCCCGCAGCGGCACCGCGGACATCGTGAGCTCCAGGGCCCCCGCGGTGATCCGCGAAAGCTCGAACAGGTCGCCGACCATCGCGGACAGCCGCCGGGTCTCGCCGCTGATCCGCTGGGCGTAATCGGCGACCTCGTCGCGTTCGGACACCACGCCGTCGGCCAGTGCTTCGGCCATCGCCTGGATCCCGGCCAGCGGGCTGCGCAGGTCGTGGCTGATCCAGGCCACCAGTTCGCGCCGCGACGCCTCGGCGGCGCGTTCGCGCTCGCGTGCCTCGCGTTCCCACACGCTGCGGCGCGCGATGGCCCGGCCGAGGATGATCGCCGCGGGCACGGTGACCAGCCCGACGAGCAGGCAGACCAGGAGCATCGTGGTCAGCGCCGGGGTGAACATGAACCCGCTGATCCCCAGGACGCCGACCAGCGTGGCGAGCACCGGGATCAGCACCAGCACCGTGAGCGTGGTGGCCAGCGAACCGCGGCGCAGGACGTACAACGCCACGCCGCCCAGCGCCGCGACCGGCAGCGAGAACATCAACGCGAACGGCAGGATGTGCCAGAGGTGCGTCAGCATCTCGGGCAAGGGCTCGCCCGAACCGATCATGGCTGCTCCCGGTCGTAGCGGTAGCCGACACCCCACACGGTCGCCACCCGGGTCGGCTTGGCCGGGTCGCGCTCGATCTTCTCGCGCAACCGTCGCACGTGGACGGTCACAGTGGACTGATCGCCGAAGTCCCAGCTCCACACCTTTTCGAGCAGGTCCGCGCGCGAGTACGCCACGCCGGGATGGGCCAGGAAGAACGCCAGCAGGTCGAACTCCCGGGTGGTCAGCGGCAGTTCACGGCCGCGGAGGGTCGCGGTGCGCGCTTTCATCTGCAGGCGCAGGTCGCCGTCCACGAGCTCGGCGGCGGCCGGCTCCGGGCGTGGCATCCGGGCCCGGCGCAGCACCGAGGCCACGCGGAGGGCGAGTTCCTTGGGACTGAACGGTTTCGTCACGTAGTCGTCGGCGCCGAGCTGGAGGCCGGCGATGCGGTTCTCCTCCTCGCCGAGGGCGGTGAGCATGACGATCGGCACCTGGCTGACCTGGCGCAGCCGCTTGCACACCTCCAGGCCGTTGATCCCGGGCATCATGACGTCGAGCACGACCAGGTCGGGCTCGTGGGCGGCGAACTTCGCCAGCCCCTCGGCGCCGTTGCCGGCCATGTCGACGGTGAACCCGGCCACCTCGAGGTAGCGGCGGACGACGTCGCGGACCGTCTCGTCGTCGTCGACCACGAGCACGCGTCCGGCCTGATCGCTCATCACGTCTCCCTCACCAGCCCGTCAGCAGCAGGTGGTTGACCGCCAGCGCCGTCGCCGCCTGCGCGGCCAGCCACCATTGGCGCCCGGGTCGCGGCAACAGCGCCGTCAACGGCAGCAACCACACCCCGAACGGTAGCCAGATCCGTTCGGTCTCGGCTTTCGACAGGCCCGAGACGTCGGCGAAGAGGATGGCGGCCAGGGCGGCGAGGCCGAGCAGGAGCACCGGATCGGTGAGCAAGGCCCGGCGCGGAGCCCCGAACCCTCGCCGGACGGCGGCCACGACGGCGGGGCCGAGCGCGACGGTCACCGCGGCGAGGTCGGCCCACACCCAGTACGAGTAGGGCCGGACCAGCGCCACCCCCTGGTAGTAGCGCTCGACGACCAGGTGATAGCCGTCGAGCCACCAGAAACCCGCCCAGGCGAAGACGCCGACGACGGCGAGGGCCGCGACGATCGCCAGTGCCGCCGCCCGCCACTGCCGGCCGAGGACGGCGACGGCCAGGGCGAGCAGGCCGAGCAGCACCAGGCCGTACGACAGGAAGATCCCGAAGCCGAGCAGCACCCCGGCGGCCAGCCCGGCCGGAACGGCGTACCGGCGGCCGTGGGTGAACCCCGTCGCGGACAGCGCGAGCAGCGCCAGCCCGGTGGCGGTCACCCCGGCGAAAAGACCGTCCGCCGAGACGCCGATCCACACCGCGCCCGGGGTGAGGACGGCGAACGGCAGCACCGCGCGGGCCGCCTCGGGCCGGCCGAGCAGGGCGACCGTGGCCGGCACGGCCACCGCGACCAGGCTGCCTGCGAGGACCACGGCCGTGGCCGCCCACGCGCCGCCGTGCAGCCCGAGCCGGTCCAGCCAGACGAAGACGAGCGTCGCGCCCGGCGGGTGGCCGGACACGTGCGTCGTCCACGATTCGGGCCGGAAGTCGAGGATGCGGGAGGAGAACTCGCGCAGCATCAGCGGGATGTCGGTGATCCCCGGGACCTCGTGGAGGTACTCCTGGGGAATGGTCAGGTGCCCGGCGAACCCCCGCGCCCAGCCGTCGACCATGGTCAGCGAGAAGATCCAGGTGAGCGAGGCGAGATAGCCGGCGGCGAGCGCGCGGCGCCACGGGAGGCGGGCGGCCAGCGCCGGGCCGTGGAGCACCACCGCGACCGCGACGAGCACGGCGAACACCGAGCCCGGGCCGACGTGCGGCAGCCAGTCGGCGAACAGCGGCGGCGCGGACACGAAGATGATCACGCCGGAGTGCGGCCGGTTGTAGTAGAGGCCGACCGCGGTGGCCGCGGCGACGAGCACCACCGCCGCGGCGACGGCAAGGAGGTCGGCGCGGCGGCCGGAGACCGGGGCTTCGGATTCGCGGGCAGGCGGCTCGGCGAGCCGGGCTGCCGAGGTCGGCTCGCTCATCGTCGTCCACCCTAGGGTCACGGCGGGTGATCCGCGCCCGGGGAACCGGAGCCGTAACGACGCGGTAAGAACTCGTCCGATGTCATGATTCGGTAAGCCCCGCAAGGGTTCTGCGACGTTTCGGACGGCCTTACGGTCGGCGCCGTGACTGACTTGGAAGTGGACGTCGTCCTCCCTTGCCTCGACGAAGCGGGTGCCCTCCCCGCCGTACTGGCCGGCTTGCCGCCGGGCTACCGCGCGATCGTGGTCGACAACGGCTCGGCCGACGGCTCGCCGGAAGTGGCGGCCTCGCTCGGCGCGAAGGTCGTCCACGAGCCGCGCCGCGGCTACGGCGCGGCCGTGCACGCGGGGCTGGAAGCCGCCACCGCGGACATCGTGTGCTTCGCCGACGCCGACGGGTCCCTGGACCTCGCCGACCTGCCGCGCCTGGTGACCGCGGTCGAACGCGGCGCGGACCTGGCCGTCGGACGCCGGGTGCCGACCGGCCCCGGGGTGTGGCCGTGGCACGCGCGGCTGGGCAACGTCGTGCTGGCGACGCTGTTGCGCAGCCGCGGGCTGCCGGTGCGGGACATCGCGCCCCTGCGCGCCGCGGACCGGCTCGCCCTGCTCCGCCTGGACGTCACCGACCGCGCGTTCGGCTACCCCCTGGAGCTGCTGATCAAGGCCCAGCGCGCCGGGTGGCGGGTCAGCGAGTTCGACGTCCGCTACGGCGAGCGCGCCAAAGGGACGAAGTCGAAGGTGTCCGGGTCGGTGCGGGGCACGCTGCGCGCGGTCCGCGACTTCGGGCGGGTGCTGGCCCGATGACCCGTCCGTTCATCCTGCTGGTGGTGGCCAAGGCGCCCGTCCCGGGACTGGCCAAGACCCGGCTGTGCCCGCCCGCCACCCCGGCTCAGGCGGCCGAGATCGCCGCGGCCGCGTTGCTCGACACGCTCGACGCCGTCTGCGCGGTGCCCGGCGCCGAGCCCGTCGTCGCGATGACCGGCGACCTCGGCGCGGCCGCCCGGCCCATCGAAATCGGCATGGCGCTCCGCCACGTCACCACGATCCCGCAGCGTGGCCACGATTTCGGCGCCCGGCTGGCGAACGCCCACGCGGACGCCGCCCAGGTGCACGCCGGCCTGCCGGTACTCCAGATCGGCATGGACACCCCGCAGGTCACGCCGGAGTCGCTCGCCGCGGCCGCCGCACCGGTCCTGCACGGCGGCCACGACTCGGTGCTCGGGCCGGCCGCGGACGGCGGCTGGTGGGCGCTGGGCCTCGCCGAGCCGCGGCACGCGCAGGCCCTCGCGGACGTCCCGATGTCCCGCGAAGACACCGGCGAGCGCACCCTGCGCGCCCTCACGGCGTGCGGGTTGCGGCCGCGCCGCGCCGCCCTGCTGTCCGATGTGGACACCATGGCGGACGCCCGGTCGGTGGCGGCGGCGTGCCCGGGCGGCCGGTTCGCCCGGGCCGTCGCGGCGGTCGTCGGACGGGCGGTGGCGTGATGACGGCTCCGGTGAGCACCGGCCACGAGTTCGACCGCGGCCTGCTCGGCCACCAGTGCTGGCTCGAGCTGGCCAGCGGCGAGCGGATCGAGCTGGCGGTGGAACGCTGGGCGGAACCGTCCGAAGGCGACGATGTCCTGCTCGACGCCTGCTCCGGCCCCACGATCGACCTCGGGTGCGGGCCCGGCAGGCTCACCGCGGCGCTGGCCGGGCGCGGAGTCGTCGCGCTGGGCGTGGACAGCTCGCGCACGGCCGTCAGGCTGACCCGGCGCCGCGGTGGAAGCGCCTTGCAGCGCAACCTCTTCGACCGCCTGCCCGGCGAAGGGCGGTGGCGGCACGCCCTGCTCGCGGACGGCAACATCGGCATCGGCGGCGACCCGGCCGCGCTGTTGCGGCGCACGGCGCGGCTGGTCGCACCGGGCGGCGACATCCTCGTCGAGCTGGAGCCGCCCGGGCGAGGCCTGCGGCACGAGCGGGTCCGGCTCCGGCCCGGCCACGCCGACGTCGCCTGGTTCACCTGGGCCTGGGTCGGGGTCGAAGCGATCGCCGAGGTCGCCGCGCGCGCCGGGTTGCGCGTCGACTGGACCGCCCGGCACGGACACCGCTGGTTCGCGCGATTGGAGCGGCCGTGAAGCTCCCGGTTCCGGCAGAAGAACAGTTCCAGGCCCCGGCGCACCACGAACGCGTGACGTCGAGGATCGGCCTGGCGCTGGCGATCACGTTCACGACGTGCTTCGTGACGGGACTGATCAGCCACCTGATCCAGCACCCGCCGGGGTGGTTCTCCTGGCCCAGCCGCCCGATCGGGCTCTACCGCGTCACCCAGGGGCTGCACGTGATCTCCGGCGTGGCGTCGATCCCGTTGCTGCTGGCGAAACTGTGGAGTGTCTACCCGAAGCTGTTCGGCCGGCCGCTCGTCCGCTCGCTGCCGCACGCCCTGGAGCGGCTGTCGATCCTGGTGCTGTCCGGTGCGGCGTTCTTCGAGCTGACGACCGGGCTGCTGAACGTCGCGCAGAACTACCCTTGGGGCTTTTACTTCCCCCAGGTGCACTACGCGGTCGCGTGGCTGGCGATCGGCTCGATCCTGGTGCACGTCGCGGTGAAGCTGCCGATCATCCGCCGCGCCCTGAGCCGGACCGCCACCGCGGCGGAGGCGCCGGCCGAGGGGCTGTCCCGGCGGGGTTTCCTGGTGACCACCGGGCTGGCGACCGGTGTCGCGGTCGTCGCCACCGCGGGCGCGACGGTCCCGTTCCTGCGCGGCGTCTCCGCCCTGTCCTGGAGGTCCGGCAAGGGCACGCAGGACCTGCCGGTGAACCGCACGGCGGCGGCCGCGGGTGTCACGTGGTCGCCGGCCTGGCGGCTTTCGGTGGTGACCCCGCGCGGCACGATGAAGTTCTCGCTCGACGAGCTGCGCGCCCTCCCGCAAACGACGGCGGAGCTCCCGATCGCGTGCGTGGAGGGCTGGAGCCAGTCGGCCATCTGGCGCGGAATCTCCCTGCCCACGCTCCTGAAGGCCGCCGGCGCGGCACCGGGCACGGCGGTCCGGGTGTCCTCTGCGGAGCGTGGCGGGCTGTACGGCGTCAGCGTGCTCCCCGGCGAACACACGGCCGACGAGCTGACGTTGCTGGCCTTGGAGCTGAACGGCGAGGTCCTCGCCCCCGACCACGGCTTCCCCTGCCGGATCATCGCCCCGAACCGCCCCGGCGTGCTGCAGACGAAGTGGGTCACGAAGCTGGAGGCGCTGTGAAGTCCGCCCGAGTGCTCCTCGCGTTGCCGGGGCTCGCGGCCCTGGCGTGGGGTGTGGTGCTGTTCGCCGAGTACGCGCTGCCCTTGCGTCCGGACGTCTTCGGGACGGTCGGCTGGATCATCGGCGGCCCGATCCTCAACGACGCGGTCATCGCCCCGCTGACGGCCCTGCTCGGCATCGTCCTGTCCCGCGTCCTGCGGCACCCGTGGAGGACCCCGGTGGTGGCCGGCACGGTCATCACCGGGGTCCTGGCGATCCTGGCCTTCCCGCTCTTCTGGCGCCCGTACGGAACCGCACCAATGCCCGGCCTCCACGACACCAATCCGGCCCCCGCCCTGGCCCTCACCCTGGCCGCGGTCTGGCTGGCGGTGCTCCTGACCGCCCTCCGCCACCGTCTCATCCCCCGCCCCACCCGTGTCGTCCCCCCAATCACGCGTGATGCCCCTCCAATCACGCGAGATGCCTCCCCAATCACGCGAGATACCCCTCCAGGCACGCAAGATGCCCATCCCAGCACGCCAACCGACCCCCCAGGCACGCCGGCCGACCTCCCCGGTACGCCGGCCGACCGTCCCGGCCCCTGACCCCGGGCACAAATGCGGCCACGCGCGACCGGCATCGAGTGCCTGGTCGCGCGTGGCCTTGTGGGTCCGGCCCCGAAGTCGGGGGTCGAGCCGAAGTTGGTCTCGGCCGCGCCAGGGCGGCCGAGCGTCTGAACCGGGTCAGTTGGGCTGGACGGGTTGCCCGCCGAACGTCACCTCGGCCGTGCGGCCGTCGGCGAGCGTGAACGTCGCCTTCTCGTCCGGGGCCCGGGTGCGGACCGCCGCGACCAGTGTGTCGGCCGAGTCGATCGGCCGCTCGTCGATCTTGGTGACGACGTCGCCCGCCTTCAGGCCGGCCTTCTCCGCCGGGCTGCCGGGCTTGATGGCGCCGAGCTCGGCGCCGCCCTGCGGGGCGTCCTTGACCTCCGCGCCGATGTAGGTCTGCACCGCCTGGCCGGTCTTGATGATCGTGTCCGCGGTGCGGCGGGCCTGGTCGATCGGGATGGCGAAGCCGATGCCGACGTTGCCGCCTTCGGACGCGCCCTGGCCCTGGCCACCGGACGCCGACTGCGGGCTGTAGATCGCGGAGTTGATGCCGATGACCTGGCCGGACATGTTCGCCAGTGGCCCACCCGAGTTGCCCGGGTTGATCGCCGCGTCGGTCTGGACCGCGTCCATCACCGTGGTCTGGTCGCCGCTGCTGCCGCCCGCGCGCACCGGCCGGTGCAGCGAGCTGACGATGCCCGAGGTGACCGTGCCGGCCAGCTCGAACGGCGAGCCGATGGCCACCACCGACTGGCCGACCCGCAGGTCGTCGGAGCGGCCGAGCTCGACCGGGGTCAGGTTGCCGACACCGGTGACCTTGACGACCGCGATGTCGGTCGTCGGGTCGCGGCCGACGACCTTGGCGGCGGCCTTCTTGCCGTCCTGGAACACCGCCTGGATCTGCCCGCCGTTCGCGGCGACCTCGACGACGTGGTTGTTCGTCAGGATGTAGCCGTCGGTGCTGATGACGAACCCGGAGCCTTCGCCGGCCCCCTGCTGCCCGCTGACCTGCAGCTCGACGACGCTCGGCGACAGCTTCTGCGCGACGGCCTCGACCGAGCCGGCGGGCGCGTTGCCCGTCTGCTGGGCCGGCTTCGGCGCGTTGAGCGCGTTGCCGGCCGGGCCGGACGACCCGGCGGTGAAGTACCCGACCGTCCCGCCCGCGATGCCGCCGACCAGCAGCGCGACCAGCGCGACGCCGGCGAGCAGCTTCCCGCCGGACCGCTTGGGCTCCGGCGCGGCCACGGGGTAGCCGGACGTGCCGGGCTGCCCGTACGGGTTCGGCGGCGGGTAGACGCTCTGCTGGGTCGGGCCGGACGGCATCTGCGCACCCTGGGCGGACCACGGGTTCGAGGCCTGCCCGCCGTACGCCGGATCGGCCCCGGTCACCGCGTGGTAGGACGGCTCGGAGTACTGCGGCGCACCGCCGGACTCGGGCTGGGCCTGCTCACCGTACGGGTGCCCCGCCCAACCGCCCTGGGCCGGCTGCTGGCCGGTTTCGGGGTGCCGCGGGGTCGCGGGGTCGTGCGCGCTGGGGTCGTTCTCGGTCATGTCCTCACCTTGCGCGATGGTCCTGAGAGGTTCCTGAGCCGAACCTGTGCATCGGAGATGAGTATGCCGGGATCAGCCCGCCGCGCGGAGCCGTTCCGCGATCTGCTCCGGCGTCGCGTCGTTGATCCACACCGCCATGCCCGACTCGGACCCCGCCAGGTACTTCAGCTTGTCCTTCGCGCGCAGCACGGAGAACAGCTCCAGGTGCAGCCAGCCGAGCTCCCGGTCGCGGTGCACCGGCGCCTGGTGCCACGCCGCGATGTACGGCAGCGGCCGGTCGTACAGCGTGTCGCAGCGGCGCAGCACGTCGAGGTAGACGCTCGCGAAGTCGTCGCGCTCGGCATCGGTCAGCGCCGGGATGTCCGGGACCTGCCGGTGCGGCACGATCTGCACCTGGACCGGCCAGCGCGCCGCCGGCGGCACGTACGCCGTCCAGTGCTCGCCCGAGGTCACCACGCGCGCGCCGGACTTGCGTTCGGCGGCGAGCACGTCCCCGAGCACCGGGCGGCCGTGTTCGGCCTGGTAGGCGCGGGCGACGTCGAGCATCCGCTCGGTCTTCGGGGTGACGAACGGGTAGCCGTAGATCTGCCCGTGCGGGTGCGACAGCGTGACGCCGATTTCCTCGCCGCGGTTCTCGAACGGGAAGACCTGCTCGACGCCGGGGACCGCGGACAACCCGGTCGTGCGGTCCGCCCACGCGTCCACCACGGCCCGCACCTGCTCGGCACTCAACTGCGCGAAGGATCCGTCGTGGTTGCTCGTGAAGCAGACGACCTCGCAGCGGCCGCGGCCGGGCCGCACCGGCACCAGCCCGAAACCATCCACAGTGGACGGCTCGCCGACGACGTCCTCGGCGAAGGACGGGAACCGGTTCTCGAAGACGACGACGTCGTAGTCGCTTTCGGGGATCTCGCTCGGTTTGCCGGGCTTGCTCGGGCACAGCGGGCAGAGGTCCGCCGGCGGCTTGTAGGTCCGCGTCTGCCGGTGCGCGGCCATCGCGACCCACTCGCCGGTCAGCGGGTCCAGCCGGATCTCCGACGCGGCCGAAACCGGCGGCAGGTCACGGGTGTCCTCGGCGACGCGGTCGGGCGCGCCGGGCTGGTCGAAGTAGATGATCTCCCGGCCGTCGGCCAGGTGTCGTACGGTGCGCTTCACGCTTCTTGGGCCTCGTCCGTCTCCGCCGTCTCGGCGATCATGAGTTCTCCCGCCCGTTCGGCGAGAATTTCCTTGGCCTCGTCGGAAATTCCGTCATCGGTGACGACGACGTCGGCCTCGTCCAGGTCGGCGATCGTCGAGATCCCGACGGTGCCCCACTTCGTGTGGTCGGCGAGCACGACCAGCTTGCGCCCGGCCTCGACCAGCGCGCGGTCGGTCTCGCTCTCGGTGAGGTTCGGGGTCGTGAACCCCGGGCCGTCGAACATCCCGTGCACGCCGAGGAAGACCGCGTCCAGGTGCAGCGACCGCAGGCTGTGCACGGCGACCGGCCCGACCAGCGCGTCCGACGGGGTCCGCACCCCGCCGGTGAGCACGACCGTGCGGTCCGGCTGCGTCGACCCGCGGAGCACGTCGGCGACCTGGATCGAGTTGGTCACGATGGTGAGCCCGGGGATGGCGTCGAGCGCCCGCGCCAGCGTCCACGTGGTGGTGCCGGCGGAGATGCCGATCGCGGTGCCGGGCCGGATCAGCGTCGCGGCGAGTTCGGCGATGGCTTCCTTCTGCGCCCGCTGGCGCACGGACTTGGCCTCGAAGCCGGGTTCGTCGGTGCTCTTGCCGACGACCGAAGTGGCGCCGCCGTACACCTTTTCGACGAGTCCGCGGCCGGCGAGGACGTCGAGGTCGCGACGCACCGTCATGTCGGACACGCCCAGCCTGGTCACGAGGTCGCTGACGCGGACCGCACCGGTCCGGCGTGCCTCTTCCAGGATCACCGCCTGTCGCTGACGCGCCAGCACCGTTCACTCCGTCCGTCGGACCTCAACCACACAAAATCCTACACGATTCAACATGAGATCCGCAGGGCCAGCGAGGGTGAACTTCGAAACACCAGGTCATGACGTGGCAGGAACGGACGTCCCCTGCCCCAGCCGAACAACGGCGGCGGACGAGCCGGGTCATGAGCGCACCGGCGACCGCCGCGAGCAGGCAACGGCCGGCCGGCTCGCGACGGGTCCGGATCAGCCGGGCGCCCCCGGCAGCCGGATCGTCATCAACGCGCCGCCTTCGGGCGCCTGCGAGGCGTACACCGCTCCGCCGTGCCGCTCGGCCGCGTGCTTGACGATCGCCAGCCCCAGGCCCGAACCCGGCAGCGTCCGGGCCTCCGACGACCGGTAGAAGCGGTCGAACACCTTGGGCAGGTCCTCTTCGGCGATGCCCGGCCCGGCGTCCGCGACCTCGACCACGGCGGTGCCGTCGCCGAGCGGGTACAGCCGCACCCAGACCGTCGCATCGGGCGGCGAGAACTTGACCGCGTTGTCGAGCAGGTTCAGCACCGCGCGTTCGAGCGAGCTGTTGTCGCCGGTGAGCACCCACGGCTGCAGCGAGACGTCGAAGTTGATCTCGCCCGCGCGCCGCCGCGCCCGGTCGAGCGCCCGCTCGACGACCTCCAGCAGCTCGACGCGCTCGAAGCGCTCGCGCGGCTCGTCCTGGCGCGCGAGCTCGACCAGGTCGCCGATGAGCTGCGTCAGCTCGTCGAGCTGGCCGCTGATGTCCGCGATGATGTCGACGCGGTCCTCGTTCCGCAGTGGCGGCGCGCCCGGTTTGCTCGCGGCGAGCAGCAGCTCGAGGTTGGTGCGCAGCGACGTCAACGGCGTCCGGAGCTCGTGCCCCGCGTCCGCGACCAGCTGGCGCTGGCGTTCCTGTGAGTCCGCGACCGTGCCGAGCATGGTGTTGAAGGTCTGGGTGAGCCGTGCGAGTTCGTCGTCGCCGCTGACCGGGATGGGCCGCAGGTCGCCGGTCCTGGCGACGCGCTCGGCGGCCGACGTCAGCCGGTCGACCGGGCGCAGGCCGGTGCGCGCCACCGCGGTGCCCGCCGCGGCGGCGACCAGGATGCCGGCGCCGCCGATCAGGAAGAGCACCAGCGCGAGCTCGTTCAGCGTGCGCTTGGTCGGGCCCATCGACTGGGCCAGCACGATGGCCTCGCCGTGCCCGGTCGGCAGGGCGACCACGCGGCTATCGGAGCGGAAGTCCGTCCGCAGCGACTCCGCCGAATCGCCGTTCGCGACGGCCAGCTCGTCCGGCCCGAACGGCGGCGGCGAGCTCGACAGCGGGTAGGTCATCACGGCGTGCTGGACGTCGGGCGCCGCGTTGAGCTGCCCGATCTGCAGGTCGGCGCTGGCCAGGAACGCGCCGGGCACCTGCCGCAGCTCGGTCTGCACCTGCGGCGAGTTGGCCGCCGCCTGCGCGCGCGCCAGCAAGCTGTCGTCGAGCTGCTGGTAGAGGTTGCTGCGCACGACCATGTAGGCGCCGATCGACACCAGCGCGACGGCGCCGGCGACGCAGGCGGCCGCGAGCAGCGTCACCCGGCCGCGCAGCGAGAACCGGCGGGCGCCCCAGCGCGTGCCGCGGGGATCGCCCGGTTCGGTCACGGCGGGGTTTCCCTCAGGACGTACCCCACTCCCCGCACCGTGTGGATCAGCCTCGGTTCCCCCTCGGCCTCCGTCTTGCGGCGCAAGTAGCCGACGTAGACCTCCAGCGCGTTGCCCGACGTCGGGAAGTCGTAACCCCATACTTCCTCCAGGATCCGGCCACGCGTGAGGACGTGCTTCGGGTAGGAAAGGAACAGTTCCAGCAGGGCGAATTCGGTCCGGGTCAGGCTGATCTCGCGGTCACCGCGGCGGACCTCCCGCGTGCCGGGGTCCAGCGTCAGGTCCGCGAAGGCCAGCGACTCCGAGGCCTGGCCGTTCTGGCCTTCGGGGACGGCGCGGCGCAGCAGCGCCCGCAGCCGGGCGAGCAGCTCCTCGAGCGCGAAGGGCTTCGGCAGGTAGTCGTCGGCGCCGGCGTCCAGGCCGGAGACCCGGTCGGAGACGGTGTCGCGGGCGGTGAGCACCAGGATCGGCAGGTCGTCACCGGTGCTGCGCAGGCGGCGGGCGACCTCCAGGCCGTCGAGCCGGGGCATCATGACGTCCAGCACCATCGCGTCCGGCCGGTCGGCGATGATCGCCTCCAGGGCCTGCGCACCGTCACTGGCCAGCTGGACCTGGTAGCCGTTGAACTCCAGGGACCGCCGGAGCGACTCACGGACGGCGCGGTCGTCGTCCACCACAAGGATGCGCATGGCGCTAGTTTTACGCAGCGTGCTGAGACCCGCCTAAGAACACACGCAGAACTCACAAAGGATTTCTCACTCGGGACCGCGCGCGACCGGCGCGTTCCAGTGCCGCCAGAGGGCGACCATCCTGATGGAAACCACGACAGCGGCCGCGAGGACGGTCACGAGCCCTTCCGGAAGTTGCAGAGAGTGACCGGAAGCGACGAGCGCCGAGCCGGCGAGCGCGGCCACGGCGTAGATCTCCTTCCGCAGGACGAGCGGGATTTCCCGGAGCAGCAGATCGCGCACGGCCCCGCCGCCGATACCGGTCGTCATCCCGATCAGACACGCGGCGTAGACGGTGGCGCCGGCGTTGAGCGCGATGGTCGTCCCGGCGGTGGCGAAGACGCCGAGCCCGAGCGCGTCCGCCAGGAGAACGCCGCGCCGCAGCCGCGCGACCTGCGGGTGGAAGACGAAGACGACCAGGGCGGTCCCGGCGCAGACGGCGAGGTAGGGCCAGTTCCGCAGCGTCGTGGGCGGGTGGATGCCGAGCAGGACGTCCCGGATGACGCCGCCGCCGAGCGCGGTGGTGAGCCCCACCACGACGACGCCGAAGACATCGAGCCGCGCCCGCACCGCGGCGAGCGCCCCGGACGCGGCGAAGGCGACGAGCCCGACGAACTCCAGCGCCGTGAGCAGCATCTACTGGTCGAGCAGCCCACCGCGGTAGGCCAGCAGCGCGGCCTGCACCCGGTTGGCCGCGCCGATCTTGGAGAGCACGGCGGAGACGTACCCCTTGACGGTGGCTTCGGAGAGGTGCAGCCGCCCGCCGATCTCGGCGTTGGACAGGCCCTGACCGATCAGCGCAACGACTTCACGCTCCCGTTCGGACAGCGAGGCGAGCAGCTTCCGGGCGGGCTGAGCAGCGCGTTGTTCATCCCGGTGCGACTGAACCATCCGAGCGGCCACACCCGGATCCAGCACGGCCCCACCCCGGCTCAGATCCCGCACGGCCCGCAGCAGCGCGGCGGGGTCGATGTCCTTGAGCAGGAAGCCGTTGGCCCCGAGCCGCAGCGCGAGGCTGACGTATTCGTCGATGTCGAAGGTGGTCAGCATGGCCACGGTGGGCGGATCGGGGAGGGCGAGGATGGCCCGGAGAGCGCGAATGCCGTCGTCAGGGGCCCGCATCTTGATGTCGAGCAGGGCCACATCGGGGTGATACCGCCGGGCAACTTCCACGGCGGATCTGCCGTCGCTCGCCTCGCCCACGATCTCGATGTCCTGGGCCCCGGACATCATCGCGCGCAACCCCGAGCGCACCAGTTCCTCGTCGTCGGCGAACATGAGCTTGATCAACGAAGCCCTCCGCAACAGCCAGTAGGAGGCGGCTCCCCGCGTCCCGTTAACGAAGGTTACCTACTGTTGTTCAGCAGTTCGAAACCAGACACGACCAGGTGAGGCACTGGTCCGTCCAGGTCAGGTGCGGTGGGCGGTGCGCCAGGGTGTATCGCCGGGTTCCCAAGACCCGGAGAACCACTCACCTGGGTGACTACGTCCGTCGGGTTGCTCCATCCGTGCCCCTGCTGCTGCGGGTCCCTTCGGCAAGCTAAGCTGACCCGGCAGTAGCAGGCCCTCGTAGCTCAGGGGATAGAGCACCGCTCTCCTAAAGCGGGTGTCGCAGGTTCGAATCCTGCCGGGGGCACAACGTTCCAGCAGCATGAAACGAGCTCACCAGCACCAACGCAGCAGAGTAATCCGCGTCGGTCACTCGAGGTAGCCACGGATTCCCTTGACGGCGGCTCGCAGTAAGGACGCCGAACCGCTTCCGTCCGCGTACTCAGTACGCGCGTTGCTGCTTGCGTTCTCGGCGATAAAGCCCGTGGCGGCATGCTTGGCGCAACGCGTCGCAACGACAATCACGTCCGCGTTGCGAGCTTTTTGCTTCAGCGAGTCAGTGCCGACTTTGGCGTGCGAAGTCACGACCTTGATGTTGGCTGACTGCCTATGCAGTTGGTCGGCGCTCCTAGCAAGCACGGCCTCGTCGAGAGAGTAGAGCAACACTGAAAGTGGGGGCACGTCGGAGAGGGAGAACTCGGTGTCGTCCTCCGCGGTATCGAGCCACTCCAGCGGCACGGCCAACTCGTCGCAAAGTTGCCGTACGAGCGCGGTGTCCTCCGAGGCGAGCCTTCGCTGATTGCGATGCAAGGGCTCGAGCAGGGCGATGGCGGCGTCGGTTCGAGCGCCACTATCAGGGCAGGCCGCGACGACCAACCGATCGGCGAAGTCCAGAACGATGTCGCTGGTTTGCACCCCTGCCCATTGCGTCGCCGACGCCCGCAGCCCGTCGAGCAGGTCGACGTACCGTGACCGGTTCGGGGCCGATCGAAGGAAGATCTCGGTCAATGCGTAGAGCGAGAGCAGATCACTACGGCTCAAGCGGTCGAGCGTAAGCGCCGCGCCGATCAACTCTGCCGAACTGTCCGGCGCGACACCATCATCTCCGACCGCGTCGATGATGACGCTGACCACCTGCCAGACTTCCAGCCACTCGTGGTCCTTCAGCGTCACCAACAGGTCCCGCACACGTGCGTCTTCCTGTTCGAGTGGCGGCCACGAATACCATCTACCGTCGCTGATCACCTTCGGCACACGTGCATCGAGCCGGACGACGGCGGTCAGGAAGTCCACCCAGCCGGCCAACTGCTGGTCGTCCGGAATCGTGGGGGTGACACCTGCTCTCTTCTCGTGCGAGGCAGGGGAGGGCGGTGTCGACGCATCGAGAATGCCCTGGATGTGGCTCCACAGAACACCCGGCAACTCTTCGTCAGGCCATGAGCCACGCGTTGCGATCGCGGTCGCCAGTACGTCGTGGTCGCGCCGGCCGATCGCGGCCACGAGCAGAACCGCCGCCGCTTGGCCACCATAAAGAGTTGGCGGATCATGCACCGGCAGGGGCAATACCGGTTCGAGGTCGCGTAGGTTCTCCCAAGCTGCAGTGATGTTGCCGAGGTCCAGCAACTCTGCCAGAACGGTTTGGTGGACGGCGTTGAGGACTGCTTCTCGAACGCGCACAGGCGGGTCTTGAAGGAGCACCCCGGGCAACTCAGGTAGCGCCAGCAACTCGCTGCTACGCCCCAGCCGGTCGAGGCGCTTGATCCGCAGGTGAGCCAGATTGCTGGCGGTCAAGCCGCCCTTCGCCACAATCTGGGCCAAGATGTGCGCGGACGTCGCCTCGCCGCCCGCGGCCAGCGCCGCGTCGAATTCCCCGAGCAGACGCCCGAGTGGCTTGTCCAACTGCCAGTGACGCCTCGGACGCCTCGACACAGTTGACTGCATCCGCTGAAGGGCGTTGCGCAGGTTCCGGCGATGTCGAGGGTTCGTGCCTGCGGTGATGACATAAGTGTCGGCGACCGAGCCGTAGTGCTCCAGAATCGCCGCCTCGACCGGATCGGCTGGATCGAGGTTGACCGGAACCAGTTCCGCTGTTTTGCAGTACGTCGGGCCGGCGAACGCGTTGATCAGGTCGGGGACGTGAGGAGCGAGTTCCGGGTTGTCCGCGATCACGTACATCGTGGCTTCCTGGCTGCTGGCCACGAAACGCGGCAGGACGATGGGGGTGCCGTCGTCGAGGCGCACGACCCGCTTGAAGCTTTCGGTCGCCCCTGGATAGTCGTCCGCATCGTTACCCGAGCCGAAGAATGCCTGGAGAAAAGTCTCAATGTCGCGGAGCCGTGTCGCGGAACCGGTCGACGATGGAATCACCGGTTTCCACCCCACCTGGCGGCGAAGTCCAACCGCGCTTGGGCAACCTCCGCATCGTCGATTACGTACCGGACGGACTCCTCGTTGGTTCCGATTCCGCTGGCGGTGAAGTTCATCGAGCCGCTGATCATCCAGTCACGTCCGCACACGGTTTTCTCGTGCTCGACGGGGTCGAAGACGACCGCCAGGTCAGCGTCGATGCCCACGATGGTCCTCACCTGGTCGACAAACAGTTGGTTGTGCGGAGTCGGGCGCGTTACGACGCGTACCTGGCTCCCAGCTCGGGCGACCCGGGCAAGGACGTCCGCGAGCCGGTATCGGCTGACCCGCTCGTCCCCCAGCACGGCGGAGAACGCGCCGAGGGTATTGTCGAGCACTTCGACGTTGCTGATCCACGCCGAGACGACCCAGAGCACGGGTCCAGGTGCGACCAACTCGGAGAGCAGGGCGTCCGCCAGGATGGTATCGGCGCTCAACCGCAGCTTCGGTCCCGTCCGCACAGTTCTCTCGAGTCCGCTCATCGCCCACTCTCGCGCAATTCCACCCGGACCCGGGACTCCCGGCCGTGTCGGACCGTCTCGGTGATCGTGCCGTACACCCGGAGGACGTCGGTGTCGACAGGCAGCGCAGGGATCATCGCCATCGCGCGGCCGAGGGTGCGTCGGTCGTCCGTCGAGCAACTGAGCCACACCGCCCCGAACTGCGGCAACTCGACGCGGTAGCGCTGTTGCCAGGCTGGCGAGTCGAGCGGGATCACCGGGAGGTGCTCGTCGTGCGCCGCAGCGACCAGGAGTCGGTCGTGGATCACTGGGGTGTCATAAGGAAGATAGGGTTGGTAGTTCTCTAGGTGTTGGTTGCGCACGTGGGCTCCGCGCGGCCACAGAATGCCGAAGACCTGGTCGGCGTTGAGCCGGGTTCCTGCCGAGCCGACCTCTAGGCGTCCGGAGCCCACGGCGTAGGCCAGGACACGCGCATCGATCTCCACGCCTAACCGCTCTTCCAGGGCCGACCAGGTGGAGATCAGGTCGGCCGCGGTGCGGTCGGTCTGCGGGGAACTGCCCGGTCGCAGCAGCCGGATGGACAGTGCAGCCATCGACGCCCGTGTGACTGGCCCGTCCAAATCCGCCCAGGCGGTGCGCAGGTCGCGTAAGGCCTTCTCGCTGTCATAGGCCGACTTCGCGGCCCGCATGTCCGCCACCGCCCGCGTCGCGGTGCTTCGGGGATCGGAGGTCACGTGCTCAACAAGGTGGGTAAGCGCCGCGTCGGTGTTCTCGAACTCACCCGGTCGGAGCATCCCCGACACCATCGACCAGAACCGGCCCGGGTCCTTGGCGTAGAACTCGGCCAGGCGCTCAACGACGCCGACACCTCCGACGCCGGTCTCGGTCAACCACACCGTTGCGCCGGCGTTCTCGTCCAGACCAGGGACGATATCGACGACCAGATCTTGTTCTGCCGCGTCGCGGCAGGCCCGGAACGCGGCGCCGAGGATCGCCGAGGCCACGGTGTCCAGGTAGGCGCGACGGGCGAGATGGAGGGTGCGGTTGTCCACGTCCTCGACAAACAGCAACTTCCCTGCGTCGTTGAGGGCGTCAATGACGGCCGGTTCCCGGCTCAGTTCGGTCAGGTCGTGAAGCAGACGGTCGGTCACCTTAGGTTGTCCGCTCGCAGTCAACGCGTCGTTGCGGTAGAGAACCGCCAATACTTGTTGGAGGTTGTCACGCCAGGACCCGTCCCGAAGCTGGTTCCATAACTCCTGCGGGACGGCCTCGGAGCCGGCGCCCGCCAGTGAGTAGGTAGTGAAGTACACGAGCGCCAGCCAGGTGCGCTGGAAGTGGTTCGTCGAATCGAAAAGTTCGGGGTTCTCCGTCACGGCCCGTTGGAAAGCTAGCGAGCGCCACTGCGGCGAACGAAGGTGGCGGAGGACGGTGGCATCCGCCGTGTCCAATGGCGCCACCTCGATGCACATACCGTCGACATCGAGCTCGAAGCCGAGGGCCGCAGGCATCTCGTTATGGATGTAGGTAACGTTCCGGCGTTCTGTGCCGGACGCCGTGCTGACGTCGCACTGCGCGCCCGGCGTCCACCTTCGCATCATGACTGAGTTTCCGGCGGCGTGCGTCGCGAAACCGACCGACCGAATACGTTCACCCCACGGGGAGGACTTCGGCGTGTCGGCCAGGAGGAGGCCGTGCGGTGAGACCACCACCTGCGACATCCAGCGCGGGTAGCCTTGCGAGCTGTCCTTGATCTCCGGAGGCGGTTCGCTCAGCTTCAGCGTAGTTGGCCGCAGCACGCGATACGACTCGCCGGCGTCCCCCCACGGCTGCCACTGGCCGACGACCGGGGCATCCGGAGCAATTGTGTCCAGGTCGACGGTCGAATCGCCCTCGACAGGCAGCGGGATCCACGTACGGTGATCGTCTTGCTGGTAGCCGTACCGCATGCTGACCCGACCCGGCACCGCCTCGCGTAGGGCCTTCCCAATGGGCAAATACTCGTCTCGCTCAGCGGAGAATGGCAAGTCGAGCGCCACCTCGGGAAGGTTGAGCGGCTCGAACAGCGCCTTGGTCACGAACTCGGGAAGGAAGCTACCAGGCACCTTGCCGGGGTCTGCGCGCATCGACTCCCAACGGCTCTCCAACCTTCGCAAGACGGTGGGCACAACCGCAAGTAGCAGTGACCTGGGCTGCTCCCATAGCAGCGCTTGTACGGAGTCGCTGTCGAGTTGAAGGGCCTTCCTGAGGTGCTGCGCCAAGGCGTCCTGGTTGCTGTCCTCCGTCAACAACGACGTCAGCCGCTCTACCAGCCAAGACCATTGCGCTGCGTTCGCTTCCGCGTCCTCACGTGATCGCGGCGGTTGGAGTGTCCGACGTAGGTCCGACCACGGGAATCGTTCGCGGTAGGAGCGCGAGAGCCAGTCGAACATCGACTGTGTCGCCTGGATCTTTTGGACGTGCCGATTCGTGACGGGAAGGCCGCGTGCCGCGATCTCTGGATCGAAGAGAGTGTCGTATCCCTGGTACATGAGCCGGTCCCGCCCATACTCGGACAGCACCACCACGGTGATCGGTCGGGTTCCGCGGCGCCTGCCCGCCCGACCACGTCGCTGGACGAACGAAGCCGCGTCGTGCGGTGCCTTGTGCTGCAGCACCAACCCGACCCGCGGATCGTTGAATCCGACTTCCAGGGCGGCGGTCGCGACGATGAGCGAAGCGTGGGAGTCGACACCGGTGTCTTGCGAGGTCGTGCGGGCAATGGATAGCGGCCGCGTAGCTCCCTGATGACGGCCGAGAACGTGTCCGATCCGCTCCACCACGTCCCATGACTGCCCGTCGGCGTAGCGAGCATCCGGCTGGGCGTAGTCCGAGGCCCGCAAACCGGCCAAAACCGGCCTCCGCCCCGGAGTGCCGGAGCGGCGCTGCCCACCTTCGGCTTCGCGCAAGTCGTTGAACAAGCGGTTGGAGACGTCCAAGTCGTCGGTGAACAGGAAGCCCGTCGAGCCGAAGGGTGAGCTCTGTCGGTCATCTGCTTGCAGGACGCGACCGAACAGCATGGCAGTCTGAATGGACGTGGACAGCACACTTGCTCCGGACACGGGATCGCTGCGCACGGCGATCGCGTACTCTCGTCCTTCCTCCTCCATGTCGGCGGAATGTGGCTCGATATGCGTGACGCTGTCGACCGGCAGCCCGACCAATTCGGCGAAGAACGCTCCGGCATCACGCAGGGTTGCGCTCAGCCCAACGAACGTCATGGCCCTGCCGACCGCGTGGCGCCACCGGCGAAGCAGCAGACCCGTCTGCGCCCCGTGCGTCCCGGAATAGGTGTGGACCTCGTCGAGCAGCACCAGCGCAGGACCTCGTCCGGTCCATCCGAGGAGTCGGCCGAGTCCGGGATCCGTGCTCGTGCGATTCAGCATCTCGGTCGTGGTGAACAGCAGGTCCGGCGGGTTGTCCAGCAACGACCTGCGGGTGAGAGCCAAGCGGCCGTCCTCCACCCTGTGCCTGCAAGTGACGCAGACAAGCTGCTCGACGCCTCGCGTGCGATCGCGGTCGGCCCACTTGAGCTTGCCTCGCTCGCACGCCGGGCAGGAGAGGAATGGACAGATTAAACCGTCGCGCTGCTTCTCCCAGTTCTTGTACCAGGTGTCCAGACGCTGCTCCAACTGCTCACCCGACTGCGGGGTGTCGCCGTACAGCACTCCGACCCGCAGTGGACGACGCCCCGCTGGGACATCTGCAGACTCGACGTTTTCGACGCTTTGGAGGGCATCCCGCAACTGGTCGCGAAGCAGTTCCGTCCTGGGGTACAACGCGAGCGTATGGACCCCACCGCCGCCCCTCATCATCCACTGGCGAATCGCGGTGAAGGCCGGAAGGTAAAACGCCAGCGTCTTGCCACTTCCGGTACCCGCGCCGACCACAACGCCGCGATGCCTCTGGGACCGCAGCGCGGACAGCACAGCCGAGGTGGCGTCGACTTGGAACTGGGCGAGATCCCGGTCCCCCACTTGAGCCGAAACCGTCGCATGCGCGACCGCATCCCACCCCGGTGCCCGCGTCAGCTCCGCCAACGCCGAAGCTAAAGGGATGTTTCGCTTCGGGTACCGACGATCGGCCACGTGTAAGCGGTAGTCGGCCACCAATGGCTTGTACCGCTGCCACCAGGGATCCCGGTCGAAGTCCGTGTCTCGAGGGGGGAAGAGCTGCCGCAGTTGCGCCAACAGACGAAGGGACTCCGCCATGCGCGTCCGGTAAGTCGGCGGGTTGCTCTTGGGGATGGGGAAAAGCAAACCGGCGTTGATAAGCCCTTGCACGACTTCCGAGGTGGCGAGGCCGTGCGGAGCGTCCGGACGTCGCGCCAAGGCGGTTCCGACCGTGTTAAGAACCTCGTCCTCGGACAACGCCCCGCTGGTGACGCCCCAGGAGAGGAGGGGGAGTTCGAGGTTTTCAAGGCCGTTGAGCAGTTCTCCGACGAACGTGCCGCCGGGATCGAGGGTCACCCCTGCTTCCTCCTCATCTCGATCTCGCCATCCATGCCGTGTTCTCGCAGCAGAGCGATGTCCTCATCGGTTATATCGCGAAGTGTGACCGGCTGGTTGTCAACTCGCGCCAAGAGCGCCAACAACTCGTCCGATGTATCGGCTGCGGCAGCCAGTTCCTCCAGCACGTCAGCATGTTTAGTGCCGAAGTCCACTACGTCCACCAACATGGGCCTCGGCTTCTTGCGCAGACGACCGAGTTCGTCGATCATGACCCGGACTGCCCGTTGGTGCGCGGAGTCCAGCCCGGCTATCTGATTCGTGGGGATGTCGGCGAATGCCGCAGCCGTCCAAGCCCGCCATGCCTCTTGACATCGGTCCGCCAAGCCGGTAACGGACGCGGACACCCGTCTCCTCGCCGTGTCGACAGTTCGATCCTTCGGCAGGCCGGCGGACGCCTGCCGCTGTAGTTCGGGCAGGCCGCCATGAATGTCACCGAGGGCCACCTCTGTTCCGGAGTACCTGGTCAGCGCCCGCGCGAGCCGAACCGCGGAAGCGAGGTCAGCCAGCGCGGATTCGAGTTCACGCACGCGCTGGGCCGTGCTTTTTGCCGCCTGCTCCAGGCTGGCATCCGCGTCGAGGCGACGAACTTGAGCCTGCATATCGAGCGCCCGCCCGAGGACTGATCCATCGGTGGCCATCTCAAGCACCCTCCATACCGACGGCAGACCAGGTCGTCAATGCTTCCTGCACGGCGCGCACCGCGGCATCCCCCGCGGTCGAGGTCCGATTCCTCGCTTCCGGGAGCTTGACCGACAGCCAGCGGTCCGCCACGGTCAGGAACTCGAGGATGATTTCCAAGAACGGGCCCCGGTCTACTGCGGCGACCTTGAGAGCCGATGTGTACCGCTTGTCATCGGTCACATTGGCACTCGACAGGCGATCGAACTCCTTCTCGAGCACATTCACTACGCGCCAGTCTGCTTCCTGCGCCCTTCTGATCAGCTCACGAAGGCGGGTGTCCTCCTCCCGACTCGTGGGACCAAGCCCCACCCGAGGAGCTTCGTCCAGCGCCACTCGAACCGCCTCTATTGTTTCTGGACCACTCGTACGCTCCGGTAGAAATGTCCGAATTCGTTCGATCTTCGCCTGCAGAGCCACGACTTGTGCTGTCACCCAAGCGTCGAGGTTGGAGAACCCGACAACGCCCTGGAGCCAGTTCGGCGTCGTCTCCGGCCGCCATCGCCACTCCGAGACGGCCTGCCTGAGCAGCGGCAACGCGCGGGCGGCGTCGATCATGCGGATCTCGCCAGTGTTACCCTGGGCCACTCCCAAGCTATTGCGCAAAACTTGAACCAACCCAGGACGCATCGCCCTGTGCCCTTCCAACGACTCTTTCCACGCAGCAGTCCGCGAATCGGAATCCGTTCGCGTCCAATCGCGCCCTTCGTCGAAAACGACCGCGAACAACTCCGTTTCGCCCATGCCGGGCCAGGCGCGGCCGGCAAGCACACCACCCAGTAGGGCGGCCCGCATACCGATGACCAGGTGGTCGTCGGAGATGTCGCCGTACCTCTCCACTGCGCCCGCGAACTGTGACGCTCCGGATTCGGCGATGCGCGCAAGCCTGCGGAGGTCGACCGCACGAGTCCGACCAGAGTCCCGCAGCCGCACCAGTCCTTGGAAAAACTGGCCGATCACCGCTTTGCGCTCGAAGCGGATCGGCGCAGAATCACCGATTTTCTCGCCGTAGGCATCTTCAATCGAGACCGTTCTCGAACTGGCAGGCCAAGCCTTATCGACGACCGTCTTGTTCCACTCGCGCATCGGCGGGTCGGTCCACAGGAACCGCCGGTAGACCGCTTCGACGATGAGCTTGCGCAAGTCGTTGGCCACTCGCTGCTCAAGCTTCTCGCCGCGGCCGGCCCAGAGCTCGATCGCATCAATCTTCGGTTGCCTCTTCGGCGACGGGCGGAGTTCGGACTCATCGTTGGCGCCTTCCGCGGGAATCCAGTCGGGCTGCGGACGCTTCCTCGATCCATCCTCATCTGGCTTCGGCGTCAGCGTGGTGATCGGGCGCAACCGGAACGTCCGCAGGATGCCGTCGTTCATCTCCTGGAGCGCAGACGGCGCGTTTCCCCAGAACTCCAGAACGAACTTGTGGCGGTCGGTGTCGGACTCGTCATCCAACTCGACCACGCTCGACACCTCCGTGCCGAGAGCGGCGTCTTGCACTGCGCGGGGGAACCGCAAGCGCGCGCCGTCGTCGGGGAACGTACCTTCCTCGATCGACCGCGCATGCTCGATAAGAACCGGTCGAACAACCTTGCCCAGCACTGCGCGCGGAACGAATGAGTCCGGTTTGTCCGCCGTGGAGTGGACCATGCGAACCAGGGCCGAACGGTTGAAGGGGTAGAGACCGTATCCTTCCGGCGACACGCCGAACCGCTCGTGACACTCGGCGCGATACATACATTTTTCGCACTGGTTCTTCTGCAATTCCGCTATACCGAGTTCCTGCGTCGCGCCGCCGACGCGGGCCACATTGAGGTAGCGGCCTACGAACGACGCTACCTGCGAGGCCTCGTCCTCACGCCTGCTAAAGGTCACGTCCAACCGGAAGACGTGCCCGCCGCTGGCGGCACCGATCCTGGTCAAGGCCGTCTCGGGTAGCACGTCGGTGAAATAGCCGGTAGTTACGGCCATGAGCGTCCTGATGGGTGCCAGACGCACGTCACCCTCGCGCACGGCGGGCTCGGTAAGGGCGTCGAGTAGTTCCCCCTGCACACCTTGGATCAGAGCGAAGTCCTCGATGAGCAGAAGAATCTCCCGCCCCTGGGCGGCGTACGCCTTGCGCACCTTCAAGAACGCGTCGGTGAGACGGCCTGTGGTGAGATTAGCCGCCGAGCGGAGCGCCGCCTCCAAGTGGCTGTTCAGCAGCCCGACGGCGGCGCCCTTCAGCCCGGGCATGGTGTTGATCATCCCGACGAGCCTCCTGGACTTGTCGGCCGCCGACCGCACGTCGTTGACCTTGAGAGGCAGGTCTTCGACTGTGAAGCCCCGGGGACGTTCCACGGACTCGCCCTCGCGATCGCGGAGCAACTGTTCCGCGAGTTGGGCAATAAATCCCGCAGGATCCAGCAAATAACTCTGAAACAGGGGATCCTGCAGGATGAGCGCCAGCCCATTGGGTCCGACCAGCCCACGCTCCAGCGTTGGAAGACCGACGGGTTTGGTGTTGGCCAAAGACTCGTTCAGCGAATTAACGATTCTACGCGCTAAAGCGGCTGAGTCGACCTGCGTACTGAACGAGTGAACTTCCCGCTTCAGCGCGTCGAGCGAGGCGTCGTCGACATCCGAGAGCAACGCGGTGATGACCGCCCTGAGGCTGGTCTGCGTCTTCTCCAGGTAGATGACCTTCTGATGCGAAGCCGGCTTCAAGTGCTCACGTACCCAGCGCACCAGGTGCGACTTGCCCGAGCCCGACTCGCCAACCAGTGGCATCATCAAGGCGCCGCTGTCTGCCTTGCGGTTCGTGAATTCCTCGAGGACGACATGCTCATCGACGAAGTCACCAGACTCTACTAGACCGCGTTGAACAAGCCGCGCACGGCTGATGCGTAGGGGGGTGTGCGTGGCGAGGAACAACGACGACGACGGAATCACCGCCTCAGTGCTGATGCGCGAGGCCGCGGAATCGGGAGTCCAGCACAGGTAGCCCGCCAGGTCACCCACGGGGCACCTCCAGAACGGTAACCGAACTGAACGTCCGGGGGTAGCCAGGTTGGTCGGGGTCTTCAAGGTAGAGCAGCGATCGAGCGTCGTCGTTCTGCTCCAGCCGCAACCACTTCTCGTCATGCGCGCGCAGCAACGCGAATGAGAGGGCAGCACCAGCGTGGTTGGCTCGAGGGGACTCCAACCCCACCGACGTCGAGTACAAACCGCCAGGGAGCACAGGTAATGCCTCGCGCAGTTCCCTCAACGCGACCTCCGGTTCCAGCGACTCTCCCGGTTTCCAGTGAGTCGACGCGGCGCGGCGCACGGCAGTAGTGCAATCGGGAGTGAGCCGGGCCCCCGTCAAACCGTCTGCGGCACTAATCAGTGCCGGTGTGCAGAAGCCAAGGACACTTGCCCACGAGCAAAAGGGATTCCATCGGGTGTCATTCTTGATGGGATCCCCCAAGTCTGCTTTGAGGCTGTGACCCTGCCGGCGTTGCACCTCTGACCACCCCAACGCCTCAGTCGTCGGATCGATTGTCAAGAACCAACACAGGGCTCGGACCAGGTCACGGGGGCCGGATTGCCCTGCATCCTCACCGAGGCCGGTGTTGTTTTCCGGGGCGAGGATCGCCTTGCGCAGCGCGTCGACGACGCTGTCGTGCTGCGGTGTGACCGCGACCGCCAAATCCAGCGCGCCGTTCTCGCGGCTGATCAGTTCAAGTGACACCAGGGTGGACAGCGCGGAGTCGACAACCTTCTGACCACTGACGCCCGGTGGGCAGAGCAACGCCCGCGCCTGGTCCTCACCAATGGACTTGCCCACATGCGCGAGAAACCGCAGAGCCACTATGAGGTACTGAGGCAGTGGAGCTTCGACGTTCAACAGGCTCACTTCACAGAGCCCTTCCTGCTACTTCGACCGGGATAGCGGCCGGATGGATATCACTAAACGAACCTGGTTTGTAGGGGTGCGGCAAGTCACGTGGGTGGATCAGATAGGTGATCGCTGGTCCGTCGAGACGCGCTTCGACCAGTGGATCCCAACCTCCACCGCCGTCAGTCACCCAGACGAGAGAGATGTCGCCAGCCATCAGGAGAAGTCCGTCGGCGTCGAAGATCACCGGGTGCGGTAGCGCCATGCGCTGAATATCGGCCGCCTCGGCATCGGTGAACCCGGGGCCTCCCACAACGACCATTCCCCGCTTGCACAAGCCGCTCACCACGCCGGGAACGAGGTTCTTGCGTTCAGTTTCACTGCTCCACCAGATGCTAAGCAGCGAAGTTCGTGCCGAACGGAATCTGGAGAGAGGGTCATCCTTCTCGTTGAGAGGCCAGGCGACGCCAGGGATTGGTTCCCAAGGGGTGCAGTAGAAACCATTGTCTGCAGGACCACTGCGCCTGCAGTGCGGGCACCCCCGACACGCCGCTGCCGTGCCGAATTCGGTCCCGCGATAGGTGGTCGTGTAGTAGTCCGCCAACTCCTTACCTGTGCAGCGATCACCGGACATAGCGTTTCGCAACCGCTGCAGCGCGGCCCATTGACCTTTCATGATCACCTGACGCACTTCCTCGATTCGCAGGTCGAAGTGCGCCCGATCGTTCGTCTGCCCGTGAATCGAGACCCGTGCCCGCATGGCGAGCTCCGAGAAATGGTCACGCAGGCGGATCTCCCACTGAGCATCATCCTCCTCCGCGTCGCGGACAAGGCGAGTGGGCGGGTGCAACTCGATCAGTCCTGAGCGAACCATCAGGTTGAGCGTCCGCACGTTCCAGATTCGGTTCTTCTCCCCTGTTTCCGAGACGTGGGGCGGGCGGCTGTCGAGGTCCAAGTCGAAAACCACCTGGCCGTCGTCGTGCCTGCATTGGCGGAACATCGCGTCCCACCGGCTCCACGCCTTGGTCGAGCCGATGATCGTCTGGGCGTTCAACTTTCTCGCGATCGATTCGTCGCGCTCGGCAGTGGCCATGTAGGCGGTCGACGGCCTCCCATCCCGTCCCCCTCTGCCAACCTCCTGGTAGTAGCGGTCGACCGTCTCCGGCAAGCACGCATGCACCACGGTCCGCACATCCGGGAGGTCGATCCCCAAACCGAAGGCCGAGGTGCCCACGACGACATCGAACCTAGTGGGGCAAGTCCCGGTGGCAGTCGTCCCGCCCCATCCCTCCAAGGCGTCGCGCCGCTCTTCCGTACCGGAGTCGCCTGTGACGGAGATAACCCGGGAGAAACCCACCGACCGCAGCTTGAGAACCCATTCGCGCGCATCTTGCTTAGTGGAGACGTATAGCGCCAAGGGGCGCGGGAGCCTCGACACTGCCGTCAGCACCGCGGCATCACGATCGGCGGCCCTACGGAACCGGTCGACGTAGAAGCTGGGCTCGGTGCGGATCTGAGCGGCCCAGACGATGCTCGTCCGACCCAAGCCGCCGAACAGCTGGGTGATCGCCTCCAGTTGCGGCCCGGTGAGGGTGGCGCTGAGCGCCACCAAGCGAGGCGCCAAGCCCTCCGGGGCTTGGAGGCGCCAGGTGCGCAACTGGCTTGCGATCGTCTGGAACTGCGGTCTGAAGTTGTTGCCCCACTGCTCCACGAGGTGCGCCTCGTCGAGCACCAGCGTTCGGAACATGCCCGCCTCGGCAGCCGCCTCCAGATGGAGCGCAAGGCCGGTAGCGACCGCTTCCGGCGAGGTGAACAGTACTCGCTGACGCCCGGCGCGGATGTTCTCGGTGATCCGCTGCTTCTCCTCCAGGCTCAAGCCCCCACTGTAAGCACAGGGATCGGTCGTGCCGGTCATCCACTGCACGCGCCGCTCGAGGTCGAGAGCCAGCACCACCGTGGGAACGACGACCAGCGTCAACCCGGGCCGCTGCCCCAGAAACGCCGTGGCGAGCACCGTCTCCGTCTTGCCGTGTCCGGTCGGCAGGCAAACCACGGTCGTGCTGCCGGCCGGTGCCGACAAGACCGACCGTGCTGCCTGCTGCTGCCCCGGAGACCGGTAATGGGTGTAGTCCGGCCCCAGCGCCGCCGTCCAAAAAGGGTCGGCAGGGGGGCCATTCAAAGTTCGCCGCGTTTCCGACTGGAGTCCGCGGTAAACTTCGCGCATATCATCGAGAGCGGCGTTCCGCGCCTCCTTCGACGACTTCTCGGACTCCGGCGTCCACTCCTCTGCCCAGACTCGCAGTTCATCGCCCGGGCCGGACAGTACGCTGCACCCAGCCCTCTCCCACTCACGCTTACTCGGCAGACGTTCATCGAGAGGAACCGCGAGCGGAGATCCATTGCTCCCCGCTGCGGCCTCCAACAGAACCTGGCGGACAAGCACGACCACGTCCAGGCGCCCCGCTGAGCCATCGGCGACGCCCCGCAGGGCATCAGCCAACCGCCGTGATGTCCCGGTGAATGCGGCCGCCTCGTGCAACTTAGGCCAACTTTGAAGCATCCGCTGTGCGGCGTACCAACTGTCATCGGGCACGGAGCACCCCCGGAACGCGCACCAGGCACACCGCCGCGATCAGTCGGGTCGCCGGGTGCGACAAACCGCCCACGAGCGCTGCCGTGACGGCCGTGTCGACGAGATAACTCTCCAAGTCACCCACAAGGTGGCCGGCGGCGCTACGCGCCTGGGCCTGGGCCTGGGCAATGGCCACCCGCTGCTCAGCAGTGGCTCGTGCTTCGTCGCAGAGCCTGCGCAAGTCAGTCACGGCGGCCATGTGCTCACGGCTCGCCTTCTCCGCAGCCGCTGTTGCGACCTGGTATTCGTGCGGACCGCCAAAGATGTCGAACAGTTCGCGCAGCCGCTCACCGCTGTAGTTGCGATCTCGTAATCTGTCCTTGTCGTAGGGCTGGTCCAACCACTGCCGCTGGGCGTCGGCGACGACCGGTTCGCCACTGAACGCGTGGATCCACACTCGGACCGTGAACGGGGCGAGGACCCTATCTGCCTGGCGCCGTAAAGCCTGCTTCGCCTGCGCGTGCTCGGCCACCAACGCTGTGGCAGAGGCGATGTCGGCCTCCACGAGATAGTCGAAGCCGAAGTACGGATCGGCGCCGCCCCTCAGATGGACGTACGGCCTGCTAAATGCCGTCGCCTGTCCACGGTCGTCGCTCCAGGCCCAGTACGCAAGGGCGTCCGTCAGCGGATTGCCCGAACGGAAGAGTCGGGTACCGGGTTGTTTGAGAGCGGTAGACCTGTTGAACACGCCTTCGACGCTCGGTCGACTCAGGCGAGAGACAGCCCGTTGCCAATGGCGCGGATCAACGAGCGGTCGAGAACCGGGCAGGTCAAACGCCACCTGCGTGCCCTTGCTGGGCCGGCGGCGCAGCCGGATGCCGCCGTCGGTCTCGGAGGTGAACCCGGACAGTGCCGCGTCCCAGGTTCGCCAGTCCGTCTCGAACCGATTCAACTCGACCGCAACGCTCGTCTCCTGGATCGCGACGTGGTGGATGGATTCGAGCAGGTCCATCTTCTCTATCTCCTCGCGCGCCTCGGTGAGCGCCGAGCGCACTGCCTCCTTCCGAGCGTGGAGCCCTGCGGGACCTCTCGCCAGCCCGTGTGCCCAGACGTTGTCAATGCTGTCGGCGATGGCGTCTTGGAGGGTGGACACCGACTCTCGGAAGAGCCCGTATCCATCGAGCAACAACTCGACCCACGCGTCCAGGAAGGTCACCTCGCCCTGCGCTGAGGTGAGACGGTACTGGTCAGCGGGACGAGATTGGCGAACCGCGTCCACGCTCCGATAGCGGTCGAGCCTCCCGAGTCGTTGCTCGAACTGGTTCGGCGACCAGGGCGCCCTCAGATGGAAAGCGGCTTCGGCGAGTTGGAGGTTCAGCCCGTCCTCACCGGAACCGTCCACGACCAGGAGCCGAGCAGGACTCCGAGGCTCAAGCGGGGCGGCCCACGCGCATACCGCCTCGTGGGCTTCTTCAGGGCTCACGCGACTCGTATGCTCGGCAAGCACGATTTTCGGGAATCGCTTGCGCAGGTGGTCCGCGAACATCGGTCCGAGTTGTCCGGGGCCGCAGAACACGACCGTCCGCCGGTACTTGCGCAACACGTCCAACAAAGGTCGGCAAAGTAGATTGAGTGCGGACTCCCGCACTTCGGCGGTGTACTGCCCGTCGAGGTCTGCCAGCAACCGCGGCTCGAACGGCAGGACGGGCGCCGCACGAAGGGCGCGCTGCTCCCCGTAGGAGAGTTGAGCGCGGTCGGCAGCGCGCCGGTCGGCGCGAATCCTCCAGCGCAAGGTGTCGAGAAGGTCATCCAACATGATCCCACTGCGCGAGACCAGAATCCTCAGAACGCCACCGGATTCCTGGTTCCCACCGCTGGGCTCGGTTTGCGGCAGATGGTCCGTTGTCTGATAGCACCAGTCGAGCACTGCGTTCTCCGCGGTGTCGTGCACCTCCGAATCGAGGGTCAGCACAGTGGGCGACTGCCTTCCCCGGACCTCATAACTGGGAAATTCCGCATCTGGCTGTTCCACTAGCACATTCGCTCGCCGATGTCGGATGACCCTCCGGTGCAGTCGGTAGGTTTCGCTCACGTGGGCGCGGAGTTCCTCCACCCGCGTCTCCAACTCCGTTTGCGCGACGCCCTCACGCAACTCGTAGTCATCGCCTATCAGTTCGAGGACCCGCGTACACAACTCTTCGAACTGGGGGTCGGCTACAACCAGCACCTCACGGATGTGGTCGATCGACGTGGCCAGGTAGACGGGGTATTGAGCGTCGAGGGAGTAGACACTGTCGGCCAGCGCGCGCCTGCACTCGTACATTTTCTCAAACCGGTCCACGTCGTCCCAGGAGTAGAGCGTGGGGTCTAGCAGGTGGAGCAGGCCCAAGTGTGTCTTGTAGTGGGACGTCGTCGGCGTCGCCGAGATGAGGAGCAATTTCTCAACGGAATGCGCCAAGGCCTGCAATTCAGGATAAGCGCCTTCGGACGGAGCTTCCACTTGACTCAAGCGATGCGCTTCATCCACGACGAGCAGGTCCCACCCGCGGTAATCCGACCAGGTCGCCGGGTCCTCGTGCGAGCGGAACTTAACCGACGCTTCGCGGAAGTCGTCGATGAAGAACTTGGAGAGAAGCTCCTCTACCCACTGCCTGCGGAGACTGTCTGGCGTAAGCACGATAACGCGGGCGCGCGGGTTGTCGATCAACGTCTGTCGCACGACGTACCCGGCCTCGACGGTCTTGCCCAAGCCGACCTCGTCCGCCAAGAGGTAACGTTGCACGGGGTCGGACAGGACCGTAAGTGCGGCATCCACTTGATGGGGGTAGATTTCGACAGCAGAGGACAGAAAGCTGGAGGTGCTCACACTTGCCCCTCGTTGGGCGATCAGCCCTCTCAGGAACGGCAAGCGCGTGTTGCGGAAGTAGCCAGATTCGTGCGCACCAACACCCAGGACCGCAGCGGGGTCCGTTCGGCCGCCATCCCACCTGATACGCAACTGGGCCTGCGGAATCGGAAAGTCGAACCGATGGTTCGGAAAGGCGACGAAGTACCTATTGCCCGCCCGGCCCGTCACTCTGCCCGGCAGCCAACGGGCATTATCCGGATTGCGCCAGTACACACGAGTTTCAGAGTTGAGCAATGCGGGAACACAGCGGCTTGAAGTGATCCACACAGACTCCACCACCGGCATTGCCACCGATGCGAAGAAGTCCACCTTTATCCGCGTTCCTGAAATCTCGCCAATAGTCCCGACACCGGGACTATTGGGATAAGTGACGAGGTCGCCAATAGCGAAGGACTGATTCATGCGTTCATCCCGCGCTCAGCAGGATCAGCGCCCCCGTGCAAGAGGCCCACCACCCGCGCTGACCATCAGACAAGCGCCAGGACATTCTTCTGCCGCCGATGCTCATCGTGTTTACGCCCTCCCGCGTCACACAGCCATCCGCCACCAGAACATGTTACCGAGCGTAATCGATGTCGACCCTAAGCACTGTTCATGGTGGACTACTACGCCCATATGAAGACGATCGTCTTTCTGGGCGCTTGCGTTACGGGCAGGCGGTGAAGTTAGCAAGACGAGACCTGCAAGCGACCCGGACGATCGAACTCAGACTTCAGGATCGAGTGCGAGTTCACCGCACTCCACTACTTCACCTTCGACGACAGCGGCTACCCCACCACGCAGCTCCACGAGACAGCGATCGCCAACTACCTCCACTGGCGCAACCACCACTGCCACCTTAAACGCCACTTCGCCGTCAACTCCAAGGTCCACTGCTCAGATTACCTACCCAGCGTTGCCCGAGGAAGCACCAACGAGCGACGAGCGGAACCCACCCATTGATAGACGACGCGCTTCGAAGCAGGTAGCCAGAGTAGTTGCACCACCAGCCTTTCAATTCAGTCGAGCACGCCATTCGTCGACTACATGAGCGTGACTACTAGCAGCAAACTATTCACATTCCTCAATGCAGCGTCTTTACACCAGGCCATGAAGATTAGCGCCGTGATTTACGCACCAATTTCAAGAGATAGGTGGTCAATTGTCGGACATCATTCGGCGTGTTCTGCAGATTGTTCCAACGCCGCTCGCCGTCGCTAAATTTCCAGACGCCGGATGTCCATGCCACATGGGAACGCAGGCTCTCGAGATTTCTCCGAAGCTCTACGGTCTTCACCCCTTCGGCCGGCACGTCTTCCGTCAACGTGTCCATCACAAACCCGAGCGACTGGATGCCTACGCCATGGGTGAGTCGTGAACTACGCGGAGGCTTGCTCCACTCCTCAGGGAAAACGTCGCGCACGAGAGACCAAAAGCCTATCAAGTGCGTGAGCATCCGGTCCACATCACCAGTGCCGTCAACAGGGTTGCGATACTGGTACAGCGCTCCTTCGAAGAGGCTGTGCTCGACCATCTTAAGAACGCTGTTGTCCTTGATGTAGCCGTCAGGAGCGGTCGGTGACGCGATGATGCGAAAGAATGGACTCTCGCGCTTGCCGTTCAAGCGCGTCATCAACTGCGCCGGCAGCCGGCGACGCACGTACGCGTCAGGCAAGTGGCCGGTGGTGTCGGGGAGCAACTCATGGATGAGGCCCTTGGGCAACGCCCTCGTGGAGTTGACCAGGATGAACTGTGAACGCTGCTCCTCCTCAGAGTCGGTGATGAAGCCAACGACTGCTACAGGAAACTCGGCGACATCGGCGTCACGGATCGCGGCGCTGCGCTGCTGACCGTCGACCAACCAGGCCGGTTTCTCCGCCTCGGGCAGGCTCTCGTCCACCGGGATGACGAGCTCTCCCGGCACTGAGTAGTCGACCGTGTCAGAGGGAACCATCAAGGAAGGGATGAACTGCACGCGCTCGTCGAAGGCGACGACGATCGCGTTGGGCAGCATCGCCCCGCCCGACTCGAGGTACTTGCGGATACCTCGGATGTGGCTGAGTACCTCAGGACGCTGGTAGCCCTGCAACTGCTCACTATCGTCACGACGGATGCGCGACACTGCCGCGAAGCTGTGTAGCTTCTTACCGTCGACGGCGAAGCAGTAGATCCGTCGCCGCCCCTGCCGGACCTCGAGGGCCGGGAGTCGCAGGGTGTACCTGTCAGCCACTTTCTCTCCTAGTTGAGGGGACGATCTCACCGCGAACCGGTCGCGGGGCGACCTTGCGCATCTTGGCTTCCAGGACGGCCAGGTTGTGGAACCCACGCCGCTTGTTCCGCTCCGTACCTCGGAAGATCGCTATCTCGATACCGTGCTCCTTGCACAACGCACAGAAACAGGACTTCCAGGGGCGCGCCTCCAGCGTCCTGCGATACTGGACGAGGTAGCTCTTTTTCTTCGCCTGGTTTTCGCCCAGCACTAGCGCTTCGTAAGCAGCCAAGGCTGCCATGACGTCCTCGAGGTCGACGACACCTTGGTCGTAGCCCCGCAGAGCGCTCAGGCACTCTCGTTCGGCGAGTATGGCGTCGCGTTGTGACACCGCTCCTGACAGGATCGCTCGCTTCAAAGCAGGATTACCGTCGACCTGGGGGACGCGCACGGCCGTGTAGGCGCCGTCCGCAGTGTGGTAGTTGTTCCGATCGTCCATGAACGACTGCCGGAAAGCCGACGTGCTGTCGAAGCTGGTCACGCCCAGATCGGCGAAGCGCTCCATGCTTTCCAACCGGGTGATCCCGAGCAGGTGCAACTGCGTTCCCGGCCGCAGGACGGTCGAGATCTCTTCCAAACACGCCACGATCTCGTGGGTCTTCAGCGGCACCATGCCTCCGAGCGCGATCCTGAGGTACCCCATCTCCTGCAGCCGGGCCACGCTGTCCGCGTAACTGGCGGGGCTCCACCCCTGCGCGGCACCGACCGGTTCGAACGGGCTGTCGCGGTCCTGTACGGCAGCCAGGAACTTCTCGGCCAGGTCCAGGGAAATATGCCGACGCTTGACCCAAGCGGGGTCTGCTTCACCCTCGCCCGCACCGGGAACGTAGCCGAAGATGACGTGATCGATGCTAACGCCCGAGTCGAAGCCGCATTCGTCGTAGAAGTCGAGCACCTCGTCGACCGAGTACGGCGGGTACTCCTCCTCGACGTAGTTGAAGGCGCCGCAGTCGCCGAGGCTCGCGGTGCCCGAGGGCAACCTGAAGAACTTGCGCACCCCGAGACGGTAGAGCCGTGCGCGTTGGGGTGCGGCGTACTTGCCCGCTCCCTTCACCGAGCCATCGACGATCGCCTTGCTGACGAGTACACCGTCATAAGGAGACGGTGTAACCACTTCGTGCGCATATACGTCGTCGCGCTGACGGACCCTGGTAGGTAGGTACTCGTCGTTGATGAAGTCGTACGTTGGGCTGACGAGGTCTTGACTGTCCGGGAAGTAGAACTTCACGACGCGTTCACCCGTGACTTGACGTAGACACGGATGATGAAGTTGGACAGGACGCTGATGTGTCGCGGGGTGTTCTGGAGCTCGTTCCAGGCGATGTTCAACTCACCCCACCGCCCCTTGGTCCAGTGACAGTGGTCCGCGATCAAGGCCAGTTCCTTCTTCATCCGCTCGACAACATCTGATGCTTCCACGTCCACGTTCGGGACGATCTTGTCCATAAGCCGCCCCATGGCCCTGATGCCGACACCGTGCATCAGCCTGCTCTTGGTCGGCGGCAGCCCCCACGCTTCGGGGAACGTGTACTGCACGGCGGTCCAGTAGGAGACCAGGATCTTGCGTATCGCACCCGTGTCGATGGTGCTGTTCGACAGGTTGCGGTAGAGGAACAAGATACCTGCGGAGGAGTTCAGAGACTCCTCGACCGCGGCGGTGAGGCTGTTATCGGTGACGACCGCGGTGCCGCGCTGTTCCGGACTGGTCGACGGCCGCTTGATCAACCCTCGGAAGGGCGAGTCCGAATCCTGGTTGAGCATCGTGACCAGGGCGGACGGCAACTTGCGGGCAGACAGCTTCGCAGGTAAAGCAGTACCCACCTCGGGCAGCAGTTCCGCCACGAGGTTGGCGGGCAGCGGTGATACCGTGTTCACCCGCAGAAACTGGTCACGCTGAGTGGCGATGTCCTCGGCCACGAATCCGGCGACCGTCACGGGCAGACGCGCACGCTTCGTCCGTGCGAGGGCTAGGCTCCGCTGCTGGCCGTCCACGATCCATGCTGGCCGGGGCTCATCGGGGGTCTGTGCGAGTGGGATCTCGAGCGTGCCACTGGTGGCCAGGCCGTCGGTGGCCGAAGGCCCAGGACTGGAACGAAAGCGGACGGAGTCGGGCAACGCCATGATCAACCCATTGGGAAACAGCACCTCATCGCCGTCGAGGTACTCGAGGATTTGATTCACGTGCTGCTTCTTCTCGGGCCGCTGGTAACCGAGGAGCCGACCAGCGTCGTCCCGGGAGATCCGCGCCACGTCGGAGATCAGCGAGACTTCCTCGGCCGCAAGGGTGAAGATGTACAGAGGGATTGTCGGGTGCTGATGCACCTTCAACGCCCTGCGCTTGAGGTTCACCGCTCTCCCATCGTCTCGGAGTAGAGGTTGGCGAACCTCTTCTGCTCGCAAGCCCTGCCGCTCTCCCTGAGCATCCGGTGCAACCTGGTTCGCGAGATGCCGAGTTGCTCAGCTGCCGACGCACGGATGAACTCTTTGACCTCTGCATCTGTCATCGGCGTGCGGTTGTAGGTCTCGCGGTGGGTTGAGCGCTCAACCCACCGTGTCCACTTCTCAGTCGTGGTGGGTGAGGTCAACCTACCGTCCTCGCAGTGGGTCAGCCAGGAACTGGCCATCCGCGCATTCAGCCCGGTGAGGGTACCGCCCAGCGCCTTGCGAAGCGATCCATTGGCCCGTATGCGCTGCACACCGGGTATGTCCTCGCTCCCGCCGATGAGCAGTGCGTCACTGCTAACCTGACCGAGTTCGCGCAACTCCGCCGTCAAGACACTCCCATAGACCTCGGACAACACCAGGAGCATGGAGCTACGGGAGCCCAATTCGGCGAGAGTCGACGCGCCGAGGCGCTCCTGGACGCCCTTCCACCACAGCCGGCGGTCGACCCCCGTCGACGCGACGCTGTCTTCGTGGCCGGGACTGAAGGTAGCGGCGTACGCCGGGAATGAGGCAACAGTGGACTGCAAGCCCAGACCTGCAGACACGACCCACAGTTCTGGTTCGAACCCCGCTCGGGTGGCTGCATCGACCACAGTGTGCGCTTGCTTCCAGTGCTCGCCCTTGTACAGGCCGCTCAACGGGGTGCGGTGTGTGCTGACGCGGATCCGGTCCGTCCAAGTGCTGAGTCGGCTGCTCACCGTGCCCGCTGGGAGAGAGCCCACACGAAGAGCCGGAGGTGGCACGAGCATCTTACGGTCCGTGCAGGTCACTACCACGGATAGTTTCTTCACGCCTCGCCGGCTCCCTTGGACCGTAACTCACTTCCAATGCGGTTTACTCTACAGCTTAGTTAGCCAGTTATGATCTTGACCCACTATCCACCAATTGAAGGGGTGACGTCGATGGAACGACCGGCGATCGTACTGCTCAGCGGCGGTCTCGACTCGACGACGGTACTGGCCATCGCGAAGGACCGGGGGTTCACCCCGTACGCACTCAGCTTCCGATACGGGCAGCGCCACAGCGTCGAGTTGGAGGCAGCTCGACGAGTCACCCAGACGCTGGGGGCAGCCGGGCACAAGACCGTCGACATCGACCTTCGCGCCTTCGGTGGTTCAGCGCTCACGTCGGACATCTCGGTGCCCAAACACGACAACGTCAACGAGATCGACGCGAGCAGCATCCCGGTGACCTATGTACCGGCGCGTAACACCATCTTCCTGTCTTTCGCGCTCGCCTATGCCGAGGTCGTCGGCGCGACAGACATCTTTACCGGCGTGACCGCGGTCGACTACAGCGGCTACCCAGACTGTCGACCTGAGTACATGGCGGCGTACGAGAAGATGGCCAACCTCGCCACCAGGGCCGGTGTCGAAGGGGGAACCCCGCTCCGCCTCCACTCGCCGCTCATCGAGATGTCCAAGGCGGACATCATTCGCGAGGGCCTCCGCCTCGGAGTCGACTACTCGATCACATCGAGCTGCTACGACCCCGACGAGCGGGGACGGGCATGTGGTGGCTGCGATACCTGCCTGTTGCGGCTCAAGGGTTTCTCTGAAGCCGGTGTCACCGATCCCGTGACGTACCGAAACGTGAACGCATGACCTACTTCATCAAGGAAGTTTTCTACACCTTGCAGGGCGAGGGCAGCCACGCCGGACGGCCTGCCGTCTTCTGCCGCTTCTCTCGATGCAACCTCTGGACCGGCCTGGAGAAAGATCGGTCCCGGGCAATCTGCAAGTTCTGCGACACGGATTTCGTTGGTACCGACGGTACGGGAGGTGGGCGGTTCGCCACGCCCGACGAACTCGCTGACGCAGTGGAAGCGGCGTGGCCGTCGGAGGCCAAGGATAATCGCTTCGTAGTGTGCACGGGGGGCGAACCGTTGCTGCAGTTGGACGCAGCGGCTGTCGATGCCCTTCACCACCGCGGGTTCGAGGTCGCCGTGGAGACGAATGGCACCCGTGTTCCCCCAGCAGGAGTGGACTGGCTCTGCGTCAGCCCGAAAATCGGCGCCGATCTGGTGGTGACTTCCGGCGACGAACTGAAGTTGGTCTATCCCCAGGCAGGTGGCGACCCTGCGCAGTTCGAACACCTGGACTTCCGCTCATTCCGGCTTCAACCCCTCGACGACCAAGAGCGGGATAGCCACACCGAGGCGGCAGTGGAGTACTGCATGAAGAATCCGCGCTGGTCACTGTCCTTGCAAACGCACAAGTACCTGGGAATCCGCTGATGGAGATCTTCCGAGAGTTCACCTTCGAGGCTGCTCACCGGCTCCCCGAGGTGCCGGAAGGACACAAGTGCGCTCGCCTGCACGGCCACTCCTACCGCGTGACGGTGCACGTGGACGGTAGCGTCGACCCGCACGCCGGCTGGGTCATGGACTTCGGTGACGTGAAAGCCGCGTTCAAGCCTCTCCAGGAGCAACTCGACCACCACTACCTCAACGAGATCGAGGGGTTGGAGAACCCCACCAGTGAAAACCTGGCCGTGTGGATCTGGGACCGCCTGGTGCCGCGGTTGCCCGACTTGTCCGCGGTGACGGTCCGGGAGACTTGCACTTCCGGGTGCACTTATCGAGGGCGGTGACGTGCACGACATCCAAGCGGAAGTGGACTCTCGGGGCATCGAGGTCAACCAGGTCGGCATCGCCGGGCTGCGGTACCCGGTGGTGTTCGATGACGGCATCACAACCCAGCGGGGCATCGCCGAAATTTCGGTCACCGTCCAGTTGCAGGCGGATCGCCGAGGCACACACATGAGTCGAATGGTCGCCCTCGTCCACGAGCGCTTGCAGGCGTTCGACCCCCGAGACATGGCCCAGGTGCTGAAAACCGGTGCGGCTGACCTGGATGCCCCTGGTATCTCGGTGGTCATCAGCATGCCGATCTCAGAGGTGATGACCGCGCCGACGAGCGGGCTGGAGTCCGTGTCCGTCCACGACGTGGAGGTGACCGGCACCTGGCAGAACGGCTCCTGCCGCGTGACCGCAGCAGTGACGTCAGAGGTCACGAGTCTATGCCCCTGCTCGAAGAGCATCTCCGACTATGGTGCCCACAACCAGCGCAGCAAGGTCACCTTGTCGGTCACGGGCAGTGAGGACCACCTATATCCCCTGCCGGTGCTGGATGCGACTAAGATCATCCGCGACAGCGGGTCGGCTCCGGTGATTCCGTTGGTCAAGCGCGCCGATGAGCGCACGCTCACGATGCAGGCTTATGACCATCCCGTATTCGTCGAGGACATCGCGCGCGACATCTCGCTCACATGCCGCACCCGCGGGTTGGCCCACGAGGTTAGAGTGCGCAACCTCGAAAGCATCCACAGCCACGACGCGGTGGCTCTGATCACAGGGTGACGGCATACCCTCAAGCGCTTCGCGTGACCAGGACGAACGTACAGCCGTTCTCAGAAGTCAGTCTGCTCCGAAGGAAGGCTTCCGTGAAGAAGATCACTCCGAGCGGGGTGATTCTGCTCGTCGCATACATCGCCACCATCCCCTTGGCAAATCTCGTCGTAACCCACTTCGGCGCCATCCCGGTCGGGTTCGGATTCCTCGCTCCAGCAGCCGTCTACCTCGTCGGTTTGGCTCTGGTCCTGCGAGACCTAGCACGTGAGAGCGTTGGCCGCGGCGCAGTTCTGGGCGCCATCGTGGTGGGCACCGTCCTGTCCTACCTCTTGGCCGACCCCGCGCTCGCCACGGCGTCGACCGTCGCGTTCATAGTGGCGGAACTCCTCGACTTCGCGGTGTACGAACCGCTGCGGAGACGCGGACTCATCGTTGCCGTGGTCGGCTCGAACATCGTCGGTCTGCTAGCGGACAGCTTGATCTTCCTCAAGATCGCCTTCGGTTCCTTCGAGTTCCTGCCCGGGCAGATCATCGGAAAGGCGTGGATGACCGTCGCCGCTGTGGCTGTCCTAGCGTGGCTCGGCCGCAAAAAGACTTTGGTGCACAGCAACGAGTGATCTGTCTCGTCAGGGTGGTGCCGTCACCGGTTGAGCGGGGATCGCCCCGTCTCCGCTGCCCCCTGTACAAACCTTCGTCGAGTACCGAAATAGACGACCTCTGTCACTTATGGTATCCAGGCAACTACTTCACCTGCGCCACCACAGGCACTGTCCGGCGTTCTCGATTGACCGAACACCGGAGATGATCGCGCCATGCCCGTCGAGCGTCGCCGCGCCATCGATGCCGCGATCGCCGCGTTCACCGCTGTTGACATCACGGCCGCGACTGCGGCGGGAGGACGTCGTAGGCAGCCTAACTCTTGAGATAACGGCGCGCGGTTGGACATCGACGTCGAAGTTGCCGCGACCGTGACGCCAGACTCACTCGTGAACCAACTTCGTCGATGGTCGGTCACGCGTCCCCAAGCCACCCTTGCCCTCTCACTCGTCGCAGATCGCATCGTGGCAGCTAGCCACCGGGGCAACCGCGATCGATGGCGCAGGCGCGATGGTCACTACTCCGACCGGCGATGTCCGCGTGGATGTGCTCGAAGTCAGCGAGGAGCAACTCGACCGACCGGCTCTACCTGCTCGGTCACGACTGGGCTCTGCGTTCAGCTACACCACTGCACATCCGCACCGTCAGTGGCGGCACCACATGCGAACACACCGTCCGGACCGATCGTCCGCGCGCAACTGACAGCCGCCGATGTCCAGCGGAAACAGGACGCATCTCTGTACGTCGAACGGTGGTTCAGGACAGCCGCTGAGCGGAGCTTGCGCTCATCAGAACCAACGCCCAGCGACTCCGACACCACGCCGGACACGGTTGCCCTGGTCGGCGGGCTCCTCCTCGCTTCGCTAGCGCGCTGGCGACTTTCAGACAGCGCCGGCACACGAGCAGTTCCGCATGCCGGGCGACGTGCCGAACTGCTCGTCGTCCTAAGGCGCGACGATGTCGAACGGCAGTTGCAACTGATCGGCCGGCTCACCCGCAGCCAAGCCCGCAGCAGCCGTCAGTGTCGCAGCGAAGCGACGGGCCTCGTCCTCGGTCAGGTGCCAGCCCTGATCGGTCTCTCCCTTGCCGCACCAGATCCGCAGGGCATCCTCGCGGGCGCCCTGGTCAAGGCTAACGACCACGTGCTCGGGCTGCCTCCCCAACCCCGGCCCCATCTCCTCAGCGTCCTCCAAGGTCAAGGGCACCCCGTTCCTCCCAGCTCGAGAAGTGACGACGATCCGGGCCGGCATCGTGATCGTCGTGTAGACCGTTGCACCACCGCGGGCACGGTTTCACCAGCCAGAACACGGGCCGTGAGCAGATTGCCGCATCCTCACCGGAGCAGGCGATCAGATCTGACGCGTCGACCTGCGTCAGGTCAGCTCGATGAAGCGGAACGCGTCCGCAGCGGACGCAGGTATGCCCTCCACTCTGCGGCGTATCGAGCGCGCTCAGATCACCCCCGGGGACGTTTGCCCAACAGAGCCTTGTTCTCCATACCGTTCTCCTTCAACGCAGAGCCCGTAGACAGATGATCAGCCGATACAGGCGGAGCGACACGCCGCGCAGGCGTCGCACAATCGAGCGGTTCCTTTCATGATCACGCCAGAGATTCAGTATTAGGGGTGTCGACTCCCCCGACAAGGAAGGCAACGCAATGCCTGACCATCAGTGGTCGCTCACCTCGCTCGAGATCATCGAACGACGATTCAACGAGTTGACCGCGCAGCCGACGTCGCTGTCGCTCGACGGGCGCGCCATCGGATTCGGCCTCCCCGACCGGCCGATCACCTTGGACGAACTCCGGATCACCCTCCTGAAGCGTCAGACCAGCAACCAGGTGAAGAACGCCGTCTGGAGCGAGGTCGTGCGACGGGCGCAGGAACAGGGCGGCCCCTGGACCACTGCGGCGCTCGGGTTGATGATGCCGGGTCTGAAGAAGGTCGCCGGCAGCATCGCCCGCAACTTCCGCGGCGACATCGCCGATTTCGACGCCGAGATCGTCGAAGGTTTTCTCCAGGCACTGAACTCACTGGACCCCGACAAGCCGATGCTCTACTCGTCGCTGCGGTTCATGGCCCGCCGCTACGGACTGGAGGCTCGCGGCAAGGAAGGCCAAATCAACGGAACACGCTCCACCTACGACGAGAGCACGTGCGTCAGGTACCGAGCCCGGACGACCGGACATCCGGACCTCGTCCTGGCGCAAGCCGTCAAGGACGACACCCTGACCGAAGACGAAGCCAGTCTCATCGGACGGGTACGGCTCGACGGCGAGGGCGCCGCATCCGTCGCCCACGAACGCGGGGTCTCCTCCTACCAGTTCCGCAACAGCTGTCACGGGCCGAGCGACGACTGACAGAGTCCCTCACTCGCCATTCCGCCGCAGCATGAACCCCCTGGTGTGTCGGCGGCCAAGTCTGGACGCCGACACCACCAGCGATGACATCTCCTCAGTCCCTCACGCCGGAAAGCCGGCGCCGTGAATCATCGAATAGCGCGCAAACTTGGCCAGCCACGGTTCTACCGCGTCGGCGAAGCTGCGGCGATGCTGAACGCGAACGGCACCCACCGGCATGGAAACCGGAAGGCCTGGCAGCAGGCCGGGATCTCATGACCCGCATCATGACCCGAAAAGCTGCTGCCTGGTGGTATTCAGGAGGGCACCACAGAGAACCGTGAGGACAAAGTTGCTGCGACACCTGCTTTAGGAGAGCAGGCAACAGCGTTAACTATGGCCTCTACCTGCTCATCAGCTTCTTCGAAGCCGCCGGTTCGGTACCGTGCCGAAGTGGGTACCAAAGCCGAACGCCGTGCCGCTGCCACGCTGGTTTCCGCCTACCACGAAGCGCGGCTGAACGAGCTGGTCGCGCACGTCGCCGATGCCGTCGACCGGCACCGCGCGGGCGAGCTGGACGCCTTCGAGGTGGACAAGGTGATTCACCAATACCAACGAGCGGCGCGGCAACTCTGGACGTTCTGCGGCCAGTCCGGGACCGAGGTGGAACTGGCCGCATACACGATCCGTCGCATGGCGGAGGACGGTGTCATGGTCGACTGGTGGGAACGCGGCGGTTCCCGGCGTTGACGCGTTGTGCAGACGGTACTCAACGGCGGCGCTTCTTTCCCTTGGTCGTCCTGGATCGGCGCAGACCGCCCAACGGATGCACTTTGCGGCTCGGCTCGAACATCTCGGCCAGCTCCGCGAGCCCCACCTGGTCCGGATGTCCCGATTCGAGGATCGCTTCACGCAGCCCCGTGAGTTCGCCGGCGGGCAATGCGCTCAGTGCCTCGGACGCTCCTTCCGGGCCGGCCGCCTCCAGCAGGACGAGGAACTGCTCGGTCATGCCGAGCAGGCGTTCCCGGTCGTCGACTTCGCCGAGGTCCAGTTCGCCGCTGTCGATCAGCACGCGCGTCGCGATCGGGCCGAGGGCCGGGTCGGTGCGCAGGTCGCCCAGCAACGCATCGCCGTCCGGAAGGGAATCGACGAGGACCTCGAGCATGTCCGACGCCAGCGTGCGGAACGGGCTTTCGCGGATGGCGTCCAGCAGAAGGGGAAGGCCGGCCTCCCGGCCACCATGTGCGGCCAGCCAGCCGGAAATCTCCGCCGCGGCTGTCTCCGCGGTGTAGTGGCCCACGAGCGTGCTCAGCATGGCGGCCGGCGGGGCGTCGGCGAGGTCGCCCACCAGCGGTGCGACCCGGCCCTCGCGCAGCAGCCGCTCCCGCACCGCCCGGCTGCCCAGGGGCGTGAGGGCGACCAGGTCGACCGCCGGGGCATCGAGCGCGTCCCGCAGCCGGTCCTGCACATCCGGCGGGAGCTCGGGGTTCTCCGGTACCAGATCACTGCGGTACATCGGGTCGGGCGGCCCCGCGGTCAGCTCGACCGCACCGAATTCGGCCAGCTTGCCGAGCAACCGGCGGAACTCCAGTGCGAGGCCGTCCCGCCACAGCGGCTCAGTCGACGGTTCCAGATCGAAGTAGGTGTGTTCGACACAGGCCAGCCAGACGCTTTCAGCGAGCCGAACCACCGGGACCGGCTCCGGCATGCCATAAATCGTGTTGAGCACGTCCGGAAGCACGATGTCGAGGTTCTCGTCGAGCAGCTGCGCGTACCCCGGAGCCCAACCACTCTGCTTGACCAGCAGGCCCCGCGAAGGAAGCGAGTCGAACGCCTCCGTCCACAGCGCGAGAGCGTTCTTCACCAGCGACGTCGCCTTCGCCACGCGCACCAGCTTGCCCTTGACCACTCGCACGATCCGGGTCCGCTTGGCGATTTCGAACAGGGTGGCGAGGTGCGGCAGGTCGGCGCTGCTGCGGACGGGGTACATCTTGTCGCCGCCGTCCCATTCGAGCACATCGCCGGTACCCAGCAGCGACACCAGCTCGCGGGCGTCGGCGAGCTTCAGGTTCCCGGTGCTGGTCAACGCACGGCCCTCACCCACCCAGTCGACGAGCTTCCGCAGCTGGGCCACGATCGGTGAAGCTTCGGCGGCGTCCGCGAGTTCCGAGTCGGCCGGCAGCGACACCGCCGGCTGGGGAAAAGCGCGTTCGGTCTGCTCGGTGAACTGCCTGGCGACGAGTTCGTCCAGGAGTTCGGCGTCGTAACTGTGCCGTCCCTCGCGCACCTCGGCGAAGAACGCGTTCAACGCCTCGTGGTCCGAGCGGTCGATCCCCTTGCGGGCCGCGGTCATCACCCAGTACTTGGCGACGCCGAAATTGCCTTCGTCGGCCATCACGGCCGGAAAATCGGCCGATGCCTTCGTGACTGCGCTCTCGAGATCCGCCACCGGCTCGCCCGTGGGGTCGGCCAGCCCGATCTGGTGGAGGTACCGGAAGAACATCCGCAGTGTTTCGGGCACGAGGACGGCCTCGTCGGCGGTAGCCGACAGCGTGCGCGGCACGTAAGACAGCAGGAACTCCCGGACCTGCGCGGTGGTCCACCAGGTCAGCCGCCCGTCAACGGACGCGTGCCGGAAATCGAGTGCCGAAACCACGGCATGCGGGTCGACATCGCGGCCCTGCGCAGCAGCCCACTTCGTGAAGCGCCGGACCAGGAGGTCCTGCCCCGCTTCGAAGCCTTGGCGGTCGTCCTGGTCGTAGTAGGTACGCACCCGGTCCCCTTCTGTCGCCTACCGGCAAGGTAGTGAAAGGAGCCGGATCGTCCGCACCCGGGCGTCAGGGCTGATCCGCCCAGCGGGCCCCGTACACCAGCCCGGGTGTGAGGTGGCGGAACTGCACGTGGACCTCCCCCGCCGCGTCCGGCTGCAGCGTCCGCCCCCGATAGCCCGGGTCCGCGATGTCCCTCTCGAACGCGCCATCCAGCACCAGCACCTCCGGTGGCCCCTTCTTGCCGAACCGCAGCCGCAGGTCGAACACCTCACACCGGTGCCGCGGGACGTAGACCAGCCGCGTTTCGGCTTCGCCGGGCACTCCCACGACTCGCCGCGGGGTAGGGGATGGCAGTTCCACCTTGCCCTCCGACAGCGTCCCTCCGTACAGCACCAACCCGTCACCCGCCGGCACTGCTAGGTCGAACGACCGGAGACTGTCCTGGTCCGCCACCACGCGGTGCTGCTCGAACACGCACGGCTCCTCGAGCACCAACGCCGGTCGAGCGCGGCTGCACGCGGCTGGCCGTCGAAGATCCCGGGTGGACGCGGCTGTGGCGGGCGGCCGAGAGCGCCGGGATGACCGTCGACCCGGTGCCGGTCGACGACGAAGGCATCGACGTCGGGCGCATTCCGGCGGGCGTCCGCGCCGTGCTCGTCACACCCGCGCACCAGTTCCCCGCCGGTTCCGTCCTCTCGCCGCGGCGGCGGGCCGAACTCCTCGGCTGGGCGCGGGACGTCGACGGGCTGATCCTCGAAGACGACTACGACGCGGAGTTCCGGTACGACCGGCGGCCCGTCGGCACCGTCCAGGGCACCGACCCGGCGCGGGTCGCGCTCTTCGGGTCGGTGAGCAAGACGCTCAGCCCCGCGCTCGGGCTGGGCTGGGCCGTCCTGCCTCCACAGTGGACGGTGCAGGCACACCCGCCACCCGTGGTCGACCAGCTCGCGCTCGCCGGCTTCGTCGAAAGCGGCGGCTACGACCGGCACCTGCGCGGCGCCCGGCTGCGGTACCGCGCCCGGCGCGACCGGCTCGTCGCCGCGCTCGGGCCCGCGCGGCTTTCCGGTGCCGCCGCCGGGCTGCACCTTCTGCTCCACCTCGACCGGGACGCCGCGGCCGTCGTCCGGAAGGCGAAGGCGGCCGGTGTCAAGGTGGCCGATCTCGACGGCTACCGGTCGGCGCCCGGCGAGCCCGCGCTCGTCCTCGGCTACGGCAACCTCGCCGACTCCGGCGTCGAAGCCGCCGCGTGGCTGCTCCGGCAAGCGATGACAACGGCTTGACCTGCTTGCCGCCTTCTCAAATGCCCCCCGATGTGAAAAGCTGCTGGACAGTCCGCTTCTGACAACGTTGTCACCTGGGAGGTGCGCGCCCCATGGGGTCGCCAAGCAGACCACTGATCGCCGCCGCGGCCGCCGTGCTCGTGGTCGCCGCCACGACCCAGGCCACCGCGGCCGCCGCCACGCCGGTCGATCCGGTGAGCCTGGTCAACCCGTTCGTCGGCACGCAGAACTTCGGGAACACGTTCCCCGGCGCCAGTGCGCCCTTCGGAATGGTGCAGGTCAGCCCGGACACCGGCGGGCAGGGCGGCTACGACTACCTGCAGAACGCGATCTACGGCTTCAGCCAGACGCACCTGTCCGGCGTCGGCTGCGGCGTGATGGGCGAGCTGCCGATCATGCCGACCACCGGCGCCGTGGACAACGTTGACAAGAACGCCTACCGGTCCGAGTACAGCCACGACGACGAGCACGCCGAGCCCGGCTACTACCGCGTCGGCCTCAAGAAGTACGGCGTCGACGCGGAACTGACGGCGACCGCGCGCACCGGGTGGCAGCGCTACACGTTCCCGTCGACCGGCGCGGCGAACGTCCTGTTCAACACCGGCCAGGCCAACCAGTCCGTGAAGGACTCCGAGATCCACGTCGTCGGCGACCGGACGCTCGAAGGGCGGGTGAAGGCCGGCGGGTTCTGCGCCGGGCACGACGAACACACCGTCTACTTCACCGCGACGTTCGACCGGCCGTTCAGCTCGTTCGGCACCTGGCGCGACTCGACGCGCACGCCGGGCAGCCGCGACGCCGCGGGCACCGGCGGCAACGGCGCCTGGGCGAGCTTCGACGCGACCACCGACCGCGACGTCGTGCTCAAGGTCGGCCTGTCCTACACCGGTCTCGACGGCGCCCGGAAGAACCTGGCGGCGGAGACGTCGAACTTCGACTTCGATGCGACGCGGGCCGCGCTGCACCAGCAGTGGGCGGACCGGCTCGGCGCGGTCAAGATCGCCGGCGGCACGACCGAGCGGCAGACGGCGTTCTACACGGCGCTCTACCACGCTCAGCTGCACCCGAACCTGGCCGGCGACACCGACGGCGCGTACACCGGCTTCGACGGCAAGGTGCACACCGCGAGCGGCTACACGCCGTACCAGAACTTCTCGCTGTGGGACACCTACCGGCCGCAGAACCAGCTGCTGGAGCTGCTGGAACCACAGGTCGCCCGGGACGTGGCGCTGTCGGTCGTCGCCACCGGGCGCGACGGCGGGTGGCTGCCGCGGTGGGCGCTGGCCGAGAGCGAAACGAACATCATGACCGGCGACCCGGTGACGCCGTTCCTCGTCGAGGCGTGGTCGAAGGGCCTGCTCGCCGGGCACGAGGAAGAGGCGTACGCGCTGCTCAAGAAGAACGCGACGAGCACGCCGCCCGCCGATTCGCCGTACAACGGCCGCTCCGGCGTCAACTACTACAACGAGCGTGGGTACATCCCGAGCGGGCTGGAGCTCGGCAAGGACTGCGCGGCCAAGGGCGGCGACAACGACTGCGAGCACCCGGCGTCGGCGACCATGGAGTACTCGGCGGCCGACGCGGCGCTGGCGTTGATGGCCCGCGGGCTGGGCCACGGCGCCGACGCGAAACTGTTCGCCGACCGCGGCCAGTGGTACAAGAACCTGTGGGACTCCTCGATCCAGCAGTTCCGCCCGCGCACGACCGAGGGCACCTTCGTCACGCCGTACAACCCGGTCGACGCCGGCCACCAGTTCCACGAGGGTGGCGCCTACCAGTACCAGTGGCTCGTGCCGCAGGACCCGAGCGGGCTCGTCTCGCTGATGGGCGGCAAGAAGCCGACCGAGAAGCGGCTTGACTCCTTCTTCGCCTACGACAAGCTGCTGACCGATCCCGCGGGTACGGCGCGGAAGGACTGGATCGCCAGCCCGTACGACTACTACGGCAAGGCGACGTACAACCCGAACAACGAGCCCGACCTGCTGGCGCCGTACACGTACAACTGGGTCGGCGCGCCGGCGAAGACGGCGACCGTCGTCCGCGCGGCGATGACGCTGTTCACCACCGGCCCCGACGGCATGACCGGCAACGACGACCTCGGCACCATGTCGGCCTGGTACGTCTTCTCGTCGCTCGGCCTGTACCCGACGATGAGCGGCGCGAACTTCCTCGCGCTGTCGAGCCCGCAGTTCGAGTCGGCGACCGTCCGGATCGGACAGTACGGGTCCGCGCAGGGCGGGACGCTCACGGTGTCGGCGCCGGGCGCGAGCGACGCGAACCGGTACATCCAGCGCGTGTCGCTCAACGGCCGGGACGTCCGGCAGACGTCCCTGGACTGGGCTTCCCTGGCGCACGGCGGGACGCTGGCCCACCAGCTCGGCTCCCGGCCGTCTTCTTGGGGAACTTCGCCGGCCGCGGCACCGCCTTCGGTGAACAACGCGCCGGGCGACTCGCGACGGCACGTCGACGCTTCGCTGCGGCAGACGTCCGTGGTGATCCCGGCCGGCGCCGCGCAGCAGGTCCACCTCGACCTGGACGTGGTGGCCCAGAACCCGGTGTTGCAGCCGGTGACGGTGTCGGTCACGTCGCCGTGGAAGGCCCGGGTCCAGCCGTGGGAGTTGATCTGGTCGGGACGGCTGCCGGTGCAGCGGACGGTGCCGATCACGGTGACCGTGCCGGCGGGCGCGGCCCTCGGGACGTACCCGGTGCAGGTGACGGTGTCGGGCCTGGGCGCGAACACGGTGACCCGCTCGGCGACGATCGAGGTCCGGACGCCGTCGGCGTGCGTGTCTCCGGGCCCGCAGTGCGCGGTGGACTTGGGCCGCGACCGCAACCACGACGGCACGGCCACGGTGTCGGCGTCCACGGAAGGCAACTTCGACGGCGGCGGCTGGAGCTACGACGCTTCGCTGCTCCCGGCGGCCGGGCCGGTGGTCTGGGACGGCGTCACGTACGCGGCGCCGGACGCCTCGGGGACGGCGGCGAACTTCGTGGAGGCCCGCGGGCAGTCGCTGCTGCTCCCGGCGGGTCAGCACGCGGCGTTGAAGCTGGCCGGGGCGTCGCACAACGGGCCGGTGTCGACGACGCTGACGGCGCACTACACCGACGGCACGAGCGCCGACCTGGCCGTGACCTTCGGCGACTGGGCGGGATCCGGGAGCCCGGTGGTGCTCGAGATGCCGCACCGGATCAAGGCCGGGAGCGGGGTGGACGGGCCGCCGGTCCGGCTGTTCGGGATTTCCGGTGAGCTGGACGGCGGGAAGACCGTGCAGTCGGTGAGCCTGCCGAACGACCCGCGGGTGGAGATCTACGCGCTCACCTTGGCGTGACGGTCCGGTTCGCCGGCGGCCTGCTTCCCGGCGAACCGTTCCGCCAGGTCAGGGCGAGGGTCAAGGGCGTCCTGGCGAGGCCGTCAGGCGACGATCCGCGGTTCCGACGCCAGCCGCGACAGGACGTGGGTCAGCCGCCGGGCCGCCACTTCCCACTCCTCCAGTGCGCTTCCCCGGCCCAAGGCTGCGGTACGCAACGAGCGGCGCAACTCCGGGTCCGCGTACCAGCGGTGCAGCGCGTCGGCCAGGGCGAACGGGTCGTCCGGCTCGACCAGCAGGCCCGGCATCTCGCCGTCGGCGTCGACGCCCAGTGCGTCGTACACCCCGCCGACCTCGGCGGCCAGTACCGGGATGCCCCGGGCCAGCGCCTGGGCCACGAACATGCCGGATGTCGCCGCGCGGGCCGGGATGACCAGGAGGTCCGCCGCGTTGTACGCCGCGCCGAGGTCGACCGCGTCGCCCGCCAACGTGATGCGGTTGCCGAGGCCGAGGCGCTCGATCGACCAGCCGAGCTCGCTGACGTACGCCGGGTCCGCCTCCAGCGAGCCGGCGAAGACGCACGACAGGGCCAGGTGGTCGACCTCGCCGAGGGCCTGGACCAGCACGTCGTGGCCGTTGCGGCGGGTCACGTCGCCCACGCAGAGGAGCCGGGACACGCCGTCCGCGCCCGCCGCGAGCGGGGCCGCGTCCGTGCCGGGCTTGGCGACGTAGACGCGACCCGGGTCCAGGTCGTGGCGGTCGATCAGCAGCCGGGCGAGCCACGGGCTGGTCGCGACGACCATGCCGGCCATCCGCAGCGTCTCGCGCTCGCACGCGTCCAGCTCCGCGGCGTGCGACGGGGTGAGCCCCGGCTCGTCGGCCAGGGCCTGGTGCACCAGCACGGCGAGGCGCAGCCGCCGCGCGTGCGGGACGACGATCTCGGGGACGCCGGAGGCGATCATGCCGTCGAGCAGCACGACCGTCCGGTCCGGCAGCGCGGCGAGCGACCGCGCCAGCCTCCGTCTCGACGTCGCGTCCGGCTCCGGCCAGTCGCCGGCGATCGGCAGCTCCAGCACCGGCTGCCCGACGGCGGGCAGGTTCTGGCACATCCGCTTGTCGTAGGTGTCGCTGCCCGGCGGCGCGGCCGGGAGGATGAACACCATCGGGTCGGCGGGCCTCATCGCGCACGCCGGAGCAGGTCGGGTTCGGAAACAGACACGGCTACCTCCAGCGTGGATCGACGGCGGTGACGGCTCATACGTCACACGCACCCCGAGCCGGGAAGGTTCAGCTCTGCGAGTCAATCATCCAGATTCCGTTCACCTGGACCATCGTGAAGGTGTCGTTCTCGCCCTTGGCCCCGTCGTAGGTGACGTGCGCCGTGACCTGGTTGGTCCCGACCTCCTTGACGCTGGACGCCTCCACCTTCCGGTATTGGCCCCAGAAGCTCTTGTACCTCTCGTACGTCTGGTTGCGCGAGGCCCTGAACTTGTCCGTAAGCAGGTTCCACGCCGCCTGCGGATTGTTCGGGAGCAGCGAGTAGTAGTCGCTCAGGGCCTGCGCCGCCGTCTTGGACGAAGACACCGTCGAAACCGTCGGCGAAGTCGGCGGAGCCGAGGTGGCCGAGGTCGGCGGCGTCGGCGACGGGGAAGACGACGGCGCCGGCGATGACGCCGAGGGGGTCGCGGACGCCGAGGTGGACGGCGTCTGCGACGGCGGTGCGGCCACGTTGTTGTCCTGCGGTGCTCGCTGCCGCACGACGAGCAGGATCGCCACGACGACCGCCACGCACAGCAGCGCCGCGCCCGCCCCGACGGCGATCAGGCCCTTGCGCGCGCCCGGCGACACCGTGGTGACCTCGCCCACGGGCACGGAGACGGCGGCCGGCACGGTCGGGACCGCGGGCGGCTCGGTTTCCGGCACCGTCGCCGCGAGCACCGAGTCACCGGGCTCCGCGTCCGGCAGCAACGCCAGCAGCTCCTGCTCGACCTCGTCCATCGACGGGCGTTCGGCCGGCTCGGAGGCGAGCATCCGCAGCAGCAGCGGCGTCAGCCGGCCCGCCTTCTCCGGCGGCACGATCTCGCCGCTGGAGGCCTTGTAGAGCAAGGCGATCGGGTTGTCGGCGGTGCCGTACGGCGACTGCCCCTCGACGGCGGCGTACAGCGTGGCGCCGAGCGAGAAGACGTCGGCGGCGAAGTCCGCGTCCTCGCCGCGGGCCACTTCGGGCGCCAGGTACGCGGGCGTTCCGGCGATCTCCCCGGTGGCCGTCAGCTTGACGTCACCGATCGCGCGCGAGATGCCGAAGTCGGTGATCTTCGCCGTGCCGTCCTCGGAGACCAGGATGTTGGCCGGCTTCACGTCGCGGTGCACGACCCCGGCGCGGTGCGCGCCGGCCAGCGCCGAGCTGATCTGGACGCCGACGCGGATGGCGTCGTCCACCGTGGCCGGCTCCTCGCCGAGCACCACGGCCAAGCTCTTCGACGGCAGGTACTCCATCACCAGCCACGGCCGGTCCTCCTCCTCGAGGACGGCGAACACGGTGATCGCGTGGGAATGCTGCAGCCGGGCGGCGATCCGCGCCTCGCGCATCGCGCGGTTCTTCGCCTCCTGGGTGCGTTGCTCGTCGTGGTCGTGCGGCAGCAGGAGTTCCTTGATCGCCACGGTGCGGTCGAGCTTTTCGTCCTGGGCTCGCCACACCGTGCCCATCGCGCCGCCGCCGATCGGCTCGAGCAGCCGGTACCGATCGCGGATCCGGCGACTTTCCACGAGCATCCACCATTCTCCGATGTGGCCGACGAGATCCGGTCAGCATGCCAGCCTGCGCGGCCGACCGGTACCAACGTAACCGAAAACCTTGCGCGGACAGCGCAAACGAGCGCTGTGGCGCCGCCCACGGTGTACCCAGGAATCCTAACGAACAACCCCGTACGCCCGATCAAGTGCGTCCACGATCTCCTTGCGCAGCCCGGCGCCGACCGCGATCGTCGCCGCCGAACCGACCGTGTGCTCGCTGCCGTCGCGGTCCACGACGGCACCACCGGCCTCGCGCACGAGCAGCACGCCGGCCATGGTGTCCCACGGGTTGTTGGACAGGATCAGTGCGGCGTCGAGCTTTCCGTCCGCCACCCAGGCGAGGTCGATGGCCGCGGTGCCGAGCATCCGGATCTTCTGCGCCCGCGCGCCGAGGTCCGACAGCAACGTCAGTCGCGCGCGGTTCTTCTCCTCGGCGAGCTCGCCGATCGCGAAATCCCCGACGGCGATCATCGCGTCGGAGATTTCCGTCGCGGTGGAAGCGCCGACGCGCGTTCCGTTCGCGAAGGCGCCTTCGCCGCGCGCGGCGGTGTACGTGACGCCGAGGTACGGCAGCGTGATCGCGGCGACCGTGCTGTGCTCGCCGTCCACCAGCGCCAGGGAAATCCCGCAGAGCGGAATTCCGCGGGCGAAGTTCGCGGTCCCGTCGATGGGGTCGAGCGCCCACCAGCGGCCACCGCCGTCCCCGCTGCGGCCGCGCTCCTCGCCGAGGATCCCGATCTCCGGCGTCTCGGCGGTGAGGAACTCCCGCAGCGCGTCCTCGACCGCGGTGTCGACGTCGGTCACCAGGTCGCGATCGCCTTTCGCGGAAACGGAAAAACTCGGGCGCGACCGGACGATCTCCGTCGCCTTCGCCACGGCCTCGCGCGCGACGTCCAGTAGTGCGGCATGCTCGGTCATGCCACCAACCCTAGAGAAGGGACGCGCGCATGACCGATCTGTTCCCGCTCGCCACCACCGCCGACGAGCAGGAGCGGCGGGCGTCGGTCGCGGTGCTGCCGGTCGGCAGCTTCGAGCAGCACGGCACGCACCTCCCCCTGGCCACCGACACGGTGATCGCGGCCACCCTCGCCGGCGCGGTGGCCGAGGCGTACCCCGTCCTCCACCTGCCGCCGATCACGATCTCGTGCTCGCAGGAGCACGCGGGGTGGGCGGGCACGGTGAGCATTTCGGCGCGCACCCTGCACGCCGTGGTCACCGACGTCGCCGCGTCCCTGAAAGCGTCCGGGGTGGACCGGCTCGTGCTGGTCAACGGGCACGGCGGCAACTACGTACTGTCCAATGTGGTCCAGGAGGCGGCGGGCGCGATGGCGCTGTTCCCGGGGGTCGCGGACTGGCAGGCGGCGCACACCGCGGCCGGCCTGCGGACGTCTTTGGACGACGACATGCACGCGGGCGAGCTGGAGACGTCGATCCTGCTGCACGCCCACCCGCACCTGGTCCGCCCGGAGTACGAGGCGGCCGACCACGTCACCGACCGGGAGCACCTGCTGACGCTGGGCCTGCGGGCGTACACGGAGTCGGGGGTGGTCGGCCGTCCTTCGCTGGCGAGCGCGGCCAAGGGGCACGTCGTGCTGGACACGCTGGTCCAGCGCTTCGCCGGCGTCCTCGAGGTCCTAGGCGCCTGAGAACGCCTGGCCCAGGTGCGGCAGCAGGTGGGCCATCCGCTCGGCCTTCGTCCGCAGGTACCGCAGGTTCTCCGGATTCGGCGGAACCAGCAGTGGAACCTGCTCGCTGATCCGGATTCCGTAACGGGTGAGCTGTTCGACCTTCGCCGGGTTGTTCGACAGCAGCCGCACCGAGCGGATGCCGAGGTCGGTCAGGATGCCCGCCGCCGCGTGGTAGTCGCGGGCGTCGACCGGGAGGCCCTGGGCCACGTTCGCGTCGACCGTGTCGAGCCCCTCGTCCTGCTGCAGCCGCATCGCCTCCAGCTTCGCCAACAGGCCGATCCCGCGGCCCTCGTGGCCCTGGACGTAGACGAGCACGCCCGAGCCCTCCTCGACGATCCGGTCCAGCGCCACCGCCAGCTGGTCGCCGCACTCGCAGTGCGTCGAGCCGAAGACGTCGCCGGTCAGGCATTCGCTGTGCACCCGGACCAGTGCGCCCAGCGGGGCGACGTCGCCGTAGACCAGCGCGACCTGCTCGGTGCCGGTGCGATCGAGGTACCCGAACGCGCGGAACGTCCCGTGCCGGGTCGGCAGCCGGGTCTCGACGACCCGCTCGACCACCGCCCGGCGCGGTAGACCTCCGGCAAGATCACTGACGTCACTTGCGGTCATGACTTCAACCCCACTTCCGATTCGATCCCGGTGTCGGCCGCCGTGCGCGGCGCGGGCACGACACCGGTGTGCGGAGCGCGGGTCTCGCGGAACCCGGCGACACTCCGGACGAACAGGACACCGGCGCCGGGCAGGCTCGCGACGAGCGTGAGCACGCCGTAGACCACGGCGACGGTGACACCTTGGGCGGCTCCCAGACCGGCCGCGCCGAAGAGCAGGGCGCAGACGCCCTCGCGCGGGCCGAAGCCACCGACGTTGAGCGGGAGGCCCATCGCGAGCAGCGCGAGGACCATCAGGGGCACGAGCTGCCACACCGGCGCGCCGACCCCGGCCACGCGGGCGGCGACGACGAACAGCGCCAGGTGCCCGGCCAGGGTCGCCACGGACAGGAAGCCCACGCTGGGCCACGTCTCGCGGGTCAGCAGGCCGAGCCGGACGTCGGCGAGGGTGGCGGCGAAGCCGCGGCGCCACTTCGACGGGCTGTGGATCCAGCGGCCACCCAGCAGGCGGCCGACGACCAGCGCGGCGACGGCGGCGAGCACGACGACCACCCCGGCCACCACGACGACCTCGCGGAACGCGCCGGGCACGACGTCCGGCGACGCGAGCACGACGGTGACCGCGGACGCGATCAGCACGACCTGGCCCGCGGTGCGTTCCAGGACGACGGCTCGCACGCCGCGCGGCACGTCCCCGCTGTCGCGGCCGTGCTGGACCGCGCGGTGGACGTCACCGAGGACTCCGGCGGGCAGCACGCCGTTGAAGAACAGCGCGCGGTAGTAGTCGGCGACGGCGGTGCGCAGCGAAAGCCGCAGGCCGAGCCGGGTGGCGACGATCTGCCAGCGGCCCGCGCTGAACAGCGTCGTCGCGAAACCGATGACGAGGGCGGCCAGCACGCCGGGGGCGCTGATCCGGCCGAGCCCGTCGAGGAAGGCGGCGCTGCCGAGCTGCCAGACGAGGACGGCCAGGATGCCGACCGCGCCGAGGATCCGCAGCCAGGCCAGTGCGCGCTTCACGCCGCCACCTCCCGGCTCGGCGGCAGGACCAGCAGGTCACCGTGGTGGATCACCGCGTGCAGCTCGCCGGACCGGGCCATCTCCAGCCGCCGCTGCAGGTAGACGTCGGCGACCGGGCGCAGCTCCGGCAGCTGCTCGACGGCGGCGCCGACCCAGCCTTCGAGCCACTGCCGCTGCAGTTCGGCCTGGTCCGGGCCGAGCCGCCAGGCGCTGTCCGCGCGGACGACCGTCGCGCCGAGCCTGCCGAACGCGGTCGCGGCGACGTCCACGGCGTTCGGGCCGAGCAGCCGGCGGCCGTCTTCGGTGACCCGGCGCTGGTGGGCATTGAACGCGGCGGCGAGCGCGGGGTCGAGCGGGTCGGCGGGCGAGAACTCCACCTTGCCGGTGACCGACAGCATGAGCAGCGCCGCGCAGCCCGCTTCGACGACCGCGGTGGCCAGGGCCGTGACTTCGTCCCTGGTCAGCAGGTCGAGCAGGGCGGACGCGGTGACCAGCGACGTCCCGGCGAGGTCGGCGGCCCGCAGCGCGGTGATGTCGCGCTGCTCGGCGACGGCGTCGACCGGGCTGCCGTCGAGCGCGGTGCCCGGGAGGCTCGCCTGGGCGTGGGCCAGCAGGTCGGTGTCGTGGTCGTGCAGGATCCAGTGCTGGCTGCCGGGCAGGCGGGCGGCCAGCCAGCGGCCGAGCGAGCCGGTGCCGCAGCCGAGGTCGCGGACGACGAGCTCCTCGCCGGCCGGGAGGAACGCGCGGAGCGGGTCGAGGAGCTCGGTGGCGCGGGCCGCGGCGTCGGCGGGTTCGCGCAGGTAGAGCCAGTCGGGGGCGAACGCGGTCATGCCGCCGCCTCCTGCCGGTGCAGGATCTCGGCGATCCGGCGGGCGGTGTGGTCCCAGCCGGTCAGGGTCTCGCGGCGCAGCTTCGCCGACGCGCGCAGCCGGTTCCGCAGCGCGGGCTCGGTGAGCCAGCGGCGCAGGGCGGCGCCGAGTGCCTCGACGTCGTCACCGGGGACGAGCATCCCGGGCACCGAGCCGTCCGGGGCGACGCCGACCGTGTCGGGCAGCGCGTCGACGTCGGTGGTCAGCACCGGCACGCCGCGGGCGAGGGCCTCGGTGACGACCATGCCGAAGGTCTCGGCGCGCGAGGGCAGCACGAGCAGGTCGGCGGTGTGGTAGGTCGCCTCGAGCGCCGCGCCGGTGCGCGGGCCGGTGAGTGTGAACCGGGCGCCGAGCCGGTGCTCGCGCAGCCGCTCGACGTACTTGGTCTCGCGGCGGATCCCGCCGACGCATTCGCAGGTCCAGCGCAGGTCGGCGACGGTTTCGAGGGCCTGGGCGAGCACGCCCTGGCCCTTGCGCGGGGTCACGTTGGCCACGCAGACCAGGCGGGACACGCCGTCAGTGCCGACGGCGAGCGGCGCGGGGTCGACGCCCGGCGTCACCGAGTGCACGCGGTGCGGGGCCAGGCCGTGGTGGCCGATCAGGCGGCGCGCGGCCCACTCGCTGGTCGCGACGACCGAGCCGACGGCCCGCAGCGTCTCGCGCTCCAGCGCGTCGAGTTCGGCGGCGAGGGCGGGCGGCAGGCCCGTCTCGTCGGCCAGCGGCAGGTGCACCAGCACCGACACCGACAGCCGGCGCGCCTGCGGGACGACGACCTCGGGCACGCCGCAGGCGACCAGGCCGTCGAGCAGCACGGCCGAGCCGGTGGGCAGCGCGGAGAGCAGGTGGCCGAGGACCGCGCGGGCCTCGGTGTCCGGCCGCGGCCAGCTGCCGGAGACGGCGATCTCGTGCACGTCGAAACCGGCGGCGGCGAGCCGGTCGCACATCCGGCGGTCGTAGGTGTTGCCGCCACTGGGGACGGTCGAGTCGTCGACGTCCCCGGGGAGGATCACGTAAAGGGAGTTCACAGGGCACGCTCGTAACTCGCCCAGGCGAGGTGCGATTCGTGCAGCGAGACGGTGATCCCGTCGAGGCCGCGCGCGCCTTCGCCGAGGCGGCCGGCGTGGACGGCGTCGGCCAGGCGGTCGGCGACGACCTTCGCGAGGTACTCGGTCGAGGTGTTGATGCCCTTGAACTCCGGCTCGTCGTCGAGGTTGCGGTAGTTCAGGTCGCTCAGCACCGCCCCGAGTTCCTCTGTGGCCTTGCCGATGTCGACGACGATGTTGTCCTCGTCGAGCTCGGCCCGGCGGAACGTCGCATCCACCACGAAAGTCGCCCCGTGCAGGCGTTGCGCGGGACCGAAGACTTCCCCGCGGAAGCTGTGGGCGACCATCACGTGGTCACGGACGGTGATGCTGAACACCAAGACCTCCGATGCGTTCGGGTGGACGTGGTCACTGCGGCTGATACATGACACGGAGGCACAGGGCGGAAAGTTCATCGGCGACCAGCCGGGGTAGCACGGACGGAAGATCGTTAAACATGCACTCGCCGCTGACCAGCGCTTCGAACGCCGGATCGGCCAGCAGATCCAGGGCGACGCCGAGGCGCTGGGCGTAGCTGCGGTCGGGCCGCGCGACCGTCCCGACCTGGCTGCTGCGGATCACCAGCCGTCGCGAGTGGAAGTTCTCCCCGAGCGGGACGCTGACCCGGCGGTCGCCGTACCAGGACAGCTCGACGACCTCCCCTCCCGGCGCGAGCAGTTCCAGGGCTTTGGTGAGGCCTGCCTCGGACGCGCTCGCGTGCACGACGAGGTCGCAGTCGCCGAGCGCCTCGTCCGGCGTCGAGAACTCGACCCCGAGCGCGGCGGCGATGTCCGCTTTGGCCGGATCGACGTCGATCAGCTGCACCCGCGCGGCCGGGAAGCCGGTGAGGAGCTTCGCGACGCTGCAGCCGACCATCCCGGCGCCGATGACGGCGATCCGGTCGCCGAGCCGCGGGCGCGCGTCCCACACGGCGTTCACCGCCGTCTCGACCGTGCCGGCGAGGATCGCCCGGCCGGGCGGGACGGCGTCCGGCACCGGCGTCACCGCGGTCGCCGGGACGACGTACGCGGTCTGGTGCGGGTAGAGGCAGAAGACCGTCTTGCCCTCGAGGTGCGCCGGGCCCTGTTCGACGACACCGACGTTGAGGTAGCCGTACTTCACCGGGCCGGGGAACTCGCCCTCCTGGAAGGGCGCGCGCATGACGTCGTGCTGGCTCGCCGGGACACCACCGCGGAAGACGAGGGTTTCGGTGCCGCGGCTCACCCCGGAGCACAGCGTGCGGACGAGCACGTCGTCCGGTCCGGGCGCGGGCAGCCGCACCTCGCACAGCTGTCCCGAGCCGGGACTTTGAACCCAGAAAGCCTGTTCCACGTGTTTCTCCTCAGCGGGCGACCGGAGGCTGGTGTCGCCACCCTATGAGCAATTCGCGGAGTCGACGATGATCAAACAGGACCTTCTCCTGCGCGCGGCGGTGCCGGCGCCGGTGTTCGCCGCGGGGGTCGTCACGAGCGGTTTCACCCCGCTCGCCTGGGCGACCGGCGTCGTCTACGTGCTCGCGCTGGTGCTGCTCACCGAGTGGGGGCTGCGCCGCAGCGGCCGCGGCGCCTTCGGACCGGCGGACTGGATCACCTTCGCCCGCGCGATCTTGGTCGGCTGCGCCGCGGCGCTGATCGCCGAGGGTGATTTTTCCCTCTGGTGGCTGGTCGGGCTGGTCGGCGTGGCGCTGCTCCTGGACGGTCTCGACGGCCAGGTGGCCCGCCGCACCGGGACGTCATCGGAGTTCGGCGCGCGCTTCGACATGGAGGTCGACGCGTTCTTGATCTTGCTGCTGTGCATCCAGGTGTCCCGCACGCTCGGGCTGTGGGTGCTCGCGATCGGCCTGATGCGGTACGTGTTCGTCGCCGCCTCGTGGACCATGCCCTGGCTGACCGCGCCGCTGTACCCGAGCATGGCCCGCAAGACGGTCGCGGCCGTGCAGGGGGTCGTCCTGGTCGTCGCGGTCTCGGAGCTGCTGCCGGCGTCGGTGACGTGGGTTTTGGTCGCGGTCGCCTTGGCCTCGCTGGCGTGGTCGTTCGGCCGGGACGTCGTCTGGCTGGCCCGCCACCGCGTCGCGGTCTCGCACCGGCCGGCCCGGATCGTCGCGATCACCCGCGCGTCCCTGCGCCGGCCGCTGGGCTACGGCCACAACCAGGCCGCCTGACCAGCAGCCATCAGGAGCCGGACTCGCGGGCCGCGCGGGCGCGGCGTTTGCCCTCGTGCATCGCGACCACCCGGGCGATCGGGATCGTGTGGCCCTCCTCGACCAGGTCCGCGGGCAGCATGAACGGCTCGGGCATCTCTTCGGTCCACGGGTCACCGTCGGCCAGCAGGTCCGGGACCGTGTGCACGGTGAAGTCGGCCGGCTTGACGTCGTCGAGGCCGGCCCAGCGGACCGGGAACGACACCGGCGCGCCCGGGCGGTGGCGCGGGCTGTAGACCGAGACGACCGTCGCGCCGCCGGCTCGCGTCGAATCGAGGAACACCTTGCCTTCGCGGCGCTCGACCACGAACTCCGTCGTGCCCAGCGCCGGGTCGATCCGCTCGGCGCGGGCCGCCACCGCGCGGGTCGCCGCCGCGATGTCCTCGGTCGGCTGGCCCGCCGCGAGCGGCACGAAGACGTGGACGCCCTTGGAACCGCTGGTCTTCACCGCGCCGTCGAGGCCGTCGTCGCGCAATGCCTGCCGCACCAGCTTCGCGGCGCCGACGGCCAGCGAGAACGGGGCGTCCGGGGGCGGGTCGAGGTCGAGGATCAGGTGCGTCGGCCCGCTCGCGGGCTCGCCGCGGAACAGCGACGTGTGGTACTCGATCGCGCGCTGGTTGCCGAACCACAGCAGCGTGCGCAGGTCGTTGCAGAGCGCGTAGGTGACTTCGCGCCGCGAGCGATCGGCCCACAGCGCCCGGCGCTCCACCCATTCCGGCGTGTACTTCGGCAGGTTCTTCTGCATGAACGGCCCCTGGCCGCGCAGCACCCGCACCACGCTCAGCAGCCGGTCGTGCAGCTCCGGCAGCATCCGGCCGGACACCGCTTCGAGGTAGTCGAGCAGCTCGCGCTTGGTGACTCCCGCGTCGGGAAAGACCTCCTGGTCGAGACTGCTCAGCTTGACGCCGTGCCTCATCTCATCGCCGCTCATCCGCCCACCCTCGCGGTCCCGCGCGAGGCGGTCAACTCCCCACGAGCGGACGCCCGGTGCGCAACCGCCACCGGAGATCGGCGAGGCAGACGTTGAACGGGAACCGCCGCAGCGGCCCGGGCAGGACGCGGACGACCAGGCCCAGCGCGGCGAGGAGCGCCTCGAAGCGGCGCTGGTCGGCGGCGGTCCAGGGCAGCCGCATTTCGTCGCGGAAGCGCTGCGGGAGGAACCCGGTGGTGACAAACCGGTGGAACCGCCGTCCGGGCAGGGCGACGACCGGCGGCAGGAACTCCAGGTCGACGATCCGGGTGAGGTAGCGGCGGACGGTGTCGTCGATGCTCACCTCGGCCAGCCCGCCGGCCCAGTACTCCTCGAAGGCCGCCCGGTCGCCGGGCCACCTTTCGGGAGGCACTTGCAGCGTGGTCCCGAGGGCGGCGGCGTCGGCGTAGAACCGCTCCGGCTCACCCCCGGCGAAGGCGAGGAGGACGTCTTCGATGCCCTTGTACAGGCAGGCCGCGACCCACAGCTGGAGGTCGGTGTCGAAGGCGTCGTAGGCGACCGGGCTCGACGCGGTCGAGTGCACCTGGGCGTGGACTCGGTTGACGCCCTTCCGGAAGGCCGCGCGCTCGGCGTCGGTGCCCATCGTCGCGACCGCGAGGTAGGTCAGCGTGGTCCGCGTCCGCTTCACCGGGTGGCGGAAGAGGTTGCCGCTGTCGACGCGGCTCTCCAGGACGCCGTGCCCGACGGGCGCGCGGGACAGCTGCATGATCACGTTCGCGCTGCCGGCCAGCAGCCCGGCGCCCACGACGGCGTCGCGAAGGGCGGATTCGGTCATCGGCGCACCTCCTCGGCCTCCAGGGAACGCGGTTGTTGACCACACGTCAAGAGTGGTAAGCCGCCCGGGCGAACGCGATCAACGCCCGCGCGGCCGGGCTCAACGGCCCCTTCGTCCGCCACGCCAGCGCCAGCATCCCCCGCAGCCCCGGCCCGCGGAGCCCGACGACGGCCAGCTCCGCCTGGTGGTACCGGGCCAGCGACTCCGGCACGATCGCGACGCCGAGCCCCCGCATCGCCAGCTGCACCAGGACGTTCGGGTCGGCCGCCTCGAACGCGATCCGCGGGGTCAGCCCGGCCCGCGCGAAGGCCGCGTCCAACGCCGTGCGCAGGCCCGTCCCCTTCGGCAGGGCCATCAGCGGCAGGCCGTCGAGTTCGGGGATCTCGACCTCGTCCCGCCCGGCCAGCAGACCGGACGGCGCGGTGACGGCCAGGAACGGCTCCTCGATCAGCACCTGCGTCGCGATGCCGGACGGCGGGGCCGTCGAGATGCCGACGACGGCGAGATCGAGCCGTCCCTCGCGCAGCGCGCCGAGCATGGTGTCGGAATCGGCCTCCGAGAGCGTGATTTCGACCGCCGGGTACCGGTCGTGGAAGCCGGCCAGCAGGTCGGGCAGCCCGACCGGGCCCACCGAGGTCACCATGCCGATCGCCACCTGCCCGCGGACCAGCCCGGCCAGCTCGTCGACGGCTTCGCGCACGCCCTGCACCGCCGCCAGCGCGGCCCGGGCGTGGGGCAGGGCCGCGGCGCCGACGTCGGTGAGCCGGACCGTCCGGCCGGAGCGGTCCAGCAGCTCCTGCCCGAGCTCCCGCTCCAGGCGTTTGACCTGCGCACTCACCCCGGGCTGGGCCACGTGCAGCCGCTCGGCCGCGCGCGTGAAGTTCCCTTCCTCCGCCACGGTGACGAAGTAGGCGAGTTGATGCAGTTCCATAAGCACTGATTCTAGCCAGTAGACAAACCAGATCTTGGACTTCTGACCGAGATCGTCCGAAGCTGGAAGCAGCGAACGAAAGGACCCGAGATGAACCTCCTCCACCCCGGCCAAGACGGTTACACCGAAGAAGCCGCCGGATTCCAGACGGCGGTGCCCACCTCGCCGGCGGCCGTCGTCGCCGCCGAAAGCGCCGCGGACGTCGCCGCCGCCGTGCGGTACGCGGCCGAGCACCGGCTGCCCGTCGCAGTCCAGGCGACCGGGCACGGCCTGACGGCGGGGACCGACGGCGTCTTGATCAGCACCCGGCGGATGACCGGCGTGGAGATCGACGTCGCGGCCCGCACCGCCCGCGTCGAAGCCGGTGTCCGGTGGGAGGCCGTGATCGAAGCCGCCGGCCGGTCCGGCCTGGCGCCGCTCAGCGGCTCGTCCCCGGACGTCGGCGTCGTCGGCTACACGCTCAGCGGCGGCTTCGGGCTGATGGCCCGCCGGTACGGCCGCGCCGCCGACCACGTCCGCGCCCTCGACGTCGTGACCGCCGACGGCGAAATCCGGCGTGCCGAGCCCGGCTCGGACCTGTTCTGGGCCCTGCGCGGCGGCCGCGCCGGCCTCGGCGTCGTCACGGCGATGGAGTTCGACCTCCTGCCGGTCAGTGACCTCTACGGCGGCAGCCTCACCTTCGACAGCGCCGACGTGCCGGCCGTGCTGCGGGCGTGGCGGACGTGGTCGGCGGCTGCGCCGGACACGCTGACCACGTCATTGGCCGTGATCCAGTACCCCGACCTGCCGATGGTGCCCGAGCCCGTACGCGGCCGGCACATCGCCCAGGTCCGGATCGCCTACCTCGGCGAGGACGGCGACGACCTCGTCGCGCCGCTGCGCGCGGTCGCCCCCGCACTGGCGGACACGCTGCGGCCGATGCCGTTCACCGAGTCGGGCTCGATCGCGGCCGAGCCGCGGCAGCCGCACGGCTACCACGGCACCAATGCGACCGTCGCCCAGCTGAACGACGCCATGCTCGACGCGATCGTCGAGCACGCCGGCCCGGGCGCGGCCGCGCCGCCGGTGCTCATCATCGACCGGCTGGGCGGCGCACTCGCCCGGACGCCGGAGACCCCGGGCGTGGGCTGGGACTCCTCGGCCGAGTTCGTCGTCCGGGCGCTGTCGATGGTCGGCGACGACGGCGTCGCGGCCATCCGGAGCGCGCACGCGAAGCTGTTCGACGCGCTGGCGCCGTGGACGGCCGGCCGGCTGCTGCCGTTCGTCTACGGCGAGCACGCACCGGAGGAGCTCGCGGAGAGCGTTTTTCCGGCCGCCGACCTGCGGCGGCTCCGGGAGCTGAGGTCCCGGTACGACGCCGGGAACGTGTTCCGGGCCTGGTGATACGCGCACCGGCCGGGGAAAAGGAGCGCAAATCGTGGCCATATACTCGGCCGGCCACCGCACCGATAGGGGACCGTCTTGCGCACCATGAGCCACGAGGACTACCTCGGCATGCGGCGGTTCCCGGGGCTCGACGGCCTGCGCGCGCTCGCCGCGACGATGGTCATCTTCTTCCACTTCGGCGGCCCGAACTGGACGTGGCTTTCCGGCTGGGTCGGCGTCTACCTCTTCTTCGTGCTGTCCGGGTTCCTGATCACGACGCTGCTGCTGCGCGAGCAGGACCGCACCGGCCGGATCTCGCTGTCGAACTTCTACATCCGGCGCGTGTTCCGGATCCTCCCGCCGTACCTGGTGATCCTCGGCGGGATCGTCGCGTTCGTCGTCCTGCGCGGCGAGTTCTACTCGCGCGATTTCCCGCAGGCACTGAAGTACTACCTGACGTTCCTCAACGAATTCCTGCCGGCGGCCACCCACGGCGCGGACAACTTCTTCAGCGGCTCGTGGACGCTCGGGATCGAGGAGAAGTTCTACCTGGTCTGGCCGTTCCTGCTGGTGGCGATCGGGATCGGCGCGGCGAAGCGCAAGTTCCTGCTGGTCGGCGCGGCGATGGTCGCGCTGCTGGCGCTGGTCCCGCTGACCACCGGCGGCTGGGTCCTCGAGTACTCGCAGACGGCGATCTACCGCTCGACGATCCACTACTTCATCCTGGCGGGCGGCTGCCTGCTGGCGATCCTGCTGCACTACCGCCGCGGGTACGCGCTGCTGAAGCCGCTGACGCACCCGCTGGCGGCGATCCCGATCGTCGTGGCGTTCGCGCTGCTGCACACGAACTTCGACGACCTCTGGCACGAGACCCGCAACAACCTGTGGCTGCTGGTCGCGTACGCGGCGCTGACGATGCTCCTGCTGATCGTGCTGGTCAGCCCGGGCCCCCTGCGGTGGCTGCTCAGCACGGCCCCGATGCGGTTCGTGGGCGAGCGGTCGTACTCGCTGTACCTGCTCCAGGGGCCGGTGCACTTCGTCGTCGTGCAGGCGGTGCCCGGGCTCGGGACGCACCGGACGGTCTCGGCGCTGACGGTGTTCCTGGTCGGCCTGGCGATCGCCGACCTGATCCACCGCTGGGTCGAGAAGCCGTTGATCGACGTCGGCAAGCAGCTCATCACCCGCAAGGAAGCCCGGCGCGCGGAACGGCGGGAAGCGGAACGCCCCGCCGAGACGCGCGCCGAGCCCGCGCCGGTGGCTTCCTAGCGCTCCAGGACCACGATCGGGATGACCCGGTCGGTCTTCGTCTCGTACTCAGCGAAGCCCTCGGCGTGCGCCACCATGCCCGCGTACAGGCGGTCGCGCTCGGCGCGGTCGGCGATCACCGTGGCCGTGGCCTCGAACTTCTCGGTGCCGACCTCGACCGTGACCTTCGGGTTGGCGACCAGGTTGTGGTACCAGGCCGGGTTCTTCGGCGCGCCGCCCATGGACGCGGCGACGACGTAGCGGTCACCGTCCCGCGTGTAGACGAGCGGGGACAGGCGCTCCGCTCCGCTCTTCGCGCCGGTGGTGGTGAGCAACAGCACGTTCTTGCCCTCGAAGTAGTTGCCCACCTTGCCTTCGTTGGCGCGGAATTCCGCTACGACCTGGTTGTTGAAGTCGTTCATGTCGGCTGGCGCGGTCATGGGGATCCCCTGTTTCTGGCCGGTACGCTCGACCGGGCGCGAGTACGCTCGGGCGAAGAGTTTGCTTTGCAAGCAAAGCTACCGATGGGAGGTGAGTGGTGTCAACGGAGGCCGGACCGAGTGTCGAGGACGGCGTGCGGCAGCTCCTGCTGCTCATGCCACGGCTGGTCGGCCGGGCGAAGCGCACCCCGGTGCCGGCGGAGCTGGACGGCTGCGCGCTCGCGCCGAGGCACCTTTCGCTGCTGTCGTACCTGCTCTTCGACGGCCCGATGACGGTCACCGAGCTGGCCACCCGCCTCCAGGTGGCGCCGACGACGGCGAGCCTGATGGTCGGCGACCTCAGTCGCCAAGGCGTGCTGAACCGCGAAGAGGACCCCGCCGACCGCCGCCGCACGATCGTCAGCATCGCCCCGGACAAGCGCCCGGCGGTCGACGCCTGGCTGGCCCGCGGCGCGAAGGCCTGGAGCGACGCACTGACGCCGTTGACCCCCGCCGAGCGGCAGCTGGTGATCGCGACGCTGGAAGCCTACGAACGCGGCACCTGCGAAGGCCCCGCCTGCTGATCGCGCGTTATTCGTCGCCGCGCTTTTCGCGGGCCAGCTTGCGTTGGGCTTCCGCGCGTTCCCGGCACCTGCGGAGGAATTCCTCGTCGTCCTCCGGGCTCGTCGCCGCGAACCGGCCCGGCCGGTCGTACTCCGGAAACGCCGGCGCGTGCCGCTCGTACCGGCCGCGCGCCCGCGCCACCTGGTCCGGACGGCCCGCCACCAGCCAGATGATCGAGCCGACCAGCGGCACCACCAGCACGAGCAGCAACCACAGTCCCTTGGGCAGGTTGCGGCAGGACGATTCGTCCGTCGTGATCACGTCGACCAAGCAGAAGATCCACAACCCGAACGTGACGATGCCGAGCAGGCCGTCGAAGTACAGCAATTCCCCGCCTTCCCCCAGGAATGGACGCGGTAAGTCTTAGCAGAACCCACCGGCGGTTCGACCGCGGGTCACCCTCAGCACCGAGGGCATCCGGAGATTCGGCGACGAAACCCAGCTCGTTTCCGGTTCTGTCAGGCGAAAACCGCGCAGCGCCTCGAGAACGCCGGCCGAGAGCGCGAGGGCGTGCCGCGACCCCGGGCACGCGCGCGTCCCGGCCCCGAACGGCGTCCCGGCGAGGGACACCGTGACGTCCTCGCCGCCGATCCGGCGGCGCGTGGCGAGCACCGGCTGCTCGGCGGGTTTTCCGGTCAGCGACGCGAAAAGCCCGTTGCCGATGAGGCCGGCCGTGGCGTCGCAGGCCTGGACGAGCAGGCCGATCCGGGCCGCCGCGAGTTCGGCCGGCCCGCCGCAGGCCGCGACCAGCCGCCCCAACGCCGCTTCGGCGGCCTCGCCCGGCTCCACGTGCGGGTGGTAAGCCGCCGCGACCGGGACGACGTCGGCCGACACGTCCGGCAGGCCCAGCGCCTCGGCCAGCACCCCGACCGGCACCGGCCGCGCGATCTCGGCCATCACGTCGACGACGTCGAGGCCGGAGACGATCCCCTGAGTGCGGAGAAAAGCCTTCTCCTGCAGGGAATCCGCGTCGACCGAGGCCAGCGCGTCCACGGCCAGCGCGCGCCGCCGGACGTGGTCGGCACCGTTGCTGAAGCGGGCCACGGACGCACGCAGCCAGGCGACGCTCCCCGGCGGAACGTCGAGGGGCACGGGCGGAACCGGAGCGGAAAGCGAAGTCATGCGGCGAAGTTAGCCGCGGAAAGCGTCGGCGACGGCCGAAGTTTCACCACGCGGAAGACACCGGGAACCACGTCGCTTGCGGCCCACCGCAGCGCGTCGGGCGCGGGACGTCGTGCTGGAACCACCACGCCTCGGTGATCCGGCCGTCCGGCAGCCGGTACGTCGGCGGGCCGGCCACCCGGGCGAGCCCGGCGGCCTGCAGCGACCGCGCGCTGGCGACGTTGCCGACTTCCGCGCCGGCCCGCACCCGCGCCAGGCCGAGGTGCTCGTGCGCCAGCGTCAGCCCGGCCGCGAAGAGCACCCGCCCGTGCCCGCGGCCGCGGTAGCCCGGGGCGAGGTAGCCGCCGGTCTCCGGGCCGCCGTCCTCGCCGGTGTGCACGCTCACCAGGCCGATGCAGCGGTTGGCCTCGACGTCGATCATCACCAGGTCGACGGACTGCGGGTCGGGGGACGTCCAGTCCGGGCCGGTACCGGGCACGACCCGCAGCGCGTCCGCGCGCACGGGTTCGGCGACGATCGAATCGCGCTGCCAGCCGAGCCACCGCTGCGCGGCCGGATCACTGCCCCCGGCCACGGCGGCGGCGTACTCCCACGCGGTCGGGGTGCGGAAGAGGAAGCGCCCGCTGCGCAGCACGTGGCCCTGCCGGTCGCAGGTCCGCTTGGACATCAGGCGGCCGCGGCGGGTGAGCCGGTCGAAGATCCCCTTGGTGGCTGGCAGCATCGCGGCGAAATCGTAGCGGAGCGATCCGGGCGGGAGTTGCTATCGTGGCGCGATGACGGCCGTACCCGAGGCAACCGAACTGGACGGCTCCGGCCGGTCCGCCCAGCCTCGCCAGCTCATCGTGACGGTGTACGGCCTCTATTCGCGCACCGAAGGCGGGTGGCTCTCGGTCGCCTCGCTGATCGACCTGCTCGCCGCCGTCGGCGTCGACGAGCCCGCGGTGCGCTCGTCGATCTCCCGGCTGAAGCGCCGCGGAATCCTCGAAGCGGTCCGGCGGGACGCGACGGCGGGGTACGAACTGTCCGACGAAGCCCGGGAGATCCTGCGCGAGGGCGACGAGCGCATCTTCCGCCGCGGGCGCGCGACCGCGGCCGACGGCTGGCTGCTCGCGGTGTTCTCGGTGCCCGAGACCGAGCGCCACAAGCGCCACCTCCTGCGCACCCAGCTCGCCCGGATGGGCTTCGGCACCGCGGCGTCCGGCGTCTGGATCGCCCCGGCCCACCTCCACGCGGCGACCGAGGAAGCGCTCACCCGGCTCGGCCTGGCCGGGTACGCGGACCTGTTCCGAGCCGACCACCTGGCCTTCGGCGAGGTCGCGGCGAAGGTCCGCGACTGGTGGGACCTCGACCGCCTGGACGAGCTGTACACGACGTTCCTCGACGAGCACGGCCCGGCGCTGCGCCGCAAGTCCGTGACCGACGAGCAGGCCTTCGCCGACTACGTCCGCGTGCTGACCGGCTGGCGGCGGATGCCCTACCTCGACCCGGGTTTGCCCGCGGAATTCCTGCCCGCCGGGTGGTCCGGAATCCGCGCGGCCGAGCTGTTCTTCCAGCTGCACGCAAAGCTGGAGACGCCGGCCCGGGCGTTCGTCGCGAAGGCGATCAACTTCGGGTGACCTGGCCCTCGATCGGCGGCCATCGGCAATCTCGGAGTGCGCCACGCGGGGAAGTGAAATGACGGTTCGTGGTGTCATTCACGCTGTCGCGAGCTTGACCCGACCGGGTACCTCCAGGAGGCCGCCTTCGACAGTTCGGCCGGCGAGCCGCACTACTCCGAGCAGTTCCGGCTGAACGACCGCCCGATTCAGCCACAAGAGGCGGCGATGCTCGCCATGCACCACGTGATCAACCGCCTCTGCGCGACGGTCCAGCACCGCGGAATCCACCTCAAGAGCCGCGCCGACGCTGCGCGGACCTTGGATTCGATCATGGCCGGTATGGCAGCCGCCTGACGCGCGTTCCCGGCCCTCCGGATCCGGCGAAGGCGATCAACCTCGGCTGAGCACCGCGAACCCCTGGACCTCGACCAGCGCCTCGTCGTCCCACAGCCGGGACACGCCGATGCCCGCCATCGCCGGGTACTCCGAGCCCGCGAGCCGCCGCCAGACCGCGCCGATTTCGCGCGCGTGGGCCTGGTAATCGACCATGTCGACGATGTAGATCGTCACGCTGCAGAGGTCCGCCGGGGAGCCGCCGGCCGCGCGCAGCGACGCCAGCAGGTTGGCGAGCGCGCGTTCGAACTGCGCGACGACGCCGTCGCCGACGATCTTGTTCGACGCGTCCAGTGCGGTCTGGCCGGCGAGGAAGACGACGCGCCCCTCGGCCACCACCGCGTGCGAGAACCCGGACGGCTTGCCCAGCTCCGGCGGGTTGATGCGTTCCATGCGGGACACCGTACGCCATCTTTCGCGTTATTGACGGTCGTAGTCGTCACGACATACCCTGGACGGCGTGCGAATCGCGGTCATCGGTGGCGGCCCGGCGGGTCTGTACTTCGCCGCGCTCGCGAAACAGCTCGGTCCCGGCCACGAAATCACCGTCTGGGAGCGCAACGCGCCGGACGACACCTTCGGCTTCGGCGTCGTGTTCTCCGACGAGACGCTCGGCGGGATCGAGCACGCCGACGCGGCGGTGCACGAGGCGATGACGGCCGAATTCGCCCGCTGGGACGACATCGACGTGCACTACCGCGGCACGGTCACCACCTCGGGCGGCCACGGCTTCGCCGCGATGAGCCGCAAGCGCCTGCTCGGCATCCTCCAGAGCCGCTGCGGCGAACTCGGCGTCGGGCTGCACTTCCGGGAGGAGGCGCCGGCCGACCTTTCGGGCTACGACCTGGTCATCGCGGCCGACGGCGTCAACTCGGCGATGCGCGCCCGGTACGCCGAGTCCTTCCGGCCGAGCGTCGAGACGCGCCGGTGCCGGTACATCTGGCTGGGCACGGACCTGGTGTTCGACGCCTTCAAGTTCTACGTCCTCGAGACGCCGGCCGGAATCATGCAGATCCACGGCTACCCGTACGGCCGCGACGGCAGCACGTTCATCCTCGAGGTCCAGGAGGACGTCTGGCAGCGGACGTTCGGGCCGATCGCGGCGACGTCGCTGAAGCCCGGCGAGAGCGACGAGAAGTCGATCGCGCTGATCCGCGAGCTGTGCGCCGACGTCCTAGACGGCCACCAGGTCATGGCGAACAACTCGAAGTGGGTCTCGTTCGGGACGGTCCGCTGCGAGACCTGGGTGCACGAGAACGTCGTCCTGCTCGGCGACGCCGCGCACACCGCGCACTTCTCGATCGGCTCCGGCACGAAGCTGGCGATGGAGGACGCGCTCGCGCTGGCCGCGTGCCTACACGAAAACGACGGTGTCGCGGAAGCGCTCAAGGCGTACGAGCTGGAACGGCGGCCGGTCGTCACGTCGACGCAGCGCGCCGCGCAGGCCAGCCTGGAGTGGTTCGAAAACATCGCGCAGTACGCCCACCAGGAACCGTCGCAGTTCGCGTTCAACATCCTCACCCGCAGCCGCCGCGTGACCTACGACAACCTCCGCCTGCGCGACCCCGAGTTCGCGGCCGAGCTCGACCACTGGTTCGCGCGCTCGCTCGGGACGACGTCGCGGCCGCCGATGTTCCAGCCGTTCCGGCTCGGCGAACTGGAGCTGCCGAACCGGATCATCGTGTCCCCGATGGACATGTACTCGGCGGAAGACGGCGTGCCGGGCGACTTCCACCTGGTGCACCTGGGCGGCAAGGCCCTCGGCGGGGCCGGGCTGGTGATGACCGAGATGGTCTGCGTCTCCCCCGAAGGCCGGATCACGCCCGGCTGCGGCGGGCTGTACACGCCGGAACAGGAAGCAGCCTGGCAGCGGATCGTCGACTTCGTGCACACGCGGACGCCGGCCCGGATCGGCGTCCAATTGGGACACTCCGGGCGCAAGGGTTCGACGAAGCTCATGTGGGACGGCATCGACGAGCCGCTCCCGGCCGGCAACTGGGAAGTCTGCGCCCCTTCGCCCTTGCCGTACTCCGAACGCAACCAGGTCCCCCGCGAACTGTCCACAACGGACCTCGACGAGATCCGCGAACAGTTCGTCGCGTGCGCTCGCGCGGCGGCCCGCGCCGGGTTCGACGTCCTGGAACTGCACTGCGCGCACGGCTACCTGCTGTCGTCGTTCCTCTCGCCGCTGACCAACCAGCGCACGGATGCCTACGGTGGCTCGCTCGAGAACCGGCTGCGCTTCCCGCTGGAAGTCTTCGACGCGGTCCGTGCCGCGTGGCCCGCGGAGCGGCCGATGACCGTCCGGATCTCGGCGACCGACTGGTGCGAGGGCGGCATCGACGCCGATGACGCCGTCGAGATCGCGCGCGCGTTCGCCGCCCACGGCGCCGCGGGCATCGACGTCTCGACCGGGCAGGTCGTCAGCGAGGAACGCCCGCAGTACGGCCGCAGCTACCAGACCCCCTACGCCGACCGGATCCGCAACGAAATCGGCGAGGAGTACGGGATCGCGGTGATCGCCGTCGGTGCCATCTCGTCCTACGACGACGTCAATTCGCTGGTCCTGGCCGGGCGCGCGGACCTCTGCGCACTGGGCCGGACCCACCTTTATGATCCACAGTGGACGCTGCACGCGGCGGCCGACCAGGGTTATCCGATGCCGTGGCCGAAGCCGTTCGCCGCGGGCAGCCGCAAGCCGCAGACGGGCCGCTCCGACGGTCCCGAGCCGCGGCTCGACCTCGTCCGGTCCGGTCCGGCCGGCACCGCCCACGCCCGCTGGCGACCGGGAGCTTCGTCATGACCTTCGCCTTGAACCCCGCCCAGCAGGCGTTCGCCGCCGAGGTGCGGCAGCTGGCCGAGGAGCGGCTGCGGCCGCTCGCCGAGTCCGGTGTGGAGGGTGCGGTCAACCGGCCGCTGCTCAAGGCCATGGGCGCGCTCGGCCTGCTCGCGCGGCTCTTCCCCGGCGTCGCGTCGGGCACGCCGTCGAGGCAGGCAGCGGCGACGGACCTGTGCATCCTGCGCGAGAACCTCGCCACGGTCAGCACGGAAGCCGAGACCGCGCTGGCCTTGCAAGGACTGGGAAGTTACCCGGTCTTGCAGTCCGGAAAGGACGAACAGGTCGCGAAGTGGCTGCCCGCGGTGGCGGCCGGCGACGCGGTGGCGGCGTTCGCGCTGACCGAACCGGACGCCGGCTCGGACGCGGCGGCGCTGTCCCTCGCGGCGGAGGCCGACGGCGACGGCTGGCGCCTCACGGGCGAGAAGATGTGGATCTCCAACGCACCGGAAGCCGACTTCTACACGGTGTTCGCCCGCACGACACCGGACGCGGGCTCGCGCGGGGTGAGTGCGTTCGTCGTCCCCGCCGACCGCCCGGGCCTGGGCGGCGAGCACCTGGACCTGGTCAGCCCGCACCCGATCGGCACGGTGACGTTCGACGGCGTCGAGGTCCGGCGCGAGGAACTGCTCGGCGAGGAGAACCGCGGCTTCGCCGTCGCGATGCGGACGCTGGACCTGTTCCGCCCGAGCGTCGGCGCGTTCGCCGTCGGCATGGCCCGGGCGGCGCTGGACGCCACGGTGTCCCACACGAGCTCGCGCGAGGCCTTCGGCGGGCCGTTGATCCAGCAGCAAGCGGTGGCGCACGCCCTCGCCGAGATGGCCACCCGCACGGAAGCGGCCCGGCTGCTGGTCTACGCGGCGGCGGGGGCGTACGACGCGGGCGAGCCGAACCTCGGCGGCCGCGCGGCGATGGCGAAGCTGTTCGCCACCGAGGCGGCGCAGTTCGTCGTCGACTCGGCGGTCCAGCTCCACGGCGCCCGCGCGTTGCGGCGCGGGCACCTGCTGGAGCACCTGTACCGGGAGGTCCGGGCGCCCCGCATCTACGAAGGCGCGTCGGAGATCCAGCGGACGATCATCGCGCGCTGGCTGGCTTCTTCGGCTTCCGGTCGAGCCACCACTGGCTGAGCAGCAGCAACGACAGGACGCTCAGCACGCCGGAAACCGTGGCGGCATTCAGGATCAGTTCCGTTTTGTCGCTGATCCGCGGCATGACGAGCAGGAAACCGAGCGGCGAGAGAGCCCGCGCCATCAGCGTGTGCATGGTCATCGCGAAACTGCGGATCATCCACTTCCGGTGGTCGGCGAACCGCCGTTGCCGCACCGCCCGCCAGCCGGCGACGGTGAAGCCGAGCCACAGCAGCGCGGCCACGACGTCGATCGCGGCGATGACCGGTCCGAACGGGCTGACGGCACCGATGGTGGCCGCCATGACGGCGGCGGGAATCGCGCCGGCGAAGACGTAGACCCGCCCGATCCGCCGGTGCGCGACCGGGTGATTTTGGCGCAGCCACGGCCAGATCTGCAGGATGACGCCGACGATGGCGACGGTCCCGAAGGAGATGTGCGCGACGAGCAACCAGTAGTGCGCGGCGAACCCCGGCGGCGCGGGAACGCGTGACTGCGCGGGATCGAGGGTGAGGTAGGGCGGCACCGAGTAGGCGAGGAAAACGGCGACGACGAGGGCGAGCGGCGCCACCCAGGGTCGTCGCCACCACCGCGGTGCCACCTCGGCCGGTAAGGGTCTGTTCTCCGTTCGGACGGTCATGGCTCCCCCAGTCGCCGGTCGGGATTTCGCCCGGCCGACGCTAGGGAAGTGCCCGGAGCCGAGCCATGGGGTACACCACCGCCACCCTGGTGGGGCCGGCCCTACCGCCGAAAGCTCAGCTGCCGCGCACCCGCCGGACGGTGTCGCGGTAGAAGTAGCCGCTCTGCTTGATCGTTCGCGCTTGCGTCTCGTAGTCCACCCGGATGAGCCCGAACCGCTTCGCGTACCCGTACGCCCACTCGAAGTTGTCCAGAAGGGACCACGCGAAGTACCCCCGGACGTCGGCACCAGCATTGCGGGCCGCTGCCACCGCGGCGATGTGCGAGGCCAGGTAGGCCGTGCGGGAGTCGTCGCGGACGAAGCCCGTCGAGTCCGGGTCGTCGTCGAAGGCCGAGCCGTTCTCCGTGATGTACATCGGGAGACCCGGGTAATCGCGGCCCAGGCGCGTCAGCAGCTCCGTGAACTTGCCCGGCAGGATCTCCCAGCCCATCGCCGTCGTCGGCTCGCCGAACGGGACCACCCGGGACGCCGGGACGCCGTCCGCGTCCACGGTGGCGCCCTGCTCGTCCACGCCCGAGAACTGCTGGCCGAAGTAGTAGTTCACGCCCAGGAAGTCCAGCGGCGTCGAAATCACGTCGAGGTCGCCGTCCTGGATCGGCAGCTTCACGCCGCGCGAAGCCAGGTCGTCCACCACGTCCTCCGGGTAGCGGCCGTGGACCAGCGGGTCCAGGTAGATCCGGACGCCGAGGCCGTCCGCCTGGCGGGCCGCGCGGACGTCCTCCGGGGAGTCCGTCGCCGGGTCGGCCGTGCACATGTTGAGCGTGATGCCGAACTGCGTGTCCGCCGGTGCCGCCTCGCGCATGCGCTGCACCGCCAGCCCGTGGCCGAGCAGGAGGTGGTGCACCGCGTGCATCCCGGCCGCGTAGTCACGCCGGCCCGGCGCCATCACGCCGTGCACGTACCCGTGCATCGCCGAGCACCACGGCTCGTTCAGCGTCGTCCAATGGCGGACCCGGTCGGAAAGCCGGTCGAACACCAGCATCGCGTAGTCCGCGAACCGGTACGCCGTGTCGCGCGCCGGCCAGCCGCCCGCGTCCTCCAGCTCCTGCGGAAGGTCCCAGTGGTACAGCGTCAGCCACGGCGTGATCCCGCGGCTCAGCGTCTCGTCGACGAGCCGGTCGTAGAACCCGATGCCCGCCTCGTTGACACCGCCGCGGCCGCGCGGCTGGACCCGGGGCCACGCCACGGAAAACCGGTACGTGTCCGCGCCCAGCTCGCCGACCAGCTCGATGTCGGAGGGCATCCGGTGGTAGTGGTCGCACGCCACGTCACCGGTGTCGTTGTTGTCGATCGCCCACGGCACCTGGCAGAAGGTGTCCCAAATGGACGGTGTGCGCCCGTCTTCGGCGACCGCCCCTTCGATCTGGTACGCGGCGGTGGCCACACCCCAGCGGAAGTCCGGTGGCAGCGTGTCGATCAGCGCCTGCTGTTCGGCGGTCGCGGCGGTGGTCTCGGTCAAGGCAGCACTCCTCCAGTGGTACCGGACAGGATGGACGGCGTTCAGGGCGCGGTACCGGTCCCAACGGGATGCAGCCAGCACGCCACCTCGCGCGCCGGGTCGCCGGGCGTTCCCAGCAGCGGCACACGGTCGGGGCACGGCTCGAAAGCCTTGGGACACCGCGGGTGGAACGCGCAGCCGGCCGGCATCCCGCGCGTGTCCGGCGGCGATCCGGGGATCCCGGCCAGCTCGCGCCGCGGCCCCCGCAGCGCCGGGAACGAGTTCAGCAGGCCGTGGCTGTACGGGTGCAGCGCGTCCCGGTAGAGGTCGGCCGCCGGTGCCTGCTCGACGATCCGGCCGCCGTACATGATCGCGATCCGGTCCGAGAACTCCACCAGCAGGGAAAGGTCGTGCGTGATGAACAGGACCGAGAAGCCCAGCCGTTCCCGCAGTTCCACGAGCTGGCCGAGGATCTGCCGCTGCATCACGACGTCGAGCGCGGTGGTCGGCTCGTCCATGATGACGACCCGCGGTTCGAGCGCGAGCGCCATCGCGATCATCACGCGCTGCCGCATCCCGCCGGACAGCTGGTGCGGGTACGCCTCGAGCCGGTCGGCCGAAATTCCCACCAGCTTCAGCAGATCGCGAGCCCGCGCGACGCGGCCCGCTTTCGTCGACCGCGGCTCGTGGGTCTTGATGACGTCGACCAGCTGCGTGACCACCTTGTGCACCGGGTTCAGCGAGTTCATCGCGCCCTGGAACACGATGGACGTCTCCGCCCAGCGGAAGTCCCGCAGCTGCTTGTCCGTCAGCTTCAGGACGTCGTAGGGCTCACCGTCCGCGGGGTGGTAGATCACCTCGCCGCCGCGGATCACACCCGGTGGCGCCAGCAGCCTTGTCAGCCCATAGGCCAATGTGGACTTCCCGCTGCCGCTTTCCCCGGCGAGACCGAGGACTTCGCCGCGGTGCAGCGTCAGGTGCACGTCCCGGACCGCGCGGACGGCCTCGGTGCCGACGCCGTAGTCGACGTCCAGGCCCTTGATCTCCAGCACCGGGTCCATCATGGTCGTTCCTCCCGCCCGAGCACGGGCGTGAAGCCCACGCGCATCCGATGCACCCGTCCGTCCGCGCCGCGCACGCGCGCCTTGCCGCTGCCGCGCAGCCGCGGGCTGACGAACTCGTCGATGCCGAAGTTGAGCAGGGACAACGCCGTGCCGAGGATCGCGATCGCCAGCCCGGCCGGCACGAACCACCACCACGCGCCCTGGGCGAGGGCCTGCTGGCTCTGCGCCCAGAACAGGATCGTGCCCCAGTTCCAGTTGGACAGACCGGAGACGCCGACGAACGCGAGGGTGATCTCCGACATCACCGCGAAGATCACCGTGCCGACGAAGCTGGACGCGATCACCGCCGTCAGGTTCGGCAGGATTTCGAAGAAGATGATCCGCCACGTCGACTCGCCGGTCGCCCGGGCGGCTTCGACGTACTCGCGTCCCCGCAACGAAAGCGTCTGTGCTCTGAGGACTCGCGCACCCCACGCCCACGACGTGAAGCCGATGATCACCGCGACCAGGATGTCGCCGCCGGTGGGCACCGCGCTGCCGATGATGATGATCAGCGGCAGCGCCGGGATCACCAGGAACACATTGGACAGTGCGGAAAGGCCTTCCCCCGGCGTGCCGCCGAGGTACCCGGACGTCACGCCGACGATCACCGCGAGGATCGTCGCCACGATCCCGGCGGCCAGCCCGACCAGCATGACGCTGCGCGTGCCGACCAGGACCTGGCTGAAGATGTCCTGGCCGAGGTGGGTGGTGCCGAACCAGTGCCGGCCCGACGGTGATTCCAGCAGGTCGCTGCTGCGCGCCGACGGGTCGTACGGCGCGATCCACTCGCCGATGACCGCGATCACCAGGAAGAAGACGATGACGGCGAGGCCGGTGGCCGTCTTGCCGCTGGTGAGGAACCGGAAGCGGCGCCGCTTCGCGCGGCCGGCGATCACGTCGACGGGGAGGGCCTGGGCGGCCTTGACGTCCGCCGCGGGTACGGCCATGTCAGCCCTCCTTCCGGGTGCGCGGGTCGAGCGCCAGGTAGGCGACGTCGGCGAACAGGTTCGCCACCAGCACCGACAGCGTGATGATCAGGAAGATGCCCTGCATCAGCGGGTAGTCCTGCGAGCCGACGGCCTGGAACAGCTGGTAGCCGACGCCCGGGTAGGAGAAGACGATCTCCACCAGCAGCGTGCCGCCGACGATGAAGCCCAGGGCGAGCGCGAAGCCGGACACGCTCGGCAGCAGCGCGTTGCGCGCGGCGTAGCCGACCATCACCCGGCGTTCCGGCAGGCCCTTGGCGTGCGCGACGGTCACGTAGTCCTCCGACGCGACGGTGACCATCATGTTGCGCATGCCCAGGATCCAGCTGCCCATCGAGCTGATCAGGATGGTGAGCGCGGGCAGCAGGCTGTGCTGGATCGCGCTGCCGATGAAGCCGGGGTCCCAGCCCGGGATGGTGCCCGGGTCGTAGCCGCCGGACGACGGGAAGAAGCTGCCCGGGCCGGCCAGCAGCGTGAGTGCGATCAGGCCGAGCCAGAAGTACGGGATCGAGGAGAGGAACGTCGTCACCGGCAGCAGGCCGTCGACCCACGAGCCGCGCTTCCAGCCGGCGACCACTCCGAGCCCGGTACCGATCGCGAAGCCGACGATCGTGGTGATGCCGACCAGGATGATCGTCCACGGCAGACTGTCGGTGAGCAGGTCGGACACCGGCGTCGGGAAGAACGTGAACGAGATCCCGAGGTCGCCGCGGAAGAGCTGGCCCCAGTAGTCGAAGTACTGGGAGATCAGGCTTTCGTTCTTGTCGAGTCCGAACAGGACGTACAGCGACTGCATCGCTTCGGCGCTGATCATGCCCTGGTTCTTGGCGATCAGCGACTGCACCGGATCGCCGGGGATCAGCCTCGGGATGAAGAAGTTGATGGTGACGGCGGCCCACGCGGTGAAGACGTAGAAGGCGAACCGTTGCAGCAGGAACCTCATCGGGCGGCTCCGTCGTAGAGCCAGCACGCGGCCCAGTGCCCGGGTGCGTCGCCGACGTCGAACCGCGGCGGCAGGTCGGTCTTGCACCGCTCCATCGCGACCGGGCAGCGCGGGTGGAACCGGCAGCCCGGCGGCGGGTCGAGCAGGCTCGGCGGTTCGCCGGACCCGCGTTCGGCCGGCACCCCACCCGGGCCACCGCCGCCCGCGATCCGGTCCGGGTCGGGGGCGGATTCGATGAGCAGCCGGGTGTAGGGGTGCGCCGGCCGCTGCGTGATGGTTTCGCTGTCGCCGCCTTCGACCATCCGGCCCGCGTACATCACCATGGTCTCGTCGGCGAAGTAGCGCGCCGAAGCGATGTCGTGCGTGATGTACAGGATGGCCAGGTGCAGGCGTTCCTTGAGGTCGCGCAGCAGGTTCAGCACCCCGAGCCGGATCGAGACGTCCAACATGGACACCGGCTCGTCGGCCAGCAGCGCTTCCGGGTCGGCGCCGAGCGCCCGCGCGATCGCGACGCGCTGGCGCTGGCCGCCGGACAGCTCGTGGGGGAACTTGTCGATGTACCGCTCGGGCGGCGTCATCTGGACGCGGGTGAGCAGCTCGTGCAGCGCCTTCTCGAGGTCTTCACCCGCCCGGCCGTGGATCTTCAGCGCCCGCGTCAGGTGGTAGCGCACGGTGTGCACCGGGTTCAGCGACGCGAACGGGTCCTGGAAGATCATCTGCACCCGGCGGGCGTAGGCCCGGAACGCCTTGCCGTGCTTGACGTTCACGGTCTCGCCGTGCAGCCGGATGTCACCGCCGGTGCGGGGGTAGAGGCCCGCGAGCAGGCGGGCGACCGTCGACTTGCCCGAGCCGGACTCGCCGACCAGCGCGGTGACGCGGCCGCGCCGGAGCGTCAGGCTCACGTCGTCGACGGCCTGGATGGCGCGGCGCGGCCCGGTCAGCGCGGCCCGGCCTTTGCGGCGCACTGGGAAGTGTTTCGTGAGTCCCGCGGCTTCGAGAACCACGGGGAGGTCCCCCTCCGACCCGACGGCGACGGGGTCGGAGGGGGACTGCTCGGTCGTCACAGCTGAATCCGCCATCGTCAGGCCGCGGGCTTGAGGTGCAGGACGATGTCGAGCGCGTTGCGCAGCGTCGGCTGGGCCGGCGCGTACGGGTTGGCGTCGTCGGGCCAGCCGACCCAGTTCTTCGTGCTGTACTCGCCGCCGGAGTTGGCCGCCGACGTGGGGATCATCGGCTGCTGCTCGATCATGATCTTCTGCAGCGTCGCCATGGCGGCGGTGCGGGCGGCGTCGTCCTCGGCGTTGGCGTAGGTCTCGAGCGCCTTGGTCGCCTCGTCGTTCTTGTAGCGGCCGTAGTTGCCGTTGATGCCCCCCTGGCCGGTCGGCTTGTAGCGGTTGCCGTCCATGACGTCGCGGTACATGTCGTACGGCGTCTGCCCGTCGTTGGTCCAGTGCATCAGGCCCTCGAAGTCACCGGTGTCCACCGACTTCATCCAGGCGTCCTGGTTCATCTTGTCGACCGTGGCGGTAATGCCGATCTGCGCCAGGTTGTCCTTGATGATCTCCAGGTCGGTGATGTAGTCCGACCAGCCCGACGGCACGGTGAGCTTGATGGTGACCGGCTTGCCGCTCGGGTCGGCCAGCTTGTCCCCGTTGAACTTGTAACCCGCGCCGGTCAGCAGCGCCTTCGCACCCGGGACGTCGACCTTGACGCTCTGGCCCTGGTACTGCGGCGCGATGAACGGGTCGCCCGCCGGCGTCGGGATGCCGGTGACCTGGTCGTTCTTCGGGTAGAAGTAGCCGGCCTCACCCTGGTTGAAGATGTCGTCGCGGTTGATCACCTTGTTGATGGCCTGGCGCAGCTTCGGGTCGTTCCACGGTGCCTTTTCCGTGTTGAACCACAGGCCGTGGACGGCCAGCTGCGCGGGGAACCACAGCTTGTAGTGCTGCGGGTCCTTGTTGGTGTAGACGGCCTTGTAGTTCGGGATGAACACGAAGCTCCACTCGGCCGCCCCGTTGACCAGCGCGCTGACCTGCGCGTTGTTGTCGGTGTAGGAGGTGTAGCGGATCTCCTTGACCTTCGGCGCTTCCTGCCAGTAGCCGCTTTCGCGCCGCGTGACGATCATCGTCTGCGGGGTGGCCGACTTCAGCGTGTACGGCCCGGTGCCGATCGGGTTCTTCACGAGGTCGAGCGCCGGGTCCTTGACGCCCTGCCAGGCGTGCTTCGGCACGACCAGGGTCTGCAGGATCTTGACCTGGTTGACGAACTGCGAGCCGTCGAAGCCCAGGGTGACCTGGTTGCCGGCCGCGGTGATGTCCTTGTACGGGACGGCGTCGACGTTCAGCGCCTTGTTGTCGCGCAGCAACTGGAAGGTGTAAGCGACGTCCTCGGCGGTCATCGGCTGGCCGTCGGAGAACTTGACGCCGTCACGGACGGTCAGGACCAGCTTCTTGTAGTTGTCCGACCAGTCCCACTTCGTCGCCAGCCAGGGCTTGCCCGGCTCCTGCGGCTTGACGCGGTTGAGCATGACGAGGGGCTCGTAGATCATCCACCGGTAGCCCATGTTCGACAGGGCGGACGTCTCCAGGAACGGGTTGTTGTTCTCCGCCTGCGGGCCGTCCGGCTTGCCGACGCTGAGCACGGCGTCCGGGTTGCTCTGGGCGGCGTTGGAGCTGCCACCCGAGCACGCCGTGAGCCCGCTCAGGGCCGTCATGGCTACTAGCGCTGCGACGATGGAGCGCTTGACTCGCATCGGTTCCTCCTGGTCATCGACGACTTGCTTGCTGTCGACTGGTAGCGAGCCCCGACCGCCGGCGACCGAACGACGTCCCGAAGTCAACCCGGGTGACTCGGGTCACGTCAATAACACGGCGGTAACGTTTTGTACCTAAGTTTAAGTACTGAAAGAACTGGCGGTCTGGACCTGTTTCCAGGGTTGCTCCTTGCGCCGCAAGGGTTTCAGCCGGTCCGGCCACCGTTCGCCAGCAGTTCGGCGATCGGCAGGGTCGCCGCGCCGAGCGCGACCGCCTCCGGTCCGAGCCGGCCGAGGACGACTTCGGTGCGCTCGACGAGGTAGCCGAGCGCGTGCCGGCTCACGGCGTCGCGCACCGCGGGCAGGATCGCCGGTCCCATGATCGCCCCGGCCGAACCGGAAAGCACCACCCGATCGGGGCTGAGCAGGTTGATCAGGTTCGCGATGCCGATGCCCAGGTACTCGCCGGTCTCGGCGAGTACGTCGGCGGCCGGGCCACCACCCTGGGCTTCGGCCACGATCCGCGCCAGTTCGACGTCGCTTTCGTCCCCGGTGACCGGTTCCTTGCCGGCGAGGGCGGCGTAGCGGCGGACGACCGCCTCGACACCGACGTAGGCCTCCAGGCAGCCGTGGGAGCCGCACCGGCAGGCCGCCCCGGCCGCCTTGACGACGGTGTGGCCCCACTCGCTGGTGGTGATGCCGGGGTGCGAGCGCCCGGCCGTCGCGACGGCGGCACCGACGCCCACGCCGAGCAGGGCGACGATGGCGCGTTCGGCACCGCGGCCGGCGCCCCGCCAGGTCTCGGCCTGGCCGAGGGTCCGGGCCCGGTTGTCCAGGTGGAGGGGCGCTTCGATGTGCGGGTGGAGCAGGTCGGCGAAGTTCACCCCGCTCCAGCCGAGGGTCGGCGCGTGCACGATCCCGCCGTCGCGGACCGCGCCCGGCACGCCGATGCCGACGCCGAACACCGCGTCCGGATCGCTCCCTTCGAGCACTTCGGCGATGCCCGTGCGCACCAGCCCGGCCACTTCGTCCGGGTCGAGGCGGGTGCCGACCAGCGGGTGGCGCACCGTGCCGAGGGTGCCGAGCGCCCAGTCGAACAGGCCGACCTCGACGTGCGTCTCGCTGACGTCCACGCCCACGACCTGCCCGAACCCGGCCCGGACGGCCAGCAGCGTCCGCGGCCGCCCGCCGTCCGATTCGACCGATCCGGCCTCGGCCACGACGCCGTCCGCGATGAGCTCGGAAACGACGTTGGTAACGGTGGCGGCCGATAGTCCCGATTCAGCTACCAGTTCCAGTCTGCTGACGGGACCGCGGAGGTAGAGCGAGGAGAGCAGTGCCGCGCGGTTGTGCCGCCTGAGGTCACGGGTCGTCTGGCGCACCACCTGGGTCACCGGGAGGATTCTGCCAGACGACGGCACCGCGACCATGGGTTCGGGACTTAGTTCACCACTTAATACATAGCCACAACTTACGGTGATCGGGCATCCTGTCAGTGAGCCGGTAAGAAGTTCAGATGGGTTGCCCATGGCGAGCAAGCGCACCACCGTCCGCGATCTGCGGCGGCACAACCGATCCCTGCTGCTGTCGAAACTGTACTTCGACGGCCCGCTGTCGAGGCACGAGCTCAGCCAGCTGACCGGATTGAGTGCCGCCACGGTGAGCAACGTGACCGCCGAACTGGGCGAAGAACGCCTGATCACCGAAGCCGGCCAGGTCGAATCGGACGGCGGCCGGCCCCGGGTGCTGCTGCGCGTGGACCCGGCGTACGGGCACGTCGCGGGCGTCGACATCGGCGAAACGGGCGTCAAGGTCGAGCTGTTCGACCTGGCGATGAACCGCCTGGCGACGGTCGAGCACCCGCTCCCGAAGGCCCCCGACGCGGCGACGGCGGTCGAGCAGGTGACGTCCGGCCTCCGGGAGGTGTTCGCGAGCGCGGGCCTCGACGAATCGGGCGTGCTGGGCGTCGGCATCGGCGTGCCGGGGACGGTCGAGCAGGGCGCCCGGGTGCTGGTGCACGCCCCGACGGTCGGCTGGGACGCGGTGCCGTTCGAGGCGATGCTGCGGGAGGCGGGCGTCGGGTTGCCGCTGTTCGTCGACAACGGCGCGAAGACGCAGGGCCAGGCGGAGATGTGGTTCGGCGCGGGCCGCGGAGCCCGCCACGCGGTGATCGCGCTGATCGGCTCGGGCGTGGGCGCGGCGGTGGTGACGGACGGAACGACGTACCGCGGCTCGACGAGCAGCGCGGGCGAGTGGGGCCACACGACGATCGCGTACGGCGGCCAGGAGTGCCGCTGCGGCTCACGCGGATGCCTGGAGGCGTACATCGGCGCGGGCGCGGTGCTGGCGCGGTACCGCCGGGCGCGCGGCAAGGAAATTTCCGGCGAGGACGAGCAGGCCCAGTTTTCGGCCCTGCTTTCGGCGGCTTCGAGGTCCAAGACGGCTTCGCGGGTGCTCGACGAAACGGCGGGCTACCTCGGAGCGGGCATCGCGAACTTGATCAACTTGTTCAACCCGGAGCGCATAGTGATCGGCGGCTGGGCCGGCCTGGCCCTGGGCGAGCAACTCCTGCCGAAGATCCGAGAGGCGGCGGGCGAGCACGCCCTACGCCACCCGTTCAGCCAGACATCGATCCAGCTGGGCTCCCTGGGCCTGGACGCGGTGGCCACCGGAGCGGCAACCCTCCCGGTGGCGGACCTGCTGGAGCAGGGGGCAACATCGAGGCTGGCCAAGCCAGGGGCCCCGAACTCCGACGCGGCTTGATCAGCGGCGGCCCACCGCCGCACACGGGCGAGGCCCCCGGCCCACCGCAGACCAGACCCGCCGACCAGGCCCGCAGCCGGGCGGCGCAAGCCGCCCACCAGACGCCCAACGTGCAGCCAGCACGCAAACAGGAACCGACGAGAACCCAGACCCCCCGCACCCCGATCCGAAGCCAAAACACGGCCGGCAGCACCGGGTCAAGGCACGCTTTCCCGCCTTGACGCGGTGTTGCCGGCCGTAGTCACAATGCCAGCTTCGGGGTGCCGGAGGAACGCAACTGCCAAGCCAGCGGCCACCAAACCCGGACCCACCACCGCCGCCGCCACCACCATCGCCATCGCCACCGCCACCGCCACCGCCACCGCCCCGAAGCGGATCACGCCAACCACCACGCCCCACTGAGCGGGAACCACCCCAGCGAGCCCCCATGCCCCGCTCACCGGAACCCCGCATCTCGCAGCTCACCCCCACCATCCCCACCTCAACACCCCCTTAATTCGGGTTGAAAAAAAATGACTGCCCGACGGTTGCCCGGCTTGTCTGGACCATGCATACTTTGTTGCCAGACACAACAAAGTCCGGCCGATACCTCCGCCCGCGGCCCGCGGGCACGCACGGTCACACCTGCCGCCGCCCCGGCAGGCGCGGCCACCTCCCCCTCCCCGCGTTCCGTGCTGCGCGCGGTTCGCCGGTCCCCCACGGTGAGAGAGGCGACAACGATGTCCACCTCCACGAAGAACCGCTGGGCGGCACTCCTCGCCGCCTGTTCACTGCTCGTCCTCGGGCAGCAAGCCATCACGACGGCCCCGGCAGAAGCGGCGGCCACCTTCACCGATGACTTCAACGGCGCCGCCGGCGCCGGGGTCGACGGGTCGAAGTGGCAGCTCGAAACCGGCGACAACGTCAACAACCACGAGCGGCAGTACTACACGTCCGGCACCAACAACGCCCAGCTCGACGGCCAAGGTCACCTCGTCATCACCGCCAAGAGGGAAAACCCCGGCAACTACAACTGCTGGTACGGCCGCTGCGAATACACCTCCGCGCGGCTCAACACCGCCGGCAAGTTCAGCCAGGCCTACGGCCACTTCGAAACGCGCATGAAACTCCCGCGCGGGCAAGGCATGTGGCCGGCGTTCTGGATGCTCGGTGGCGCGAACTGGCCCACCGACGGCGAAATCGACATCATGGAAAACGTCGGGTTCGAACCGAACACCGTGCACGGCACCATCCACGGCCCCGGCTACTCCGGCTCCGGCGGCATCGGCGCCGCCTACAACGGACCGAACTTCTCCGACGACTTCCACACCTACGCGGTCGACTGGGCGCCCAACCAGATCAAGTGGTACGTCGACGGCAACCTCTACCAGACGCGCACGCCGTCGGACCTGAACGGCAACCGCTGGGTGTACGACCACAACTTCTTCATCATCCTCAACCTCGCTGTCGGCGGGTACTGGCCCGGCGATCCCAACAGCAGCACGCAGTTCCCGCAGCAGCTGGTCGTCGACTACGTGCACGTCACCAACACCTCCAGCAGCGGCGGCGGCCGGACCGGCACGATCACCGGCATCGGCGGCAAGTGCGTCGACGTCGCCGGCGCCAGCACCGCCAACAGCACGCCGATCCAGATCACCGACTGCAACGGCAACGCCGCGCAGAACTGGACCGTCGGCACCGACGGCACGATCCGCGCCCTCGGCAAGTGCATGGACGTCAGCGGCGCCGGTACCGCGGACGGGACAGCGGTGCAGCTCTACGACTGCAACGGAACCGGCGCCCAGCAATGGGTGGTGACCGGCGCGAAAGACATCGTGAACCCGAACGCGAACAAGTGCCTCGACGCCACCGGCAATTCGAGTGCGAACGGCACCCGCCTGCAGATCTGGACCTGCGGCGGCGGCGCGAACCAGAAGTGGACCACTCCCTGACCTTCCCCATAAGGAGAACCCAGTGCGGCGAATCCTCGTCGCGCTAATGGGGTGTGCCCTGTTAGCGCTTTCCTTCCTGACAGCCAGCTCAGCTCAGGCGGCGGTCGAAGCCGGTCCGTCCGCGAGCCAGTTGCTCGCCAAGACCCAGTCCTGCCAGCAGATTTCGAACGGGAAGTATTCCTACGACGAAGGCGGCGCGGCCACCGTGCCCGTCTGCCAGGCGAACGGCGCGGTGTTCTTCAAGGCCGACATGGACGTCGACTGCGACGGCGTCCGCACCACGCAGTGCAACGAGAACACCGACTGCTGCTTCTACCCCGACACCGCGTTCCACACCTCGGCCGACCAGCCGCTCAACGCGGCGCAGCTGCCGTACATCGTCCTTCCACAACCGACGTCCACCTGGGACTACCGGAACTACGGCATCGACGGCGGTTCGGTCGTGGCGGTGATCTACAACAACCAGGTCAGCTACGCCGTGGTCGGTGACACCGGCCCGACGAGCATCATCGGCGAGGCGTCCTACGCCACCGCCGTCAGCCTCGGCATCAACCCCGACCCGAAGAACGGCGGCACCGAAGGCCCGGTGACGTACATCGTGTTCCCCAACACGCACGTCAACCCGATCGAGAACCACGCCAACGCCGTCAGCCTCGGCGAACAGGTGGCGACGCAGTTCGCGGGCGGCACGACGACGCCGCCCACCGGCAACGCTGGCCCGATCACCGGCATCGGCGGCAAGTGTGCCGACGTCGCCGGCGCGAACAACGCCAACGGCACCGCCGTCCAGCTCTACGACTGCAACGGCTCAGGCGCTCAACAGTGGACAGTGGGCACCGACGGAACCCTGAAGGCGCTCGGCAAGTGCCTCGACGTCACGAGCGCCGGCACCGCCAACGGCACCCCGACGCAGCTCTGGGACTGCAACGGGAGCAACGCTCAGAAGTGGTCCGCGAACGGCTCGCAGAACCTCGTGAACGCCGGCTCCGGCAAGTGCCTCGACGCCACCGGCAACTCCAGCGCCAACGGGACCCGGCTCCAGATCTGGACCTGCGGGGCCGGCACGAACCAGAAGTGGACTCTGCCATGAGAAAACGCTCTCTCACGGCGTTGATCGGGGTGACCGCGGTCGCCGCGGCCACCTTCGCCGGGCCCGCGCAGGCCGCCGGCGAAACGGTCAACGTCTGGCTCACCACGACCAGCGACGCCGGCGGCCGGACGGTCACCCGCGGTCTCCAGCAGCAGACGCCGGTCACGTTCGCGGCCGGCACCGGCAGCGGCGGCGTCACCATCAACGTCAACGAAAACACCACGTACCAGCAGTTTGAAGGCGGCGGGGCATCCTTTACGGATACCGCGGCGTGGCTGATGAACTCCAGCGGGGCGCTGTCCCAGGCCACCCGCGACGACACCATGCGCAAGCTGTTCGACCCGAACAGCGGCATCGGCCTCAGCTTCATCCGCAACCCGCTCGGCGCGTCCGACCTGGCCCGCTACAGCTACACCTTCGACGACGTGCCGGTCGGCCAGACCGACCCGAACCTGACGCACTTCTCCATCGCCCACGACCAGGCCGACGTGCTGCCGCTGACCAAGCAGGCCAAGCAGCTCAACCCGCAGGCCAAGATCATGGCGTCGCCGTGGAGCGCGCCGCCGTGGATGAAGGACAACGACAGCTACCTGCTCGGCTGGGTCGAATCGCAGTACTACCCGGCCTACGCCCAGTACTTCGTCAAGTACCTCCAGTCCTACCGGGACGCGGGCGTGCCGATCGACTACGTCTCGATGCAGAACGAGCCGACGTGCTGCGCGAGCTACCCGTCGACCAACTGGAACGGCGCCGGTCTGGCGTACTTCGCGAAGAACAACCTGCTGCCCGCCCTGCAGGGCGCCGGTCTGTCCACCAAGGTCCTCGCGCTCGACTGGAACTGGGACACCTACGCGTCCTACGGCGCACCGACCCTGGACGACGCGGCGATCCGGAACCACCCGAACTTCGGGGGTGTGGCCTGGCACGGCTACGGCGGCGACATCGCCCAGCAGACGACCACGCACAACCAGTACCCGAACGTCAACGCCTACTCGACCGAGCACTCCGGCGGCACCTGGATCTCGAACCAGCAAGCCGAGGACATGAACAACATCGTGGACTACACCCGGAACTGGTCGAAGAGCTTCGTCAAGTGGAGCCTCGGCGTCGACCAGAACATGGGCCCGCACAACGGCGGCTGCGACAAGTGCACCGGCCTGATCACCGTCCACAACGGAGACTCGCGCAGCGGGCAGGTCGACTACACCGTCGAGTACTACACGATGGGTCACCTGACGAAGTTCGTGAAGCCGGGCGCGTACCGGATCGACTCGAACGACAGCTCGGCCGTGCGCAACGTCGCCTGGAAGAACCCGGACGGCTCGAAGGCGCTGATCGCGTACAACTCCGGCACGGGCAACCAGAGCGTGCGGGTGAACTGGGGCAACTCTTCGTTCACCTACACCCTGCCCGGCCGTACGTCGGCGACGTTCACCTGGAACGGCACCCAGGGCACCGGCGGCGGCACCGGCAAGACCGGCCCGATCACCGGTCTCGGCGGCAAGTGCATCGACGTCGCCGGCGCGAGCAGCGCCAACGGCACCGCGGTCCAGCTCTACGACTGCAACGGCTCCGGCGCCCAGCAGTGGACCGTCGGGACCGACGGAACCCTGAAGGCGCTCGGCAAGTGCCTCGACGTCACCGGGCAGTCCACAACGGACGGCGCCCAGCTCCAGCTCTGGGACTGCGGCGGCACGGCCAACCAGCGGTGGGCGGCCACCGCGGCCAAGGACCTGGTCGGCGCGGGGTCGAACAAGTGCGTCGACGCGACCGGCAACTCCAGCGCCAACGGCACCCGGCTGCAGATCTGGACCTGCACCGGCGCGGCCAACCAGAAGTGGACCATTCCCGCTTAAGGAGCACCACGTGAAACTCAAGGCAGCACTGGGCGTGCTCGTCGCCGCGTCGGCGATGGTGCTCGTGCCGGGCGTCGCGCAGGCGGCGACCGGCCCGATCACCGGCCTCGGCGGCAAGTGCGCCGACGTCGCCGGCGCGAGCAACGCCAACGGCACCGCCGTCCAGCTCTACGACTGCAACGGCACGAACGCTCAACAGTGGACGGTCGGCAGCGACGGTTCCCTGCAGGCGCTGGGCAAGTGCCTCGACGTCACGAGCGCGGGCACGGCGAACGGCACGACGACCCAGCTCTGGGACTGCAACGGGTCGGGCGCCCAGAAGTGGTCGGCGAACGCGGCGAAGAACCTGGTCAACGCCGGGTCCGGGAAGTGCCTCGACGCCACCGGCAACTCCAGCGCCAACGGGACGCGGCTGCAGATCTGGACGTGCGCGAGCACGGCCAACCAGCAGTGGACGCTGCCCAGCGGCGGCACCACCCCGCCGCCCGGGCCGGGGGCGATGGCCGTCGCGCCCTACCTCTACAACGGCTGGGGCGACCCGCCGAACCCCGCGACGATCATGAGCGCCACCGGCGTCAAGTGGTTCACGCTGGCGTTCATCCTGTCCAACGGCTACTGCAACCCGCAGTGGGACGGCGGACGCGCGCTGACCGGCGGCGTCGACCAGAACACGATCAACACCATCCGCGCGGGCGGCGGCGACGTCATCCCGTCGTTCGGCGGCTACTCCGGCAACAAGCTGGAGTCGTCCTGCGGCAGCGCGGGCGAGCTGGCGGCGGGCTACCAGAAGGTGATCAACGCCTACGGCCTCAAGGCGATCGACATCGACATCGAGGCCGACGCCTACAGCAACCCGACGGTGCAGCAGCGCACGGTCGACGCGCTGAAGACGGTCCGGGCGAACAACCCGGGCATCAAGCTGTACGTCACCTTCGGCACGGACCAGTCCGGCCCGGACAGCAGCCTGGTCAACCGGGCTGCGCAGGCGGGCCTCACGGTCGACGGCTGGGTCATCATGCCGTTCGACTTCGGCGGCGCGGGCCAGAACATGGGCACGTTGACGCAGCGGGCGGCCGAAGGCTTGAAGAACGTGGTCAAGAACGCGTACGGCTATGACGACGACACGGCCTACCGGCACATGGGCATCTCGTCGATGAACGGCATCACCGACAACAGCGAGACGGTCACGCTCAACGACTTCACCACCATCCTGGGCTACGCGAACGCGCACCACCTGGCCCGGTTGACGTTCTGGTCGGCGAACCGCGACCGCCCGTGCCCCGGCGGGTACCCGAACAACGACACCTGCTCCGGGGTTTCCCAGCAGGCGTGGGACTTCACGAGGATCTTCGCCCGCTACGCCGGCTGATCCCGGCTGCTCGACAAGTCCGTGAAGGCCATCGCGAGGTGGCCTTCACGGCGTTGGGCTGCCGGGCCGCGGCCCTGGGGAAGCGGCGACCCGGCAGCGTGGGGTCCCGCCGGCCGCTGGGGGTCTCCGGCGGCGGAACCGCCCCGAGGTTATCGACCGCGTGCCGCGCGCGGCGCGTGCTCGGACCGTCCGGACGCCAACCCTGCCCGAACGCCCCCACGCACCGAAGGCCACACGGGTGCGCTTCGGCTACTCCGCCGCGCTGGCCGCCCGGGCCGCCTCGGCGCGGTCGGCGTACGCGTCCACCAGCTGTTCCTCGGCGTCGTCGAGGTACTTCAGCAGCAGCTGCTCCGCGCCCGGGCCGTCGCCGGCCTCGATGCGGTCCAGGATTTCGTGGTTGCGCGGCAGGTAGCGCTCGTGGAAGCGGCGCGGCTCGGCCATGATGTGGAACACCAGCCGCAGCTCGGCGGTCAGCCTGCCGACCAGCTCGTTCACCCGCTCGCTGCCGGACAGCGCGGCGAGCTCCTGGTGGAACCAGACGTTCGCGGTGCCGAGGTCCTTCCAGTTGCCGGTGCGGGCGGCCTCGTCCCCGATGTCGACCTTCTCCTTGATCCGCGCGAAGGACGCCGGCTTGGCCCGCACCCCGCGGACCGCGGCGCATTCGATGATCTTGCGGACCCGGTAGATGTCGACGACGTCCTCGACGCTCGGGATGCGGACGAAGACCCCGCGGTTGAGCTCGTGGGCGAGCAGCCGCTCGTGCGTGAGCAGCCGGAACGCCTCGCGGAGCGTGTTGCGGGAGACGCCGAGCGCGTTGCCGATGTCCTGCTCCGACAGCCGGCCGCCCGGCAGGAAGAACCCTTCCGCGATGCGCTTGCGGAGGACCCCGGCGACCCGCTCGGCGGTGCTCTTGCGCGTGACCAGGCCGCGGTCGGCCTCCAGGCCCGGGACGACGCCGTCTTCGATGACCACGCCACCGAGAGTACCCGGCACCCAGAGGACGATCCAACTAGGCTCTTGTGGAATTGTTCAACAATCCCTACCGTGTGAGGTACGCCACGATGAGAGACACTGGCCAGGAGGTGCCCCATGACTGCCACTACCGCTACCGAGGCCCGGCCGTTCGACTGGTTCCGCACGCTGGGAAAACGTGGCCGCCGCGCCTTCGTGGGCGCGTTCGGCGGGTACGGCCTGGACTCGTTCGACTACCAGACCCTGCCGCTCGGCCTGGCCGCGATCACCGCGTACTTCGGCATCTCGAGCGGTGAAGCCGGCCTGCTCGGCACGACGACGCTGGTCGTGTCGGCCGTCGGCGGCGTCGGGGCCGGCATGCTGGCCGACCGGATCGGCCGCGTCCGGACGCTGCAGATCACCATCGCGATGTACACGATCTTCACCGTGCTCTGCGGGTTCGCGCCCAACTTCGAGACGCTGCTGATCTTCCGCGCGCTGCAGGGCCTGGGCTTCGGCGGCGAGTGGGCGGCCGGCGCGGCGCTGGTCGCCGAGTATTCGCGGGCGAAGTACCGCGGCCGGACCGTGGCGTTCGTGCAGAGCGCGTGGGCGGTCGGCTGGGGCCTGTCGGTGGTCGTCTACACCGTGGTGTTCAGCGTCGCGAGCGACGACATCGCCTGGCGGATCATGTTCTGGACCGGCGTCATCCCCGCCCTGCTCGTGCTGTGGGTCCGCAAGAGCGTCAAGGACGCGCCGCGCGCCGAAGAGCGCCTGAAGGCCGAACGCCCGAAGGGCACCCTCGTCCAGATCTTCAAGGGCGATCTCCTGCGCACGACGTTCTTCGCCGCGCTGCTGGCCACCGGCGTCCAGGGCGGGTACTACACGATCTCGACGTGGCTGCCGTCCTACCTGAAGAAGACGCGCGAGCTGACCGTGATCGGCACCGGCGGCTACCTCGCCTTCCTCATCACCGGCGCCTTCGCCGGGTACATCTGCGGCGGCTACCTGACCGACCTGATGGGGCGCAAGAAGACCTTCCTGACCTTCGCGCTGCTCTCGGCCGCGCTGATCGTCGCGTACACGCAGATCCCCACGGGTGCCAACGGGCTCGTGCTGGTGCTCGGCTTCCCGCTCGGTTTCTCGATGTCCGCGATCTTCAGCGGGTTCGGCGCGTTCCTCGCCGAGCTGTACCCGACCGCGCTGCGCGGCACCGGGCAGGGCTTCACGTACAACTTCGGCCGCGCGGTCGGGGCGATCTTCCCGACTGTGGTCGGTTTCCTGGGCGCGGGCGGCGCGATCGTCTTCGGCGCGCTGGGCTACGGCATCGCCGTGCTGGCCCTGCTCGGCCTCCCGGAAACCCGAGGCATCGAACTCGTTGATTGAGGGGGAACTCATGACGACCTTCGACGAACCCGCGACGTTCACCCCCGCGCAAGCGCGCGAAGCGTTCCGCCGCGGCACCGCCCACCCCACGACGGGCTGGGCCAACGGCTTCACCCAGACCAACCTGATCGCCGTGCCCGAGGACTGGGCCTACGACGTCCTGCTGTTCTGCACCCGCAACCCGCAGGCGTGCCCGCTGCTCGACGTCACCGACCCCGGCGACCCGGCCACCCGGCTCGCCGAGGACGCGGACCTGCGCACCGACCTGCCGCGCTACCGGATCTGGCAGAACGGCGTCCTCGCCGGCGAGGTGTCGGACGCGACCGGCCTGTGGCGCAGCGACATGGTCGCCTTCTCGATCGGCTGCAGCTTCACGTTCGAGACGGCGCTGGCCGCCGAGGGCGTCCCGCTGCGGCACGTCGACCAGGGCCGCAACGTCGCCATGTACGTGACGAACCGGCCGTGCGAGCCCGCCGGGCGGCTGTTCGGGCCGATGGTGGTGTCGATGCGCCAGATCCCGGAGGACCGCGTCGACGACGCCATCCGGGTGACCCGCGCGATGCCCGCGGTGCACGGCGCCCCGGTGCACATCGGCGACCCGCGCGCGCTGGGCATCGACGACCTCGCCCGGCCGGACTTCGGCGACCCGGTGGACGCGGAACCGGGTGACGTCCCGGTGTTCTGGGCCTGCGGGGTCACCCCGCAGGCGGCGCTGATGGCGTCGCGGCCCCCCTTTGCGATCACCCACGCGCCGGGGTACATGTTCATCACCGATCGGTACGACAGCGAATACCGGGTGGGCTGAAATGGATCTGAACAGCGATCTCGGCGAGGGCTTCGGCGCCTGGACGATGGGCGACGACGAAGCCATGCTCGACATCGTGACCAGCGCGAACGTCGCCTGCGGCTTCCACGCCGGCGACCCGTCGGTGATGCGGCGGGTGTGCGAACTGGCGGCCGGGCGCGGCGTCGCGATCGGCGCGCACGTCGGCTACCGCGACCTGGCCGGCTTCGGCAGGCGCGCCCTCGACATCGCGCCGGACGACCTGGCGGACGAAGTGCTCTACCAGGTCGGCGCGCTCGACGCGTTCGCCCGCGCGGCGGGCAGCCGCGTGACGTACGTGAAGCCGCACGGCGCGTTGTACAACACCGCGGCGGGCGACGCCGAGCAGGCGGCGGCGATCGTCGAGGGCCTGCGCCGGTACGACCCCGCGCTGGCGCTGCTCTGCCTGCCGGACTCGGAAATGCAGCGGGAGGCGGAGAAAGCCGGCGTCGTCGCGTACGCGGAGGCGTTCGCGGACCGGGCGTACACCGCGGAAGGCCGGCTCGTGTCGCGCAAGCGACCGGGTGCCGTCCTGCACGACGCCGGGGCCGTGGCCGACCGGGCGGTGGCGATGGCGACCGGCGGCGGTGTCGTGACGGCCGACGGCGGCAAGCTCGACCTGCGCCCGGATTCCCTGTGCGTGCACGGCGACACGCCGGGCGCGGTCGAGCTGGCCCGCCGGATCCGCGCCGGCCTGACCGCCGCGGACGTCCCCCTCACCGCGTTCACCGGATGACCGTCCGGCTGCTGCCGTGCGGGCGGCGCGCGGTCCTGGTGGAGCTGGACGACGTGCTGGGCTTCCAGGCGGCGTTGACGCAGTCGCCGCCGGACGGGGTCGTGGAGCTCGTCCCGGCGGCCCGGACGCTGCTGGTCCGCTTCGACCCGTCGGTGACGAACGCGGAACGGCTGGGGGCGCTGCTGCGTCAAGTGTCCCCTGTGGACAGTGTCGCGGCCGACGCGGGCGAGGTGGTGATCCCGGTGGTGTACGACGGCGAAGACCTGGCCGACGTCGCCGCGGAGACGGGGTTGAGCGTGGCTTCGCTGATTTCCCGGCACACCGCGGGGACTTACGTTTCGGCGTTCTGCGGCTTCGCGCCGGGCTTCGCCTACCTGGCCGGGTCGGACCCCGCGCTGCACGTGCCCCGGCGGTCGTCGCCGCGCACCCGCATCCCGGCGGGCTCGGTGGCGATCGCCGGCGAGTACAGCGCGGTCTACCCGAGCGCGTCACCGGGCGGCTGGCGGTTGCTGGGCCGGACGGAGGTGCCGGTGTGGGAGGTCGAGCGCGACCCACCGAACCTGCTGCCGCCGGGCACCCGGGTCCGGTTCACGGCGGTGCCGTCGTGAAGCTCGAAGTCGTCCGGCCCGGGTTCGCGACGACGGTGCAGGACCTCGGCCGCCCGGGCCACGCGGCGCTCGGCGTCGGCCGCTCCGGCGCGGCGGACCGCGAGTCGTTCCGGCTGGCCAACCGGCTCGTCGGGAACCCGGCCGGCGCGGCGGCCCTGGAGGTCACGCTCGGCGGGCTGGTGCTGCGCGCGACCGGCGTGACGACGCTGGCGGTCACCGGCGCTTCCTGCCCGCTCTCGAAGGGCGGGCCGAACGGGCCGATCACGTTGTGGCCCGGGGAAGAACTGGCACTGGGCACGGCGGTGTCGGGGTTGCGGTGTTACGTCGCGGTGCGCGGCGGGATCGACGTACCGCCGGTGCTGGGTTCCCGGGCGACGGACACGCTCGGGAAGCTGGGCCCGCCGCCGGTGGCGGCCGGGATGCTGCTGCCGATCGGCCCGGCTCCGCGGGCGTTCCCCGTGGTGGACCTCGCGCCCCGGGCGGCGTGGCCGGCCGAACCGGTGCTGCGCGTGACACCGGGTCCGCGTCGCGACTGGTTCACCGCGCCGGACGAACTCTTGTCCACTGTGTACACGGTCTCGCCGGATTCGGACCGCGTCGGCATCCGCCTGACCGGGCCGGCACTGGCCCGGGCACGCCACGACGAGCTGCCGTCGGAGGCTTGTGTCCCGGGATCGCTGCAGGTGCCGCCGTCGGGCCGGCCGATCCTGTTCCACGCCGACCACCCGACGACGGGCGGGTACCCGGTGATCGCGGTCGTCGAGGAGGCGGACCTGGACCTGGCGGCCCAGCTGCGGCCGGGCCAGACCGTGCGCTTCCGGGCGGCGCAGGACTTTCCTCCAGCGTCGTGAGCGGCAGCGCGGGCCTCACGCCCGCCTGCCGCTCACGACCACCAGCCAGGCGGCGTTCGTGACCCCGATCGCGAGCCACGCCGCCCAGGCCGCGCCCGGGGACAGCCAGGTGGTGACGACCCCCAGTGCCACCGTCACCACCACGGGCCACGCGCGCCACCGCCGGCGCGGCCGCCGCTCGGCGAGGTAGGCGTCCAAGGCCTCGGCGACCTGGTCGTCGATCTCGTCGCGCAGCCGCGGGTCCAGCTCAGACATGCGCCGGCGCCGGCCGCGGCACGGCGATGGACAGGCACGCCAGCGCCAGCGGCACCTCCAGACCGGCCATGAGCAGCGAAAACACGACGTCGTCGCCGGCCGTGACCACGTCGAACCAGGCGTCGGCGAGCAAGAGCGTCGCCGTGGCCGTCGCGACCAGCGGCGTCCGCGCGTCGCCGCGGCTCAGCAGCCAGGCCGTGAGCAGCAGGCCGGCCGCCTCCGCCGTGTCGAAGCCCGTCCAGGCCAGCCGCCAGTGCTGTGCCTGCACGACCTCCGGCAACGTCGTCCCCAGTACCGCGATCCACGGCAGCAGGCACAGCCCGGCCGCCCAGAAGAGCTTCTTCATGCGAACCCCCGAGTTCTCTCCCGACCCAAGGTAGCGATTGCAGAGATTCTTTGCAAACAACCTCTGTAGTAGGCTGCCGGCATGGTCAACCGTCCCGAAAAGCGCGTCCTGACCGGCGCGGATCTCAAGGCCTTCTACAAGGCGCTGGCCAACCCCGTGCGCCGGGACATCCTCAGCTACCTGGGCAAACACGGCGAGGCGAACTCGACGAGCGTCGCGAGAGCTCTGGGCGAGAGCACCGGGACGACCAGCTACCACCTCCGCAAGCTCGCTGACCTGGAGCTGATCGAGGAGCTCGAGGACCGCGGGGACGGCCGCGAACGCTGGTGGAAGTCGCGGTCGAAGGACATCTACACCCCGCCCGGCCTCGACCTCGCGCCGGACGAGCGCGAAGCGATGCTCAAGCTCGGCGCGCTGAAGATGAGTCACGACCTGGGCCTGGTCACCCGGGCCTACGCGGGTTACGACAGCGCCGAGGGCTGGAACCAGATCTACCGCGCCGGGCTGCACCTGACGAGGGACCAGGTGACGTCCTTCGTCGAGGAGTACCAGAACCTGGTGTGGAAGTACGCCACCGAGCCGGGACAGCACCCCGAAGGCTCGCGGTCGGTGGCCGTCCGGTTCATCGTGGTGCCGGACGAAGAGGAGTCCGCTGAGGACTAGAGCCCGGACACCCGGAGCGTGATGTTCAGCCGACCGGCCAGGCCCAGCGCCGGGTCCGCCGTGCCCGGCAGCGTCTTCGGCACGCCGTGGTAGGCGAGCCGGGACGGGCCGCCGAACACGAACACGTCACCGGAGCGGAGTTCGACGTCGGTGTACGGCCGGCCGCGGGTCTCGGTGTTGCCGAAGCGGAACACGCAGGCGTCCCCGAGGCTGAACGACACCACCGGCTCGAGACTGCGCTCGTCCTTGTCCTGGTGCAGCCCCATTTTCGCGGTGGCGTCGTAGAAGTTGACCAGCGCGATGTCCGGTGCGTAGGTCTCGGCCGGCTCGCCGTACGCGGCCGCCACCGCGCGGCGGCCGAGATCGCCGAGCCAGTCCGGGAACGGCAGCACCGGCGTCCCCTCGCCGGTCGTGCGCGAGTAGCCGTACGGGTACCAGTGCCAGCCGAGGCAGACCGACTTCACCGACATCACGCCGCCGTTGGGCAGCCGGGTGTGGCGGTAGCCGGACCAGCCGCGGCAGGCCGCGACGAGTTCGCGCTGTTCGTCGAAGCCGAGCCAGTCGGGCAGGTGCACGGCGCCGGGCGCGATCTCGGCGCGCGGGCGCGGCAGGAGGGCGTCCATCACCTCGATTGTGCCGGAGACTCCCGCCGCACACGGTCGGTGATCGTCGAGGGGACCACACACAGCCGCAGGAGCCGTCCCCATGGACCAGCGGGACGGTCCTGCGGCCGCGTCCCCTCGCTTTGGGCCACCATGAAGAGACGTTCCCACACCTGAATGTCACATGCCAGCGTGGATCAGCTACGAACGGGTCTCTTGACCGCGGTGCCGCCGATCAGGCACGGAACGTCACGACCGTGACGCCCGCGTGCGCCGGCACGGGGTCGTTCATCGCCGCCAGCGCGGCCGGGACGTCGTCGAGCCCGATGCGGCGGCCGATCAGCGCGGCGAGGTCGATGCCCGCCGTCTCGACGACGCGCAGCAGCTCCGGGTACTCGTGGGCCTGGAGCCCGTGGATGCCGACGAGCTCCAGCTCGCCGCCGATGACGCGGTGCATCGGGATCGGGGCGACGCCCTGCGCGGGCGGCATCAGCCCGGCCTGGACGTGCCGGCCGCGCTTGCGCAGGCTGCCGACCGACGCCGCGCAGGTCGACGGCGAGCCGAGGCAGTCGAGCGAGACGTGCGTGCCGCCGCCGGTCAGCTCGCGGACGTGCGCGGCGACGGCTTCCGGGCCGTCGAAGGCCGAGGAATCGACCGTGACGGCGGCACCCGACTTCGCGGCCAGCTGGAGGGCGGCTGCCGAGACGTCGACGGCGACGACTTTGGCGCCTGCCGCGACGGCCAGCAGCACCGCGGAGATCCCGACGCCGCCGCAGCCGTACACCGAGACCCACTGGCCCGCGGTGACGCGCCCCTGCCGCAGCACCGCGCGGAACGCCGTGCCGAACCGGCAGCCGAGGGCCGCGGCCTCGGCGGCGCCGAGCGAGTCCGGCAGCGCGACCAGGTTCGTCTCGGCGTGCTCGATGGCCACGCGCTCGGCGAACGACCCCCAGTGCGTGGCGCCGGGCTGAAACTCGCGGTCGCAGATCTGCTGGTCGCCGCGGGCGCACTGGGCGCACGTGCCGCAGGCGCAGACGAAGGGCACGGTGACGCGCGCGCCGAGCTCCCAGCCGCGGACGCCTTCGCCGAGCGCGACGACCCGGCCGGCGAGCTCGTGCCCGGCGACGTGCGGCAGCGTGACGGCGGCGTCGTGCCCCTGCCAGGTGTGCCAGTCGCTGCGGCAGACGCCGGTGGCGTCGACCTCGATCACCGCACCACCCGGTGCGGCGACCGGCTCCGGCACGTCCCGCACCACGGGCGGGACGCAGAACTCCTCCATCACCACAGCTCGCACGGCACGAGCCTAACTGCCGTGGACACCGCTCAAGTGAGCGCGTGGAACCTCGTCCTGCTCCGCGGCGGGCCGAGGAGCTTGCTGAGCGAGCCGTCCGGCACGTTCAGGATGTCCTCGAGATTCCGCAGGGCCTCCAACGATTCCGGCCGCTCCGGCCGGCACCGTCCCGATTGCCAGTGGCTGAGGGTGGCCAGGCTGACCGTGGTTCCCCTGCCACGCAAGCGATAGCGGATCCGCTCGAGGCCGAGGCCGCGGGCCCGGATCGCCGCCCGCAGGGCCACGTCGAACGGTCCGGCTGCCAGCAGCCGGCTCAGCTCCGCCTGTTCCCCCCGGTCGATGGTGCGTGTTCGCTGACCGGTCATCACAACGCTCCGAAGCACTCCCGATTACGAAGATTGGAGCGTAGGCGCCGATTCGCAAGATCGGAAGGGTCCTCACCCACCTGCCTTGCGCGTCTCGTCGGCGATCGCGGCGAACGGTTCCGCGTAGCCGGAGTTGATCGTGACGTAGGAAATCCCCCACCGCTCCCGCCAGCCGAGAAGCTTTTCCGCGGCCTCGCCGGGATCCTCGGGAAGGACGGTCACCGCACCGCCGGCGGCGAGCTCGGGCACGTCCACCCCGGCCCACCGCGCGATCGCGGGCGACGGTTCCGTCCCGAGCGCCATCAGGTTCAGGCCGAGCTCGATCTCCGGCAGCCGCGGCCCGGCGAGAACGCGGAATCGATCCACAATGGACGTCGCTTCGGCTTCGGTCGTCGTCGGCGCCCAGGTGAACGTGACGGTGTCGGCTTCTTGCGCGGCGAGCGCCAGCATTTTCGGCCCACCGCCGGCCAGCATCAACCGTGGCCGGTCGGCGTCCCGCTTGAGGTGCGCGATCGTGGCGGCCATCCGTGTGATGCGCTCACCCGGTGAGGGGAATTCCCGCCCCAGCGTCGCGGCGTGCCCTTCGGCACCGGGCCGTCCGACGCCCAGCCCGAGCTCGAACCGGCCGCGGGTCTGCCGGTGGAGGGTCTGCGCCTGCCAGCCGAGCGCCCTGGCGTCGCGGAAGGGGTCGGCGAGCACGAAGGTGCCGACGGTGAGGTCGAGGGTGACCGCGGCGGCGGCCCCGAGCAGCACGAAGGGATCGGCGGTCCCGACGGGATCGGTGGCGAGCAAGGTGTCGAACCCGAGCTTCTCGACGCGCTCGGCCTGGGCGGTCCACGAGGTGAGGTTGGGCGAGTAACCGGCGACGACGCCGAAGCGGAAGGGTTTCATGCGGGCCATCGTCGCGGGCGGGGGCCGGTCACCACATCCGCTTCACGACGTCACCCGCGCGTACGCGTTTCGCCCGACGTCAGGAATGAGTCATTCATGACGTCGGAGGTCAGGAATGAGTCATTCATGACGTTCGCGACCGCTCAGCGCAGGGTGACCGACAACGCCTGCGCGATCTCCTTGCCGATGGCGTGCGTAGCGGCATCCGGCGGCGATCCCACCTTCACCACCATCGGCCCCCCGAACGGCTGCCGCTCCACGACCTCGATGCGCTCGCCCAGGTTGATCGCGTGTTCCGTCAGGTACCTGAGCAGCTCCGGGTCCGTGTCCCAGACCCGGACGATCTCGCCGACGGCGCCCGGCGGGAGGTCGTCGAGGATGCGGACCGGCAGCTCCTCGACGCTGCCGTCCGGGGCCGGGATCGGGTCGCCGTGGGGGTCGCGGACCGGGTTGCCGAGCTTCGCCGCGATGCGCTCGACCAGCCTGTCGGACACCGCGTGCTCCAGCGCGTCCGCCTCCGCGTGGACCTCGTCCCACGTGTAGCCGAGCTCCGACACCAGGTACGTCTCGATCAGCCGGTGGCGCCGGAGCACCGACCGCGCCAGGAGCCTGCCGTCGGCCGTGAGCTCGATGCCGCGGTACGGCACGTGGGTGACCAGGCCCAGCTGGGACAGCTTCGTGACCATCCCCGACGCCGAGGACGGGCTGACCTCCAGCCGGCCGGCGAGCGACGCGTTGGTGACCGCCTCACCCCGCTCGACCAGGCCGTAGATCACCCGGACGTAGTCCTCGACCGACGAGGACCTCCGGACCGAACCGTCTCCCATACCGCATACGATACGGGGCCGGGTACTTTCTCGTGAAAGTTCACGGCCGCCAGCGGTAGCGGATCCAGCCCGGAACCGGTTCGGCGCCGAGCTGGGCGTAGAACGCCTCGCCTTTTTCGTTGCCCTCCTGCATGTCCCACTCCACGCGGCCGGTCGTGCGGGTGCGCAGCTCGTCCAGCAGCTCGCCGCCGAGGCCGTGGCGGCGGTACGCGGGCCGGACGAACAGGTCGTCCAGCCAGATCCCCGGCCGGGCTTCCCAGGTGGAGAAGTTCCAGCTGCAGAAGGCGAAGCCGGCCACCGTCCCCGGCTCGCCGGGCGGGGTCGCGATGAGCACCCACGCCTTCGGGTCCGGCCCGAACAGGTGCCCGCTCATCTCGGCGCGGTCGAGCTTCAGGTCGTGGTTGTCTTCGTAGACGGCGTGCTCCTCGATGAGCGCACAGATCTCTTCGATGTCTTCGAAGACGGCGTCGCGGACGGGCATCTCGCCTCCCTTTTTTGTCGGTGGTGGTCGCTACTGTCGTGCTCGGAGGTGGTCGATGTCACCGGAGGAGAAGTTCGAGGGCCTGGTCGACGAGTTCACCGGACGCCCGGGCATCACGCCACCCGGGGCGACCCGGGGGTTCGGGCGCTCGGCACTGCGCGCGCACGGCCGGATCTTCGCGATGTTCGTCCGCGGGCGGCTGGTGCTCAAGCTGCCCAAGGGCCGGGTGGACGAGCTGGTCGAGGGTGGACATGGGGTGCGCTTCGACGCCAACAAGGGCACGCCGATGAAGGAATGGCTGGCGCTGGACACGGGGTCGCCACACCCCTGGGCCGAGCTGGCCGAGGAAGCACTCGAGTTCGTGGGAAGGAAGTGAGTCATCAGGCTTGGTAACGCAGTTCGCCGCCGACGGCGGTGCCTTGCACGCTGAGCGCGTCCAAAGCGGACTCGTCCAGGGGCGAACCGGACAGCACGGCGAAGTCGGCGAGCTTCCCGGGTTCGAGCGTGCCCAGGTCACGCTCGGCGAAGGTCGCGTACGCCGATCCGTACGTGTACGCGCGCAACGCCTGCTCCGGCGTCAGCGCCTCTTCGGGTGCGAAGGGCGCGCCGGAGGCCGCGCGCCGGCGCACCATGTCGGCCAGCGCGAGCAGAGGCGCGCCGTTCACGACGGGCCGGTCCGAGGACGCGGGAAGCACGCACCCCGCGTCGAGGACGCTGCGCAGCCGGTAGCACCAGGGCACGCGTGACTCGCCGAGCGCGGCGCGCATGCCGTCGCCGAGCTCGTTGACGAACCGGCCCTGCGGTGACGGGATGAGCCCGAGCGAGGCGAGCCGGGTCAGCTCCGCGGGCTGGAGCACCGCGCAGTGCTCGATGCGGTGCCGGTGATCCGTGCGCGGCGAAGCGGCCAACGCGGCTTCGTAGGCGTCGAGGACGACGGTGATCGCACGGTCGCCGATCGCGTGCGTCGCGATCTGCCAGCCCGCCTCGTGCGCGCGGCGGATCGTGCGGGCCAGCTCGTCCTCGGGCACCTGGAAGTAGCCGCGGTTGTCCGGCTCGCCGTCGAACGGGTCGTGCATCGCGCAGGTGCGCCCGACCAGGGAGCCGTCGGCGAACAACTTCATCGGGCCGACGCGCAGCCACTCGTCGCCGAGGCCGGTGCGCAGGCCGAGGTCGAGGCCGAAGCCGACGTCGTCGGGCAGGTCGTGCAGCACGCTCGCGGCGACCATCACCGTGCTGCGCACGCGCAGCACGCCGCGGTCGCGCGCCTCCTGGTAGGCGGCCAGTTCGGCGGGGGTCTCGCCGACCAGGCCGCCGCCGATCCCGGCCTCCTGGACGCTGGTGATGCCCTCCGAGAGGTACCGCTCGGACGCCCGGTCGAGCCCGCGGACCAGGCGCGAAACCGGCGTCGGGTACGTGAGCGGCCGCAGCAGCAGCTGGGCCTGCTCGCGCAGCAGCCCGGTCGGCGAGCCGCCGGCGTCCGGCACGACGTCGCCGCCGACCGGCACGTTCGCCAGGTCGAGCTGGTCGAGCACGGCCGAGTTGACCACGGTCATGTGCCCGGACGTGTGCTTGAGCCGCACGAGCATCCCCGGCGCCGCGCGGTCGAGGCCGTGCCGGTCGGGGTGCCCGCCGGCGAGCTTGTTTTGGTCGTAGCCGCTGCCCACCACCCAGCTCCCGGGCGGCAGCGTCGCGGCTCGCGCGGCGACGGCGTCGTAGACCTCCTCGACGCTGCGGCAGCCGCCCAGCGCGACGTCGTCGAGGCCCATCCCGAACCACGCCATGTGGTTGTGCGCGTCGTGGAAGCCGGGCACGACGAACCCGCCGGCGAGGTCGACCCGCGAGCGCGCGGACAGCTCGAGAGCGTCGTCCCCCAGCGCGACCACCCGGCCGTGCAGGACGGCGAGTGCGCTGGTGACGCCCGCGCCCGTCCACACCGTGGCGTTCTCGTAGACCGTGTCGACCTGCATAAGTCCAGAGGCTATCGATCGATCGATCGAACGTCTAGCATCGCCCTCATGCCCACCGTGGAGTTCGCCGTCGAGAACGGCATCGCGCAGATCCGGCTGAACCGCCCCGAGCGGCTGAACGCGGTCGCCGCCGTCCTGGTCGACGACTTCCTCGCCGCCCTCGACGCGGCCGCCCGCAGCGACGCCCGCGTCGTCGTACTCTTCGGCAACGGCCGGGCCTTCTGCGCCGGCCACGACCTCAAGGAGCCAACCCCCGCGGGTGACTCGCGGGCGCGGCTGGACCGGCTCCAGGACGTCACGCGGCGGTTGCGCGGGCTGCGCCAGCCGGTGATCGCGGCGGTGCACGGCTACGCGATCGGCGCCGGCGCGGAGTTCGCGCTCGGCTGCGACCTGATCCTGGCCGCCGAGGACGCCGTGTTCGCCTTCCCCGAGGTCTCGCTCGGCCTGAGCGTCACCGGCGCGGCGTCCCGGCTGCTCCCGCTGCTGGTCGGCCCGCTCAAGGCGAAGGAGCTCCTGCTGCTGGGCGAGCGGTTCGACGGCCGGAAGGCCGCCGAGCTGGGCATGGTCAACGCCGCCGTCCCGGCCGAGCAGCTCCAGGCCGAAGCGCTGAGCTGGGCCAAGCGGATCGCCGAGCACCCGCCCGCGGCGGCGGCCATGGCGAAGCGCGTCCTCGACGCGAGCACGGACCTCGAGCCGGCCCTCGAACTCGAGGTCAGCCACGCCCTGATCACCGAGCACTCGGCGGCGGTCGCCGCGTCCACCGAAGCCTTCCGGAGCCGGGCGTGACGCCCCTCGCCGAAATCGGGACCCTCGCGCAGCTCGTCACGCGGGCCGCCGCGCTGTGGCCCGGACGCACGGCCTGGGTGTTCGACGACCTGGAGCGGACGTTCACCTTTGCCGAGGTCGATCGTGAAAGCGACCGGATCGCCGCGGCGCTGGCCGAGCGCGGCATCGGCCCCGGCGACCGGGTGGCGGTGATGCTGCGGAACGTGCCCGCGTTCCCGCTGACCTGGCTGGCGCTGGCGAAGATCGGCGCGCAGCTGGTGCCGGTCAACACGAACTACCAGGAGTTCGACGGCGCCCACGTCCTCCGCCACTCCGGCGCGAAACTGGCCGTCGCCGCGCCCGAATTCACCGAGCTGCTCGGCCGGATCGGCCTGACCGAGGTGATCACCCCGGACGAGCTCCGCTCCGGCGCCGAGCCGCCGGAGTTCACGCCCGTGCCCGAGCTGCCGGTCAACATCCAGTACACCTCCGGCACCACCGGCACCCCCAAGGGCTGCGTCCTGCCGAACCGCTACTGGACAACCCTCGCGGTGAGCCTGGCCACCGACTTCCCGGCCGTCGGCGCGGACGACGTCATCCTGACCGCCCAGCCGTTCCACTACATCGATCCACAGTGGAATGTCGCGTTGGGACTCGCGGGCGGGGCCACCCTCGTCGTCCTGGACCGCTTCCACCCGAGCACGTTCTGGGCGAAGGTCCGCGAACACGGCGTCACCTGGTTCTACTGCCTCGGCCTGATGCCGACGCTGCTGCTGCGGCAGGAACCGGCCGAGACCGACCGCGAGCACCGCGTCCGCGCGATCTGCGCGTCGGCGATCCCCCACGACCTGCACGCCGAACTGGAACGGCGCTGGGGCGTGCCGTGGTACGAGGCGTTCGGGATGACCGAAACCGGCGGCGACATCCGGATGACCGCCGCCGACCACGACGCGACCGTCGGCACCGGCTGCATCGGGCGGCCCAGCCGTGACCGCGAGGTGCTGATCGCCGGCGACGACGGCAAGCCGGTGCCGCGCGGGGAAACCGGGCAGCTGCTGATCCGCGGGATCGGGCTGATGCACGGCTACCACGACGATCCGGACGCGACGGCGAAAGCGTTCGAAAACGGCTGGTTCCACACCGGCGACCTCGCCCGGATGGACGCCGCCGGCCGCGTCTACTACGTCGGCCGGACGAAGGACATGATCCGCCGCAGCGGCGAAAACGTCTCCGCCGACGAGGTCGAGCGCGCGCTGCTGCTGCACCCGGCGATCCGGCTGGCGGCCGTCGTCGCGGTGCCGGACGAGCTGCGCGGCGAGGAGATCAAGGCGTACGTCGTCTGCGACGGCGACCGGCCGGACCCCGCCGAGCTGGCCGCGTTCTGCGCCGGGAAACTGGCCTACTTCAAGGTTCCGCGGTTCTGGGCGTTCGCGGACGCGCTGCCGATGACCCCGTCGGAGCGGGTGGCCAAGGGCGAGCTGCGGAAGGTCGCCGACCCGCGCGCCGGTTCCTGGGACGCGAAGGCGGAAGCATGGCTGTGAGCAGCCGGGAGCGGGTGCGCGCGGCGGCGGTGAAGCTGTTCGCCACCAAGGGCTTCCACGGCACCGGGATCCGGGATCTGGCGCAGGAGGCGGAACTCTCCTCGGCCAGCCTGTACCACTACATGGGCACCAAGGAGGATCTGCTCGCCGAGATCATGCACACCGCGCTGAACCGGCTGCTCGACGCGGCCCGCGAGGCGACCGCGGGCGGCGGCGACCCGGTGCACCGGCTGCGCACGCTGGTCGTGCTGCACGTCCTCGCGCACGCCGTCGGACCGGCGGAAACCCGGGTGGTGGACAACGAAGTCGACGTCCTGTCCCCGGCCGCGCGCGAACCGGTGGTCGCCCTGCGGGACGCCTACGAACGGCTGTGGGCGGCCGCGATCGACGAAGGCGTGGCGGCGGGGGTGTTCCGTGTGGAGCACCCGGCGGTGACCCGGCTCGCTCTGCTCGAGATGTGCAGCGGCGTCGCGAGGTGGTATTCCCCACGCGGCCCGCTGGCGCTGGACGAGCTGGCGGAGCACTACGCGGAACTGGCGTCCAGGGCGCTGGGCTGCACGTCCGTGCCCGGTGTGACCGACTTGCGGCGGTGCCGGGAAATCGTCGCGAAAGAGTGGGGCGTGTCCGTTTAGCGGCGCTTTTACCTGTGTACGCCTTGCCCAGACGGCGTGCGTGGGGGACGCTCGAAGGGTGACTGAGGAAACGATCCAACTGGAACTGGACGACTCGGGTCTCGCGCCGGGCCTCCCGGCGCCGGAAAACCCCCGCGATCAGGTGCAGGATGTGCCCTATCGCCCCGTCGAGTTCCGCGATGACGATCTCCCCACCGCCCTGGCACGGTGCGCCGCGTGGCTACGGCAGGCCCAGGAGTGGCTGGGCGAGCCACTCGACGTCCTGGCCATCCACCTCGACTACGACGACCGTCAAGGTTCGCCGTACTACGACGTGAAGCTCCTGTGCAACGAAGAGGACCTCGCGGGCGTCCCGATCGCCATCCGCAACAAGAAGTAAGCAAGCCGAAGCGCCGTCAGGGCCGCCGAAGGAAGGCGGCCCTGACGGCTGTGTCATCCCGGGGCTTCGCCACCCGGAACCCCCGAAAAGAAGCTGGTCGCGTTCTCAGCCGAGAGTTCCACCGACCTTGACGTGCCCCTTGAGCAGGTTGCGCGCGATGGTGCGGCGCTGGATCTCGTCGGTGCCCTCGTAGATGCGCAGCAGCCGCAGCTCGCGGTACCACCGCTCGACCGGCAGCTCCCGCGTGTAGCCCATGCCGCCGTGGATCTGGAGGACGCGGTCGACGATCTCGTTGGCCTTCTGGCCGCCGTACAGCTTCGCCATCGACTGCGCGTGCCGCGAATCCACGCCCTGGTCGACCTGCCAGGCGGCGTGCAGCACCAGCCACCGCAGCGCTTCCAGCTCGACGCCGGAGTCGGCGATCATCCACTGGATGGCCTGCCGCTCGGCGATCTTCTGCCCGAACGTCTCGCGGGTGTTGGCGTGCTCGATGGCCATCGAGATCAGCCGTTCGCACGAGCCGATCGCGCGGGCGGGCAGCAGGTAGCGGCCCTGGCCGATCCACTGCATGGCGAGCTCGAAGCCGCGGCCCTCCTCGCCGAGGATCTGCGTCTCCGGGACGCGGACGTCCTGGAAGATCAGCGACGCCGGGCCCCACTCGCCCATGGTGTCGATGTATTCGGACTTCCAGCCGGCCTCGCGGTCGACGAGGAAGCAGGTGACGCCGCCGTTCGCGCCCTTCTCCGGGTCGGTGATCGCGAAGACCATGGTGAAGTCGGCCTCGTTGCCGCCGGTGATGAAGGTCTTCTCGCCGTTGATGATCCAGTCGCTGCCGTCCTTGCGGGCGGTGGTCCGGATGGCCTTGGCGTCCGACCCGGCGCCCGGCTCGGTGATCGCGAAGCAGGACTTGCGCTCGCCCGAGATGGTCGGCAGCAGGTAGGTCTGCTTCTGCTCCTCGTTGGCGTGGAACAGGATGTTGTCGGCGGCCCCGCCGAAGCGGAACGGCACGAAGGTCCGGCCGAGCTCGGCCTCCAGCAGCGCGGCCATGACGGCGGACAAGCCCATGCCGCCGTACTCCTCCGGGGTCAGCACGCCCCAGAAGCCGGACTCCTTCGCCTTGAGCTGGAGGTCCTTGAGCTCCTCGCCGGTGAGGCCGGGCTGGTGGGCGCGCTCGCGCCGGAGGACTTCCTGCTCGAGCGGGATCAGCTCCCGCTGGACGAACGTGCGGACCCAGTCGCGCACTTCACGTTCTTCGGTGCTGAGTGAGAAATCCATGGGTGAGCTGCTCCTCCGACGCTTTCGGGGGTCCAGGGGGCTCGCCCCCGGCCGGGGGCTGGGGCCCGGCCCCAGAAGACACTGCACTGGCTAAGCGCTTGCTTACTCCTCATTGTGCGCGCCACTCCGCGCCCGCGCAAGAACTCGCCGCCCACGGGCGTCAGGCGTGTGTGGTGGCCAACTTCACCAACGTGCGCAGGCTCGTGTCCGGCAGGTACGCGCGGGTGAGCGCCACGCCGATCCGCGGCAGGTCGCCTTCGTCGCGGTAGGCCAGGTACATCGGCTCGTGGCGCGGGTTGAACTTCGCCTTGAACGCGTGCAGCGACCGGAAGCCGTACACCGGTTCCAGCTCCCGGCTCAGCACCGCCAGCAGCCGCTCGACCGGCGCCGCTTCGGTGTCCGGACCGGAGCGGGCCAGCGGTGCGCCCGACAGCGACACGAACCGCATCCCCGCCGCCTGGAAGGTCAGCATGGCGGAACCGATCAGGAACTCCATCGCGGGCCGGAACCCGTCGCCGCGGCGACGCATGAGATCCAGGGTCCAGCCGTGGACCTCGCCGCCCGGCCCGTGCACCGGCAGCCACGAGGTGACGCCGTGCACACTGCCGTCGGCGTCGACGGCCAGGCCGACCCGGGTCGCCGGGTCCAGCGCCTCCTCCATGCCGCCGAGCGTGAAACCCATTTCCGGCATGCCTTTGTCGCCGACCCATTCGTCGCAGATGGCGCGGACCTGGCTCCGGACGCCCCACGGCTCGTCGGCCAGCACGACGTGGCGGTAGCTCATCCCTTCCTTCGCGGCGCGGTTGAGCGCCGAGCGCACGTTCTGCCACTTCCGGCCCCGTAGCTCGAGGCCCTCGAGGTCGACCAGCGTGTCTTCGGCGATCTGCACCCGGCTCCAGCCCAGTCGCGCGGCGGCGTCGGCGACCGGCCGGGTGACGGAGAACAAGCACGGCACGACGCCGGCGTGCTCGCAGGCGACGGCGAACGCGCGGACCGCACCGGCCGCGGAGCCGGCCGGGCCGATCGGGTCGCCGAGGCCGACGGCCACCCCGGCGTGGCGCCGGTACGCGAGGACGGACTGCCCGTCCTGGCCGCGGAAGTGCGCGTTGTCCGGCCAGGTGGCCATCCAGGACAGCGTGCTGCCCCCGTGCCGGCCGAGCAGGTCGCGGACGGCGGCCGCGTCGGCCCCGCCGATCCCGGCGGACACCCCGAACCCGCGGCGCAGCGGGGCCCGGAACGCCCAGCGGGTCAGGACGAGCAGGGCCAGCTCGGCCGCCCACAGCACGGCACCCGTCATGGTGAGGGCCTTCTCCGCCGTGGACTCCTGGCCGAAAGCGAACCCGAGCACGGCCACCGCACCGGCGAGCACGTTGATCGCGGCGAGCGTCACCGCACCCCACCACGCCACGCGCCGGCCGCTGCGCAGCCCGTTCGCCAGGAGCGCGACGAAGGCGATGTTGACGGCGATGCCCCAGCCGGTGTCCTCGCCGCCGGTGCTGCCCAGCGGGCTGTCCGCCGGGACCAGCCAGAGCACCAGTTCGGCGACGGCGATCAGGGCGAGGCCGGTGGCGGCGAACAGGCGCCATTCGCGGCGGCCGGCCCGCACCCGGCCCGGCGGGCCGACGTGGCGGCCATCGGCCAGGCGGCGGCTCAGCGGAAGGGCGATCGCGACGGCCCACAGGTGTTCGAGGTCGGCGAGCCCGCCGAGGAACAGGAAGGACACGCCGACGTAGACCCACAGGCCGGCGCGCAGCCGCAGCCGCCACGGCGAGCGCAGCGTCGCCGACACCGCCGCCGCGCAGGCGAGCGCGCCCGCGGAGAAACCCGCGTCGACGTGGGCGGCGAGGCTGTGCGCCCACGGCCACCCGGTGTCCCGGAAGACCAGGAGCGTCAGCGCGGCACCGAGCACGCCGGCCAGCTGGCCGAGCCCGCAGATCACCACGGTCCGCCCGGTGCCCAGCCGCCATTCCGCGCCGCCGGCGAAGACGGCGAACGAGAGCAGCACCGGCAGGTAGAAAACCGGCGTCAGGGCGAGGAACGAACCGGTCACCGGCGTCCACCACCCGCCGTCGGCCAGCGCGGGCAGGCCGTAGCCGACGTGCTCGAACCACGTCCGGTCGCTCGCGGCGTCCCACAGCGTGCCGGTCGCGATACCGGCGACGATGATCGCGATCAGCACGCCGGTCGTGAAGGGCAGCCGCCGGCGCAGCACCGTGGCCACCGCGTGGACGCGTACCGGCGCCGCCGCCGCAGCGGTCACGGGCTCGGTGAGTGTTCGCGAGCTGCTCATCGCTGTCTCCTCAGGCACCTGGGTGCAGTGAATGACTCATTCATGGCGTCTGACGCCATGAATGAGTCATTCACTGCGTCGGACGGGCGACTACGGGCCCAGCATCCGCCGGATGTTCGCGGCCGGTCACCGGGCCAGCCCCGCCGGCGCCGGGGGTTAACCCTGGCCTACGCGGGCAGTTCCGCCCGGACCACGGTTCCGCCGCCCGCCGGGCTCACCACGGTCAACCGGCCGCGGAGCGCCTCGACGCGGTCGGTGAGGCCACGCAGCCCGGAGCCCGCGGCGGGGTCCACCCCGCCGATGCCGTCGTCGGCGATTTCGATGACCGCCGTGGGGCCGTCGCGCAGGACGCGCACGGTCACGACGCCGGCCCGCGCGTGCTTGGCGACGTTGGCCAGCGCCTCGGACGCGACGAAGTACGCGGCGAACTCGATCGGCTGGGGCAGCCGCGGGCCGGGGGCGTACGACACCGTGGTGGGCACCGGCGAGCGGGTGGCGAGCGCCTCGAGGGCGACGTCCAGGCCCTGGTCGAGCGCGGCCGGGTGGATGCCGCGGGCGAGTTCGCGCAGTTCGGCCAGCGAGCGGGCCAGCTGGTCACTGGCCGAGGTGACGAGCTGTTCGGCGTCCGTGGGATCGCGCCGGATCTGCCGCTGGATCAGCGACAGCTGCATCGCGAGCGTCACCAGGCCCTGCTGGGCGCCGTCGTGCAGGTTGCGTTCGATGCGACGGCGTTCGGCGTCCCCGGCGGCGATGATCCGTTCGCGGGAGTGCTCGACCTCGGCCAGCCGCCGCCGCGCCTCGGTGTGCAGGTGCTGGTTCTCGAGCGCGATCGTCGCCGCGGCGGTGACCGCTTCGACCAGCTCGGGATCGTCGTCGAGGGACCGGTCGTAGACGAGGACGGCGACCCGGCTGCCGTCGCGCTCGACACCGGCCACCGACCGGGACGTACCGGCGCCGGGCAGGGTGACCGGGTTGCCGTCCAGATCGGCGTAGGCACCTGGGGTGGTGACGTAGCCGACCACCAGCTCGGGGTCGCCGAGTGCCTTCGCCAGCGCACCGCGCAGGTCGTCGGGCCGCAGGGTGCGCAGCCCGCGGAACAGGCCGGCCAGCCCGCCTCGGGCCAGCCGGGAACGCAACAGCCCGGCCAGGAACGCGACGGGCACCGTGAGCAGCGAGCACACGCCGATCCAGAGCAGCACCATCGACTTCTCGCCGGTCAGGAACTGCGCCACGAGCAGCCACCCGAACAGGAGCAGGCAGGCGGCGCCGGCGGCCCCCGGCGCCAGCGCCCGCCGGCCGGGCGCGGACGCCGAGCGCCAGCGCACCGCGACGACGGCGGCGGTGCCGGCCACGGCGGCCAGCAGCGTGCCGCGCTGGGCGACGTCGACGATCTCCGCGAGCCGCTCGTGCGGCCAGATCGCGATCGGGTTGCCCGGCACCCCGGAGAACAGCAGGAACAGCGGTGCGAGGACGAGCAGTTCCAGCAGGACCGCACCGGCGAGCACCCGGTCCGCCGTCGTCCGCACCCGCCCACCGGTGAGGAAGGTCAGCACGAGCACGACGAAGAACAGCACCCACAGGTCCGGCAGCCACAGGCCGACGACCTGCGCCGGCGGCCACGCGAGCTGGCTCACCAAGGGACTGACGAAGAAGGCGAAGCCGGTGATGGTCATCAGCAGCCCGCTGTGGTTGTCCGGCCGGCGGCGCCAGGCGATCAGCCCGCAGGCGGCGAAGGAGCCGCCGATCAGCCGGAACGCGACGTCGATCGCCTCGACCGGTGCCCCGTTCGGGAACAGCATCGGGACCAGCGCGCCGAACTCGGCCGCGAGCGTCCCGGCCCAGAGCAGCAGCCAGAAGCCCGGTCCGTGCCCGGAGCGGGCGAACCGGTGGGTGGTGGTGCGGGCCTGCCCGCCGGCGAACGCCGTTTCCGAAGCCATGACCTGTCCTGCTGCGGTCGACGGGTCCCCCTGGCAGCCGCACGGTAATCCAGGACGGCCCCGGCCGGTACCGCTGAACCGCCGCGGATCCCCAGGGTTGTCCCGGTAGTTGCCGCCCGGCGGCGCTGCGACGATGAGGGGATGGTTCCCCGGGTCCTGATCGTGGACGACCACGCCGCGTTCCGGTCGTTCGCCCACCGTGTCCTGGTGGCCGACGGGCTGGTCGTGGTCGGCGAGGTGGCCGACGGCGCGGCGGCGATCGCGGCCGCGCCCCGGCTGCGTCCCGACGTGGTCCTGCTGGACGTGGGCCTGCCCGACATGGACGGCTTCGCCGTCGCCGCGGCGCTGGGTGCGCAGGACGAAGCGCCCGCCGTGGTCCTGGTGTCCAGCCGCTCCCGGGACGACTACGGGTCGCTCGTCGACGCCAGCAGCGCCGTCGGGTTCATCGCGAAGTCCGCGCTGAGCGGCGACCTCGTCCGGCGGCTCCTGGAGCCGAAGACGTGACGACGCCCGAGCCGGAAAGCGCCCGGATCGTCGACGCCGCGGACGAATTCCGGCGCCGGCTCGAACGGCAGCTGCACGACGGCGCCCAGCAGCGGCTCGCTTCCGCCGTGCTGGCCTTGAGCCTGGCCGCCCGGACGCTCACCGGCGACGCCGCCGCACTCGTCACCGAAGCGCGGGAAGAACTGGGCCTGGCCATGGCAGAGTTGCGGGAACTGGCCCGCGACATCTACCCGGTGCTGCTGGCCGAAGCCGGCTTGGGGCCGGCGCTCGCCTCGCTCACCGACCGGTGCCCGGTGCCCACCGTGGTCTCGGCCGTGCCCGGCGGGCGGCTCCCCGGGCCGGTGGAACGGACCTGCTATTTCGTGGTGTTCGAGGCGTTGAAGAACGTGGCCGGGCACTCGCACGCCGGCCGGGCCGAAGTCGTGGTCCGCGCGCAAGGAGGTCAGGTGAACGTCGAAGTGAGCGACGACGGGGTCGGCGGCGCCGACCCGGGCGGCCCGGGACTGAGCGGGCTGGCCGACCGCGTGGCCGCCCGCGGGGGCCGGCTGCGGGTCGTGAGTCCCCGCGGCACCGGCACTCGAGTGCGGGCCGACGTGCCATGCGGGTGATGATCGCGGACGACGCGGTCCTCTTCCGCGAAGGCGTGGCGCGGGTGCTGACCGAAGCCGGGTTCGACGTCGTGGCGCAGGTCGGCGACGCCGCGGCGCTGCTGCACCGGGTGCGTCAGGACCCGCCGGACGCCGTCGTCGTCGACATCCGGATGCCGCCGACGCACACCACCGAGGGCCTGGACGCGGCCCGGGACCTGCAGGAACGGCACCCGTCGGTCGGCGTGCTGGTGCTGTCGGCCCACGTCGAGCCGCACTACGCGCTGCAGCTGATCGAATCCGGCGCGCGCGGCGCCGGTTACCTGCTCAAGGAACGCGTGGCCGACCTGGACGAGCTGACCGAGGCCATCCGCCGGGTCGCGGCCGGCGGGCTGGTCATCGACCCGTCCGTGGTCGCGCAGCTGGTCGGGCGCCGGCGCACCCGCAGCCCGCTCGACCAGCTGACCGACCGCGAGCGGGACGTGCTGAAGGTGATGGCCGAAGGACGGTCCAACCAGGCCATCTGCCAGCGGCTCTACCTGAGCCAGAAGACGGTGGAGGCCTACGTGCGCTCGGTGTTCACCAAGCTCGGGCTGCACCAGGGCGCGGACGACAACCGGCGGGTCCTCGCGGTGCTGACCTACTTGCGCGGCTGAGCGCACGCGGAAGTGGCCGGACCCGGTTCCCGGATCCGGCCACCTGGGCTCGCCTCAGGCGTCCCTGCGCTTGGCCACCGCGATCGCGATCGCGAGCAGACCGCCGCTCACCGCCGCGAAGTAGCCCATCGCCACCCACGGCTGTTCGGTCAGCGCCGCGCCGTCGGCGGGCGGGCCGCTGAGCAGGAACTGCTTGGCGGCCTGGAACGGCAGCCAGCGGGCGCCCGACTCGAACCCGGGGATCATCGCGAGCAGCGACTCGGCCATCAGCGCCCAGGTCAGCACCAGCGCCACCGCCCCCGCGGTGTGCCGGATCAGGATCCCCACCGCGACGGCGAACACCGCGGCCACCAGGTAGACCAGGCCGACCCCGCCGACCTGACGCCATTCGGCCGGCCCGTGCAACGCGAGGTCGCGGCCCGGCATCAGGACCAGGCCCAGCGCCCAGCTGCCGAACGCGGAGAGCAGCCCGACCAGCCCGGCGGCGAGCGCGACGACCAGCGTCTTGGCCAGCAGCACCGAACTGCGGGCCGGCGCGGCCAGGAACGTCGTCCTGATCATGCCCACGGAGTACTCGGTGGTCACCGCGAGCGTCGCCATCACCATGACCACGGCCATGCCCAGGCCGTAGCCGAGCTGGGTCGACGGAACACCGGAGAAGCCGGTGTCTTCGTTGCCCGCCATGGAAATCGAGCCCACGCCGACGGTGGCCACGACCCCGAACGCGGCGCACCACCACGGCGACCTGATCGACGTCAGCTTGATCCGTTCGGCTGCGATGAGGGACATCGTGGTCACCTTCCTGCCGCGGCGAGCACCGCGGAGTCGTTCCGGTCGCCGGCGGGTGCGCCGGCGCTGTACTCGACGTCGTGCCCGGTGATGTGCATGAACGCCTCTTCGAGCGAGGCCCGCTGCAGGGCCAGCTCGTGCAGCACCACCCCGGCGCCCGCGGCCAGCTCGCCGATCCGGGCGATGTCCGTCCCGGCGACGACCAGTGCCTCGTCGTCGCCGGGCTCGGCCTGCACGTCGATTCCGTCCCGCAGCAGGACTTCCGCGAGTTCGAGCAGCTGGGGGCTGCGCACCCGCACGGTCGAGGTGACGGCGCCGTCGACGAACTCGGCGGTCGAGCTCTCGGCGATCAGCCTGCCCCGCCCGATGACGACCAGGTCGGTCGCGGTGAGGGCCATCTCGGGCAGGAGGTGGCTGGACACCAGCACGCTGCGTCCTTCGGCGGCGAGGTCCCGCATGAACCGGCGGATCCAGACGATGCCTTCCGGGTCCAGCCCGTTGACCGGCTCGTCGAACAGCAGCACCCCCGGGTCGCCCAGCAGCGCGCCGGCGATGCCGAGCCGCTGGGACATGCCCAGCGAGAAGGTGCCGGCGCGGCGGTCGGCGACCGCGGTCAGCCCGACCTGGTCGAGCACCTCGTCCACCCGGGCGGCCGGCAACCGGTTCGACCGGGCGAGCCAGCGCAGGTGGGCACGGGCCGACCGGTTGGGGTGCACCCACTTCGCGTCGAGCAGCGCACCGACCTCCCGCAGCGGGTGCGGCAGGTCCTCGTACGGTCTGCCGCCGATCAGGGCGTGCCCCGACGTCGGCCGGTCCAGCCCGAGGACCATGCGCATGGTCGTCGACTTGCCGGCACCGTTCGGGCCGAGGAAGCCGGTGACCCGGCCGGGCCGGACGGTGAAGGACAGGTCGTCGACGGCGAGCGTCGGGCCGTAGCGCTTGGTGAGTCCGCGGGTTTCGATCATGAGTTCCTCCTCGTGGCGCTGTCGAGAAGCCACTGTGGCCGCCGGCCCCGCCGCGCCGGCAGCGGGAAAACCCTGGCGGCCACGGGGAAAACCCTCACCGGACGCCGGGGCCCGCCCGCTGCCGCCCGGACCCGGCCCGGCGCATCGTCGAGGGGAACCGCACGCCGACACCAGGAGGCACCGATGCCGATCACCGCGTGGACCCGCCGCCACCGCCTCACCGTGTTCTTCGGTCTCGCCTTCGCCGTTTCCTGGTGGGCCTGGCCGTTCTACGTCGCCGGCATCTCGGCGACGCCGTTCTTCGCCTGCGGCCCCGTGGTCGCGGCGATCGTCGTCATCGGCGTCGCCGACGGCCGGGCCGGCTACCGCGACCTCTTCGCACGGCTGACGCACTGGCGGGTCGGCTGGACCTGGTGGGCCGTCGCCATCGCGATGCCCCTGGCCGTGCTGGCGGTCGCGTCGCTGGCCAACGTGACGCTCTGGGGTGCTCCCGCGCCCAGCCTCGGCACCCTCGCCTGGACCGACCTCGGGCTGGTCGCCGCGATCCGGTTCGTCAACCCGCTCGACGGGCCGCTCGGCGAGGAGCCGGGCTGGCGGGCCTACGCGCTGCCGCGCCTGCAGGAGAAGTGGTCGCCGCTGCGCGCCGGCACCACCCTCGGCGTGGTGGTGGCGCTGTGGCACCTGCCGCTGGTCACCTCGGGCCTGCTCGCCCCGTTCGGCCTCGTCGTGACCTTCGCGATCACCCTGGTCTACGTGTGGCTGGTCAACCGCACCGGCGGAAGTGCCCTGATGGCACTGGTCTTCCACGTGGCCCAAGGCACGATCGGCTACGCCGCGCTCGGGTTCGGCGGTGCCGACGCCGACCGGATGGACTGGCTCACCGGTGCGTTGTGGTGCCTGATCGCCTTCGGCGTGGTGACCGCCGACCGCGCGGCTTGGCGGACCGCTCCCGCCCCGGCCGTCACCGGGCACGCCCACGTCTGACACCGGTCTCAAGGCCACCGTTGGCCCGGAAATCGTGACAACGGCTTCCGGGCCCGGAAGGATCGGAGGGGTGATGGAGATCGAGGTTCGCTGGTCGTCGCCGTTGCCCGCCGAAGAGCGCTTCCTGCGCCTGCTCGACGAGACCGAGCAAGGCCGGTTCGAGGCGTACCGGCAGGAGGCGGACAAGCGGCGGTTCCTCACCGGCCGCGTCCTGGCGAAGACGGTCGCGGCCGAGCGGCTCGGCCTGGCGCTGGAGACGGTGAAGTTCGACGCGACCTGCGAGGACTGCGGCAAGCCCCACGGCAGGCCCCGCATCCCGGGCGCGAACCTGACGCTGTCGATCTCGCATTCGGGCGACCTGATCGGCATCGCGGCGACCCCATCGGTCCCGGTGGGCCTCGACGTCGAGACGGCCACCCGCCGAGCGGACGACGGCCTGATCGAGTACGCACTGAGCCCGGCGGAGGCGGAGCACCTGGCGGGCCTGGACCCGGCGGAGAAGGCGGCGGCGTTCTTCGTCTACTGGACCCGCAAGGAGGCGGTGATGAAGGCCACGGGCAAGGGCCTGCGCATCCCGCTGCAGAGCATCACGTTCTCCCGCTACGACGAGCCGCCCCGCCTGACCGCCTCGGGCGACCCGGCCCTGGACCCGGCGACGACCCGGTTGGCGGACCTGAAGGCCGCCGACGGCTACCGGGCGGCCATCGCGGTGCTGACCACCGAGGAACTGGCGGTCACCGAGGAGCACTGGGTTCCGTAGGCCGGCTCAGACCGGCAGGTCCGCCAGGCCCATCGCCGTCAGCAGCGTGCGGAACTTCGCTGTCGTCTCGTCGAGCTCCGACTGCGGGTCCGAGGCCGCCACGATCCCGCCGCCGGCGTACAGCCGCATCGACGTCGTCGCGATCTCCGCGCAGCGGATCCCCACCGCCCACTCTCCGTCGCCCGCCGCGTCCACCCAGCCGACCGCTCCCGCGTAGTAGTCGCGGTCGAACGGCTCCAGCTCCTTCACCAGGTCGCGGGCGCCCTCGGTCGGGGTGCCGCAGACCGCCGGGGTCGGGTGCAACGCCGCCGCCAGGTCCAACGCCGTGATGTCCGGGTCCGCCAGCTCGCCCGTGATGGGCGTCCGCAGGTGCCAGATCGCGGGTGTGGTGACCAGCTCCGGGCCGGCCGGGACGGTCAGCGTCCGGCAAAACGGCCGCAAGGCCTCGACCAGGTAGTCGATCACCACCGCGTGCTCGATCTGGTCCTTGCGGGACGTCCGCAGCGCCTCGCCGTTCGCGCGGTCGGCGACCGGGTCCGCTGAGCGCGGCATCGATCCGGCGTGCGGTGAGGAGAACACCGTCCGGCCGGTCCGGCGCAGCAGCAGCTCGGGCGTGGCGCCGACGAGCGACCGGCCGCCCGGCAGCTCGGCCGCGTACGTGAAGTGCCGGGGATTGCCCACGGCCAGGTTGCGCACGATGCTCTCGGCGGGCACCGGCGCGGCGAACTCGAGGTCCAGCGCCCGCGCCAGGACGGCTTTGCGCAGGTCACGCTCGGCCAAGGCGGCGACCGCGGACCGCACGGCCGCCATGTGCAACGCGGGTGACGGCACCGCACGCACCCGGGAGGGCGCCGGGAGAGCCGCACGCGCCGGCGATGGCGCCCCTTCGGACCGGTGGACGGTTCGGGGCACGACGAGGTGGCCCGGCACCTTCGTGTCGGGCCCGGTGTCGAACGGGAGGACGCCGACGGCCAGCGGGGCGCCCGTCTCGGCCAGGACACCCGGGATCGCCGAGGCGAGCCGTCGCGGGTCCGTCTCGGTGACGGTCCGGATGGTGCCCTGCGCGAGGAGTGCACGCTCGGCCGTCGTGAAGAGGAAGTCGCCTCGCTGGTAGCGGGCGGCGAGGTCAGCCGGGGTTGCCGGATCAGGAGAACTCACAAGACCAGCGTCCCAGGCTCCGGGAGATCCGCGAGGGGAGTGTCACGAGCGACACTCCCCTCGCGGGCAGCTCCTGGTGACGCGCTACTTGAGCGCGTCGATGAGCGCCTCGCGCTGACGCTCGCCCAGGCCGGCCGCACGCCGGTCCGGGTCGATGCCGGCCTGCTCGAGCAGGGCGGCGACCTTCACCGCGCCGAGGCCGGGGACGGCCTTCAGCAGCTGGGTGACCTTCGTCTTCCCGATGGTCTTGTTCTCCTTGGCCTGCTTGAGCACCTTTTCGATGCTCTCCTGGCCGGACTTGATCGACGCAAGCAGTTCCGAACGCGCCTTGCGAGCCTCGGCGGCCTTGGCCAAGGCATCGGCGCGCTGCTCCGGAGTCAACGTGGGCAGAGCCAACGTAGTGTCCTTTCCTCTCAGGTCTCCGCTTTCGCGGCCGACAGCTTTTACGAGTGCTTGCTCCTGCAAGCGCTGCTCAGCCGTCTCTTGCCACGGGCCCAGTAAACGCCACCCGCTTCATGGCCGTGCAACCGACACGCACTTATTACCCCCGGAGGTGATACCGGGCAACCCGCTCCGGCCTGCGGAAACGCTCCCAAGAAGTGGGCCGAGTGGCCTCTCTCACCCGGAAGTGGAGCCGCCGTTACACACTGTTCTCGTGCACATTTCCGTGCACATAAGGAAAAGCCGAAAAATTGATGATCTTGATCATCGTCCGGTCGTCGCCCGATCGCGCGACGGACCGTGACCGAACGGAGCCGTAGTTGACCATGCCCGCTTCACCCGATCCGCACTAGAGTCGGCGCAACCCCAGTTCACCGGCGAGCGACCCCCGGGAGCGACCATGTTGAGCACCATGCAGGACGGCCAGCTGTCGCTGGCGAACCTGCTCCGCCACGGCACGTCGGTGCACTCGGCGAGCGAAGTCATCACCTGGACCGGTTCAGAAGCCCGTCGCGAGAGCTATGGCGAGCTCGGCCGCAACGCCGCGCGGCTCGCGAACGCCCTCAAGAGCCTCGGCGTGACCGGTGACCAGCGCGTCGGCACGTTCATGTGGAACAACGCCGAGCACCTGGCCGCCTACCTCGCCGTTCCGGCCATGGGCGCCGTGCTGCACACGCTGAACATCCGGCTGTTCCCGGAGCAGCTCGTCTTCGTCGCCAACCACGCCGAGGACCACGTCGTCATCGTCGACGGCACCCTCGTGCCGCTCCTGGCGAAGCAGTTGCCGCAGTTCAAGACGGTCCGGCACGTCATCGTGGCCAACGGCGACGCCGCGACGCTCGAAGCACCCGACGGCGTCGAGGTGCACTCCTACGCCGAGCTGCTGGCCGCCCAGCCCGGCACCTTCGACTGGCCGGACGTCGACGAGCGCTCCGCCGCCGCGATGTGTTACACCTCGGGCACGACGGGTGACCCCAAGGGTGTCGCGTATTCACACCGGTCGATCTGGCTGCATTCGATGCAGGTCTGCATGACCGACAGCATGCGGCTCGCGCAGCACGACAAGGCCCTGGCCATCGTGCCGATGTTCCACGCCATGGCGTGGGGCCTGCCGTACGCGTCGCTGATGGTCGGCGCGTCGCTGCTGATGCCGGACCGGTTCCTCCAGCCGGCGCCGATCGCGGCGATGCTCGCCGCGGAGAAGCCGACGTTCGCCGGCGCGGTGCCCACCGTCTGGCAGGGCCTGCTCGCCCACCTCGAAGCCCACCCGCAGGACATCTCGCACCTGCGCGAGGTCGTCGTCGGCGGGTCCGCGGTGCCGCCGTCGCTGATGCACGCCTTCCAGGAGCGGCACGACGTCCCGATCCTGCACGCCTGGGGCATGACCGAAACGTCACCGCTGGGCAGCGTGGCCAGGCCGCCCGCCGACGCGACCGGCGACGAGGCCTGGCGCTACCGCTACACGCAGGGCCGCTTCCCGGCCTCCGTGCGGGCCCGGCTGATCGACGACGACGGCGCGGTACTGCCGTGGGACAACGAAGCCGTCGGCGAGCTCGAGGTCCAGGGCCCGTGGATCGCCGCGTCGTACTACGGCGGCGCCGAAATCGACCCCGACAAGTTCCACGACGGCTGGCTGCGCACCGGCGACGTCGGCAAGATCAGCCCGGACGGCTTCCTGACGCTGACCGACCGCGCCAAGGACGTCATCAAGTCCGGCGGCGAGTGGATCTCTTCGGTCGACCTGGAGAACCAGGTGATGGGCCACCCGGCGGTGGCCGAGGCCGCGGTCGTCGGCATCCCGGACGAGAAGTGGGACGAGCGGCCGCTGGTCGCCGTCGTGCTCAAGGAAGGTCAGAGCGTCACACCCGAGGAGCTGCGGGACTACCTCAGCGACAAGGTCGCGAAGTGGCAGCTGCCGGAGAACTGGACGTTCGTCGACGAGGTGCCCAAGACCAGCGTCGGCAAGTTCGACAAGAAGCGGATCCGCGCGTCCTACTCCGAGGGAAAGCTCGACATCTCACAGCTCTAACGGGTAAATCTCCGGCGAGTCTCATGCCTCTGGCGGTCACCATAAGGGACCCTTGCGCCCTTATGGTGGCCTTCGGAGCACGTCGGAGGGGTTCTGGGGATGCAGCGGAACAGGCGGAGTTTCCTCGCACTGGCGGGCATGGGCGCGCTGGCGACGGCCTGCGGGTCCAACACCGGGCGGCAGGGTGACCCGCCCCCCTCGACGGCGTACTCGGCGGGGCCGCCGCCGTCAAACGCCCCGAAGGTCGCGCTCCAGCAGTGGTACCACGCGTACGGCGAGGAAGGTGTCCAGGACGCCGTCAAGCGGTACGCGTCGAGCTACCCCGGCGCGGCCGTGACCGTGCAGTGGAACCCCGGCGACTACGACTCGAAGATCGTCACCGCGCTGCAGAACAGCAAGGTGCCGGACGTCTTCGAGGCACAGGTCAAGATCGACTGGGTGCGGCAGAAGCAGGTTCTCCCGCTCGACGACGTCATCGGGCCGGTGAAGGGCGACTTCAGCCCGGCGGTGCTGGCCGCGCAGACCGTCGAGGGCCGGGTCTACGGCATCCCGCAGGCCACCGACACGCAGGTGCTCTTCTACCGCAAGAGCCTGCTGCAGGCCGCGGGCGTGCAACCGCCGCAGACGGTCGACGAGCTCGTCGACGCGGCCGCGAAGCTGACGAAGGACGGCGTCAAGGGCTTCTTCGCGGGCAACGACGGCGGCGTCGGCGTGCTCACCGGCCCGCTGCTGTGGTCGGCCGGGCTCGACTACCTCAAGAACGGCAACCGTGAGGTCGGCTTCGACGACCCGCGCGCGGCGACCGCCCTGGCGAAGCTGCACACGTTGAACGCCAACGGTTCCCTGCTGCTCGGCGCGCCGGCGGACTGGTCGGACCCGGGTGCGTTCATCGACGGGCTCACGGCGATGCAGTGGACCGGGCTGTGGAACGTGCCGAAGATCCGCCAGGCGTTCGACGACGACTTCGGCGTCCTGCCCTTCCCGAAACTGGACGGCAGCGGCGCGCCGTCGGTGCCGGTCGGCGCGTACGGCGCGATGGTGAACGCCAAGAGCGCGCACGTCACCGAAGCCAAGGCGTTCGTGAAGTGGCTGTGGATCGACCAGACGCAGGACCAGCTGGAGTTCGCGACGAAGTTCGGCTTCCACGTGCCGGCCCGGCAGAGCCTGATCGGCCGTGCGGACAACCTCAAGTCCGGCCCGGCCGCCGACGCGGCCCGGTTCGTCCAGGAGAACAGCCACCTCGTCGGCGGACCGGTGTGGACGCAGCCGTCGAACACGGCGCTGTCCGACGCGGTCGCGAAGATCGCCAAGGAGGGCGCGGACCCGGTCGCGCAGGTCAAGACCGCGGTCGAGGTGGCTCGCGCCGAGCTGAAGCGCCTGTTTGGATGACCCAGGGCGTGAAGCGGCGGGACGCGCGCGCGTTCTGGCTGTTCGTCGGGCCGTTCCTGCTCGGGCTGGCGGTCTTCGCGTACCTGCCGATCGGCTGGAGCGCGTACCTTTCGTTCTTCGACGCGCGCAACACGGTGACGCCGACCGAGTTCGTCGGGCTGGACAACTACGGGCACATGCTCACCGACGAGCCGTTCCTGTCGAGCCTGGGGACGTTCAGCGTCTTCGCGGTGTTCATCGTGCCGCTGACGTTCGTGTTGTCGCTGGCGCTGGCGCTCGGCGTCAACCGGCTGCGGTTCGCGCGGGCGTTCTTCCGGTCGGTGTTCTTCCTGCCGTTCGCCTGCTCGTACGTGGTGGCGTCGCTGATCTGGAAGACGTCGCTGTTCTCGGGTGTCCGATATGGACTGGCGAACTCGGTGCTCGCGGTCTTCGGCGTCGATCCGGTCGCCTGGACCGGGACGGTGCACCCGCCGCTGTACTGGGTGGTGCTGGTGACGGCGCGGCTGTGGCTGCAGCTGGGGTTCTACATGATCCTCTTCATCGCCGCCCTGCAGCGGATCCCGGTGCAGCTCTACGAAGCGGCGTGGCTCGACGGCGCCAAACCGGGCTGGCCGGTGTTCCGCCACATCACGCTGCCGCAGCTGCGCGCGACGGCGGTGGCGGTGTTGCTGCTGAACCTGATCAACGCCTACCAGGCGTTCGACGAGTTCTACAACATCATGGGCGACGCCCGCGGCTACCCGCCCTTCGCCCGGCCGCCGCTGGTCTACCTGTACTACACGTCGCTGGGTTCGGGCGGCCAGGACCTCGGCCGCGGCAGTGCCGGTGCGGTGATCCTGGCGCTGATCATCGCGCTGGTGACCCTGCTGCAGGGCCGGGTGCTGCGCTTCGGGCGGGCGGCATGAGGGCGGTCCTGCGGTGGGCATGCCTGTCGGTGGCGGCAGTGCTCTTCCTGTTGCCGTTCTACCTGCTCCTGCGCAACGGCCTGGCGTCGCGAGCGGACCTGACGTCTCCACAGTGGACGTTCTTTCCGTCCTCAGTGCACTGGGAGAACTTCTCGCGGCTGTTCTCGCTTTCGGACGTACCGTTCGCCCGGAGCCTGCTGAACTCGCTGCTGGTCGCGACCCTGCAGACGACCGGCCTGCTGGTGCTCTGTTCCCTGGCGGGCTACGGCCTGGCCAGGATCCCCTACCGGCACGCCCGCCCGGTCTTCTACACGGTGCTGGCGACGCTGATGATCCCGACGTCGGTGACGTTCGTGCCGAGTTTCGTGGTGGTCTCGTCGCTGGGCTGGCTGTCGGACTTCCGCGGCCTGGTGATCCCCGGGCTGTTCAGCGCGTTCAGCGTGTTCCTGTTCCGCCAGTACTTCCTCGACTTCCCGCGCGAGCTGGAGGAGGCCGGGCGGGTCGACGGGCTGAGCCGCTGGGGCGTGTTCTGGCGGATCGTGGTGCCGAATTCGAAGGGCTTCTTCGCGGCGATCGCGGTCATCACGGTGATCGGCAGCTGGAACGCGTTCCTGTGGCCGCTGATCATCGCCCAGTCCCCGGATTCGTGGACGGTCCAGGTGGCGCTGTCGGGGCTGCTGACGGCGCAGAACCCGCAGCTGAACCTGCTGTTCCTGGCGGCGGCGGTGTCGATCCTGCCGATCGTGCTGCTGTTCGCGTTCCTGCAGCGGTACCTGGTGCGCGGGGTGGCCGAGTCCGGCTTGGGCGGCTCGTAACACGCGGCGACTCGGGGACGCCTCTCAGGAAGCAGGTGCGCCATGACCCGGCCCGGTCAGTGCGGACTTCCGGCCGCGGCGATGCAGTGAATGACTCATTCATGGCATCCGACGACAGGAATGAGTCATTCATGTCGCCAGACCAGCCGCCGCCAGGAGACTGGTCGGCATCCTGGCCCTGATCGGCTTCTGGATGCCCATCGGCAACGTGTTCCTCGGCCTGGTCGCGGTCGGCGTGGCCGCACCCCCAGCGGCGGAAATGACCACAACCTTCGGCGGTACACCCACTCCGACGCCCGTGACAGGGTAGCTCGAAATGTCACGTTCACCGGCCGGTCACCGACGTCCGGCACGGTGCAGGGCAACCGAAAAGACTGGGGAGCGAAACTCATGGCCGAACTCACCCGGCGCACCTTCGCCACCGCGAGCGCCGCCGGTGTCGGGCTCCTGCTCTGCACGCCCACCGCGAACGCCCTCGACCGCGCCCTCCGGCTCACGAGCACCCGCTCGGTCACCACCACCGGCACCACGCTCGAACAGGTCGCCACCGGCGGGGACACCAGCACCTACTCGCGCCTGTCCGCGGGCCCCGGCTGGCCGCTGGTCGTCCGGAGCGATCTCGCCACCCCGAAGAGCGGGCGCGACGACCGGCGCCGGGCGCTGTCCGCCTTCGTCCAGTTCACCGACCTGCACATCACCGACGCCGAAAGCCCCGCGCGGTTCGAGTACCTGCACCCGTTCATCGGCTCCGCGCACCGGCCGCAGGAGGCGCTCGGGACGGTCGCCACCAGCGCGCTGGTCGAACGGGTCAACAGCGTGCGGCAAGGCCCGTTCACCGGGCGGCCGTTCGACCTCATGGTCACCACCGGCGACAACACCGACAACCACGAGCTGATCGAGCTCGACTGGTTCCTCAAGGTCCTCAACGGCGGCACCGTCACCCCGAACTCCGGCGACGCGAACGCGTACGAAGGCGTCCAGAGCTCCGGCAACGACGAGTACTGGAACCCCTCGATCCCCGGCGTGGGCGACAAGTACTCGGCGAAGGGCTTCCCGCAGCTGCCCGGCCTGCTCGAAGCGGGCATGAAGCCCTTCACCGCACCCGGCCTCGACGTCCCGTGGTTCTGCACCTTCGGCAACCACGACGACAGCGTCGTCGGCTCGCTGCCGGCGCAGATCCCCGGCATCGACGCCTGGTACACCGGGAAGTACAAGGTGATCGGCAAGGACGAGACCACCGCGAAGAAGCTCGCCGACGCGATCAAGAAGGGCGCCGGCGTCCCGGTCGCGGAACTGTTCGGCGGCAGCGGCACCATCCGCGAGATCACGCCGGACGCGCGGCGGCACCCGTTCGGCACCGGCGAGTTCGTCCGCGCCCACCTCGACACCGCCAACACCGGCCCCGGCCCGGTGGGGCACGGCTTCACCAGCGCCAACGCCGACGGCCAGAACGTCTACTACACCTTCCGGATCGCGCCCGGCATCACCGGGATCAGCCTCGACACCACCACCGACGCCGGGCTCGCCGACGGCTCGATCGGGCTCGCGCAGTACTCCTGGGTCGAGTCGACGCTGAAGCGCAGCAGCTCGACGTACTACGACTTCTTCGGCCGCAAGGTCACCCACGCCGTCACCGACGAGCTGTTCCTCCTCTTCAGCCACCACACCAGCGGCTCGATGGGCAACCTGCTGCCCGACTCGCGCCACCTGCTCGACCCGCGGCTGGACGGCAACGCCTTCGTCGCGCTGCTCAAGCGGTTCCCGAACGTGCTGGCCTGGGTCAACGGCCACACGCACCTCAACAAGATCACGCCGCACGCCGGGAACACGCCGCAGCAAGGCTTCTGGGAGATCAACACCGCGTCGCACGTCGACTTCCCGCAGCACGCGCGGATCGTCGAGGTCGCGGACAACGCCGACGGCACGTTGTCGCTGTTCACGACGCTGATCGAAGCGGAAGCGCCGTACGCCGTGGACTACGGCGCCCGGACGCCGCAAGCGCTTGCGTCGCTGTACCGCGAGCTGTCGTACAACGACATCCACACCGACCTGGGCCGGGTCGGCGCGGCGGAGGACCACAACACGGAGCTGCTGCTCGTCAATCCGCTGAGCTGAGGTTACGCCGGAGGTAATCGCCCGGCCGCCGATCTTCGGGCAAGCTGCGGAGCATGACCGATCCCGAGGGCACCCAGCTCTTCCACCGTTCCATGCCGTTTTCCGAACGCCTCGGCGTCGAGGTGCTGGAGCACGGGCGCGAACTCGTCCGCAGCCGGCTGAAGTGGGACGAAAGCCTCTGCACGCTCGGCGGCGCGCTGCACGGGGGCGCGCTCATGGCGCTGGCCGACTCGACCGGCGCCGTGTGCGCGTTCCTCAACCTGCCCGAGGGCGGCCAGGGCACCACGACCGTCGAATCGAAGACGAACTTCCTGCGCGCGGTGCGTTCGGGCTACGCCGTTGCGTCGTCCAGACCACTGCACGCCGGCCGCAAGTTCGTCGTGGTGGAGACCGAAATCCACGACGACGACGGCAAGTTGGTCGCGAAAGTGACACAGACGCAGGCCGTCCTCTAGGTACCTGTTTACAGACCGGGCCGGAGCGGCGAAAATTCCTGGCTACTGGGTGGGCCGATCAGGGAGCCGGGATGCGCATACGCGAGCTGTTCACCTTATTGTCAGTGGTTGTGTTGTCCGCGGTAACCGCGCAAGCCGCCGAGGCCGGGCCCGTCCGCCCGCGCGACGACGAGGCGATCGACTACCACGAGTGGACCGGCGGCCGTTTCCACGAAGGCGGCTTCGCCGGCCTGGCGCTCACCCGCGACGGCCTGCGCCTGACCCGCCCGATCGGGACGGTGGCGCACACCGAGCCGGAGCTGGGCACGACGAGAACGTACGAGTACGGCCAATGGACGTCACCGGCGTACCGGCCGGGCTTCGGCGCGACGCAGCTGGTCGCGTCGTGGAACGCGAAGACGCCCGCGAAGACCTGGCTGCAGGTCGAGGCGCAGGGCCGGACGTCGGCGGGCGCCGAAACCGCGTGGTACGTGCTGGGCCACTGGGCCAGCGGCGACGCCGACATCCTGCGCACCAGCGTCGACGGCCAGGACGACGCGAACGCGCTGGTCGACGTCGACACGCTGGTCATGAAGCCGGACGTGACGCTGAAGTCGTACCACCTGCGGGTCAGCCTCTACCGCGAAGCCGGCTCGGGCGCGACACCGTCGGTGAGCCTGCTGGGCGCGATGACTTCGGCCGTCCCGGACCGTTTCGAGGTGCAGCCGACGAAGCCCGGGCGGGCCACCGGGATCGAGCTGAAGGTGCCCGCGTACGCGCAGAACCTCCACAAGGGACAGTTCCCGCAGTACGGCGGGGGCGGCGAAGCCTGGTGCAGCCCGACGTCGACCGAGATGGTGGCCGAGTACTGGGGCAAGAAGCCGTCCGCGGCGGAGATGGCGTGGATCCCGGCGGACTACGTCGACCCGCAGGTGGCGTTCGCGGCGCGCTACACCTACGACCACGCCTACGACGGCACCGGGAACTGGCCGTTCAACACGGCCTATGCGGCGTCGCGCGGGCTGCGCGGCCACATCACGCGGCTGCATTCGCTGAACGAGCTGGAGACCTACATCGCGCGTGGCATCCCGGTGATCACGTCGCAGTCGTTCCTGTCGTCGGAGCTCGACGGCGCCGGCTACGGGACGTCGGGCCACATCATGGTCGTCGTCGGCTTCACGAAGGACGGCGACGTGATCGCGAACGACCCGGCGTCGAGCAGCAACGACCGCGTGCGCAACGTCTACAAGCGGGACCAGTTCGAGAAGATCTGGCAGCGGACCAAGCGCTACCGCGCGGACGGCACCGTCGCCGGCGGCCCCGGCGGCGTCGCGTACATCATCACCCCGGCTTGACGGGGTTCGGCGGGGCGCCTCGCCGGCGCCCCGCCGGACTCACCAGGTCTTGCCGGCCTGCTCCCGGATCGCGCGGTTGATCCGGTTGAAGAAGCCACTGAGCGCGATGTGCGTGACGATCGCGGACAGCTGCTGCTCGTCGAAGTGCCCGGCCGCGGCGGCCCAGACCTCGTCGGTCACGCCCGGCTGGCCGTCCTCGATCCGGGTCGCGGCTTCGGTCAGCGCGAGCGCGGCCCGCTCCGGCTCGGTGAAGAACGGCGTCTCGCGCCAGGTGACGACGCTGTGCAGCCGGTCGTCGGTCTCCCCCTGCCGCTTCGCCGCCTGGACACCGGCGTAGGTGCACGGGGCGCAGCCGTTGATCTGGCTGGCCCGCAGGTGGACCAGCTCCAGCAGCAGCGGATCGACGCCGGCGGCGTGCACCACCTTGAACAGCTGCTGGACCGCGCCGGTCACCTCGGGATCGCTCCGGGTCTTCAGCCGTGGTTCCATCGTTCCTCCATCGGTTACCTGTGCCCCTCCGGGCCCGTCATGTCCACGACGGAGCCGAACCGAGGAAGGTAACGACCATGTCCGACACGCTGGCCGAGACGTTCGAAGCGCAGCGCGACCGGCTGCGCGCGGTGGCCCACCGCGTGCTCGGTTCGCACGCCGACGCCGAGGACGTGGTGCAGGAGGCCTGGCTGCGGCTGTCGCGCCAGGACGCGGCGACGATCGAGAACCTCGAGGGCTGGCTGACGACGGTGGTCGGCCGGATCAGCCTGGACGTGCTGCGCGCGCGAAAGTCCCGCCCCGAGGCACCGTACGACGAGATCATCGTGACGGTCGACGACGGCGCCTCCCCGCACGAGGACGCGGAGCTGGCGGATTCGGTCGGGCTGGCGCTGCTCGTGGTGTTGGAGTCCCTGGGCCCGAGCGAGCGGCTGGCGTTCGTGCTGCACGACCTGTTCGCGGTGCCGTTCGAGGAGATCGCCCGCATCTTGGGCAAGTCCACGGCGGCGGCCAAGATGCTGGCGAGCCGGGCCCGCCGCAAAGTGCGCACGCCTTCACCGCCGGCCGGGTCGTTGCAGAGGGAGGTGGTCCAGGCATTCCTCACGGCGGCCCGCGACGGCGACTTCGAGCGGCTGCTGCGCGTCCTCGACCCGGACGTCCGCCTGACCGTCGATACGCCGGACGGCCTGGTGGTGGTCCTGGGCGCCACGAACGTCGCCACGGGCGCCCGCTTCGGAGCGGCCAGGGACGGCCGGCGCGTGCTGGTGGGCGGCCTGCCGGGCGTGGTGGCGTGGCGCGAGGACGGGACGCCGCTGTCGGTGGTGGCGTTCACGGTGGTCGACGGGCGGATCACGAACATCGCGGCGGTGGCGGATCCGGTGAAGCTGGCGTCGATGGACCTGCCGGAGCCGCCGGGAACTGTCGGTGGTGCTCGGTAAGCTGGAAACCGGGGGGCCGGAGGCCCGCGCCCGCACCGGCGCCGAGCCGGTTTCGGCCTCAATCGTGCCGATCGCCCGCGCAGCAACTGCCGCCACCCCGCGGCTCCCTGCGCCGCTGCTGCTCGGGTGGGCTCTGCGGCGGCAGCGCCGCGATCATCGGCGTGTCCACGTTCAACGGGCCGACCGCGGCCGCACCGCCCGGAGAACCCAGCGGCGCGTCGCGCCCGGGGAGAACCTCGGTGAAGAACCGGCCATTGTCCGGGGCGTACTCCTGCAGCGCGGAGGGGAGGTCTTCCGCGTAGTAGACCGCCCCGACCGGGCAGACCACTTCGCAGCCGCCGCAGTCCATGCACTCGCCCGGATGGATGTAGAGGCTGCGGGCGCCTTCGTAGATGCAGTCCATGGGACATTCGGCCACGCACGCGCGGTCCGTCACGTCGACACACGGAAGTGCGATCACATACGCCATGCCACCAACCTAGCCGCCGCCCTGCCAGACTGCGGAGATCATGTCCCGCCCGCTGCTGTTCCTCGACGTCGACGGTCCGCTGATCCCGTTCGGGCGGAGTTCCGGGGAGTACGAAGTCTTCACGGACGCCGACCTGGGCAATCCCTTGCTGTCGCGAGCCGACCCGCGCCTCGGCCCGAAGCTGCTGCGGCTCGGGTGTGACCTCGTCTGGGCCACGACGTGGCTGGCGGACGCCAACGAGTGCGTCGCCCCGCTGCTGGGCCTGCCGCCGCTCCCGGTGCTCGATTTCCCCGACGACGGCATCCCCGGGCTGCACTGGAAGACCGGGCCGATCGTCGAGGCGGCCGCGGGCCGCCCGTTCGCCTGGATCGACGACGAAACCACCGACGCCGACCGGAGCTGGGTCGCGAGCCACCACCCGGGCCCGGCCCTGCTGCACACCGTCGAGGCGAGCACGGGCCTCACCGGCCAAGACCTCGCGATCATCGCCACCTGGCTGACCACAGTTGTGTAATACGCAACATGTTGCGCAAAACCTCACTCCTGCGGATGTCGCCATCTCCGCATGATCCGTGATTAGCTGCGGTCGACCAGCAGCGCAGCCGGAAGGTGATTCGAATGCCGTACGAGGTCCAGGGGGTCGTTTCGCGGGCGAAGGGCGAGCCCGTCTCGCTGGAGACCGTCCTCGTGCCCGATCCCGGTCCCGGCGAGGCCGTCGTGAACGTCCAGGCCTGCGGGGTCTGCCACACCGACCTGCACTACCGCGAAGGCGGCATCAACGACGAGTTCCCGTTCCTGCTCGGCCACGAGGCCGCCGGTGTCGTCGAAGCCGTCGGCGAAGGCGTCACCGATCTCGAGCCGGGCGACTACGTCATCCTCAACTGGCGCGCCGTCTGCGGCACCTGCCGGGCCTGCAAGCGCGGCAAGCCGTGGTACTGCTTCTCGACCTTCAACGCCACCCAGCCGATGACGCTCCAGGACGGCACCAAGCTGTCGCCCGCCCTCGGCGTCGGCGCCTTCCTCGAGAAGACGCTCGTCCACAGCGGACAGTGCACGAAGGTCAACCGCGAGGCCGAACCCGCGGTCGCCGGGCTGCTCGGCTGCGGTGTCATGGCCGGGCTCGGCGCGGCCATCAACACCGGCGCCGTCACGCGTGGTGACTCGGTCGCCGTCATCGGCTGCGGTGGGGTCGGGGACGCCGCCATCGCCGGCGCGAAGCTGGCCGGCGCCACCACGATCGTCGCGATCGACATGGACGACCGGAAGCTCACCTGGGCGAAGGACTTCGGCGCGACGCACACCGTCAACAGCAAGGGCCTCAGCGAAGAGCAGGTCGTCGAGGCCATGCAGGACGCCACCAGCGGGTTCGGCCCCGACGTCGTCATCGACGCGGTCGGCCGCCCCGAAACCTGGCGGCAGGCGTTCTACGGGCGCGACCTGGCCGGCACGGTCGTGCTCGTCGGCGTGCCGACGCCGGAGATGCGGCTGAACGACCTGCCGCTGATCGACTTCTTCTCGCGCGGCGGCTCGCTCAAGTCGTCCTGGTACGGCGACTGCCTGCCCAGCCGGGACTTCCCGATGCTCGTCGACCTCTACCTGCAGGGCCGGCTGCCGCTCGACAAGTTCGTCACCGAGCGCATCGGCGTCGACGGCGTCGAGCAGGCCTTCGAGCGCATGCACCACGGTGACGTGCTGCGCAGCGTGGTGACGTTCTGACCCTCTTCACCGACGACGAGTACCCGGCCGAGCCCTACCCGGGCACCCGGCCGGGTCGCTCGTTCGTGCACGTCGACGGCGTCGGGCACCCGCTCGACGCCGCCCCCGAAGGCTGGCGCGACCGGATGGCCGTGCTGGCCTACGGCTCGAACGCGAACCCGTCGAAGATCACCTGGCTGCGCGCCCGGCTCGGCCTCGAAGGCCCGGTCGTCGTGGCGCACGCGCGCTGCGCCGGGCTCGCCGCGGTGTGGGCGGCCGGCTTCCGCGTGGTCGACGACCAGCGCCCGGCCACCCTCACCGCGCTGCCGGGCGTCGAAGAGCACGCCATCTGGTTCGTTACGCCGGACCAGCTCGCGGTCCTGGACCGCTGCGAAGGCCGCGGCACCCGCTACCACCTGGCCCGGCTCACCGACCCCGACATCACCCTCGAGGACGGCACGCGCCTGACCGGCGTCCACACGTACGTCGGCGCCGCGCCGATCCGCTACCCCCTGCTGGTCGACGGCGCGCCGGTGCGCACCTCCGCCGTCCCGCAGACCGAAGCGGCGCGGCTGCAGGGTGTCGCGGCCGACGGCCACGGCGTGCCCTGCGAAGTCGTCACACCAGCTTTCCGGGGTTGAGGATCCCGGTCGGGTCCACCGCGGACTTGGCCGCCCGCAGCACCTCGACCCCCAGCGCACCGATTTCCGCGCTCAGGTAAGGCGCGTGATCGACGCCGACGGCGTGGTGGTGCGAGATCGTGCCCAGTCCGGTGACCGCCTCGCAGGCCGCCGCCTTCGCGCGCTGCCACTGGCCGGCGGGGTCGGCTTCGTCGCGGGCCGTCAGCACGGTGAAGTACAGCGACGCACCCGTTTCGTACGCGTGCGAAATGTGGCACATGATGATCGCCCGGCCCAGCGCGGCCGTCAGCGCCGCGCGGACGTCGTCGCGCAGCTCGTCCACATTGGACCAGTAGGCGGCCGTTTCGAGCGTCTCGACGCAGATGCCCATGTCCAGCAACGTGTCCCGCTGCCGGGGCCCGGCGAACCGGCCGTGCCGCCACGACTCGCCGAGCGACTTGCCGACGCGCACGGCACCCGAGGCCTTCAACCGCCGGGCCGTCTCACGGCGGCGCAGCGCCACGTCGTGCGCGGTGCCTTCCCAGCCCACGATGAGGAAACACGGCCGTCGCACGCCCCGCGCGGCGAGGTAGCGGCGCAGCGCCGCCGTCTTCACCCCGGCGTTCAGCGCGAGTGACACCTCGGTCTCGTCCACATCGGACAGCCGGGTGACGTCGGCGAGCGCGTGGTGCTGCGCGAGGTCCCGCACCGCTTCGGCGCCGGCCGCCCAGCCCGGCAGCGCGTAGCCCTCGTAACGCCGGACCGGCGGCGCCGGCCGCACCCGCAGCGCGACTTCGGTGATCACGCCGAGCGTGCCCTCGCTGCCGATCGCGAGCTGGCGCAGGTCCGGCCCGGCCGCGGACGCCGGGGCGACGCCGAGCTTCCACGGGCCGCGCGGGGTGGCCAGCCGCACGCCGGTGACCATGTCCTCGAACCGCCCGTAGCCCGAGGACGCCTGGCCGGCCGAGCGCGTCGCCGCGAAGCCGCCGATCGTGGCGCGCTCGAACGACTGCGGGACGTGCCCGAGCGTCAGGCCGTGCCCGGCGAGCAGCCGCTCGGCTTCGGGCCCGCGGACGCCGGCCTGCAGGACGGCGATGCGCGACTCGGCGTCCACCGACACCAGCGCGTCGAGCCGGACGAGGTCCAGCGCGATCACCGACGTCTTTTCGCCGCGCAGTGCGGCGACACCGCCGACCACCGACGTTCCGCCGCCGAAGGGCACCACTCCGACGTCGTGCCGGACGCACACGTCGAGGACCGCCTGGACCTCGTCCGGATCGGCGGGGAGCACGACCGCGTCGGGCACCGGGAACTCCGCCGACGGCGAACGGCGCCGCAGGAGGTCGAGGTAGGACAGTCCGGTCGCCCTCGCCAGCCGGGCCGCGGCGTCGACCAGCACGTTCTCCGCGCCGACCACTTCCGCAAGCGCTTCCCCAGCAGGTTTCGCCAGTTTCGGTGACGGTATTTCCACCGGCAAATCGCCCGTCGGAGCAGCACTGGGGGCCGTCTGGCCGATACGCTGTTCAAGCCACTTGGCCGCCCGCGCGGGCAGCGGGGCGGCGCCGGCGGCTTCCTCGGTCCAGGACCGGCGGAGGCGGTGGTCAATGAGAGCGTTCACGACTACAGTGTGACACATGGACGTAAAACGTCACACCACGCAGACGGCAGGTTCCTCCGCGCTCGCGGACACCCGCAACCGCCAGACGGCGACGCGGGTGGCCGATGACGTGCTGCTCGACGCCGCGCGCTCGTGCGTGCTGGCCGTCGGTGTGCGCCGCACCACACTCGCCGAAATCGCCCGCACCGCCCGCGTCAGCCGGATGACGGTCTACCGCCGCTTCCCCGACGTCCGCAGCGTGCTCGCCGCCCTGATGACCCGCGAGTTCAGCGGGTTGCTGCGCACGGCGAGCGAAGGCGGCGCGGATGCCGCGCACAGCCGCGACCGGCTCGTGCTCATCGCCGCGGCCGGCGTGCGCGCGCTGTCGACCGACCCGCTGTTCCGCACCCTGCTCGACGTCGACCCCGAGCTCGTCCTCCCGTACATCGTGGAGCGGCTCGGCGCGACGCAGAAGTTCGCCGAGCAGGCGCTGCACGGGCTGCTGGAGGCCGGCCACCAGGACGGCTCGATCCGGCGGGCGCCGGTCGCGGTGCAGTCCCGTTCGGTGCTGCTGGTGGTGCAGTCGTTCGCCTTCTCCCTGCGGCCGGCCACCGTGGACGTCGACGAGGTGGCGCTGATGGCGGAGTTCACCCACGTGCTCGACGCGGCTTTGCGGCCATGACGTCCGGCTCGCTCAACGCGCGGCGCCGCGAACGCGAGCTCGCGGAGCTGGCGTCGGGCGAGCGCGTCGACATCGTCGTGGTCGGCGGCGGCGTCACCGGCACGGGTATCGCGCTGGACGCGGCTTCGCGGGGTCTGTCGGTCGCGCTGGTGGAGGCGCACGACCTGGCGTTCGGGACGTCGCGCTGGTCGTCGAAGCTGGTCCACGGCGGCCTGCGGTACCTGGCGCACGGCGAACTCGGCTTGGCGCACGAAAGCGCGGTGGAGCGCGGGATCCTGATGACGCGCACGGCACCGCACCTCACCCGCGCGACGCCGCAGCTGTTTCCGTGGTACCCCAGCACTTCCCGCGCGCAGGAGAGGGTGGTCGCGGCCGGCTTGCGCGCCGGGGACGTGCTGCGCCGGGCCGCCCGCACGCCGTCGTCGGTGCTGCCACGGCCTCGGTCGATCCCGGCACCGCTGGCGTTGGCTCTGGCGCCGGGCCTGTCCGCCGACGGCCTGCGCGGCGCCTGGCTGGCCTACGACGGCGCGTTGGTCGACGACGCGCGGCTGGTGGTTTCCCTCGCCCGGACGGCGGCATCGTTCGGTGCGCGCATCCTCACGCGGCTGTCGGCCATTTCGCTCGCAGCGGACCGCGTTCAGGTGCGCGACGGTATTTCTGGCTCCACAATGGACATCCACGCGCGGCAGGTGATCAACGCGACGGGGGTCTGGGCGGGAACGCTGACGGGTTCGGTGCGGTTGCGGCCGTCGCTCGGTTCGCACCTGGTGCTGGCGCCGGGGACGGTGCCGATGGGGACGACGTCGGTGAACATCGGTGTGCCCGGGGAGACCAACCGGTTCGTCTTCCTGCTCCCCCAGCCGGACGGGCGAGTCTACTTGGGACTCACCGATGAGCCCGTGTCGGGCCCGATCCCGTCCGTGCCGGTGGTTCCCGAGTCCGATGTGGACTTCTTGCTGTCGCTGGCTTCCTCGGTGCTCGCCCGGCCGCTGACCCGGGCGGACGTCGCCGGATCTTATGCGGGGCTACGCCCGTTGGTCGAGGGAACGAGCGGCCGGTCGGCGGATCTTTCCCGCAAGCACGCGGTCCTGGCCGGACCGGACGGCTTGCTGACCGTGGTGGGCGGCAAGCTGACGACGTACCGCCGGATGGCCGAGGACGCGGTCGACGCGGCGGTCCGCCTCGCCGGCCTCCCGGCCACATCGTGCCGCACGGCCCGGTTGCCGTTGCTGGGAGCGGCACCCCGGCCGGAATTGTCCCTTGTGGACGCGGCACCCCGGCTGGTGGCCCGGTACGGCACGGAGGCATCGCGCGTGGCGGCGCTGGGCGAGGTGGACGCGGAGTTCGCGGCCCCGGTGGCCCCGGGAACGGAGATCACGGCGGCCGAGGTGGTGTGGGCGGTCCGGAACGAGGGCGCGTTGGACGTGGAGGACGTACTGGAGCGCCGGACGCGGCTGTCGTTGATCCCGTCGGACGCCGAGGCGGCGCGGGCGCGAGTCGCGGAACTTGTCGACAAGTCGCTGGCAGGGCTGGCCTGACGTCACGGACACAGCACCCCCGCCGGCACAGCACCCCCACCCTCCCCTAGGGGGCGTGCCCAAGTCCAGTCCATCGGCCCCTACCGACAAAGCCGCCGCTCAGCCGCACACCCCACCCCCTCATCCACAACCCGCCACCCATGTGCACAATCGGGCTTGATGTTCTATTGAGTTGACCTCCCGTTGGGTTTTTGCAACAGTTAGTGCCATGAGTCCGGTCAGACGCGGCAAAGAGCTGCCGATCTACAACCGGCTTCCCGTGCTCCGGGCGGAGCGCGGGATGACCCGAGCCACGCTTGCCGGTGCCGTCGATGTCAACCCGCAGACCATCGGCGCGCTCGAGCGGGGTGACCACTATCCGAGCCTGGATCTGGCGTTCCGGATCTGTGCGGTGTTCGACCTGCCCGTCGAGGCGGTCTTCAGCCGCGAGCCGTTCACGCCGCTTTCCACCCAGGTCTACCGCGAGGGGGGAGCATGACCGAGCAGCCGGGCCGCCTCGCGGCTTACTGGGATCGCCAGCTCGACAAGATGGAAGAGGCCGAACGGAAACGCGCCCGGAAGCTGCCGGGCTGGCGCACCCGGAAGCACCGCCGGACGCTCGTCGTCGTCCTCGTGCTCGCCGACCTCGCCCTGGTCGCCGGGGCCACCCAGTTCAAAGCACAACCGAGCTGGGTCTTCCCGGCCTTCTGGCTGACCGGGCTGGTCGTGGGCGGGTTCGCGTTCATCACGCTGCGCGTCCTGACCGGCCGGATGAGCGGCAGCTTTTCACGCCTGCTGGACGAACGCGAGCGCGAGTGGCGCCACCGCGTCACCTACATCGGCTACCAGGCGCTCAGCTACTTGATGCTGATCGCGATGTTCTACGGCCTGGTCGTCGCCGACACCGCGGCAGGCGGCGCGATGATGCTGTCCGCGCTGCTGCTCACCGGCACGACCATCCCGGCCATCGTGCTGGGCTGGTCGCTGCCGGACGACGACCCCGAAGACTTCGAGGAGGGGATGGGGAATGCCTGAGGGGACACTGGAGATCGACCGGATCTCCAAGCGCTACGGCGCCAAGGTCGCGCTGGACGGCGTCTCGTTCGACGTCCGCGCCGGCGAGCTGTTCGGCTTCGTCGGCAGCAACGGCGCCGGCAAGACCACCACCATGCGGATCGCGCTGGGGGTGCTGGCCGCCGACGGCGGTGAAGTCCGCTTCGACGGCCGGCCTGTCACGCACGAAACCCGGACGCACATCGGCTACATGCCGGAAGAACGCGGGCTGTACCCGAAGATGAAGGTGCTCGACCAGCTCGTCTACCTGGCCGAGCTGCACGGGCTGAGCGCCGGCGAAGCGCACCGCAACGCCGAGAACTGGATCACCCGGCTCGGGCTCGCCGAGCGCCGCAAGGACGAGGTGCAGAAGCTCAGCCTCGGCAACCAGCAGCGCGTCCAGCTGGCCGCCGCACTGGTGCACGACCCCGCGGTGCTGGTGCTCGACGAGCCGTTCTCCGGCCTCGACCCGCTCGCCGTCGACGTGATGAGCGGCGTCCTGCGGGAGAAGGCCGCCGCGGGGGTGCCGGTCGTGTTCTCCAGCCACCAGCTCGACCTCGTCGAGCGGCTGTGCGACCGGGTCGGGATCATCCGCGGCGGCCGGATGGTCGCCGTCGGCACGGTCGACGAGCTGACCTCGGGCGCCCGCAGCAAGCTCGTCGTGACGGCGCCGGCCGCGAGCAACGGCTGGGCCGCGGACCTGCCCGGCGTGCGCGTGCTGGAACACCACGGCACCACCACCGTGCTCGACCTCGAACCGGGCGCGGACGACCAGGCCGTGCTCGCGGCCGCACTGGCGACCGGGCCGGTCACCGAGTTCAGCCGCCGTCGCCGCTCGCTCACCGAGCTGTTCCGCGACGCCGTGTCCGAGAAGGGGGAACCGCGATGAGGACGTTGAGTGGCCGCCGCGCCGTCTGGCTCGTGATGAAGCGCGAGCTCAACACCCGGCTGCGCACGCGGTCGTTCGTCGTCGGCACCGGCGTACTGCTGGTGCTGCTGCTGGGGTACGTCCTGTTCCAGACGTCGCTGGCCGGTTCGTCGGACAAGAAGACCGTCGGGCTGACCGGCCAGGCGATCGGGATCGCCCGCCAGCTGCAGGCCGAAGCGGCGCTTTCCGGCCGCGAGATCAGCACGGTCGTCGTCACCGACGCGGCGGAAGGCCGGAAGAAGGTCGAAGACGGCGACGTCGACGCGCTCGTCTCGGGCAGCGCCGCACAACTGACCGCCACCTACAAGTCCTCTTTGGACAGCGGGCTGCGCCGGGTGCTCGACCAGGTCGCCCAGCGGCAGGTGCTCGACGGCGTGCTGTCGTCCGCGCAGCTGGAACCGGCCGAGGTGATGGCCAGGGTCAACGGCACCCACGTCCAGGACGACGCCCTCTCGCCGGAGCCGGCCGACCAGACGCAGCGGCTGGTCGTCGGGCTGGTCGTGGCGTTCCTGCTGTACATGAGCATCATCACCTACGGGATGATGGTCGCGCAGGGCGTCGTCGAGGAGAAGTCGAGCCGGGTCGTGGAGATCCTGCTCGCCAGCGTGCGGCCGTGGCAGCTGTTGCTGGGCAAGGTGATCGGGCTCGGCTTGGTCGGCCTGACCCAGCTGGTCATCCTCGCGGTGGTCGGGCTGGGGGCCGCGGCGGCGACCGGCGTGTTCACCCTGTCCGGCTTCGCGACGGGCGCGGTGCTGTGGGGCCTGCTCTGGTACCTGCTGGGCTTCCTGTTGTACGCCACCATCTACGGCGCGCTGGGGTCGCTGGTGTCGCGGCAGGAGGACACCCAGTCGGTGGTCGGGCCGCTCAACATCATCCTGGTCGTCGGGTTCATCGCCGGCTTCAACCTGCTGGTCCAGAACCCCGCGAGCTCGGCGACGAAGATCGTCTCGCTGATCCCCCTGCTGTCGCCGATCCTGATGCCGGCCCGCATCTCGACGGGCGCGGCGGCGGGCTGGGAGATCGGGCTGTCACTGGCGCTGACCATCGCCCTCGTCGCCGTGCTGACCTGGATCGGCGGGAAGATCTACGGCAACAGCGTGCTGCGGATCGGCAGCCGGATCAAGCTGTCGGAAGCACTGCGTGGCTGACCCGGTCGTGAGTGGTGATGAGGGTTAGAACCTCATTGCCACTCACGACGTGATCTTGCCGTACCGCTCCAAGGACACCTGGCGCTCGTGGGCGTGGTCGACCATGGGTTCCGGGTACTCCTCGGGGCGGTCCTTCAGCTTGTGCACCGCCTTCCCCTCGACGGAACGCAGCTCCGGCACGTACTTGCGCACGTAGTCGCCGGCCGGATCGAACTTCTCGCCCTGGGTCGTCGGGTTGAAGACGCGGAAGTACGGTGCCGCGTCGGTGCCGCAGCCCGCGACCCACTGCCAGTTCAGCTGGTTCGACGCCAGGTCGCCGTCCACCAGGTGTTTCATGAAGTGGCGGGCGCCCAGCCACCACGGCAGGTGCAGGTCCTTCACCAGGAAGCTCGCGACGACCATCCGCACCCGGTTGTGCATCCAGCCCTCGGCGAGCAGCTGCCGCATCCCGGCGTCCACGATCGGGTAACCGGTGCGGCCCGCGCACCACCGCTCGAAGGCCTCGCGGTCGTCGTCGTACTTCATCCCGTCGAAGCGCCGGTCGTAGTTCTCGCGCGCCGTTTCCGGGCGGTGCCACAGGACGTCGGCGTGGAATTCGCGCCAGCAGATCTCGCTGCGCAACGACTTCGCGCCGGCGCGGTCGTCGCCGTCAAGGTCCGCCAAGATCGTCCGCGGGTGGAGGCAGCCCCAGCGCAGGTACGGCGAAAGCCGGGTGGTGCCTTCGCGGTCCGGCCGGTCGCGATCCTCGTCGTAGGTTTCGATGCCGTCGTCCAGGAATTCGTGCCAGACGTCGAGCGCGGCCTGCTCGCCGGGTTCGGGCAGCGTCGCGGAAACCGCGGGCGCCTTCGGGATCTTCAGCGACCGCGGCGGTTCGACCCAGTCCACAAGGGACGGTCCAGTGTCGGCAGGCGAGTGCCACCCGCGCGCGGTCCACGCCCGGTAAAAGGGAGTGAAGACGCGGTAGGGATCGCCGTCCGGCTTGGTGACGCGGCCCGGCGTCACAGCGTACGGCGAGCCCGTCTCGACCCACTCGATGTTGTGCTCCGCCAACGCTTCCGCCACCGAAGCATCCCGGCGGCGACCGTAGGGCCCGGTGTCGGCGCTGACGTGCACCGCGGCCGCGCCGATCTTCTTCGCGGCCTTCACGACCTCGGCCGCCGGTTCGCCGCGGACCAGCATCAGCCGGCCGCCGAGTTGCTCGTTCAGCTTCTCCAAGCAGCCGTACATGAAGGCCTCACGCGGCGCACCGCCCGGCTTGAGCAGCGCGTCGTCGAGGACGTACAGCGCGAGCACGTGCTTGCTGTGCTTGGACGCCTCCAGCAAGGCTGCGTGGTCACCCAGCCGCAGGTCACGGCGAAACCAAAGGACGACCGGCGCTTCTCGAGTCACGACGGTAAACGTAAACGTCCCGCCGTGCGGGTGCACGGCGGGACGTTCGCGTGAAACGAATCAGCGCTCCGACATCGGGGTGTAGTCCCGCGAAGCGTGGCCGGTGTAGATCTGCCGCGGGCGGCCGATCTTGGTGGCCGGGTCGTTGATCATCTCGCGCCAGTGCGCGATCCAGCCCGGGAGCCGGCCGAGCGCGAACAGCACCGTGAAGAACTTCGTCGGGAAGCCCAGTGCCCGGTAGATCAGGCCGGTGTAGAAGTCCACGTTCGGGTACAGCTTGCGCTCGATGAAGTAGTCGTCGGAGAGCGCCGTCTCCTCGAGCTTCTTGGCGATCTCCAGCAGCTGGTCGCCGCCCTTGAGCTTGCCGAGGATCTCGTCCGCGGTGTTCTTGATGATCTTCGCGCGCGGGTCGTAGTTCTTGTAGACCCGGTGCCCGAAGCCCATCAGCTTCACGCCCTTTTCCTTGTTCTTCACCCGCTCGACGAACTTGGCGACGTCGCCGCCGTCGTTCTTGATGCCTTCGAGCATGTCGAGCACCGCGGCGTTCGCGCCACCGTGCAGCGGGCCGAACAGCGCGTTGATGCCCGCCGAAATCGAGGCGAACAGGTTCGCCTCCGACGAGCCGACCAGGCGCACGGTCGAGGTCGAGCAGTTCTGCTCGTGGTCGGCGTGCAGGATGAACAGCAGGTCGAGCGCCTTCGCGACGTCCGGGTCGACCTCGTACGGCTCGGCCGGGAAGCCGAACGTCATCCGCAGGAAGTTCTCGACCAGGCCGAGCGAGTTGTCCGGGTACAGCAGCGGCTGGCCCACGGACTTCTTGTACGCGTAGGCGGCCAGCGTCGGAACCTTGGCGAGCAGCCGGATCGTGGACAGCTCCACGTTCGGCTCGTCGAACGGGTCGAGCGAGTCCTGGTAGAACGTCGACAGCGCCGACACCGCGCTGGACAGGACCGGCATCGGGTGCGCGTCGCGCGGGAAGCCGCTGAAGAACGCCTTGAGGTCTTCGTGCAGCAGCGTGTGCCGCTGGATCTTCCCGGTGAAGTCGGCCAGCTGGGTCTCGGTCGGCAGCTCGCCGTAGATCAGCAGGTAGGAGACCTCGACGAAGGTCGACTTCTCGGCCAGCTGCTCGATCGGGTACCCGCGGTAGCGGAGGATGCCGGCGTCACCGTCGATGTAGGCGATGGCGGACGACGCGGCACCGGTGTTGACGAAACCGGGGTCGTAGGTGATGTACCCCGTCTGCGCCAGCAGCTTGCCCAGTTCGATCCCCGGCGCGCCTTCGACCGGGTGGACGATCTTGAACTCGTGCTCGCCACTCGGCAGGGTCAGCTTCGCGGTTTCTCCGCCGGACTGCCCCGCAGTCGTCGCGTCGGACATGCAAGTCCCTCTCACGTTGGGCACGGGCCGGCGGCGCCTGTACGTTCCACAGGTAGCCACGTGTTCACGCGAGGAAACACTGGCGCCTCGCTGCACACCGCCCCGCTGGGGTATGAAGAATGCCCCTCTACGCTAGTCGAGAAACCCGCCTTCGCGCAGCGGTGACGTTGCTCCCGGGGGCCCCTTTGGGACCAGGTTCACACGGTGGCCGCCATGTCGGCGGACGTGGGCGGTTCGGCGCCGCTGCGGGAGACCGTGATCGACGCCGCTTTCGCCGCGAACTCCAGAGCCTCGCGCCACGCGCCGGCGTCGAGGGAGGCCAGGTCGGCGGCCTGGCGGGTGTGCAGCCAGGCCAGCAGCGCACCGTGCACGGTGTCGCCCGCGCCGATGGTGTCCACGACGGTGACTTTTCGCGACGGCACGTGGGCCAGCTCACCTGCGGCGGTGATCACCGAGAGCCCGTCGGCCCCCCGGGTGAGCACCACGGCGTCCACACCGGACTCGATCCACGTCTTCGCGGCGGCGACCGGATCGGCGCCTTCGGTGAGCCACGCGGCGTCGTCGTCGGAGATCTTCAGCAGCCGGACGTCCGGCAGCCAGGACGCGAACCGGGCCCGGTAGGCGGCCGGGTCGGTGATGAGCGCCTCGCGGATGTTGGGGTCGAGGACGGTCAGCACGCCGCGGGCCGCTTCACGCCGCAGCATCGCCTCGTACGCCGAGGCGCCGGGCTCGAGGACCATGCCGAGCGTGCCGAGTGAGAGCGCTGTCACACCTTCGGCCAGCGGACCCGGATCCGCGACCAGCCGGTCGGCGGTGCCCTCGACGTAGAAGCTGTAGCGCGCGGCCCCCTTCGCGTCGAGCGCCACGACGGCCAGCGTCGTCGGCTCGTCGCCGCGCTGCAGCAGCGAGGTGTCGACGGCGGAGGCGTGCAGCCGCTCGATCATCGCTTCGCCGAAGCGGTCGGTGGACACGCGGGAGAGGAACGCCGCCGGCACCCCGAGCCGGCCGGCGGCCAGCGCGACGTTGTACGGCCCGCCGCCCAGGCGGGGCAGCAGCGCGCGCAACCCACCGTCCACAGTGGAATCCAGGGGGTCGCCGGGAACCAGGTCGACCAGAGCTTCTCCGCCTACGACGATCACGTCGCGCAGTTTAATGGAGTTCCGGCTGACAATTCCTGTCCGCTATTTGTTCAAGCCGCCGAGCAGCAGCTCACCCAAAGCGGTGAACGCGTCGGCGTCGGACACGTCGGTCCGCTGAGCGAGCACGCCGGTCTGGATGCCCTCGATGATCAGCCCGGTCATCTCGGCCACCAGCCGGGCGTGGACGTCGCGGAACACCCCGTCGGCGACACCCTTGTCGATGAACTGCCGGAGCCGGTTCGCGGCGAACCGGCTGTTGAGCTGGTAGGCCTCCCGGGCCGGGCCGAATTCGGCGAGGTCCCGCATGAAGGCCGCCGACGCCCGGTTGAGATGCTCGGCGACGCCGGCCAGGTACTCCCCGATGAGCTTGGGGGCGTCGTCGATGCCGTCGATGCGCTCCTCGATCCGCTCCGCCGCGCCCCGGAAGAACCCGGTGACGACCCTGACGGCGAGCTGTTCCTTGCTCGGCGCGAGCGCGTAGAGCGTCGACTTCGAGCAGCGCAGGCGGCCGGCGAGGTCGTCCAGCGTGAAGACGGCGAAGCCCTCGGCCAGGAACAACGCCTCGAGGTCGCCGAGCAGCGCCTGCTGGCGGGCGGTCGGCCGTCGGCGGGGTTCGGGGCGCATCGGCTCACTATCTCCTACGTCTTCCGGCTACCCCAGACCTGTCGTACTGTACTCTGGATTGATCCACAGTACTGTTTTCAGTACCGCTTTGGAGGACAACGATGCCCGCCGAACGCTTGCTGCCCAACTCGGACGCCGAGGCCTTGGTCGCCCTGGCCACCGAGATCGCGCGTGACGAGCTCGCCCCGCGGGCGGCGGCGGCCGAGGAAGCGGAGCAGTTCCCCCGCGAGCAGTTCCGCCTGCTGGGCAAGTCCGGGCTGCTGGGCCTGCCCTACAGCGAACGCTGGGGCGGCGGCGACGTGCCGTACGAGGTCTACCTCCAGGTCCTGGAGGAGATCGCGACGGCGTGGATGACGGTCGGCGTCGGGCTGTCGGTGCACACGATGTCCTGCTACGCGCTCACGCAGTACGGCACCGACGAGCAGCGCGACCGGTGGCTCCCGGACATGCTCGAAGGCTCGCTCCTGGGCGCGTACGCGCTGTCGGAGACGCAGGCGGGCTCGGACGCGGCGGCGCTGTCGACGCGCGCGCGTCTCGACGGCTCGGACTACGTCGTCAACGGGACCAAGGCGTGGATCACCCACGCGGGGGTGGCGGACTTCTACACGACGATGGTCCGCACCGGCCCGGACGAGATCTCGTGCCTGCTGGTCGACGGCGCCACCGAAGGCCTGTCGGCGGCTCCGCGCGAACGGAAGATGGGCCTGACCGGCTCGCCGACCGCCCAGATGATCTTCGACGGCGCCCGAGTCCCGGCCGAGCGGCTCCTGGGCGCCCCGGGTGCCGGGCTGCGCATCGCGCTGTCGTCGCTGAGCTCGGGCCGGCTCGGGATCGCGGCGTGCGCGGTGGGCCTGGCCCAGGCGGCGCTGGACGAAGCAGTGGCGTACGCGAAGGGGCGCTCGCAGTTCGGCCGCCCGATCATCGACTTCCAGGGCGTCGAGTTCCTGCTGGCGGACATGGCCGCGACGGTGGAGGCGTCCCGGGCGCTGTACCTGGACGCGGCCCGGCGCCGTGACCGCGGAATGCCCTTCAACCGGCAGGCGTCGATCGCCAAGCTGGTCGCGACCGACGGCGCGATGAAGGTGACGACGGACGCCGTCCAGGTCCTCGGCGGCGCCGGGTACACGCGGGACTTCCCGGTGGAGCGGTACATGCGGGAGGCGAAGGTGCCGCAGATCTTCGAAGGGACCAACCAGATCCAGCGGGTCGTCATCGCCCGGGAACTGAAGAACGCGTAGCCCGATCCAGCGACCCGTGTCGCGTGCTGGGGACGGATACCGTGGTGGTATGCCCGGTCATCTGCTGACCATCGAGGAGTACGCGGCGCTCGACGGCACCGGTTTCACGGAGCTGGTGGAAGGCCGCGTGGTGACCTCGCCCGGCTCCGGCCGGAGCCACGACGTGGCCGTCTGCCTGCTGGCCGGCCAGCTCGAACGGCAGCTGCCGCGCGGGCTCGCCTTCGTCGTCCGCAACGACCTCGACCTGTGCTTGGCACCGGACGGCGAACCCGGCTTCGCCCGGCGGCCGGACCTGCTGGTCGTCGGCCGCGCCGCGCTCGCCCGCGGGACCGGCCTGTTCCGGGCCGACGAGGTGCTCATCGTCGTCGAAATCGTGGCACCGGACTCGAAGCGCACCGATTACCAGGTGAAGCACGACGAGTACGCCGACGCCGGGATCCCGCACTACTGGATCGTGGACACCGCCGAGCCGGTCTCGCTCGTCGCCTGCCACCGAGGCGGGGCATCGGGCTACGTCGACGCGCCGGCGGTCACCGGGACGTTCACCACGGATGTTCCGTTCCCGGTCAAGATCGACCTGGATGCCTTGGTCCCCTGAAGGGGCCACCCGAGCTGACATTCATCCACGGCGTCGACCTCGACCTACAGCTGGCTCCCGGCGATCAACCCAGCTTCTCGCGTCGGCCCGACCTGCTGATCTTCGACAAAGCCGCACTTGCGCGAGGTGACGAGGAGATGCTTCGCGCCGACGAAGTCGCGGTGGTCGTCGAGGTCGTGTCACCGGGATCGAAGCGCACCGACTACCGCGTCAAGCACGACGAGTACGCCGACGCGGGGATCCCGCACTACTGGATCGTCGACCTCACCGAGCCGGTCTCGCTGGTCGCGTGCCACCGAGCAGGTTCCGGCTATCTGGACGCCGCCGCGGTCACCGGCACCTTCACCACCGACGTCCCGTTCCCCGTCAAGCTCGACCTGACCACACTCCTCGACTGATCGGGCAGCACGCCGGAACCGCCCGGTTACCGGCGTGCCACCCGAAACTCAGCGGGTCTCCCGGTACCGGCGGTCCTTGGACACGCCCTCGCCCAGTGACTCGTCGAAGTGGTACACCTCGTCACCCCGGACGAAAACGCGCAGCGCGCGGTTCATCACATCGAGGGGGTCGCCCGACCACAGCACCACATCGGCGTCCAGGCCCGGCTTCAGCGAACCGATCTGCCCGTCGAGGTCGAGCATCGACGCCGGGTTGACGGTCAGCGAACGCAGCGCCGTCGCCGGGTCGAGGCCGTCCTTCACCGCGAGGGCCGCCTGGTACACCAGGAAGTTGATCGGGATCACCGGGTGGTCGGTGGTGATCGCGATCTTCACGCCCGCGCGGGCCAGGATGCCGGCCGACCGCAGCGTGCGGTGGCGCAGCTCGACCTTCGACTTCGTGGTGAACAGCGGGCCGAGGATCACCGGGACGTCCCGCTCGGCCAGCAGGTCCGCGATCAGGTGGCCTTCGGTGCCGTGGTTGATCACCAGCTTGTAGCCGAACTCGTCGGCCAGCCGGATCGCCGTCACGATGTCGTCCGCGCGGTGGACGTGCTGGTCCCAGAACAGCTCGCCGTCGAGGACCTTCGAGAGCGTCTCCAGCGTCAGGTCGACTTCGTGCGGCTTGCCCTCGGACTCCGCGTGCGCGCGCTTCGCCTGGTAGTTGCGGGCCTTCGTGAACGCCTCGCGCAGGATCGCCGCGACACCCAGGCGCGTCGACGGCGTCTGCTTCTTCTCGCCGTACACGCGCTTCGGATTTTCGCCGAGCGCGCTCTTCACGCTGACGTGCTCCGCGAAGATCATGTCCAGGATGCTGCGGCCCCAGGTCTTGACGCCGATCGTCTGGCCGCCGATCGGGTTGCCCGACCCGGGCTTGATGACGACGCTCGTGACGCCGCCCGCGAGCGCGTCGTCGAAGCCGGGCTCGTAGGGGTCGATGCCGTCGACGGCGCGGAAGCGGGCGCCGTTCGGGTCGGTCATCTCGTTGGTGTCGTTGCCGGACCAGCCCTCGCCCTCCTCGTGGACACCGAGGTGGGCGTGGGCGTCGATGAAGCCGGGCAGCACCCAGGTGCCCGCCGCGTCGACCAGTTCGGCGTCCTCCGGGATGTCGACGTCGGCCTCGGTGCCGACCGCGACGATCTTGCCGCCGTCGATCAGGACCGTGCCGCCGTCGATGGGATCACCGTCGATGGGGACGACATAGCCCCCGACAATTGCCTTCGCCATAGTTCGCCACGCTAACGAACTCGTCCGGGGACGTGCACGCGGGCCTTCTCCAAGTGCACGAGCTCGTGGTTGTTCTCGGGCGTCCGGTGCGTCTCGCGGTAGCCGTGCTTGGCGTACAGGTGCAACGGCCCCACGCTCTTCGAGCCGGTGAAGAGCCTGAACACCGTCACCTCCTCAGGTGCCGCCGACTCCGCGAACCGCAGCAGCCCGCCGCCGAGCCCGGCCCCCTGCCGGTCCGGGGCGACGACCAGGCGCCCGATCACCCCGACCGGCCCGGTCACCGTCAGCCGCACCGACGCCACCAGGCGCCCCGCCTCCCGGACGCCCCAGGACAGGCCGGTCAGCGCCGCCCGGGTCTCGTCCAGGGTCTCCAGCAGCGGCGGCAGGTCCAGGTCGCCGTGGGCGCGCGCCTCGGTGACGTACGCGGCGCGTTGCAGCGTCAGCACTTCACCCGCGTCGGCGACGTCAAGGCGAAGCGGCGTCACCGGACCCGGATGCCCCAGCTGCCCGACCACGACGCCGACGGCTCCAGCTCGATCAGGTCGGTGCCCGTGTTGAGCGCGTCGGCGGGACAGGTCATCGGCTCGATCGCGACCGCCCGGCCGCGGCCGACCAGGTCGTCCGGGGTGAACACCTGCGCCCAGCGGAAGTCGGGACCCGTCCAGACCAGCAGTTCCTGGCCTTCGTGGCTCAGGACGACGTGGTGCCGGCCGTCGTCAGCGGCCGCGAGGCCGCCGAACGCCGTGTCCAGGTTGACGCCCGCCAGCACGCGGCCGGCGCGGAAGTCGTACTCCGTGCCCTCGACGTCCTGTTCCTCGGCGTACGGCATCTGCTCATCGGGCCGGGAGGGCCGGACCCGGCTCGCGGGCAGCGTCAGCGTCAGCTCGTCGGTCGGGACGTCGCCGATCCGGAAGTACGGGTGCGTGCCGACGCCGACGCCGATCGGCTGCTCGCCTTCGTTGCGGATCTCGTGGGTGATGGTCAGTTCGCGCGGCGCGACCTCGTACGTGACGGTCGCGCGCAGCGGCACCGGCCAGCCCGGCTGCACCGCGACGTCGACGGCCAGGGTGACCGACGATTCGGCGTGCTCCAGCAGCTCCCACTCGAGGTGGCGGGTCAGGCCGTGGATGGCGTTGCCGCGCGCCTCCTCGGTGATCTCGAGCTGCTGGGTCTCCCCCTGGAACGTCCACCGGCCGCCCTTGGTGCGGTTCGGCCAGGGCAGCAGCACCTGCCCGGCCCCCATCGGCGGCTTCGCGTCTTCGGGGAACTCCTCGACGTACGGCACGCCGCCGACTTCGAAGGCGCGCAGCCCGGCACCGATTTCGGTGACGACGGCGCGCGCGTTGCCGCGGGTGATCTCGAACTGCTGACCGGTCGGGTTGCCCATGCGCACGACCTTACCGATCCGCGAAGTCACTAGACCGGTCGTCATAGTTTGCGCTACGGTTCGGTCATGGTTCGCCGCACCGACACGCGGCAGCGGATGCTCGACACCGCCGCCGACCTGTTCCAGACCCAGGGTTACCACGCCACCGGCCTGACCCAGCTGACCACGGCCGGCGGCGCTCCGAAGGGGTCGCTCTACTTCCACTTCCCCGGCGGCAAGGAGCAACTCGCCACCGAAGCCGTCCGGCTGTCGAGCGAGCGCACCGGCGCTCTCCTCGAAGCCATCCTCGACGACGCTCCCGACCCCGCGACCGGGATCGACCGCGCGGTCGACGCGCTCGCGGGTTTCCTCACCGGATCGGACTTCCAGCGCGGCTGTCCCCTGGCGACGGTGGCGCTCGACGCCGCCGCGGCGAGCGAGCCCATCCGGGAAGCCTGCGCGGACGGCTACGCGTCCTGGCACGGTGTCCTCAGCGGATACCTTGCCGCACAAGGACTTTCCGCCGAGCGTGCCGACGAGCTCGCCACCATCGTGCTCGCCGCGATCGAAGGCGGGCTGCTGCTGGCCCGCACCCGCCGTGACCTCGCGCCGCTGCGCGCGGTCGCCACCCACCTGCACACCACCCTCGACCGGGAGTTCGCCTGATGCGCGTCCACCACCTGAACTGCGGCACCCTGCGCCCGCTGGGCGGCAAGCTGATCGACGGCCGGCCGGGCGTGTTCCGGCGCGCCACCATGGTCTGCCACTGCCTGCTGCTCGAAACCGACACCGGTCTCGTGCTCGTCGAGACGGGCATGGGCACCCCGGCCGCGGTCGACCGCACCGCCTGGCTCGGCGCCGGGTTCGTCCGCCAGTCCAACCCCGTCCCGGACCCGGCGCGGACGGCGATCGCGCAGATCCGCGCGCTGGGCTTCGACCCCGCCGACGTCCGGGACATCGTGCTGACCCACCTCGACCTCGACCACGCCGGCGGGCTCATCGACTTCCCGTGGGCACGCGTGCACGTCTACGCCGAAGAGCTGCGGGCGTTCACCGAGCCACGCAAAGACGAACGCGGCCGCTACCGCCGGATCCAGTTCGCCCACGGTCCACAGTGGACGTCCTATGCGGACAGCGGCGAACCGTGGTTCGGCTTCGACGCCGTCCGGCAGCTCGACGGCCTGCCGCCGGAGATCCTGCTGGTCCCGCTGTCGGGGCACACGCGCGGGCACGCCGGGGTCGCCGTCGACACCGGCCACGGCTGGCTGCTCAACGCCGGCGACTCGTACTTCTTCCACGGGCAGGTCGATGCCACCGCCCCGCGCTGCCCGCCGGGGCTGAAGTGGTTCGAGGGCCGCATGGAGACGGTGCCGCGCGCCCGGCTGGACAATCACCGCCGCCTGCGTCAGCTTGTTCAGGAGCACGGCGCGGAGGTCACCGTCTTCGCCGCGCACGACGAGACCGAATTCCTCCGGCTGAGCACCAGGAGCAGCGTATGAAGGTGCACCACCTGAACTGCGGATCGATGCGCCCGGCGGGTGGCAAGCTGCTCGACGGCGAGCCCGGCCTGCTGCGGCGGGCGGAGCTGGTCGCGCACTGCCTGCTGGTCGAGACCGGCGACAGCCTGGTGCTGGTCGACACCGGGTTCGGCAGCCAGGGCGTGGCGCGCCCCGCCGAATGGCTCGGACAGCCGTTCATGGCGATGGTCGGCGCCAAGCCGGTGGCTGCCGAGACGGCGGTCGCGCAGATCAAGGCCCTCGGCCTCGACCCGGCGGACGTCCGGCACATCGTCGCGACGCACCTCGACGTCGACCACGCGGGCGGGCTGGCCGACTTCCCGAACGCCGTCGTGCACGTCCGGGCGGAGGAGCACCGGGCCGCGACGGCGCCCGCGGACGCCGGGGAAAAGTACCGCTACCGCAGGGCGCAGTTCGCGCACCGCCCGCTGTGGAGCACCTACGACGAGATGGGCGAGCCCTGGTTCGGCTTCGAGGCGGTCCGGTCGCTCAAGGGCCTGCCGGAGGAGATCCTGCTGGTCCCGCTCACCGGCCACACGCGCGGCCACACGGGCGTGGCGGTCGACACCGGCGACGGCTGGCTCCTGCACGCCGGCGACGCGTACTTCTTCCACGGCCAGCTGGACCCGGTGGCCCCGCACTGCCCGCCGGTCATGACGGCGTTCCAGAACCTCGTCCAGACGCTGCGCGGGCCGCGGCTGGAGAACCTGGCGCGGCTGCACGAGCTGGCGCGGACTCACCAGGACGAGGTCACGGTGTTTTCGGCGCACAGCCCGATCGAGCTGGCCGCGCTGCGCCGGTGAGGCTCAGCCGGCGGCGAGGGCCTGCTTGACGAGCGGCGCGATCTGCTCCGGCGTCATCTTCGCCGGACCGGTGTAGTTGACCAGGACCGGCGTGCCCTCCACGAGTTCGGCCGAGGCGAGCGTCGCCGTCTTCTGCCCGTCGACGTAGTAGACCGCGCCGTCCGGGAAGCCGGGGACGTCCTGCGCGCCCGGCTTCGCCTTCTTGATCGACGCCAGCATCTCGGCGGGCTTGCCCTGCTTGCCCTCGTAGCGGGTCACCGCGAGCGCGCCCGCGGCCTTGCCGTCGTGCTGGTACTCGCAGGTGCGCGCCTTGCCGCCGCTGGCCGCGTTGTCCTGGACCGGGCCCGGCACCGCCGTGAGGTTGTCGAGGAACAGCGCCTTCGACACGGCCTCCGCGGGCAGCAGCTTGCACGGGTCCAGCGCCCCGGCGGCGGCGTTCGTACTCGGCGCCGGCTTCGGCTTCGGGGCCGCGGAGGACGACGGAGCCTTCGACGGTTCGTCCCCGGAAGAGCAGGCGGTCAGCGCGGCAAAGGCGACAAAAGCGACAACTACGGTACGCATGTCCGCACCATAACCCGCGCCGCCTACGTCGTGGGCGCCCGGTATCGCCAGAAGGCCGGGAGCAGGAACATCGACGCGCAGACCAGCACGATGACCAGCAGGCCGCCGGCGCTCGCCGTGACCGTGGTGCCGAACGCGGCGGCGCCCCAGCCGTGGGTGAGGTCGGCGATCCGGGGACCGCCGGCGACGACGACCGTGAAAACGCCCTGGAGCCGGCCGCGCATCTCGTCGGTGGTCGCGACCTGCAGGATCGCCATCCGGTAGACGGCGCTGACCATGTCCGCGGCGCCGGCCAGCGCCATGAAGACGACGGCGAGCCACAGCGAGTGCGCGAGCCCGAACGCGGCCACGGCGGCACCCCACGCGCAGATCGCGACGACGACCGCGACGCCCTGGCGGTGGATGCGCGTCAGCCAGCCGGAGAAGAGCCCGATCAGCATCGCTCCCAGCGGGAGGGCGGCGTAGAGCCAGCCGAGGGCGGGGCCGCCGCCGGGCGGGTCGCCGAAGGTCCGCTCGGCCATCTCCGGGATCAGCGCCCGCGGCATCCCGAAGACCATGGCGATGATGTCGGCGACGAAGGAGGCCAGCAGGATCTTCTGCCCGGCCAGGTACCGGAAGCCGTCGACGACGTCCCGGAGCCCGGCGCGGCGCGAGAGGCCGTTGAGCGGCGGGATCGACGGCAGCCGCCAGACGGCGAGGAGGGTGATCGTCAGGGCGACGACGTCGATCAGGTAGAGGGTGGAGAGGCCGAGGACGGGGATCAGCGCACCGGCGAGCAACGGCCCGAAGACGGCGCCGAAGGTGGACATGGTGCTGTTGAGGGCGTTCGCGGACGGCAGCAGTTCGGCGGGTACGAGCCGCGCGACGACGGCACCGCGGGTGGGCATGTTGATCGCGAAGAACGCCTGGTTGACCGCGAGCAGGCCGAGCACGAGCCAGACGGAGCCGAAGTTCGCGAAGGCCTGCAGCCAGAGGAGGGCGGAGGTGATCGCGACGCCGACGTTGGTGACGAAGAGCAGCTTCCGCCGATCGACGGCATCGGCGACGGCGCCACCCCAGAGCCCGAAGATCAGCAGGGGCACGAGGGCGACGAGCCCGGTGAGACCGACGTAGGCCGAGGATCCGGTGAGGTCGAAGACCTGCTTGGGCACGGCGACGGCGGTCAGCTGGGTCCCGACGGCGGTGACCACAGTGGACAGCCAGAGCCGCCGGAAGGCCGGGATCTTGAGCGGCCGGGTGTCGACGATGATGCGTCCGAGGACCTTGCGCAAGCCCGAGCGGGGCGGCAGGGTCCCCGGTTCACCAGTCACGACACATCAGCTTAGCCGGGCTAACTATCTGGGGTCGCGTGATTTATGTCGCCCGGGGTGCGACCCTGAGGTTGCGCAGCCCGCAACCTCAGGGCGTCGAGATCACGGCGCGACGCGCTCGATGTTCCAGCCGTCGTCGTTGCGGACGTACCGCAGCCGGTCGTGCATGCGGTCTTCGCGGCCCTGCCAGAACTCCACCAGGTCCGGGCGGATCCGCCAGCCGCCCCAGTGCGGCGGGGCCGGGATCTGCTCGACGTCGGCGAACCGCCGCTCGATTCCGTGCAGCGCGTTCTCCAGCGCCCGGCGGCCGTCCACCACGCGGGACTGCGGGGACGCCCACGCGCCCAGCTGGGAGCCGCGGGGACGCTGGGCCCAGTACTCCGCCGTCTCCTTGACGCCGACCTTCTCGACCTCGCCGCGGACGTGGACCTGGCGGTGGAGCGCGTACCAGGGGAACGTCACCGACGCGTACCGCGTGGCCGTCAGGTCGTGGCTCTTCGAGGACGTGTAGTTCGTGTAGAACACCACGCCGCGGTCGTCGAGGCCCTTGCACAACACCGTCCGGGACGATGGGCGGCCTTCGGCGTCCGCCGTCGCCAGCACCATCGCGTTCGGCTCGGCGATACCGGCGGCCACGGCCTGGTTCAGCCAGCCTTGCAGCTGGTCGGTCCAGGTGGCCGCCAGCGCGGATTCGTCGAACGCCGCGCCGTCGTAGGCGACGCGCATTCCCGGCAGGCGCACTACGGCGTCTTCCACCTGGTCCTCGATCTCCGGCATCATCGCCAAACCTCCGTACCCGGTCGGGGCAGCTGTCACTTCGGCTCCTGCGCACGTTAGGGCCTCACGAGCGGCAGCGGAACCCACTGAACGGTGACACCCGCCACCTCGTCCGCGCCACCTGCCCGTAACCACAGGACAACAAGCTGTAACCCCCGCGTTACCCGCCGGACCAGGATCGATACAGCAAGCACCTACCTTCGGCGCGTTCCCCACCACCCCCGGAGGCAGGCATGACCGAGATCCTGTCCAGCGCCGAAGAAGCCGAAGAAAGCTCCCAGCCGAAACGCCAGTACGCCCCCCTCGCGGCGAACGAGAACCGCGAGGACTACTCACTGCGCTTCGCCGCCCATTCGTTCCGGAAATGGTCCCCGTTCGTCGTCGCGACGACGGCGCTGGGCGGCATCGCCTACCTCGCCGACTTCGCGATCGGTGCCAGCATCGTGCTCTCCTACGGCTTCACCTCCGGCGTCCTGGCGATCCTCGCCGCGGCCGTCGTCATCTTCGTGACCGGCGTGCCCATCGCGGCCGCCTGCGCGAAGTCCGGAGTGGACATGGACCTGCTGACCCGTGGAGCCGGCTTCGGCTACTTCGGGTCGACGCTGACGTCGCTCGTGTACGCGAGCTTCACCGTCATCTTCTTCTCGCTCGAAGGCTCGATCATGGGCCAGGCCTTCGAGCTAGCCCTCGGCATCCCGCTGCCCGTCGGCTACCTGCTGGCGACGCTCATCGTGCTGCCCTTCGCCCTCTACGGCATGGGCGCGGTGGCGAAGATGCAGACCTGGACGCAGCCGCTGTGGCTCGCCGGGCTGGTGCTGCCGTTCGTCGTCGTGCTGGTCCGGGAGCCCGGCAAGTTCGCCGAGTTCGCGCACTTCGGCGGCACCGAGGGCACCGGCTCCGGGTTCTCCGCGATCGGGTTCGGTCTCGGCATGGGCGTCGCGCTGTCGCTGATCGGGCAGATCGGCGAACAGGCCGACTACCTGCGGTTCATGCCCGAAAAAACGGCGGAGAACAAGCGGTCGTGGTGGGCCGCGGTGCTCGCCGCCGGACCCGGCTGGGTGATCCTCGGGGCCGCGAAGCAGATCGGCGGCGCGCTGCTGGCGTTCCTCGCCCTCGGTGTCGTCGGGAAGACGCACGCGCTCGAGCCGATCGCGCCCTACCTGGAAGCGGTGAAACCCGCCCTCGGGCCGGTGGCGCTGACGTTCGCCGCGCTGTTCGTGGTCGTCTCACAGATCAAGATCAACACGACGAACGCCTACTCCGGCTCGCTGTCGTTCGCGAACTTCTTCTCGCGCGTGCTGCACAAGCACCCCGGCCGGGTCTGGTACGTGCTGGTCAACTGCGGGATCGCGCTCGCGCTGATGGAGTTCGGCGCGTTCGGCTTCCTGAACAAGATCCTCGGCTTCTACTCGAACGTCGCCATCGCGTGGATCGGCGCCGTCTGCGCCGACCTGGTGATCGCCAAGCCGCTGGGCCTCTCGCCGCGCTACATCGAGTTCAAGCGGGCCTACCTGCACAAGATCAACCCGGTCGGGTTCGGCTCGATGGTGGTCGCGTCGGCGGTGTCGATCACGGCGTACTTCGGCGCGTTCGGCCCGTTCCTGGCCGCGTTCAGCCCGCTGCTCGCGCTGGTCATCGCGGTCGCGCTGGTGCCGGTGCTCGCCGTGGCGACCCGCGGCGAGTACTACCTGGCCCGGCCGAACACGGTCGCCGGCCCGGACGTCGACGTCGATCTGCGTGCCACGCACACCTGCTCGGTCTGCGGCGATCCGTACGAACTGCCGGACGTCGCCGACTGCGCGAAGCAGGACGGCCCGATCTGCTCGCTCTGCTGCACGCTCGACAACACCTGCCACGACGTGTGCCAGACGACCGGCCCGGTCGCGCTCGGCCTGCCGACGGCCCGCACCACGTAACGTCCATGAAGGCCCTCTCCCGGCCTCCGCAGCCGGGAGAGGGCCTTCACGTTCGCCGGGCTCCCCCCTGCTCCCCCACCCGGCTCGACTCTTCCACGCCGGAGAGCGCGCCCGGGTTGCCGGGGATTTCCAAGATCTTTACGGGGCGCATGATGGCGGCCAGCATCAGCGCGCGCAGCTCCGCGCCGACGTCCTCCACCGGCAGCGGCGGCTCGTGCGCCTGCCACTCACGCAGCAGCCCGGTGGCCGCGCCGACCAGGGCGATCGCCGTCAGCCGGTAGTCGCGGTCGGGCGCGGCGCCGCGCTCGGCCGCGTGCCGCGCCTCCGTCTCGATGAAGGTCGCCCAGCGGTCGACCCACACCTGGTGCTGCTCCTCGAGCTCCGCGCTGACGCCGACGGCCTCGACGTAGTTGAGCCGCGGGAGCCGGGGGTCCATGGTCACCGTGTCGATGAAGACGTCGAGCAGCGTGGCGATCCGGGTCATGGCGTCGGCTTCGGCGACCTTGCCGAGCGCGGCGGTGACGTGCTCCAGCGCCAGGCTGTTGATCCGGTCGTGGAGGGTGCGCAGCACGTCCTCCTTGCCGGTGAACTCCTCGTAGAAGTTCCGCGTCGACACGCCCGCGCGAGTGCAGACCTCGGTGATCTTCGTCTGCCGGAAGCCGGTGGTGGTGAACAGTTCGAGGCCGGCCGTGAGCAGCCGCTCGCGGCGGTCGGCGCGACGTTGTTCGGGTGCGACGCCGCCGTACGTGCGAGCCAACGGTTGTCTCCTCCTTCTGAGGGATTGCCGGATCCTACCGGGCTGGCTAAATTGTGAAAACCTTGATTACCAAACACCGGAGGCAACGATGCTTCGTCGGTTACTGGTCGCCGTCGCGCTCCTGTTCGTGACAGCCGCCCCCTCGGCGCACGCGGACCCGGGCGTCCTCCTCGAACAGCGGCCGACGACGGTGTTCGTCGGTCCGTTCCCGGCGCCCGTCAAGGCTTGGCACCTCGTCTACCGCTCGACCTCGGCGACCGGCGAACCGAACGCCGTCTCCGGCACGCTGCTGGTGCCGCCGACGCCGTGGCCGCACGGCGGCCCGCGGCCCCTGATCACGTACGCGGTGGGCACGCACGGCCTCGGCGACCAGTGCGCGCCCTCGAACCTCCTCGCGCACGGCGTCGAGAACGAAAGCGCGCTGCTGGCACAGGCGTTGACGCAGGGCTGGGCCGTCGTCGTCACCGACTACGAAGGGCTCGGCACGCCGGGACCGCACACGTACGCGGTCGGGCAGTCCGAAGGCCGGGCGGTGCTCGACGCGGCACGGGCCGCTTCCCGGGTGACCGGCGCGGGGCTGTCCCCGGCCGGCCCGGTGGGCGTGTTCGGCTACTCGCAGGGCGGCCAGGCCGCGGCGTGGGCGGCGGAACTGCAGGCCACGTACGCGCCTTCGCTGAACGTGGTCGGAGTCGCGGCGGGTGGGGTTCCGGCGGACCTGAACGCGGTGTTCGCCTCCAACGACGGCGGCGCGGCGTTCGGCCTGGTCCTCGGCGCGGCCACCGGCTTCGCGGCGGCGTACCCGGACGTGCCGTTCGCCTCGATCCTCAACGACCGCGGCCGCGAGGCGGTGGCCCGGGTGTCGAAGGCGTGCACGGTCGAACTGGGGGCGGCGGCACCGTTCGCGCACCTGCGGGACTTCGTCACGGTGCCGGACCCGATCCACGAGCCGCACTGGCAGGCCCGGCTGGCGGAGAACTACCTGGGCACGACGGCGCCGAAGCTGCCGGTGTACCTGTACCACGGGACGCTGGACGAGCTGATCCCGTTCAGCGTCGGAACGGCGTTGCGCGACCGCTGGCGGTCCCTGGGCGCGGCGGTGACGTGGCAGGAGTTCCCGCTGCTGGAACACATCGGCGGCGTCTCGATCGGCGGCCCGGCGGCGATGACCTGGCTGGGCACGAAGTTCTGACACCGGTGGGCGGCGCAGGGGGCCGCCCGCGGTCGCGGAAAATCCGTGCAGGCCGCCTTGCGGGACTTCGAGTCCCGCAAGGCGGCCTGCACGGACTCGGGCACCCGAAACCGTCGGTACCTCCCGGTAGCGTGGAAAACGGGGGCTGCTCAGAACGCCTCGGCTCCCGCCTCCGCCAGCCCCTTCATCGCCGTGACGGCGTCCGGAGCCAGGGAAGTCACCAGCGAGCCACCGGCGGCGAGCGGGCTGCGCGACCACCACTCACCCGAAGCCGCCGGCTCTTCCGGACCGCCGACCACCAGGTCCGTGGCCAGCACCCGGCGCCCCGCCAGCACGGCCAAGCTCCCGTCCAACCCCGCATCCCCCACCGAAAGCGTCTGGCGCAGCACCGGCACCGAACCCCGCGTGACCGACAACGAAGTCGTCAGCGAACCCGGGCGCTCCCCGGCCCGCCCCAGCACCAGCACCTCCCGCGTGTGCAAGTACGCGTCGGAAGCCAGCGAAGCCCGGAAGACCGCGTTGTGCCGGGCCCGCGCGGTGATCACCGTCGGCTCCGGCAGGTACTTCAGCGACCCACCCGGCTCCACGACAACGTCCACAGCAGACATCGACGACTCGCCGTGCAGGCCGGGCAAAGCCAGCGTCGCCGCGACGCCGGAAAGGCGCAGCGAGGCCCCCGGACCGACGTGGATGGACAGCAGCAGGTCGTCGCCACCCAGCGGGGAAGTCGCCGAGTTGACCAGGTGCACCACCGCCGTCGCACCGGACCGCCGGCGCGGGAACAGCGTCAGCGGCGCCATCGAACGCAGCTCGCGCAACACCGTGCGCGAGCCGTCGAAGCACGCGGTCAACCGGGCGTGGGCCTTCACAGCAGGGAACGGACCCAGCCGGCCACGTCGGGCGCGTCCGGAGTGTCCACAAGCGACTGCGTGATCACCGGCAGCGAGCCCCGCATGCGGTGCGCGTCCGACGTCATCACGGCCATGTCCGCGCCGACCAGGTGGGCGATGTCGATCTTGTTGATCACCAGCAGGTCCGCCGTCGTGACACCGGGGCCGCCCTTGCGCGGCACCTTGTCGCCGCCCGCCACGTCGACCACGAAGATCTGGCTGTCCGCCAGGCCGCGGCTGAACACCGCCGTCAGGTTGTCACCGCCGCTTTCGATGATGACCAGGTCCAGGTCCGGGAACTTCTCCTCGAGCCGTTCGACGGCGTCGAGGTTCGCGGTGATGTCGTCGCGGATCGCGGTGTGCGGGCAGGCCCCGGTCTGCACCGCCTCGATCCGCTCCGGGTCCAGCACTCCCGCGCGGCGCAGGAAGTCCGCGTCCTCGGTCGTGTAGATGTCGTTCGTGACGACGGCGAGGTTGATCTCGTCACCCAGCGCGCGGCAGAGCGCCGCGGTGAGCGCCGTCTTGCCCGAGCCGACCGGGCCGCCGATGCCGATCCGGTACGCGCGGCCCGCGGTGGGCGCCGCGTCGTAGTGGTCGGGTTCGGCGGCCGTCGGGTCGAAGTTGACCTCGTGGATGTGCCCGTGACCGTGGCCTTCAGCTGGCAAAGAGACGCACCTCTTCCTGGTGGTGCCGGGCATGCGCCTCGGCGAACAGATCCAACGCGGGCGACCCCGGCGACGGCAGCGCCGCCGGGTCGTCGCCCGCCACGGCGGCCGCGGCCTCGCACACCGAACGCAGGTCGAGCCGCGCGACCACGGCGTTGACGGCAAACGGGTCCAGGCCGAGCAACCGCACCGCGGCACTCGCCGGCCCGCTGACCGACAGGTACGCCGCCGCCATCGCCGCGTCCTCCGGCGACCCACCGGCGACCCCGGTCAACGCACCCAGCACCACGGGGTGGTGCGGGCGCGGCGTCTCCGCGAGCAACGCCGTCAGCACGGGCGAAGGCCAAGCGATCCGTCCGGCCCGCGCGGTTCCCCGGCCCTGCGCCCGCGACGCTTCCCGCTGCGCGAGCGACGGCGTCCGCGCGTCCAGCTCGGCGTCCAACCGCGACCAATGTCCAGGTGGGACAGATCGCGCGGCGGCATGCGCCGAAGCAGCGGCGAAGACCGCCGCCAGGAATCCCGCCGTCCGCAACCGTCCGGACAGGAATCCCGGCAGATCCCGCACGGAGGTCACCAGGCGGCGGGAAACGACTTCTTCCAGCCCGCCACTGTGGACGTGCCCGCCGCCGGGGAAGCGGGAGTCCGCGAGGATCAGCGCCGAGAGGTCCATCAGAAGAGGAAGTACCGCTGCGCCATCGGCAGCTCCGTCACCGGCTGCGGTTCGACCAGCTCGCCGTCGACGTGCACCGCGAAGCTGTCCGGCTCGACGCGGACGTCCGGCGTGGCGTCGTTGAGCACCATGTCCGCCTTCGTCCGCGCGCGCATGTTCGACACCGCGACCAGTGGCCGGGTGATGCCGAAGGTCTCGCGCAAGCCACTGTCCAAAGCGGACGGCGCGACGAAGTGCAGGCTCAGCGCCGCCCCGATGTTCGCCCCGAACATGGGGCGGGCCATGACCGGCTGCGGCGTCGGGATGGACGCGTTCGCGTCGCCCATCGCCGCCCACGCCGGGAAGCCGCCCTTGAGCACCACGTGCGGGCGGACGCCGAAGAACTTCGGCTCCCACAGCACCAGGTCCGCGAGCTTGCCGATCTCGACCGAGCCGATCTCGGTCTCCATGCCGTGCGCGATGGCCGGGTTGATCGTGTATTTGGCGACATAGCGACGCGCGCGCAGGTTGTCGGCCGCGCCGTCGCCCGGCAGCGGGCCGCGACGGCGTTTCATCACGTGCGCGGTCTGCCAGGTCCGGATGATCACCTCGCCGATCCGGCCCATCGCCTGCGAGTCGGAGCTCATCATCGAGATCGCGCCCAGGTCGTGCAACACGTCCTCGGCGGCGATCGTGGTCGGCCGGATCCGGCTCTCGGCGAAGGCGAGGTCCTCGGGCACCGACGGGTTGAGGTGGTGGCAGACCACCAGCATGTCGAGGTGCTCGTCGAGGGTGTTGGCCGTGTGCGGGCGGGTCGGGTTGGTCGACGACGGCAGCACGTTCGGCAGCGAGACGACCTGGATGATGTCCGGCGCGTGCCCGCCGCCGGCCCCTTCGGTGTGGTACGCGTTGATCGAGCGGCCGCCGATCGCGTCCACAGTGGATTCCAGGAAGCCGGCCTCGTTCAGCGTGTCCGTGTGGATGGCCACCTGGACACCGGCTTCGTCGGCGACGGTCAGGCAGGCGTCGATCGCCGCCGGCGTGGTGCCCCAGTCCTCGTGGAGCTTGAACCCGCCCGCACCCGCCGCCAGCTGCTCGCGCAGCGCCTCGTGCCGGACGGTGTTCCCCTTGCCCAGCAACAGGACGTTGACGGGGTAACCGTCCATGGCGGACAGCATCCGGCCGAGGTTCCACGCGCCGGGCGTGACGGTCGTGGCCTTGGTGCCCTCGTTCGGGCCGGTGCCGCCACCGACCAAAGTGGTCAGCCCGGCGGCCAGCGCCGTGTCGACCAGCTGCGGGCAGATGAAGTGGACGTGGCAGTCGATGCCGCCCGCGGTGAGGATCTTGCCGTTGCCGGACAGCACCTCGGTGGACGGCCCGATGACCAGCGCCGGATCCACACCGTCCATCGTGTCCGGGTTGCCGGCCTTGCCGATGCCGACGATCCGGCCGTCGCGCACGCCGACGTCGGCCTTGACGACACCCCAGTGGTCGAGGATCACCGCGCCGGTGATGATCAGGTCGGGCGCGCCCTCGGCCCGGGTCGCCATCCCCTGGCCCATGGACTCGCGGATGACCTTGCCGCCGCCGAAGAGCACCTCGTCGCCGGAGCCGCCGGGGCCCATCGAGCGGTCTTCGGTGACCTCGATCAGCAGGTCGGTGTCGGCGAGCCGGATCCGGTCGCCGGTGGTCGGGCCGAACAGCTCGGCGTAGCGCTCGCGGTCGATTTGCGGCATCAGAAGTCCCCCGAAAATTCGGACCGCAGACCGGGGACGCGGCGCGCTCCGGCCAAGGGAACGAGATCGACTTCCCGTTCGACGCCGGGTTCGAACCGCACCGACGTCCCGGCGGGCACGTCGAGCCGGTGGCCGCGGGCGGCGTCGCGGTCGAACTCGAGACCCGGGTTCACGGCCGCGAAGTGGTAGTGCGAGCCGACCTGCACCGGCCGGTCGCCGAGGTTCCGCACCAGCAGCCGGACGCGTGCGCGGCCGGGGTTCAGCTCGACCGGCTCGTCGCCGGGAATGATCTCGCCAGGGCGCATGCAGCTGCCGCCTTTCACACGATCGGGTCGTGCACGGTGACGAGCTTCGTGCCGTCCGGGAACGTGGCCTCGACCTGCACGGAGTCGACCATTTCGGGCACGCCGTCCAGCACCTGCGCACGGGAGAGCACGCTCCGGCCGCTGGCCACCAGGTCACTGACCGTGCGGCCGTCGCGGGCGCCTTCGAGGACGTGGTCGGTGATGAGCGCGACCGCCTCGGGGTAGTTGAGCCGGACGCCGCGGTCCAGCCGCTTCCGCGCGACGTCGGCCGCCACGTGGATGAGCAGCTTGTCGCGCTCCTGCGGGCTGAGGTGCATCCGCTAGGTCTATCACCCGAAACGCGGCAGCGCCTGGTTCGGCAACACAGGATTTACCTGGGCTTCGTCACACTCCGTGGCGAGAAATTCTCCGGTCGGCGAGGTTCGGTGACTGAATCGTTCTCGTAATCGTGACCGAAACCACCACATCTTTCGATTGCCAGTGGCCGGTCAAGAGAGCAAGGTCTATCCATCCGTGCGATGTGGCGCGCGTTCAGTGCGCTTCCTCCCAACCGCGCGACCAGCACCAACCAGCCGGGGAAAAGCGCACCGAAAGGTTCCGCGAAACAGTGACTACCTCCACGATCAGCAAGCCACAGCCGTCCGGCCAACCCGACGACGGCTTCCGACCGGGCCTGGAAGGCGTCGTCGCCTTCCACACCGAAATCGCCGAACCCGACCGGGACGGCGGTGCCCTGCGCTACCGCGGCGTCGACATCGAAGACCTCGCCGGAAAGGTGACCTTCGGCGACGTCTGGGGCCTCCTCGTGGACGGCCGGTTCGGTCACGGCCTGCCGCCCGCCGAGCCGTTCCCGCTGCCGGTGCACACCGGTGACGTCCGGGTGGACGTCCAGGCCGCGCTGGCCATGCTCGCCCCGATCTGGGGGTACCGCCCGCTGCTCGACATCACCGACGAAGAGGCCCGCGAGCAGCTGGCCCGCGCCTCGGTGATGGCGCTGTCCTACGTCGCCCAGTCGGCGCGCGGCATCGGCCAGCCCGCGGTGCCGCAGACCCGCGTCGACGAGGCCCATTCCATCACCGAGCGGTTCCTGATCCGCTGGCGCGGCGAGCCGGACCCGGCGCACGTCAAGGCCCTCGACGCCTACTGGGTGTCGGCCGCCGAGCATGGCCTGAACGCCTCGACCTTCACCGCCCGCGTCATCGCGTCCACCGGCGCGGACGTGGCGGCCGCGATGTCCGGCGCCATCGGCGCGATGTCGGGCCCGCTGCACGGCGGTGCCCCGGCGCGCGTGCTGCCGATGATCGAAGAGGTCGAACGCACCGGCGACCCCGAGGGCCTGGTCAAGGGCATCCTCGACCGCAAGGAACGCCTGATGGGCTTCGGCCACCGCGTCTACCGCGCCGAGGACCCGCGGGCGCGCGTGCTGCGCCGGACCTGCCGGGAGCTGGACGCGACCCGCTACGAGGCGGCCGCCGCGCTGGAGCAGGCGGCGCTGAAGGAGCTGCGCGAGCGGCGTCCGGATCACCCGATCGAGACCAACGTCGAGTTCTGGGCCGCGGTCATCCTGGACTTCGCGCAGGTCCCGCCGCACATGATGCCCGCGATGTTCAGCTCGGCCCGCACCGCCGGCTGGGCCGCGCACATCCTGGAGCAGAAGCGGACCGGGCGCCTGGTGCGGCCGTCGGCCAAGTACGTCGGCCCGGCGCCGCGCACCCCCGAGGACGTCGAGGGCTGGGAGCTCGTCACCAAGCACTGACGCTCGTTCACGACCCGGCCGGTGCCTCCGCGGCGCCGGCCGGTTCGTGCTTCGCGGTGGCTTCGAGCATGGCCGTGAGCTGGTCGACCAGCCAGGTGTCGAGGTCTTCGCGCGCGACGCTGCGTTCCTGCAGCCAGCTCAGCAGCGCACCCTCGACGACGGCCGTCCAGCAGCGCAGGGTCAGCGAAAGCAGCGGCGAAGGACCTTCGACGCCGAGGGCGTCCAGGATCAGGGCCACCGCGCGGTTGCGGACCTCGTCGATCGCCGCGTCCGTCTCGGACGTCGCGATCACCGAACCGCTGCGCAGCAGGGCGATGTACCCCGCGCGGTAGTGGTCGGCGACGTCGATCAGGCCGCGGACGGCCGCGCGCAGCCGCACCTCCGGCGGCCCTTCTTCGAGCCCAGCCAAGCCGTCGATCAGCCCGTCGGTGACCGTGCGCAGGGCCTCGACCTGCAGGTCCCGCAGGTTCGAGAAGTACCGGTAGAACAACGGCCGCGAAACCTCGGCGCGCGCGACGATGTCGTCCACGGTGACCAGTTCGGGCGCGCGCGAGCCGAACAGGTCGAGCGCGGCGCGGATCAGGTCGTCGCGGCGGGCCTGCGGCGACATCCGCCGCGGTCGGCTCACGGCGTCAGGTCCAGCTTCGCGGCTTTGCGGAGCAGGCCGGGCGTGAGTCGCGAAAGGACCAACGCGGCCTTCGCCTCCGGAGTGGACGGTGCGATCGCGAGGTCCTTTTCCACGGCACGCAGGATGTCCCGCGCGACGCTCTCGGGCCCGAACCCGCGCCGCGCGTAGAGTTTCGTGCTTTCCTTTTGACGCCGACGTTGTTCCTCTTCGGACACCCCGACGAACGTCGTCGTGCCGGTGATGTTCGTCTTGACGATGCCCGGGCACACCGCCGTGACGCCGATGTGGTGCGCGGCCAGCTCGGCCCGAAGGCAGACGCTCAGCGTCAGCACGGCGGACTTCGTCGTCGCGTAGGCGGAGAGGATCTTCGACGGCAGGTACGCGGCCGCCGAAGCGAGGTTGACGATCTGACCGCCTTCGGCGCGCTCGGCGAGCATCGGCGCGAACGCGCGGCAGCCGTGGATCACGCCCCAGAGGTTGACGTCGATGACGCGCTCCCAGTCCTCGACCGACGTGTCGAGGAAGGGCCCGGACATCCCGATCCCGGCGTTGTTCACCACGATGTCGGGCACCCCGTGCTCGGCGCGGACCCGCTCGGCGAAGCGGTGCACGGCGTCGCCGTCCGCGGAGTCCACTGTGTACTCGGCGAGGCCGTGCTCTCCCAGCAGCTTCCGGGTTTCCGCGGCACTGGCCGCGTCGATGTCGGTGATGACGACGTCGGCGCCCTGGCCGGCGAAGGCCAGCGCGGTGGCGCGGCCGATCCCGCTCCCCGCCCCGGTGACGACGACGAGCTTGTGCGCGAAGGGCCCGGCGCCGGCGCGGGCCCGGCGCAGCCCGCGGCTTTCGGTGCCGGTTTCGGCGTAGTCGATCAGCTCGGCGGCCGCCGCGGCCACCACGTCCGGCCGCGCCCTGGTCACCCAGTGCGTGCCGACGATCCGGCGGATCCGCAGGTCGGGCACCCAGCGGGTGACCTCGGTCTGCAGCGGCGTCGTCACGTAGGCGTCGCCGGTCGGCGCCAGCACCTGCACCGGGATGTCGGCGGGCCGGGGTGCGGGCCGGGACAGCCGGGTGAACATGTTGGCGCGGTAGAGCTGGAGACCGTGCAGGCCGTCGGACTTCTCCGGCGGCGCCGCGTCCGGTTCCATCCGCTGGATCTGCTTGCCCAGCAAGCCGGTGCGCCACAGCAGGTCCGGGACGAACGGCACCTGGAACGCCAGGATGTACCACGAGTGCAGGAACTGGTTCAGCGCGTTCTTCAGCCGCTTCGGCGTCGGGCGGCTCAGCTGGGCGCGGAACCACGCGCCGGCGTGGTCGAGGCTCGGCCCGGAGAGGGACGTGTAGGAGGCGATCCGCCCGCGCAGGCCCTCCCCGGTGACGGCGTGCCAGGTCTGGATCGAGCCCCAGTCGTGGGCGACCAGGTGCACCTTGCCGGTGGGCTGCACCTCGTCGACTACGGCACGCAGGTCGTCGGCCAGCTGGTCCAGCCGGTAGGACGCGCGTCCCGGCGGCTTGTCCGACCGTCCGGCCCCGCGGACGTCGTAGGTGACGACGCGGTGTTTCCCGGTCAGCCCGGCGGCTACCCCGCTCCACATCGAGCTGTTGTCCGGATAGCCGTGCACGAGCACGACCGTGGGCCCGTCGCCCCGGCCGTCGACGGTCACGGAGAGGCGGACACCGTCGCTGGCGGTCACCCACTTGTGAGACATTCTGTCATGTTAGACAAGTTGTCAACAGTGGGTTCACCCGCGCGGCGGTTCCGTCCGCGCGGATGTTCGGGTTTTTGCCGGTATGACAGCGTTTTCGTGGTTCCACGGGAAACCAAGCGCCCGTGTCCACCGATCGGTGGACAGCCGGATTCAGTCGGCCGTTGGTCGGATACGGCGGCCCGGACGACCAAGCTTCGAGCATGACCACAGCAGTCAGCGTGCGCGGCCTGCGCAAGCAGTACCCGGGACACCTCGCGGTGGCCGGGCTCGATCTGGAGATCGCCCAGGGCGAGGTGTTCTCCCTGCTCGGCCCGAACGGCGCCGGCAAGACCACGACCGTCGAGATCCTCGAAGGACACCGGCGGCGGACGGCCGGCGAGGTCACCGTGCTCGGCGAGGATCCCGGCAAGGCCGGGCGCGCCTGGCGCGCCCGGCTCGGCATCGTCCTGCAGACGGCGACCGACGCCGCCGAGCTGAACGTCGCCGAGACCGTCCGGCACTTCGCGAAGTACTACCCCGACCCGCGCGACCCCGACGAGGTGATCGAAAAGGTCGGGCTCACCGAGAAGGCCGGGACGCGGATCAAGGCGCTCTCCGGCGGCCAGCGCCGCCGCGTCGACGTCGCGCTCGGCATCATCGGGCGCCCCGAACTGCTCTTCCTCGACGAGCCGACCACCGGCTTCGACCCCGAGGCGCGGCGGCAGTTCTGGGCGCTGATCAGCGACCTCGCCGCCGAAGGCACCACCATCCTGCTCACCACGCACTACCTCGACGAGGCCGAAGCGCTCGCCGACCGCGTCGCGGTCATCGCGCGCGGCGAGATCGTCGCCCAGGACACGCCGCGGAACCTGGGCGGCCGGGCAGCCGCCGAGGCCACCGTGCGCTGGGTCGACGAACGCGGTGAGCACGTCGAACGGACCGCGTACCCGACCAAGCTCGTCACCGAGCTCTCTGCTGGGGGTGGGGAGCTCACCGGGCTGACCGTGACCAGGCCGAGCCTGGAGGACATCTACCTCGACCTGATCGGAGACCAGGCATGACGACCGCGACATCCAGGGCCTTGCCCGGCCCGCTGGCCCTCGGCCTGGCCCGCGGCGGCACCGAGCTGCGGCAGTTCTTCCGGAACAAGGAACAGGTGGTCTTCACCTTCTCCCTGCCCGCGGTCCTGATGATCCTGCTCGGGTCCATTCTGGACGGTCCGACGGCGCTCGACGGCGTCACCTCCGGCCAGCTGCTGGCCGCCGGGATGATCGGCTCCGGCATCGTGTCGACGTCGTTCAACAGCATCGCGACCGGCGTCACGGCCGACCGGGAAACCGGGGCCCTCAAGCGCCTGCGCGGCACGCCGATGCCGCCGGCGTCGTACTTCATCGGCAAGATGGCGCTGGTCGCGGTGTCCAGCCTGGCCCAGACGGTACTGATGGCCGGGGTCGCCGTGCTGCTGTTCGGGCTGGAGCTGCCGTCCGACCCGGCGAAGTGGCTGACGCTGCTGTGGGTGTTCGCGCTGGGCATCGTCTCGTGCACCCTGCTCGGGATCGCGGTCAGCTCGCTGGCGAGGTCCACCAACGGCGCGGTCGCCATCGTGCAGATGCTGTACCTGGTGCTGCAGTTCATCTCCGGTGTGTTCGTCTCGCCGATCACGCACCTGCCGAAAGTTATGGTGGACATCGCGTCGTTCTTCCCGCTGAAGTGGATCTGCCAGGGTTTCCGGTCGGTCTTCCTGCCGGACGGCGCCGTGAGGATGGAGATGGCCGGGACATGGGAACTGCCGCGGGTGGCGCTGGTGCTGGCGATCTGGTGCGTGGCGGGAGCGGTGCTGGCGCGGCTGACCTTCCGGTGGACCGACACGAAGTGAAGGACGCCTGGGACCGGTTCAACTGGCTCTGGGAGATCCTCTTCGCGGTGGCGTACCTGGCCACGACCGTGCTGGTGCTGCTGGACGAGGGCGATCCGGTGCGCACGGCGGTCGCGGTCGGGGCGCTGACCGCGCTGTCCCTGACCTACCTGCTGTGGGGCCGCCGGGTCGTGCGCGACGACGGGCACCTGCGCCAACGCTGGACCCTGGCGCTGGTGGTCGTGGCCTTGGTCGCGGTCGCGATGCTCGCCAACACGACGACCAGCTTCATCCTGTTCATGGTCTGCCCGCTGTTGTTCTCGACCCTCGAATTCCGCCCGGCCGCGGTGCTCACCACGGCGGTGATCCTGATGAGCCCGGCGTCGTCGATCGTGAACAACGGGCTGCGCGGCCCGACGCTGCACATCCTGCTGCCGATGACGGCGATCCTCGTCGTCTTCGGTGTGCTGTCGGGCAAGTTCATCCTGCACGTCGTCGAGGAGAGCCGGGGGCGAGCGGACCTGATCACGCGGCTCGAGGAGAGCCAGGCCGAGGTCGTCCGGCTCTCCCGGGAGGCGGGCACCGCGGCCGAGCGCGAACGGCTCGCGCGGGAAATCCACGACACCCTCGCACAGGGGTTCACCAGCATCGTCACCCTCGCCCAGGCCATCGAGTCCGAACTGGACACCGACCCGGCCGCGGCCCGGCGGCACGCGGAGCTGGCCGCACGCACCGCGCGCGACAACCTCACCGAGGCACGCGCGATGGTCGCCGCGCTGGCCCCGGCGGACCTCGCGGCGGGCTCGCTCGTCGACGCCGTCCGGCGGCAGGCCGACCGGCTGGCCGAAGAGACGGGCGTGCCCGTCGAGTACGAAGTGGACGATGCGCTGCCGCCGATCGGCATGGCGGGCGAAGTGGTCCTGCTGCGGGGCGCCCAGGAGGCGCTGAACAACGTGCGCCGGCACGCGGCCGCGTCGGCGGTGTCGGTGCGGCTGTCCGCTGTGGACGGTTCGGTACGGCTGTCGGTGCGCGACGACGGCGCCGGCTTCGACCCGGACCACGCCACGGGTTTCGGACTGCGCGGGATGCGGTCCCGGGCCGAGCAGGTCGGTGGCAGACTGAGCGTCCGGAGTGGCCCCCGCGGCACCGAACTCACCCTGGAGGTGCCGGCTTGATCCGCGTCATGCTCGTCGACGACCACCCCGTCGTCCGCGAAGGCCTCCGCGGCATGCTCGAGGCGGAGCCGGACCTCACGGTCGTCGGGGAAGCGGGTTCGGGCGACGAGGCCGTCGCGCTCGACCGGGTCGCCGTCCCCGACGTCGTGCTGATGGACCTGCGGATGCCCGGCCTCGACGGCGTCGGCGCGACCAAGCGGATCCTGCGCGAGCAGCCCGGGCGGCGGATCGTCGTGCTCACGACGTACGAGACGGACGCCGACATCCTGCGCGCGGTGGAGGCCGGCGCGTCGGGCTACCTGCTGAAGGACGCGTCCCGCGCGGAGCTGGCGAACGCGATCCGCGCGGCGGCGCGCGGGGAGACGGTGCTGGCGCCGTCGGTGGCGGGCAAGCTGGTCAACCGCGTCCGCAACCCGGAGCCGCAGCCGCTGTCGGCCCGCGAGGTGGAGGTCCTCCGGCTGGTCGCGAAGGGCGGCACGAACGCCGACATCGGCCGCGCCCTGCACATCAGCGAGGCCACGGTGAAGACCCACCTGCTCCGGGTGTTCGGCAAGCTCGGCGTCTCGGACCGCACGGCCGCGGTCACCACGGCGATGGCCCGAAACCTCCTCACCTGACCCACCGGCCCGGGGCATCTCGCGTGATCCGAGAGGCATCTCGCGTGCTCCAGCAGGCATCTCGCGTGATCCCACGGGCATCGCCGCGATGCCCCTCCAGACACAGGTGATGCCCCTCCAATCACGGGTGATGCCCTTCCAGACACAGGTGATGCCTCTTTCCGCACGCGGCGGATGGGGCAGGACCTGCTTCGGGAGCGGGAGCGCGGCAGAATGCCTCCATGCTTGCCTCGACCGAACTCGCCCTGCTCCGCCGGATCGCCCATGAGCAGGCCGGCTGCCGGGCTCCGTCGCTGGTCGCCGCCGTCGTGCGGGACGGGGAGATCGTCTGGTCCGGTGGCCGGGGGCGCGTCGGCGGCGAGACACCCGGTACCGACACCCAGTACCGGCTGGGCTCGATCACCAAGACCCTCGTCGCCACCGCCGTCATGCGGCTGCGCGACGAAGGCCGCCTCGACCTCAACGACCCGCTCGAGAAGCACGTCCCGGGCACGCCGTTCGGGGCCGCGACCGTCGCCCAGCTGCTGTCCCACACCTCCGGCCTGACGTCCGAATCGCCCGGCCAGTGGTGGGAGCGGACCCCGGGCGCGGACTGGGACGCGCTGGTCGGCAGCCTCGCCGAGGGCGCGACCAAGCACCGGCCGGGCGCGCGGTTCCACTACTCGAACGTCGGCTACGGCGTCCTCGGCGAGCTCCTCGCCCGCCACCGCGGCAAGGGCTGGCTCTCCGTGCTCGACGAAGAGGTCCTCGGCCCGCTCGGGATGACCCGCACCACCCCGCACCCGGTCGGCGCGCACGCCGAGGGCTTCGCCGTGCACCCCTTCGCTGACGTCCTGCTGCCGGAACCGAGCCCGGACGCCGGTGCGATGGCCCCCGCCGGGCAGCTGTGGTCGACGGCGCGGGACCTCGGCCGCTGGACGGCGTTCCTCGGCGGCGAAACCGGCGGTGTGCTCGCGCCGGAAACGGTCGCCGAGATGCGGACCATGGTCACCGTCGACGACACCGACGTCTGGACGATGGGGTTCGGCCTCGGCCTGATGCTCGTGCGCTACCAGGGCCGCCGGTTCGCCGGCCACACCGGTTCGATGCCCGGGTTCCTGGCCGTGACGCTGGTCGACCCGGCCGCGCGGACCGGCGCGCTCGTGCTCACCAACTCGACGGCCGGCGTCGGCATCACGCAGCTCTGCCTGGACCTCATCACCATGACCGACGAGCTGGAGCCGCGGCTGCCCGCCGAGTGGCTGCCGTCGCCCGCCGACCCGGCGCTGCTCGCGCTGACCGGGCTCTGGCACTGGGGCCCGACGCCGTACCACCTGCGCGTCCAGGGCGACGGGCTGCTGCTGCTCGCGCCGGTCGAAGGCGCCGGCCGCGGCTCGCGCTTCCGCGCCACCGGCGAGGACACCTACGTCGGCCTCGACGGCTACTACGCCGGCGAGACGCTCGAGGTGGGCCGGGACGCCGACGGCGTCGCCACCCACCTGGACCTGGCGACGTTCGTCTTCACCCGCACGCCGTACGACCCGGCCGCGCCGGTGCCCGGCGGCGTCGACGACTGGCGCTGACGAACGGGACCGGGGTCCCGCTCGCACCCCCAGGGTGGCGAGCGGGACCCTCAGGTCAGGGCGGCGGTGCCGGCCGCGTACGCGACAGCGGCGGCGAAGCGGTTGGCGATGCGCTTGCCCTCGCCCCAGTCCCAGACGCCGAGCTTGAGCACCGTCATGATCGTGAGCGTCGAGCCGCCATCGGACGGCGACACCGTCACGTTGACGTGCTGGCCCCAGCTCAGGAGCGACATCCCGGTGCGGCAGGTGGCGAATCCCCGCGGGCCGTCGTAGACGGGCTGCTGCCCGCCGATCGCCGCGACCCCGGCCGGGAGCACGTTCCACAGCACATCGGGCGGCACCGCGAACCTCTGCTGCACAGTCGTCACGGCCGGGACGCTACCGGCGGCCGGGACGGCCTGGTCACCGTATTTTTGCCGGTCCGGCCGAAAGTAGGCGGACACGAGCCGGAGCCAACCCGCTCACCGGCGCCGTGTTCCGCCGTGGCTGCCGGTCGGATCGGCAAAGATCGACACAGTACCCCCACCGCGGTGCTCGCCGATGAGCCCGACGGCGTAGCTGTCGCCGTCCGGAAGGCCGGTGACGAGGTCCTCCAGGGGCAGGCCCGCCAGCCAGAGCCGCCGCCGGTCCCGCAGCTCGGCGGCGATGTCGGCCGGCACCACGGGCAGGTGGAAGCGGATCCGGTGGTCCCCGGGCAGCACCGCCCAGCCGTCGACCGGCTCGCCCGCCCGCACGTCGAACGCCGCCGCCGCGACCGGTGTCCAGGTGCCGCTCGCGAAGTGCCGCGCCGGGAGGGCGAGGTCCGCGCGCCACAAGGCGAGCGCGAGCACGGCGACCAGGCCCGGCACCGGCAGGAACCACGGCAGCCAGCCACCGGTCGCGACGATGGCCGAGACCTCGGCCCCGAGCGCGAAGACGGCGACCGACCACACCGAGGCGGTGGCGAACGCGAGCCGCCGCCGCAGAACCGCCCGCCGCGTCGGCGGCCGCTTCGGCAGCAGCCGGGTCAGGCCGTACACCGAAGCGCCGGCGAAGAGCGCGACGAACGCCCCGGCGTTCACGATGTCGGCACCGTGCGGCGGGTGCGCCACCAGCCCGGCGGCGATCGCCGCCGCCGTCAGGAACCACGCCACCACCACCAGCGCCCGCAATACTCCGCGACGGCCCTCCGGTCGCGCGTCGCCGGTGAGCCACCACGGCAGCCGCCGGACGAACACGAGCACCAGGGTGACCGCGAGCGCGGTCGGCGCCAGCACGGTCGTCGTCGTGGTCCAGCCGCCGCTCGCGGCCAGGTGCACCACGACGACGGCGCCCCAGCTCACGAACAGCCACCAGCGCGGCCGCCATCGATCTTCGGTCATGTCCGTCTCCCCCTCGCCGGGGAAACTACCGACCAGCCGCGCGGCCGGCGAGCGGGTTTCCGGCGGGCGTCCCACTTCCCGGAACGGCGAATCCCACCTTCACCAGCCGCGTCCCGACCTGAGAGACTGGCCGCATGACCGACGCTGAGTTGACCATTCCCGCCGACCTCAAGCCGGCCGACGGCCGCTTCGGCTGCGGCCCGTCGAAGGTCCGCGCCGAGCAGCTGAGTGCGCTGGCGGAGTCCGGCTCCACCTACCTCGGCACGTCGCACCGGCAGAAGCCGGTCAAGTCCCTCGTCGGGCGCGTGCGGGCGGGTCTGTCCGAGCTGTTCTCCCTGCCCGAGGGCTACGAGGTGATCCTCGGCAACGGCGGCACCACGGCGTTCTGGGACGCGGCCGCCTTCGGCCTGGTCCGCGAGCGCGCGCAGCACTTCACCTACGGCGAGTTCTCCTCGAAGTTCGCGACCGTGACCAAGGGCGCGCCGTTCCTGGCCGACCCGATCGTGGTCAAGGCCGAGCCGGGCAGCGCGCCGGACATCGCCTACGAAGCCGGCGCCGACCTGGTCGGCTGGGCGCACAACGAGACGTCCACCGGCGTGGCCGTGCCGGTCCGCCGCCCGGAGGGCAGCGAGGGCGCCCTGGTCGCGATCGACGCCACCTCCGGCGCCGGCGGTCTCCCGGTCGAGGCCGAGGACTTCGACGTCTACTACTTCGCGCCGCAGAAGTCGTTCGCCGCGGACGGCGGGCTCTGGATCGCGCTGGCCTCCCCGGCCGCGGTCGAGCGGATCGGCGAGATCGGCGGCGGCGACCGCTGGATCCCCGAGTTCCTCTCGCTGACCACCGCGCTGGACAACTCCCGCAAGGACCAGACGTACAACACCCCGGCCGTGGCCACGCTGTTCCTGCTCGCCGAGCAGATCGAGTGGATGAACGGCCAGGGCGGCCTCGCCTGGACGACTTCGCGCACGAAGGACTCGTCGTCGCGGCTGTACGAGTGGGCCGAGAAGACGAGCTACACGACGCCGTTCGTGAAGGACCCGGAGCTGCGCTCGCAGGTCGTCGGCACGGTCGACTTCAGCGACGACGTCGACGCCGCCGCGGTCGCGAAGGTGCTGCGCGCCAACGGGATCGTCGACACCGAGCCGTACCGGAAGCTGGGCCGCAACCAGCTGCGCGTCGGCCTGTTCCCGGCCATCGACCCGGACGACGTCACCAAGCTGACGCAGGCCATCGAGTACGTGGTCGAGCGGCTCGGCTGAGCACCCGCGGTACGAAGACTCGGTGACAAAACGCTCGGCTGGGATGTCCCAGCCGAGCGTTTTGCGTAGTTCCGGGTGCCGATTCACCAAAGTTACGACATAGCCCCGAGTCGGGTTCGAAAGTCACCACCGCCACCCGGACGGCGGTATAGCCCTCAGTGATCATCCCGGTAGCCTCGAAATCGCTGTGATCAACAACGGATTCTTGATTGCAACATTTCAGAGGGGAAATCAGTGAAGAAAGTTGTTGCGGTCCTCGGCGCCGTCATCGCGTCGAGCACCATACTGGCCGGCTCGGCAAGCGCCGCCACGGCCAATCCCGCACAAACGAACGCCACCTGCTACGTGGCCTCGAACAGGCACCTGATCTGCGGAAACACCTACATGGCCGTGGGTTATGCCGACCGGAACTACGAGTCCTTCCGCGGATACCTGTACTCGACGGTCAGCGACTTCAACTGCTGGGGCCGCGGGATACCGAACCACGGCGGCAACGAAATCTGGTACTGGGCACAGCTGGACAGCCCGGCGGGCGCCTGGGGAAATGTCCCCGCGGAGTACGTCTACACGCAGAACGACCCGCCGGCCGGAATGGCCGAGTGCTAGCCCGAAGAACCACCGTTCAATAAACGCCGGAAATCCCGCGGATCCGATCATTGCGCAGGCTATGGCCGGTCCGCGGGTTTTCTGCGACGGTCGGCCGCAGTACCGGGCGTTCAGCAGCAGCCGTGCAGCGGCAAGCGCTCCGACCGGGCGTTCACCATCTCGGCGGGCCGGTTCGCGGCGCTTTCGGCGTCGGCGAGCATCCGGTCGAGCGTGACCCGGTCGAGGACGCGGCCGGCGGTGACGACGGTGTCGATCCGCCGGACCGCGCGGATGTCGGCGAGCGGGTCGGCGTCGAGCAGCACCAGGTCGGCGACCTTGCCGGGCGTGATGGTCCCGGCCGAGTCCGCCCGGCCGAGGAACGCGGCCGCGTCGCGGGTCACCGCCTGCAGCGCCTGCCGCGGGCCGAGCCCGGCCTCGACGAGGAAGTCGAGCTCGTCGTGCAGGCTGAACCCCGGGTAGACGTACGGGTTCTGGCAGTCGGTCCCGCCGAGGATGCCGACCCCGGCGCGGTGCGCCTCCCCGACGAGCCGCAGCTGCGCGTGGAAGTAGACCTCCTGCTGGGCGATCTGCTCGGGGGTGACCGGCGAGAACAGCGGCAGCCGGTCGGCCCAGACGTCGCGGATCTCCCGCGGGACGTACTTGTTGCGCGGATCGTGCGCGAACGTGCCGGCAGGCAGGGAAATGACCCGGTTGACCGCGAAGGTCGGGCTCAGCCGGCTGCCCGAGGCGTTGAGCCCGGCGAAGTGGCGGGCCGCCGCGGCCGGGTCGTAGGCCTGCGCGGCCCGCCGGTCGAGTTCGCGGGCCAGGTTGAAGAAGTCACGCGGGGCCTGCGGGTCGAACGGCGTCGCGTCGAGCCGGGCGAGGAACTCGTCCCGGCAGCTCGACGTGGCGATCGGCAGCCCGAAGAGGTGCTCGAAACTGCGCTGCCCGGACATGGCCGCGTCGAGCACGCGAAGCCGGTAGGGCCAGTGCCCGACGAAGGGCAGGCCCTGGCGGCGGCACTCGTCCGCGATCGCGGCGAAGGCGTCTTTCGGCAGGTAGAAGTACACCTTCACGAAGTTCGAGCGCTGGGCGACGGCGGTCCGGACCGCCGCCCGCGCCTCCTCGGCGTTCGCGACCTTGGTGATCGGCGGGCCGAGCAGGGACACCGGGCCGTCGATGATCGAGCTGGCCAGCACCACCCGCGGGCCGAGCAGCTCGCCGCGGTCGATCTTGTCGCGGGTGATCCGGTTCTCGTCGTAGCCCTGCATCTCGCGGATCCCGGTGACGCCGTTGGCCAGGAACAGCGGCGGCCAGAGGTCTTCGTAGTCGATGCCGTGGGCGTGCATGTCCCACAGGCCGGGTACGAGGTAGCGGCCGCGGCCGTCGATGATCCGGGCGCTCCCGCCCAGCGGCACCTCGGCGGCGGGGCCGACCCAGGCGATCCGGTCGCCGACCAGCACGACGGCGAAGTCCGGCCGCGCCGGGCCATCGGTGCCGTCGACAACGGTGACCCCGCTGACGACCACGACATCGGTCCCGGCGGCGGCGGCCTCCTGCGCGAAGGCGACGGGAGCGATCCCGGCGGCGGCGAGCCCCGCGCCCGCTGTCGCCAGCCACCGCAGGAGATCACGCCGGTTCGCCTCGATTCGCACAGCCGCCCCGCCCTTCGATCGGCTCCCTCCGGTCCATCCAACACCCGTCCGATGCAGTGGGAAGTCTTCCAAACTGCTGGACGCGGGGTGAAAGGGTAACTCCCACCCCGCGTCCAGTGCACCCTCTTCCGCTCAGGCCAGCGCCCGCGTGGGAGCGAGCCGCGCCGCCCGCACCGCCGGGTACGCCCCCGCCACGGCCCCCACCAGCGCCGCGACCCCGACGCCGCCCGCCAGCGCACCCGCCGGCAGCACCGCGGGCCACCCCTGGCTCAGCGCGTACCCCGCCGTCACGAGCACTCCGGCCAGCACCCCCGCCAGGCCGCCCAAGCCGGACAGCAGCACCGACTCCGCCAGGAACTGCCCGCGGATCTGCCGTTTCGTCGCCCCCAGCGCCCGGCGCAGGCCGATCTCCCGCCGCCGCTCCAGCACCGAGATCACCATCGTGTTCGCCACCCCGACCCCGCCGACCAGCAGCGCGACGCCGCCGAGCCCGAGGAACAGCGCACTGTAGGTCGTGTCCGTCAGCTTCTGCGCCGCCAGGGCGTCCGACGGGCGCCGCACCTGGACCTCGTTCGGTGCCTGCGGGTTCAGCGTCGCCGCCAGCACCGTCCGCACACCGTCCACTTGGGACTCTTCCGCTCGGACGTACACAGTGGACGGATGGCCGTCGAATCCCAGCAGCCGCTTCGCGACGTCCCAGCCGACCAGCGCCGAACGCTCGATCTCCGGCGCGAGCGGCATCGGCGCGAGGATGCCCACCACGGTGAACCACTGCGTCCCGATCAGCACCTGCGGTGGCCGGGCCGGGTCGACGTGGTCGATGCCCAGCCGGGCCGCCGCCTGGGAGCCGAGCACCGTCACCGGGTAGTCCTGGTTCCCCGTCGCCAGGAACGCACCGGTCCGGACCTTGCCGCCCAGCACGCCGAGCAGGTCCGGCCGCGCCGCGTACACCGCCAGCCCGGACGTTTCGTCCGGGGCGATCTTGTCGCTGCGGCGGACGCTCGCCGACGTCGTCCCGGTACCCGCGGCCGCGCGCACCGGCCCGATCCGCCGGGCCATCGCGACCGCGTCGTCCGGCAGCGTGGCGTTGTCGCCGAACAGCGTCTGGCCCGGCCCGGCGGTGAGGAGGTTGGGGCCGAGCGCGGCCAGCCGGTCGTGCAGGGCCTGCGCGCCGGACGCCGGGATCGCCAGCACCGCCACCATCGCGGCGACGCCGATCGCGATGCCCAGTGCGGAAAGCACCGCCCGCACCGGCCGCGTCCGCATGCCGTGGGCGCCGAGCGCGACGACGTCCGGGGGCTTCAGCCGGGCGGGCTCCGGCAGCGCCACCTTGGTCATCGCGCACCCACCAGGCCGGTGTCGAGGCGCAGGCGCCCGTCGAGCAGCTCGATCCGGCGGGGCATGCCCGCCGCGATCTCGCGGTCGTGGGTGATCACGACGATCGTGGTGCCGCCGGTCGACAGCTCGCCGAGCAGCGAAAGCACCGAAGCGCCGGTGCCGGTGTCGAGGTTGCCGGTCGGCTCGTCGGCCAGCAGGATCGCCGGGTCGTTGACCACGGCCCTGGCGATCGCGACGCGCTGGCGTTCACCGCCGGAGAGCTCGCCGGGGCGGTGCCACGCCCGGTGCCCGAGCTTGACTCGGTCGAGCGCCGCCAGCGCCCGCGCGCGCCGCCGTTGCCGCGGCACCCCGGCGTAGAGCAGGCCGGTGCACACGTTGTCCACCGCACTCATCCCTTCGTCGAGGAAGAACTGCTGGAACACGAACCCGATCCAGCGCGACCGCAGCGCCGAGACCTTCCGGTCGGGCAGCGCGGCGACGTCGTGCCCGCGCAGCTCCACCCGGCCCGACGACGGCCGGTCCAGCGTGCCCATCAGGTGCAGCAGGGTGGACTTGCCGGACCCGGACGGCCCGACGATCGCCACCATCTCGCCGTCTTCCAGCGAGAGCGAGACGCCGTCGAGCGCGGCGACCTCGCCGGGGTAGGTGCGCGTGACCTCGTGCACGCGCAGCACGGGTGTCACGACGTCGTCACCACCCGCATGCCGGCGGCCAGGCCGATGCCGGTGACCTCGACCTTCCCGCCGCTGAACAGTCCGGTTCGGACGGCGATCAGCCGGCGTTGCCCGTGCTCGTCGACCTCGACCGCATACCCGCCCTCGGCGAGGGCGAGCAGCGCGCCGACCGGGACCGCGAGCACGCCCTGGTGGACGTCCTTGGTGAACCGGACGGTCGCCGGGGCCGAGTCCAGGCTGCCGGCCGCGGCCGGGTCGTCGAGCCGGACGGTCACGGTGATCTTCGGCTTGCCGTCGTCCTGGCCCGCCTGGTCCTTGCCTTCGACGGCGGTCCGCCCGACGTCGGTGATCGTGCCCGGCGTCGTCTTCCCGTTGATCGTCACCGACGCCTTCGCGCCCTGCTGGGCGAGGCTCTGCTTGGCCGCGTCGAGCTTCACCTGCACCGACCGGACGGTGCCGGTCGTCTTGAGCACCTCGCCCTGGGCCGGCGAGCCGAGCTTGGCCTGGACGGCCGACACCCGCAGCTCGCCCGCGGCCAGCACGACGTCACCCTGGCCGAACCCGCCGGTCTGCTCCAGGCCGAGGGACTTCTGCCACTTCTTCAGCGCGGCCGCCGTCGCCGCGGTGAACTTCTTGTCCGGCGTGCCGAACCCGCCGAAGCCGCACGCCTTGAGGTTCTCCTCCAGCTGCTTGACGTCGGCGCCGTCGTCCACGCCCGTGGCGAGGTCGCGGTAGAACGGCAGCGTGCCGTAGAACAGCGGCACCGGCTTCGCGTCCACCCCGTACACCGCTTTGCAGCGGGTCAGGACGGCGCCGGCGTCCGGCAGCGACGTGATGGTGCCGGGCTTGCGGCCGCCGACGACCGACTCGTCGCCGTACCCGAGGGTGCCGTCGGCTTCCTCTTCCTCGCTCAGGTCGGTCTTGGTCACCTCCGCGGTCTCGACCGCGGGCGGTGCCGCCTCCGCGACGGACGTCGCGCCCGACACCCGCGTCAGGAGCACGACGGAGCCGGTGCCCAGCACCACGAGCAGGACGGCGATCGCGACGAACCAGCGCGTCCGGCCACGGCGGCGCGGCTTGAGGTGGGTCACGTCGGTCACTTGCCCGCCTCGGAGCGGCCGGCCATGCCCATGCCGCACGCCTTGGCGGCCTCTTCGAACTTCTTCGGGTCGTCGCCCGGCCCGCCGATCCGCATCGCGCCCTTGCCGCTCGGATCGGGATCCGGCATGTCGACGCCGTGCTCGCGCATGCACTTGGCTTCCTTGCGCATCTTGTCGAGGTCCTCGGCGCTCGGCGGCTTCATCTCGCCGCCGTTGGGCATGAAGTGCTTGCACGCGTTCTGGGCGGCGTCGAGCTTCGCGGTGTCGCCGTCCTTACTACCCAAGGTGATCGCCATGCCGCCGCCGTCGCCGGCCGGCTTCGGGTCGGGCATGTCGACGCCGTGCTCGCGCATGCACTTGGCGAAGTCCCGCATCTTGTCCTCGTCGCTCTTGCCGCTGTTGTCGGCGGCGGCGGGGCCGCCCGACTTCGGCGGCGTCGAGATCGAAGCGACCTTCGACCCGTCATCGGGCTTCGCGCCGCAACCGCCGAGCAGCAGGGCCGTCCCGAGCGCCGCGACGGCTATCCGTGTCCGCATGGCTCGAATTCCTTTCGTCCGGATGAGTGCCAGGTCTACGGATCGGGGCATTCGGGCGCGCTAAGCGACGTCGCTTATGCGCTCCTTATGGCCCGCCTGCGCAGACTGGGCGGGTGCGGGTGCTGGTGGTGGAGGACGAGCGGTTGCTGGCCGACTCGGTCGCGGAGGGGCTGCGGCGCTTTTCGATGGCCGTCGACGTCTGTTACGACGGCGAGCAGGCCATGGAACGCGTCGGCGTGCACGGCTACGACGTCGTGGTGCTCGACCGCGACCTGCCGAAGGTGCACGGCGACGACGTCTGCGCCGCCGTGGTCCGGGCGGGCGGCGAGGCGCGGGTGCTGATGCTGACCGCGTCCGCCGACGTCACCGACCGGGTCGCCGGCCTGGGCCTCGGCGCCGACGACTACCTGACGAAGCCGTTCGCGTTCGCCGAGCTGGTCGCCCGGGTCCAGGCGCTGTCGCGGCGCGCGCGGCCGGCGTTGCCGCCGGTGCTGGAACGCGACGGCGTCGTGCTCGACCTGCCGCGGCACCAGGCCGCCCGCGACGGGCGGTTCCTGCTGCTCTCGCCGAAGGAGTTCGCCGTGCTGGAGGTGCTCATGCGGGCGGAGGGTGCCGTGGTCAGCGCCGAGGACCTGCTGGAAAAGGCGTGGGACGAGCACGCGGACCCGTTCACCAACGCGGTGCGCGTCGCGGTGATGACGTTGCGGCGCAAGCTGGGCGACCCGCCGGTGATCGAGACCGTGCCGGGCGCCGGCTACCGGTTCGGCACGCCGTGAACGGCCTTTCCGTCCGGACGAAGCTCACGGCCTGGTACGGCGGGCTGTTCCTGCTCGCCGGGCTGGTCCTCGTGGTGATCAACTACCTGCTGGTGCAGAGCACGCTGCCGGACCCCGCCCGCGCCGCGCTGACGACGATCGGGACGGCCGACGCCGTCTACGGCGTCCAGGGCGGCACGGCCATCGGAGGATCTCCGGGGGTCGCGGTGCAGCTGCTCCGCGGCTCGCTCGACGAGTACCGCTCCTCGACGCTGTCGACGTTGCTGGTCGGCTCGGCGATCGCGCTGGTGGCGACGGCGGCGCTGGCGGTGCTGTTCGGCTGGCTGATGGCGGGCCGCGCGCTGCGGCCGCTGCACGACATCACCTCGGCCGCGCGCCGGCTGGAGGCGGGCAAGCTCGACCGCCGGATCAACCTCGAAGGACCACCGGACGAGCTGAAGGAGCTGGCGGACACGTTCGACGGCATGCTCGACCGGCTCGCGGAGTCGTTCGACAGCCAGAAGCGGTTCGTCGCGAACGCGTCCCACGAGCTCCGGACGCCCCTGGCGGTGCAGCGGACGCTGATCGAGGTGGCGATGGCCGACCCGGAGGTGCCGCCGGAGCTGCGCAAGCTCGGCACGCACCTGCTGCACACCAACGAGCGCAGCGAGCGGATGATCGAGGGCCTGCTGGTCCTGGCCCGCAGCGACCGCGGGCTGCACTCCCGGACACCGGTGCGCCTCGACGAGATCGCGGCCTCGGTCGTCCGGGCCACCGCGGCCCAGGCTTCGGCGGCGGGGGTGACGGTCGAGACGCGGCTGCGCCCGCGGACGGTGGCGGGTGACCCGGTGCTCCTCGAGCGGCTGCTGACGAACCTGGTGGTCAACGCGATCACGTACAACGCTTCGGGCGGCTGGGCGTACGTCGAGGTCCGCGGCGACCCGGCCCTGGAGGTGCGGAACTCGGGATCGCCGGTGCCCCCCGAGGCGGTACCGACACTGTTCGAGCCGTTCCGGCGCCTGGCCGGCGCGGAGCGGACCGGGGACACGCGCAACGCGGGGCTGGGGCTGTCGATCGTCCGCTCGGTGGCCCAGGCCCACGGCGGCTACGCGGAGGCCCAGCCCGGCCGGCGCGGCGGCCTCACCGTGACGGTCCGGCTGCCGCCTGCTTGATCCACTCGATCGTGACTTTGCGTACCCGGGCCAACCGCGCCGAAGCCGAGCCCGGCCGGCCCCACCCCGACCACGCCAAGTCCCAGCACCCCGCCTCGCCTGCCCCAGCCCGCCTGGCGCAGCCCGCCGGGCGCAGCGCAGCCGGCCCAGCTCGTCTGGCGCAGCCCAACCCCGCCCTACAGCGGCCGAACTCGGCCCGGCCGGGCCGCCGCCCCGCCCCGCCGCGCCGACCGCCTTCTTGATCCACTCGATCGTGACTTTGCGTGCCCGGCGTGTCACCCCTTTGCCGCTGACCTGCCTGAGCAAGGATGCGAAGGACGCAAAATGAACAGTGGGCAGTTCCGTGCAGACTCGGCGCGCCTCGCACGTCAAGCCGACGCGCCGTTCTAACGTGGGCACCCACAACGGTGAAGAAGATCGGGGAGGCGAGAACAATGCGGGCGCTGCGAGTGGTCGGACTGCACGAGGACGGGAAGTCCATCGTGCTCGAAGACCCGGCGAGCCGTACTCGTTTCCTGCTCCCGGCTGATGAGCGACTGCGCGCGGCGGCGCGGGGTGACATCACCCGCCTCGGCCAGATCGAAATCGAGTTGGAGAGCCAGATGCGGCCACGCGAGATCCAGCAGCGCATCCGGGCCGGCGAGTCCGTCGAGCAGGTCGCCGCGGGCGCCGGTGTCTCGGCGCAGCGCGTCGAGCGCTACGCCTACCCGGTCCTGCTCGAGCGGTCCCGGACCGCCGAGCTGGCGCAGAGCGCCCACCCGGTCCGTGAGGACGGCCCCGACGTGCAGACGCTCGGTGAGGTCGTCGCGCACAGCTTCGGCGTGCGCGGCCACGACTACTCGCAGGCCACCTGGGACTCCTGGAAGGGCGACGACGGCCGCTGGGTCGTGGTGCTCCGCTGGAAGGCCGGGCGGTCGGACAACCGGGCGCACTGGGCGTTCTCGCCGGGCGCGCACGGCGGCACGGTGACGGCGCTGGACGAGAACGCCGAGGTCCTCCTGGATCCGAACGCGTACCGCGCCCCTCGCACGGTCCGCGCCTTGGCGCCGGCCCGCGAGACGGAGTTCCAGCCGACGCTGGATTCCGTGGTGCCGGAGCGCGCCGAGCTGCCGTCGGCCGAGCCGGACCCGGACGACGACACCCGCGAAATCCCGCGCGTCCCGGCGGACCCGGACGAGGACGCGGCGGTACCGGAGCCACGACCGAAGACCAAGAAGAACCACCCGATCGTTCCGTCCTGGGAGGACGTGCTGCTCGGGGTCCGCTCCCAGCGCGGCTGAGACCCCACCGCTCCAAGGCCACCCGAGGTGGCCTTGGAGCGCTAGTCCACCCGCGCCGCGAGTGTCTTCGGCGCCACGAGCCGGTAGGCCTCGCGCACGATCCGGCCGATCTCGCCCCAGTCGACGTCGACGTCCAGCCGGACCCCCAGCCAGCCGCGGTGCCCGACGTACGGCGGCCGGAAGAACCGGTCCGGCTCGGTGCGCACCAGTTCTTCCTGCACCCCCGGCGGCGCCGGGCACCAGAACGCGAGCACGTCGTCGTGGTGGTGGTCGGCGAACATCACGAAGGTCTTCTTGCCGCGCACGAACCACGTCGGCTCTCCGTGGCTGAGCCGCTCGGTCGTCTCCGGCAGGGCCAGGCACAACTTTCGCAAAGCGTCCAGCTGCTCCATCCCGCCAGGCTACGATGTCACGCTGAGGGAGGGATCGATCATGCACGGTGACCAGCAGGCCTGGCTCGTCCGCTTCGGCGAGCTGCGGTACCGCGCGTTCAGCGGCGCCCCGGTGGCCGAAGTGGCGCCCGCGCAGTGGGGCCTCGATCCGACGACCATCCGGCAGGCCGCGCACTCGCGCCGCTACCGCGAAACCGCCACCGGCCACGCCGGGGCCCTGCGGTTCGAGTTCGCGCCCGGGCTCTTCCCACCGCCGTTCGACCGCGGGCCGGGCACGGACGCCGACCGGCGGCGGCTCGCGAAGCTGCTCAGCGCGCAGGAGCAGTTCTGGGCGAGCTCGCGGCGGCTGCGGCTCGGCCGCGACGAGATCGGCAAGGCCGCGGCGGCGGCCGGGATGACCGTGGTCGCCGAAGCCGCCGACCCGACCGACCGGCTCCTGCTGCTGCGGCGGACCGGCCTGCCCGACGAAGAACTGCGGCCCCGCACGACCGGAGGGCGGCTCGACCTGAGCACGGTCCAAACCCTGGCCGGGGTCCTCGGCATCGCCGTGGTGACGGCGGGCACCTGGGTCGCGGCCACCGCCGAGCAGAAGTGGCCGCTCGTGCTGATCCCCGTCTACCTGATCGCCGCGGTGGCGGCGCAGTTCCTGATCCGGGGGATCGCCGGCCGGTCACCGCGCATGCCGTGGCTGGACGAACCGTTCGACGGCAGTGCCCAGGTGGTCGTGCTGCCGCCGCCGTCGGTGTCCGCCGAACTGCTCGGCGAAGTCGCTTCGCTCTACGGCTACTTCTCCGCCGGTCCGTGCGAGTCGACCCGCAACCACCTCGACCTGTTGTTCCGGAAGACGCGCCCCGGCCTGGTGTTCGGCACCCCGGCCCCACGGGTCATCCCGGCCTACGAGGTCCCGGCCGGGTCGCCGGACCGGGAACAGTGGCTGCGCAACCACCTCGACGGTCGCGACGAGCTGTGGGTGAGCGTCCGGCACGCGAAGCTGACGCCGGCCCGGATCGCCGAAATCGCCGGTGCCGAGGGGCTGCTCCCCGCCGCGGAATTCGCCGACAGCACCGATCGGATCGTGTTGCTGCGGCGCGGATCGCCGGTCCCCACGCCGAAGTTCCGGATGTCGTTCACCGGCTTCCTCGCCCCCGCGGGGTGGGCCGCGCTGTGCTTCGTCGGCGGGCTCTTGACGGCGACGCTGACCGGCGACGAGCGCATCGCCGCGATCGGCTTCGCCCTCACCGTGCTGGGGGTGCCGCCACTGCTGTGGGTGCTCCGGGCGTTCCCCCGCTCCGTGCGCGTCGGCTGGCTGGCGGGTGAGTTCGACGGCAGCACCAGCGTGACGTTCTTCACCGGCCAGTTCGGCGTTTCCCCCGAACTGGTCCGCCAGATCGCCGCGTTCCACGGCTACTTCTTCCGCAGCCAGACGGCGACCAGCGCCCAGGGCACGCTCGTGACCTACGCCAGGCTGCGCTAGAAGGCGATCACCAGCACGCCGATCCACGCGATCACGACCCCGCCCGCCGCACCGTAGGCGGCCCAGCGCAGGATCGGGGTGCGGCGGATCAGCCACAGCGACGGGGTGATCCCGGCCGTCACGATCACCGACGCCGCCAGGGCGAGCCAGCCGCTGGTCTCGCGGGCCAGCGTCGAGGCCAGCGCCAGCATGGCGACGACGACCACGGCCGCGATGAACGCCGACACGGTCAGCCCGGTCAGCCACGGCGTCGGCTCGCCGGGCGGGCCGGGCGGCCCGAGCACCGCCCGGACGAACCGGTGGCCGGGTTCGGTGGACGGCGGGGGCGGCTCGACGACGGTGTCGGCCCCGGTCACCGGATCCACGAACCGCACGGCCGTGCCCATCACCGAGGCCAGCCGGCCGGCCAGCTGGCGGCCACGCTGCGAGACCACCGCGCCCGCCTCCGCCCCCGGGTCGGCGGTGACCGCGGACGCGACGCGCGCCCACTCGTGCAGGGCCTGCGCCAGTTCGGCACCGATCGCGAGCTTGTGCGGGTCCACCTCGCGCGCGTGCTCCCCGCCCGGGCCGGCCAGCACGGCGCGCTCGCCGCGGATCCGCAGCTCCATGGTGCCCCTTTCCGCCTCGGAGACCAAAACTCTAGCCGTCCCGGGCCAGTTCGTAGAAGGCAATGGCGGCGGCCGTGGCGATGTTCAGTGAATCGACTCCCGCCGGCATGGGTATCCGGACGGCATGATCAGCCGCCGCGAGCGCCGTCTCGGTCAGCCCGGGACCTTCGGCGCCGAAGAGCAACGCCACTCGCCCGGGCGCGTGCTCACGCAGTTCGCGCAGCGGGATCGAACCCGGCCGCGGGGTGAACGCCGCGACGGCGAACCCGCGCGCCCGGAGGTCGTCGAGCCCGCCCGGCCAGTCCGTCAGGTGCCCGAACGGCACGCGCAGGACGTGCCCCATCGACACGCGCACGCTGCGCCGGTACAGCGGGTCGGAACAGCCGGGGCCGAGCAGCACGCCGCCGACGCCGAGCGCGGCCGCGTTGCGGAAGAGCGCGCCGAGGTTTTCGTGGTCCCCCACGCCTTCCAGCACGGCGACCGGGCCGGTGCCGCCGGTGACGTCGGGGACCGTCAGCGGCGCGGGCCGGTCGGCGACGGCGAGGATCCCGCGGTTGAGGTGGAAACCGACCACCTCGGCCATGGTTTCCGCGGAGGCGACGTACTGGGGCACGTCGAGCCCGGCCAGGTCCCCGGCCAGTTCGGCGAACCGCCGCTGCACGCCCAGCAGGGCACGGACCGGGTAGCGGGACGCCACCAGCCGGGACACCACGACGGTGCCTTCGGCGATGACGAGCCCCCGCCCGCCGGGCCGGTCGGGCCGGCGGTCCGCAGTGGACAGGTGGCGGAAATCGTCGACGCGGGGATCGCCGGAGTGGTCGATGTGGATCACGCCCATCCGCCCAGTCTGTCACCCGCTTGCCGGGGGGCTCACTCGTCCGAACGTCCGCCGTGATGTGGTGCGAACGGCGCCATTTTGCTTTCGGTTAACTGACCGTGACGGAGTGCACCAGTTTGGCCGCTAGCCCGGCTGCATCGCCTGTGTAACGGTTGTCCGCCGGGGCCTGAAACACGTCCTAGTCCACGCCGACACGAAGCAGGGATGGTCATGGGGATGGACCTCGAGGCTCAGTCGTTCAACACGCTGGACCGAGGAAGGTACCGCCGCAAGGTCCAGCGTTGTCTGGACACGCTGGCCCGCATGCTCACCGATGGCAGTTTTTCGTTCCCCCGCAAGAACATCGGCCTCGAAGTCGAGCTGAACCTGGTCGATCGCGAGCTGCGCCCGTCGATGACGAACACCGCGGTGCTGGAGGCGCTCGACGACCCGTCGTTCACCACCGAGCTGGGCCAGCACAACATCGAGCTGAACGTCCCGCCGCGGCCGCTGGCGGGCGATTCCGCGCTCCAGCTCGAAGACGACCTCCGCGCGTACCTCGACACCGCGACGACGAAGGCGCGTGACACCGGCTCGGCGCTGGCGATGATCGGCATCCTGCCGACGTTGAAGCACGAGCACTTCGACCAGAAGTGGCTCACCAACAAGACCCGGTACTCCTCGCTGAACGACCAGATCTTCGCCGCCCGCGGCGAACGCACGGTGCTCGCCATGGAAGGCGTGCCGCTGCCGGGCCAGCAGCCCGAACGCCTGCGCAGCTACGCGGAGTCGATCCTGCCGGAGGCCGCCTGCACCAGCGTCCAGCTGCACCTGCAGGTCGCGCCCGAGGAGTTCGCCGCGCACTGGAACGCGGCGCAGTGCCTGGCCGGGCTGCAGATCGCGCTCGCGTCGAATTCGCCGTTCCTGCTCGGCAAGGCGCTGTGGCACGAGACGCGGATCCCGCTGTTCCTGCAGGCGACCGACACCCGGCCGGAGGAGCTGAAGAACCAGGGCGTGCGGCCGCGGGTGTGGTTCGGCGAGCGCTGGATCACGTCCATCTTCGACCTGTTCGAGGAGAACGTCCGCTATTTCCCCGGCCTGCTCCCGGAAACCGACGCCGAAGACCCGATCGAGGCGCTCGACGCGGGTCAGGCGCCGAAGCTCACCGAGCTGCGCATGCACAACGGCACCATCTGGCGCTGGAACCGCCCGGTGTACGACGTCGTCGACGGCCTGCCGCACCTGCGCGTGGAGAACCGGGTGCTGCCGGCCGGCCCGACGGTGGTCGACACGGTGGCGAACGCGGCCTTCTTCTACGGCGCCCAGCGCGCGCTGGCCGAGGCGGAACGCCCGGTGTGGAGCCAGATGTCGTTCCAGGCCGCCGAGGAAAACTTCTACGCGGGCGCGCGGCGCGGCTTCGACGGGCAGCTGTACTGGCCGGGCATCGGCTGGATCCCGCCGGACGAGCTGGCGCTGCGCGTGCTGCTGCCGCTGGCCCACGAGGGCCTGCGCCGCTCCGACGTCTCCGACGAGGCCCGCGAGCGCTACCTCGGGATCATCGAGCGCCGGTGCCTGGCGCGGCGGACCGGCGCGACCTGGCAGCGTGACTACGTCCTGCGCGCCCAGGAACGCGGCCTGGACCGCGAGGCGGCGCTCAGCCTGATGCTGGGGCGCTACCTCGAGCTGTCCGAGGCGGGCGAACCGGTGCACACGTGGCCGGTGGCCGATTGACGCTAGCCTGGGCGGATGCCGAAGATTCTCGGTGAGTCGCTGGAGGCGCACCGGCGCGAGGTGCGGTCCCGGGTCTTCGACGTCCTGCGCGCGCAGCTCTACGAGCGCGGCTTCGACGCGATCACCCTCGCCGGCGTCGCGTCGGCGGCCGGGGTGGGCCGGACGGCGCTGTACAACCACTTCCCCGACAAGGAGAGCCTGCTCGTCGCCTTCGTCGAGGACGAAGCGGCCCAGTACGTCACGCGGCTGACCGAAGCCGTCGAGGCCCAGGCGGATCCGGTGGACCAGCTGGCCACGTTCGTGCGGCTGCAGCTGCGCGTGCTGGCCGAGTACCACATGCCACCGGGCACGGCGCTGGCGTCGGCACTGGCCCCGGCGGCGTACCGCCGCATCAGCGCGCACGCCGACCCGATCACCGACCGCCTGCGCGCGATCCTCGCCGGCGGCGTCGACCTGGGCCGCTGGCCGGCCGAGGACCCGGACGTCCTGATCCCGATGATCACCGCGGCGCTGGGCAACCGGACCCTGGTCGACGGACCCGCCGACCAGCTGGAGGACGTCGTCGAGGCGGCGGTGCGGTTCGTCCTGCGCGCGGTCGGCGCGACGGTTTAGGGTGGCCTAAGTCCGATTCTTGCCCTACGATCTTTCTGACAGCGTGTCAGATCGATCGCCGGGAGGCCTGCCCATGTCGGTGACCACGGACGCCCGCCCGTTTTCGGCGACCTTGCGCGCGTCGACCCTCGAAGTCCACGACCGGGCGAACTACTCGGCCTACATGCGCGCCCTGCTCGGCGGGGAACTGACGCGGGACGGCTACACCCAGCTGGCGATCCAGTACTACTTCATCTACGGCGCGATCGAGGCGGCGAGCGACGCGATGGCCGGCGACGGCGTCGGCGGCGAGTTCGTCTTCGACGAGCTGCGGCGCCTCCCGCTCCTCGAGCGCGACCTCGCCCACCTCGCCGGCCCGGACTGGCGCGCGACGATCTCGCCGCTGGCCGCCACTCGCGAGTACGTCGCCCGGATTCGCGAAGCCTCGACGTGGGCCGGCGGGTACGTGGCCCACCACTACACGCGCTACCTCGGCGACATCGCCGGCGGCCAGGTCATCCGGCGGACGCTCGAGAAGAACTACGACGTCGCCGAGGCGGGTGCGCTGTTCTACCACTTCGACGGCATCGGCAGCGCCCCTCGCTTCCGGGACCAGTACCGGGCGAAGCTGGACAACGCGCCCTGGGACGACGACGAGCGCGCCCGCGTGATCGAGGAGACACTGGTGGCGTTCGAGTGCAACGTCGCCGTGTTCGACGAACTGGCGCTGCGGCTCGACGAGTTCCGCGCCTGAATGATCGATCTCACAGCTCGTTGACCTCCACTTAGGTGCAGGTAGCAGGCTCGGTTTCGGGTGCCGGACCCTCGGGTACGCCACTTGAAGAGCCGCCGTCCCACGCAGTGACGGCCACCTGCCCCCGCTCGCCGCAAGGGGGCGTGTGCTACTAGGTTCGATACCGGAAACTTGTGTCGAAGACAGAAGGAGGGCCAATGGCCCGCTACGAGCTCCCCGATCTCGACTACGACTACAGCGCCCTGGCGCCCCACATCTCCGGCGAGATCAACGAGCTGCACCACAGCAAGCACCACGCGACCTACGTCAAGGGCGCGAACGACACGCTCGACAAGATCGCGGAAGCCCGCGACGCCGGTGACTTCGGCAACATCGTCGGTCTCGAGACGACGCTGGCCTTCAACCTGGCCGGCCACGCCAACCACGTCGTGTGGTGGAAGATCCTGTCGCCCGAAGGTGGCGACAAGCCGACCGGCGAGCTGGCCGCGGCGATCGACGAGGCGTTTGGCTCCTTCGACAAGTTCAAGGCGCAGTTCACCGCCGTCTCGACCACGATCCAGGGCAACGGCTGGGGCGCGCTCTCCTGGGACCCGATCGGCAAGACGCTGATCACCCAGCAGCTGCGTGACCACCACAACAACCTGATCCTGCCGACCGTGCCGATCCTGCTGGTCGACGTCTGGGAGCACGCGTTCTACCTGGACTACAAGAACGTGAAGCCCGACTACGTCAAGGCCCTGTGGAACATCTTCAACTGGGCGGAGATCAGCAAGCGCTTCGACAACGCCGTCGCGGGCGGCAACGGCCTGCTGCTCGGCTGAGTTTTCTCGTCGGCGGGGCCCTCCCTTGCGGGGAGGGCCCCGTTTTCGTCGCCGGGTGAAAATCCCTTGACCTCGAGTGCGGTCGAGGTGTTTCAGTGGGCGGCATGGACATCGACGCGTACTTGGACCGCCTCGGCGTCGCCCGCCCGGCCGCGCCCGACCTCGCGACGCTGCGCCACCTGCAGGAGCGCCACCTGTCCGCGGTGCCGTTCGAGAACCTGAGCAGCCACCTCGGCGAGCCCGTCGAGCTGGACGAGGACGCCCTGTTCGCCAAGATCGTGCACCGCCGCCGGGGTGGGTTCTGCTACGAGCTGAACGGCCTGTTCGTCGCACTGCTGCGCGAACTGGGGTACGACGCTTCACTGCACGCGGCGCAGGTCTTCCACGCCGACGGCACGCTCGGCCCGCCCCTGGACCACGCGGCGATCGTCGTTTCCCTGGAGGAGGACTGGCTGGTGGACGTCGGTTTCGGCCGGTTCTCCCGGCATCCGCTGCGGCTGTCCGCCGTGGACGGCCAACCGGACCCCGAGGGCGAGTTCCTGGTGCTGGACGCACCGCACGGCGACTTCGACGTCCTGCGGGACGGCGAGCCGCAGTACCGCCTGGAGCGCCGCCCGCGCCCGCTGGCCGACTTCATCCCGATGGCGTGGTGGCAGACGACGTCGCCCGAGTCCCACTTCACCCGCTCGCTGACGTGCTCCCGCCCGACGTCGCAGGGCCGGGTGACGCTGTCGGGCGACAAGCTGATCGAGACGGTCGACGGCGTCCGGAACGAGCTTCGCCTGCCTTCTTCGCAGGCGATCCGCGCGGCGTACCGCGTGTACTTCGGGATGACTCTGACGCACCTGCCGGTCCCGCCGGGCGGGAGTCCCTTGACCGACCGCGTGCGCCAGCCGGACACTGCGCTGATGTGAACGAAGCCCCGGCCTGGGGTTTTCCCAGGGCCGGGGCTCCGTCCGTTCCCGAACTGACTGCCGCTCCCACCACGAAGCGGACAAGCATGAGGTTAGCCTAACCTCATCTGCGCGGGCAAGAGAGCGGCGACAGAGACTCCGATCTCACTCTTCCGGGTGACATCGAGGCGGCTGGCCCCCGGTTTTTGTCGGTGGTCGCCGATACGGTCACGCCGTGAATTCGAACCGATACGTCCCGTCAGAACTTCGTCCGCTTGAGCACCCGCAGCCCCAGGCCGCGCTTCACCGGCCAGGAAATCCCGCCCCGCCGGATCAGCACCACCGCGCACACGACCGCGGCCACGGCCGAAACCGCGCCGCCGATGTAGAACGGAGACCGCCCGCCGAACTCCTGGGCCATCCACCCGACCATCGGCCCGCCGATCGGGTTGCCGCCGATCAGCACCAGCACGTACAAGCCCATCACGCGTCCCCGCATCTCCGGGCTGACCGACGTCTGCACCAGCGCGTTCGCGGTGTTGAGGAAGGTCATCGTGGCGAAGCCGAGCGGGATCAGGCCGAGGCCGAACGTCAGGTACGTCGGCATGAACGCGGTGAGCAGCTCGAACACGCCCAGGAAGAACGCGGACACCAGCATCAGCCGCACCCGCGGGCGCCCCTTGGTGCCCCGGCGGGCGGACATCAGCGCGCCGGTGAAGGTGCCGACCGCGACCAGCGTCGAGAGGAGGCCGTAGCCGTCGGCCGCGGTGTGGAAGACGTTCGCGGCGACGATCGGCAGCGAGCTGAAGTACGTGATGCCGAACGTGCTGACGAACAGCACCAGCACCATCACCGTCATCAGGTCCGACCGGCGGCGGACGTACCGCAGGCCCTCGGCCAGCTGGCCCTTCTCGCGCGGCACGGCCGCGACGCGGAACAGTTTGTCCGGGTTCATCAGGATCAGCCCGGTGATCACCGCGACCGTGCTGAGCGCATTCGCGATGAACAGCCAGCCGGTGCCGATCCAGGTGATCGCGAACCCGGCGATCGCCGGGCCGACGATCCGCGCCATGTTGAAGATCGACGAGTTCAGCGCGACGGCGTTCGTGACCTGGTCGCGGCCCACCATCTCGGCGACGAACGACTGCCGCGTCGGCACTTCCAGCGCCGCCGTCACGCCGAGGGTGAAGCACAGGACGTAGACGTGCCACAGCGCGGCGATCCCGCTCAGGTCGAGCACGCCGAGGATGACGGCCTGCGAACACGCCGCGACCTGGATCCAGGTGAGCAGCCGCCGCTTGTCGACGCGGTCGGCGAGGACGCCGGCCCAGAGCGAGAGGAACAGCGTCGGCGTGAACTGCAGCGCGACCGCGACCCCGAGGGCGATCGGGTTGTTGCCGCTGAGGGTGAACACCAGCCAGTCCTGGGCGATGCGCTGCATCCAGGTGCCGATGTTCGAGATGACCTGGCCGGTGAAGAACAGCCGGTAGTTGCGGACGCGCAGGGAGGCGAACATGCTGCCGCGCCGGGGTCCGGACGGTGGTGACGCGGACGGCGGTGCGGCCGATTCCCGGGTAGCAGTGGTCTGGATCGAACGCTTGGTTTCGCTACCCGTGGCCGTCACCGTGGTTAGTTCCCCGCCATCCTGTCTATGATTTCGGCGGCCTTGGAGAGCACTTCGAGCTCTTCGTCGCCGAGTTCCGCCAATTGCCGGTCCAGCCACGCCTCCCGCACGGAAATGGCCCTCCGAACGTAGGCCAGCCCGCTCTCGGACAGCTCGACGATGGCTTGCCTGCCATCGGTCGGGTGGGGGCGCCGCTCGACGAACCCCAGTTCCTCGAGCGCGGCGATCACCCTCGTCATCGAAGGTGGCTGGACGCCTTCCTTCGCGGCGAGCTGACCCGGGGTCAGCGCACCACACTTGTGCAGGGTGGACAGCGCGGCGACCTGCGTCAGCGTGAGGTCGTCCCCGACGCGCTGTGCCCGCAGCCGGCGGTTGAGCCGGACCACCGCGAGACGCAGACGGCTCGCCAAAGAGCGTTCGTGCGTGTCGCCGGACATATAGTTAGCATACCTTACGAAACTTCGCCGCGCGGGTGATCTCCGTCTATCCGCAACCTGGAACAGGGCCGTGCGTCTTCCCCAGGAGCAGAAACCTGGGGAGTCGGATGAACAAGAAGCTGGTGGGCTCGGCCGTGGTCGGCGCGGCGGTCCTGGCGATCGTGGTGGTCCAGTTCGCAGGCGGCGGCGAGGAAGCGCCCGCCGCCGCACCACCGCCGTCGCCGTCGATGCCGGCGACCACCACGCTGCCGTACCAGGGAACCCTGGAGGCCTACAACTTCCCCGATGTGGCCGGCGGGCGCGGCTGGTCGATCCAGATCCCGGTCCCGACCGGCTGGACAGTCACGCACGAGAACGACCGCGCGAGCTACCGCAGCGGTCAGCTCCTCCTGGAGACCGACAAGGTGCCGATCACGCAGGAGGACGCGCTGAGCGGGCTCAAAGCCGTGGCCGCGAAGGCGCACCAGACCGACTCGGTCGTCAAGCCCGTGGCCGCCGGTGACATCGGGGAAGGGGATGCGGCGGAATGGGACTACACCTACCTCCGCGACGGCTACCCCCTACGGGCCACCGTCATCGGGCTCGGCGCGGGCGACAGCCTCGTCACGATCCGCTACGAGGCGCCGCCCGCCGAATTCGACCGCAACCGCGGCGTGCTGGACGCCGCGATGAAGGTCAGTGCCGCGGGCTGATCAGCGGAACGCCGCCTGCAGCGGCCCGACCGCGAAGTAGGCGACGAACGCCAGCGCGATCACCCACATCAGCGGGTGCACCTGACGGGCCTTGCCGGTGGCGGCGCGGATCACGACGTAGCTGACGAACCCGGCGCCGATGCCGTTCGCGATCGAGTAGGTGAACGGCATGACGACGATGGTCAGGAACGCGGGCAGCGCGATCGAGTAGTCGGTGAAGTCGATGTCGCGGACCTGCGCCATCAGCATCGCGCCGACCACGACCAGGGCCGGCGCGGCCGCCTCGACCGGCACCACCTGGTAGAGCGGGGTCAGGAACATCGCGGCGATGAAGAGCACGCCGGTGACGACGTTCGCCAGTCCCGTCCGCGCGCCTTCGGCGATGCCGGACGCCGACTCGACGAACACGGTGTTCGAGCTGGCCGAGCCGAACCCGCCGGCCGCGCCCGCGAGGCCCTCGACGAACAGCGCCTTGCCGACGTTGGGGAGCTGACCGTCCGCCGGGAGCAGGTCGGCCTCCTTCGCGAGGCCGGTCATGGTGCCCATGGCGTCGAAGAAGTCGGCCAGGACCAGCGTGAACACGAGCAGGCAGACGGTGATGATCGGCAGCCGCGTCCAGGCGCCGAACGAGACGTCGCCGACCAGCGAGAGGTTCGGCAGGCCGAGCACCTGGTCCGGCAGCGCCGGGTAGCCGAGGTTCCAGCCCTTCGGGTTGGTGCCCTGCGACGGCCCGGCCTTGACGATCGCCTCGACGACGATGGCCAGCACGGTCGAGGTCAGCACGCCGATCAGGATCGCGCCCTTGACCTTCCGGACGACCAGGATGCCGGTGACCAGCAGGCCCACGACGAACACCGCGGTCGGCCACGAGGCGATCGAGCCGTTGATGCCCAGGCCGACCGGGACGGTGGTGTGCGCGGCGTCCGGCAGCCGCCGTACGAACCCGGCGTCGACCAGGCCGATCAGGCAGATGAACACGCCGATGCCGACGGCGATCGCCGACTTCAGCGCGGCCGGCACGGCCCGGAACACGGCGGTGCGGAACCCGGTGAGCACCAGCAGGACGATGATCACGCCCTCGATGACGACCAGGCCCATCGCCTCGGGCCAGGTCATCTGCGGGGCGATGGTGACCGCCACCAGGCTGTTGATGCCCAGGCCGGTCGCGATGGCGAACGGGTAGTTCGCGACCAGGCCCATGAGGATGGTCATCACGCCGGCGACCAGCGCGGTCACCGCGGCGACCTGCGGCACCGGGAGGATGCCGCCCAGGACGTCCTTGTGCGCGCCCGCGTCGCCGGCCGAGAAGCTGCCGATGATCAGCGGGTTCAGCACCACGATGTAGGCCATCGTGACGAAGGTGACCAGGCCGCCGCGCAGCTCGCGCGGCACGGTCGACCCCCGCTCGGTGATCTTGAAGAACCGGTCCAGTGTGGACGTCCCGGTGCGGGTCGTCTCCTGCTCCGCCATTCGCCCTGCCCATTCTCTCGCTGCTGCGGAGTACCCTTCACCACGTGAGTGAACCGATCAATCCACCGGAGGTTACGGGCTCGTTGCGGCACACGCCGGAGCTGCCCAAGAGGCTCACCGACCTGACGCCGGTGGTGATCGTAGGCACCTCGATCTGGGCTGTCGCGCTGGTGGTGCTCTTCTTCACGACTTCGGGGCTGTGGGTGCAGACCGCGCTGTCCGGTTTCGCGCTCGGCTTCGTCGGCCTGGCGATCATCGCCTGGCAGCGCGCCGCCGCCCGTCGCGGGTCGAAGTCGGCCCAGCGGCTCTGAGGCGCTGCCGTTTACGCGAGCAGCGTCCTGGGCGAAGGGTCCTCGAGGAGAGCAGTGATCAGGTGCCGGTCGGGCCAGCGCCCGGCCGCCCAGGCGAACGCGCGGGCCAAGCCCTCCGACGTGTCGGCCGCGTGCAACCGGTCGTCGGACCACCACTGGACGTCGTGTTCGGCACCTTGGATGCGCACGGAGAGCGGGTCGTGCACCAGGACGCCGCCGTCCGGGAGCCGGATGCCGAGCTGGTCCGCGACGAGCTTCAGCGCGGGGAGCTCGGCCCAGGGCGCGTACTCGCCCTCGCTGACGACCCGGGCCTCCTCCGTGCTCGCGAGCGGCAGGTCGAGCAGGTCCGCCAGCCGCTCCGGGTCCTCGGGGGCGACCAGGTACTGGCCGGGTTCGAGCGCCCCGGCGACCCACGGCACGTCCAGAACCAGCGCGTCGTCCACAACGGACCCGTCCGCGGCCCGGACGGCCCGCGGCACGCCCGGCTCCAATCCGGACTCGACGACGGCGTCGTAAGCGCGCGTGGTCAGCCCGGGCGAGACCACGCGTTCCGGGTCGGCGAGCCGGTCGAGGACATCTTTCGCCTCGTCCACACTGGACAATGTCAGGTCCGCGCGGACACCGGCAATCCCAAGAAGTTCTGCACTCAGGCCGACATCGGGAATCTCGTCGAAGAGCCCCGCCAGATCGGCGTCCGGCAGCCGCCATTCGTTCGGCGCGGCCCCTTCGAGCACGGCGTACTGCGCGATCCACCAAGCGGCGTGCCCGTGCGGCGCGCGCAGGGCCTGCCAGGTTTCCGGTCGCGCGGCGAGCAGGCGCAGGGCGGCGGGCCAGGCGTCGTCGGCGACGAGGTCCAGGTCACGGATCGCGACGAGCGTCGACGGCGGCTTCGGCCGCGAGTCCCACCAGGCTTCCTCGTCGGGCAGGTCGTGGTCGGGCTCGTGCGGCTCGTCGTCGACGACCACCGCGAAGGAGTCGAGCACACCGGCGGCTTCGAGGGTGCTTTGCGGCCAGTCTTCGGCGAAGTCCTCGTCGAGGACGTCCATCGCGCCGTCTTCTTCGAACACTTCCTCGTCGAAGATGTCGAGCAGCGGCGACGTCGGCAGGACGAGTTCGTCGGCCCGGCGCCAGGTATCGGTGCCGGGCAAGGCGAGCGCACCGACCCAGCGCGGGGCGTCGTCCCCGCAGTCGGCGATCAGCCGCAGCACCGCACCGGCGAGCGTCGTACCGTCCAAACCGGACCGGACGTCCTCGGTGCTGCGCTCGACGGCGTCACGCAGCTGATCGGCGTTGAGCAGTTCGCGGGCGTCAGCGTGCTTGGCACCCAAGCGTTCCAGGAGCGGGTGCGAGGCGGCCGGGTGCACCAGCCGCAGCCCCGGGATGTCCACATCGGACAGCAGATCAAGCAGTTCGGCCGAGCCTTCGACGAGCAGGCAGCCGCGGGCGCCCGGCAGCGTCCGGCCGTCCGACAGCGGAACGGGCAGACCGTCCAGCCGTTCGGCGGCGAGCGCGTGCGACTCGACGGCGATCGCCAGTGCCGCGTAGAGTTCCCGCCACCAGCCCGGATCGCGCGTGACGCCGGTGAGCGTGTCCAGCACCTCTTCGATGCCGATCACTTGCCCCGAAACGGCTTTGATGACTTGCGCGGGCCCTTCGACCAGGCCGGGCACGAGCTCGGCGAGCAGCGCGGGCAGGCCGGGCACGTCGACGTCGAGCACCCGGGCCTGCCGACCGGCAACTTCCTTGCCGTCCCGAGTGGACAGCCACGGTTCCACCGCGAGGACGGCCAAGACCTCGTCACGCAGCTTGTTGTCTACAGTGGACTTCGGAAACCCGGGCACCGGCACGAGCGCGAACCGTTGCCCGGCCGGCAGCAGCCGGACGAGCCCGACGTATTCCTTCGCCGCCGCCTCGAGCGCTTGCGCCAGTTCGGGTCCGGGCAGCGCGCGACGTCGCGACGGTTCGACCGGAACGGAAGCGAGCAGCCGGGCGGGCAGCGACAGCCCGTCGTCGGTGGGCGTCGGGGCGTGCAGAACATCCTCGTCGAGCGGCCGCGGTGCCCCATCGGCACCGACTGGGACCGCCCACACGACATCGCCGCGATGAGTCAGCCAGCGCGTTTCCCGTTCGGGGCCCCGGATTTCGACGTGTTCGCCGTCGGCTTCGCGCGTCCAAACGCGACCGTCGACGTCGAATTCCGCCAGCCAGGGCAGGGCCAGCAGCAGATCGGCGACGTCCCGGGCGAGGTCGTCGAGCAGGGTCCGCCCGTCGACGCCGTCCCGCAGCGGCAGCCGGACTTCGGTGTCGAAGCCGGGCGGCACGTCGGCGGGAACGGGCCACGGGAGCCGCAGGACGGGAACGTCCCCCTCGATCCCGGCGGCTTGCCGGGTGCGATCGGCGGAGAAGGCGACCCCGCCGGTGGCGGAGACGACGCGCGGTTCGTCGGAGACGGTCCGCACGGCGGCGAACCCGACCCCGAAGCGCCCGACGGTCTCCCCGGTCTTGCCGGAGGCCCGCAGCGAGGCGAGCGAGGCGACGCCCCGGGCGTCGAGCGGAGCGCCGGTGTTGGCGAACCGCAGTTCGGAGTCCACAAGGGACACCCGAACCCGCCCGGGCGTCCCCCCGGCCATGGCGGCATCGGCGGCGTTCTGCGCGAGCTCGACGAACAGCCGATCCCGGTAGGCGCCGACACGGAGGTCCCGTTCGACGTTGGTGTCTTCGGTGAGCCGGGTGGGCGAGTCCCGCCAGGAGCGCAGGGTGGCCTCGCGGAGCCGCGCGGTCCCGAAGGGATCGCCCGGCTCAGGGGTGTCGCCGATCACCGTTCGGGAGCGTTGTCGACCTGGGCTTGCGCTTCGTCGGCCTCGCTCACAACGTTGTCGGTGAGGACGGCGGGGGGAACATCGCTGTCCTGAGGTTCACCATCCGCATCGCCCTGCACGTCGCCCGAGGCCGGCTCGGCATCGGTCACCTCGACCTGGGTCGGCTCCGCATCGGCGGGTTCCGGCACCACGGCGGCCTCAGCCTCGGCCTCAGCTTCAGCCGAGGTCGGCGCCGCTACTCCTTGCCGCTCGCTTTCAGCAGACTCGGCCGAGACCGGCGCGGCAGCGAGGTCGGTCACCTCGGCGGGGACGGGATCCACCTCCGCAGCATCCGACTCGGCGGCCACCGGAATCTCACCCGTCTCGGGCTCGATCGCGGGTTCCTGCGGCTCGGGAGCAGCCCGAACCACAGCCGCATCGGTGACCTCGGCTTGCGTCGGCTCGGCTTCCGCGGGCTCGAGCACCTCGTCCACCACCGGCTCGGCCACCGCATCGGTCACCGCAGGGTCCGCAACCGGTTCGGCCGGCGCCTCGGGCGCCTCCGGAGCTGCGACCGCTTCGGCAACTTCACCGGCCTCCACCGGCTCGGCCGACTCGCCGACCACTTCGGGCACGTCGCTCGCTTCCGACACCACCGGCTCAGACGCTTCCGCAGCTTCACCCGGCTCAGCGACCTCAGCCGCGACCGGCTCGGCCACCGCTTCCTCCGCGACCGGCTCGGTCACCGCCGCATCACCCGGCTCGGCCACCTCAGGCGCCACCGGTTCCGCCGCAGCCTCGGCCTCCGCCGCCGCTGGCTCGGCCACCGCCGCAGCACTCGGCTCAGCGACCTCCGCCGCGGCAGGCTCGGCCACCGCCGTCACCGGCTCGGCCACCGCCGCATCACCCGGCTCAGCGACCTCCGCCGCGGCAGGCTCGGCCACCGCAGCCGCCGCCTCAGCAGACTCCGCCTGTACCGTCTCCGGCTCCACCTCCGCCGGCGATACGTCCGACTCCGCGATGCCCGTCTCCGGCTCGGCCGCCGCCGTCTCCACCACCGCCGGTGCCGGTGCCGGTGTGAAGTCCAACAAAGAATCGTCGTACACCAGCTCGGCCACCGGGACCGACGAGGTCACCTCGACCTCCACCTCCGAGTGCGCTCCGCACCCGTACTCCACGTCCACCACGTGGCCGTCCGCCGGGGCGATGTCGTTGCCGCACACCCCGAACACCCCGCTCAGCGAGCCCGCCAGCGGTACGAAGAACCCGCACGTCCCGCACACGTCCGGTGCACTGCGGGCCATGTCCGACCGCGGTCCGAACTCGCCCGCGTGCCACCGCGCCGCCGCCTCCGTACGGCCGAACCGGGACAGCGCGTGCACGCGACCCAAGCCCGCCTCGCGGGCGACCTCCTCCACCGCCGGGTCGTCCGACTGGAGGTACGCCGGCACCAGGCGGGGGTCGTTCTCCGCCGTCGGGAAGATGTCGCCCACTCCGAGGTCGCCCGCGCGCACCCGGCGCTCCCAGGGCACCCAGGCCGGGGCGACCAGCGCCGAGGGGCCCGGCACCAGCACGACCTCGCTGACCGTCACCGGCTCGTCTTCGCCCGCTGCCGCGACCGTGACCGACCAGCGCCAGCCTCCGTAGCCCGGGACCTGGGCCTCGAACAGGTGACTCGCCGTGACCGCGTCCTCGCGGGTGACGCCCACATGGGCGCCGAGCTGCTCCTCGGGTGCGTCCTCCAGCACCGCAGCTCGCGCGAACTCCACCGCTTCGGCGAGTTTGCGCTGCACGGCACCGTCGTCCAGGGTCAGCAGCAGAGTCATACGGCCAATTGTGCCGCACGCATCCGCGGCGCCCGTGCCAGGCTGTTCTACGTGCGCACGCCGATCGTCACCTCGCTGCTGTTGGCCGCCGCCCTGGGCGGCTGCGCCGGCGCCCCCGCGCAGGAGGCGGGCCCGGAACGCCTCACCGTCCAGGTGGTCTCGACGCTGCCGCACGACCCCGCCGCCTTCACCGAAGGCCTCGAGTTCGCCGGCGACACCCTGTACGAGAGCACCGGGCTCGCCGGGCGGTCGACGCTCACCGCGGGGCCGGCGGGCGGCGAGCCCCGGACCACGGCCACGCTGCCGTCGCCGCTGTTCGGCGAGGGCGTCACCGTCCTCGGGCCGACGCTGTGGCAGCTCACCTGGCAGGACGGGTTCGCCATCGAACGCGACTCGGCGACCCTCACCGAGCTGCGGCGCGTGCCGTTCCAGGGCGAAGGCTGGGGCCTGTGCCACCAGGCCGGCGGCCGGCTGGTGATGAGCAACGGCTCCGCGCGGCTGACCTTCCGGGACCCCAAGACCTTCGCCGTCACCGGGGGTGTCGACGTCGGCCGCGACCAGCTCAACGAGCTTGAATGCGTCGGCGACGACGTCTACGCAAACGTTTGGCACACCGACACCATCCTGCGGATCGAGGCCGCCACCGGACGCGTGACCGGGACGATCGACGCAGGTCAGCTGCGCGCGAAAGTGAACGCCACGGGCGCCGAAGACGTGCTCAACGGTATCGCCGCCGTCCCGGGCACCGGCGATTTCCTGCTCACCGGGAAGCAGTGGCCGGTCACGTTCCGGGTGAGCTTCGTCCCGGCTCCGGCGTGAAAGCACGGATGAGCAGGCGGAACCGGCCCCCGGTAAGGCAGGATTGACACGTGGCACTCTTCGGCTCGCGCTCCGGCTCCGACGGCACCCCGTCGGGCCAGCCGCACGGCCGGAAGTCCAAGCGGCGCTGGACGCCGGAACCGGGCGCCGCGCAGGCCCGGTCCTGGCGGGATGCCGCCGCGCCGCGCGCCGAGCACGGCAGCCCGCCCCCACCCACCCGCGTCCAGCGGCCCGTCCCGCCGCGCGCGGGGTTCCCCGGCGGCCGCGTGCCGAACGCCGACGAAGCCCCCACCGCGGCCGCGCCGGCGAACCACCGGCCGCCGCCCTCGCGCGGGGCCCGGCCCTATGACCCGCACCGCACCGAGCCGGTGCGCCGCGAGCCGCCCGGCAGTGGCTTCTACCAGGGCGAACGCTACCCCGGCAGCGGCGAGTACGAGCACTACGACACCGGCGGCTACGCGGGCGAACCGCGGCCGCCGGAGCCGGCGCCCCAGCCACCGCAGCCGCCCCGGGAAGAGCCGCGCACGCCGGGCGGGACGCCGAAGCTGCCGAAGAAGATCACCGTCACGCGGGTGGCGGCGATGCGCAGCCGCCAGCTGACCGGCCAGGCCGTCGGCGCCTTCCAGCGCGCGACGAAGGCCGACGGCGCCGAGAAGTCCGGCCTCACCTCGCTGACCTACGCCGTGATGCTGAACTACGCCAGCGACGCGGCGATGGCGATCGCGCTGGCCAACACCCTGTTCTTCGCCGCCACCAGCGGCGAGAGCAAGGGCAAGGTGGCGCTCTACCTGCTCATCACGATCGCACCGTTCGCGCTGGTCGCGCCGGTGATCGGGCCCGCGCTCGACAAGGTGCAGCGCGGCCGGCGGCTGGCGATGTGCGCGTCTTCGATCGGCCAGGGCCTGATGGCCGTGGTGATGGCGCTGCACTTCGACGACTGGCTGCTCTACCCGGCCGCGCTCGGGATGATGGTGCTGTCGAAGTCGTTCACCGTGCTCAAGGCCGCGGTCACCCCCCGGGTGCTGCCGTCGGAGATCACGCTGTCCAAGACGAACGCCCGGCTGACCACGTTCGGCCTGGTCGCCGCCGGGGTGTTCGGCGCGGTGGCCAGCGGCATCAACGCGATCTCCGGCTCGGCGGGCGCGCTGTGGTTCACCGCGCTGATCTGCGTCGCCGCGGCCGTGCAGTCGATGCGGATCCCGGCCTGGGTGGAGGCCACCGAGGGCGAGGTGCCGACTTCCCTTTCGGCTCACCCGAAGGAGAAGAAACGACGTCAGCCGATGGGGCGCCACATCGTCGTCGCGCTCTGGGGCAACGGCTCGGTGCGCGTGCTCACCGGCTTCCTCATGATGTTCGCCGCGTTCGCGGTCAAGGCCCAGACCGAGGGCAGCGGCCAGACGCCGTTCATGCAGCTGCTGCTGCTCGGCGTGATCGGTGCCGCGGCGGGGGCCGGCGGCTTCCTCGGCAACGCGCTGGGCTCGCGCCTGCACTTCGGCAGCCCGGACCAGGTGATCGTCGGGTGCGTGGCGGGCTGCGTGCTGGCCGCGCTGGTCGCGACGATCCTGCCCGGCCTGGCCACGGCCGCGATCGTCGGCTTGGTCGGCGCGACCGCCAGCGCGCTGGCCAAGATCAGCCTCGACGCCGTCATCCAGGAAGACCTGCCCGAGGAGTCGCGCGCCTCGGCGTTCGGCCGCTCGGAGACCGTGCTGCAGCTGGCCTGGTGCCTCGGCGGCGCGGTCGGCCTGCTGCTGCCGCCGACGTACTGGATCGGCTTCCTGGTGATCACGGTCGTGCTGGCCGTCGGGTGCGCGCAGACGTTCCTCGTGCGCCGCGGCGGCTCGCTCGTGCCCGGCCTCGGCGGTGACCGGCCGCTGCGCCCCGAGCCGACCGGCAGCTTCCCGGCCCAGGGCCTGCCCAGCGACCCGCGAGCCCGCCGGTAGGGTCTGAGCCCATGCGACGTACCCGGGTGGTGGCCCTGCTTGCGGCCGGTGGGTTCGCGGTGGCCGGCTGCTCGGCACCCGGCCCGGCCGAGGTCACCTTCTACGCCGACGGCCACACCATCAACACCGCGCCCGTGCTCACGTGCGACTACTCGCAGAAGCTCGCGCAGCCCTGCGACGCGAAGGGCTCGACGCAGACGCTGAAGGTCCGCCCGGGCAAGCCGGTGCAGATCTCGGTGCCCGGCGAAGTCGCGGACTCGCCCTGGCAGATCGTCTACGAGTACGTGACCCCGCAGGGCGAGTTCAAGCAGAGCGCCCCGATCCCGTTCACGTCACTGGACCGCTACGCCTACACGGTCACGCCGCCGACGCCCGCCGACCGCATCTCGGCGGTGGACGTGCAGAAGTACACGGCCGTGCTCAACGCGGACACCGGCGAGTCGGGGCTGCTGCCCAGTGACGTGTGGGGCCTGCGGCTGGAGGCTTAGGGATCGATGTCGCGGGCGACCGCGCGCATGATCTCGGCGATCTGCTTGGTGTGCTTGCGGTCCGGGTAGCGGTTGCGCCGCAGGTCCGGCTGCACCTTCAGCTCGAGCAGCTTGATCATGTCCTCGATCAGGCCGTGCAGCTCCTCGGCCGGGCGACGGCGCGCCTCGGCGACGGACGGCGGCGGGTCGAGCAGCCGGACGGAGAGCGCCTGCGGACCGCGTCGGCCGTCGGCGACGCCGAACTCCAGCCGCTGGCCGGCCTTCAGCCCCTCGACGCCCTGCGGCAGCGCGGCCTTGCGAATGTAGACGTCGGCGCCACCGTCCTGCGTGACGAAGCCGAACCCCTTCTCCGCGTCGTACCACTTGACCTTGCCGGTCGGCACTTCCCTCACCAGTCTTTCTGCTGTCCGCTCACGACGAACGCGCCCGGGGCGTACCCAGGGCGCGCTGGGTAAAGGGTATCTCGCCACAGGCCCTGGGGAGAAGCCGATACCGCCGGATACCCTTTTGCGTCATGAAGAGCACGACGAAGGAGGCGGGCGTGGCCGCTCCCGGCAAACCGTTCCTGATGCGCATCGGCATCGGGCTTTTCGGTCTCGGCATGGTCGCCGTGCTGGCGGTGTTCATCATGTTCGCCGCCGGCCTGGAGAACCTGCCGGTGTGGCTGTCCCTCGCCGCCGGGGTGATCACGCCCCTGGGCCTGGCGCTGGGCTTGATCGCGCTGGTGATCGAGGCGCGCGCCAAGAAATGAGTTAAGGCACCACGCTCCCCGCGAACGTCTTCTCGAACCACTCCGGGAACTCGGTCAGCGACTCGAACACCACCTCGGCACCTTCGCTCAGCAGGAGCGTGCGGTCGCACGGCCCGGTGGTGACGCCGACCGGGATCGCCCCGGCGGCGAGCGCACCCCGGATGTCACCGGCGTGATCTCCGACATACACGCGGGCGTCGTGGGCCAGGAGCGCCTCGGCCTTCTGCGTCGACCACAGCTCGCCGACGACCTCGTCGACGTCGAGCCCGAGCGCGTCCACGTGCAGCTGCGCGTTGGGCCCGTACTTGCCGGTGACGACCAGCGTGCGGCCGCCCGCGGCCCGGACCGCCCGGAGCGACTCGACCGCCCCCGGCAGCGCGACCGCGCTCGGCACGACCACCTCGGGGTACATCGCGCGGAACCGGTCGACGAGCCCGGGGATGCGTTCCTCGGGCGCCTCGAAGCCGCGCAGGATGTCGTCGAGCGGCGGGCCGAGGTTGGCCGCGAACGCGTCGCCATCCAGCGGCAAGCCGGATTCGACGCCGAGCGCGTTCATCGCCGCGGCCATCCCCGGCCGCGCGTCGATCAGTGTCATGTCGAGGTCGAACCCCACGGTGATGCCCACAGCCGACACGGTAGCCGCTGCTACCGACAGTTTTACGCGCGAACCGAACGTGTACAGCACCTTGACAGGAGAGCGATCTGTGTCAAGGTGAAAGTGTGACCAGCTTCACCGAGCGGACGAAGGCGTCCCTCCGCGAAACACTGCTCGACGCCGCCGCCGACCTGCTGCCGGACCGCGGCCACGCGGGCCTGCGGATGGCCGACGTCGCCGCGAAGGCCGGCGTGAGCAGGCAGACGGTCTACAACGAGTTCGGGAACAAGGCGGCGCTGACCCAGGCGGTGGCGCTGCGCACCGCGGCGGAGTTCCTCGACGGGATCCGGCAGCGGTTCGAAACGGCGGACGGGCTCCTGGCGGGCATCCACCACGCCGTCGTCTACACGATCGAGCACGCCCGGGAGAACCGCCTGGTCGCGGCGGCGCTCGGCACCGAAGCGGCCGAGGACCTGCTGCCGCTGCTCACGACCCGGGGCGAGCCGATCCTCACCGCGGCCGCGGACCTCGCCGCCGAGCAGTACCGCGAGTTCGAACCCGGGCTCTCCGCCGAAGCCGCGGCCCTGCTCGCGGAGACCGCCGTGCGCCTTTCCCTGTCGCACCTGGTGCTCTCCACGCACTCGGCGACCGAAGCGGCCGACGCCGTCACCGCGGTACTGGAACCCGCCATCCGCCGATTCGTCCACTGAAATCGTCTATCGGAGTGACACGATGACCGACACGCTCCCGGAACTCCGGACCGGCTTTTCCTCGCTGCGCAAGGGCGGCCTGAACTGGGACTCGTTCCCGCTGCGGCTGTTCGTCAAGGGCAACAAGAAGTTCTGGAACCCGGCGGACATCGACTTCAGCCGGGAACGCGAAGGCTGGGACTCCCTCAACCCGGAGCAGCAGCGCAGCACGACGTACCTCGTCGCGCAGTTCATCGCCGGCGAAGAGGCGGTCACCGAGGACATCCAGCCGTTCATGCGGGCGATGTCGGCGACCGGCCGGTTCGGCGACGAGATGTACCTGACGCAGTTCTGCTTCGAGGAAGCCAAGCACACCGAGGTGTTCCGGCGCTGGATGGACGCGGTCGGGCTGACGCAGGACCTCCACCCGTTCGTCGCCGAAAACCCGCACTACCGCAAGCTGTTCTACGAAGAGCTGCCGCAGTCGCTGCGGGCTTTGGAGGACGATCCCAGCCCGCTCAACCAGATCCGTGCGAGCGTCACCTACAACCACGTGATCGAGGGCAGCCTCGCGCTCACCGGGTACTACTCGTGGCAGCTGATCTGCACCCAGCACGACATCCTGCCGGGCATGCAGGAACTGGTCCGCCGCATCGGCGACGACGAGCGCCGCCACATGGCCTGGGGCACGTTCACCTGCCGCCGGCACGTCGCGGCGGACGACTCCCTGTGGGACGCGGTGCAGCAGCGCATGGGCGAACTGCTGCCGCACGCGTTGAGCATGATCCAGTGGGTGCAGGACCAGTTCGAGGAACTGCCGTTCGACAACGACCCGCAGGAGATCATCCAGTACGCGGCCGACCGGGCCCAGCGGCGGCTGGGCGCGATCGAGTCGGCGCGCGGGATGCCGGTGGAGCAGATCGACGTCGACTATTCGCCCGAGCAGCTCGAGGAAACCTTCGGCGAAGAAGACGCGAAGGCGATCGCGGAGGCCGCCGCGGCGGTGGGCTGAGGACGCTCGCCGGGGCGGTGCGGACACCGCCCCGGCGCCAGGTCGTCAGCTCGCCGGCCAGTAGACCGCGTGCCAGCCGTAGGACCGATCGGACCGGCCGATGATCGTCCCGTCGGCGGAGATCCCGGTCGCCCAGCTGTAGGCACCGTCGGGCAGGGCGCCGAGGATCGTTTCGGTGCCATCGGCCGCCCACCGGGCCGCCACCGATTCGACGTCGCCGACCGCCGTGCCCGAGTCGTTGATCGCCACCGCCACGGACCGCCGAGCACCCTGCAGCACGGTCACCCCGCTCGCGGTCCAGCGCACTGCCCGGTTCTCGGCGAAGTCGACGTCCCCGCTGCCGACGACCACCCCGGCGCGGTTGATCGCGCGCGGCGTCGCGGAGGCCGGCGGCGCCGGCCAGTCGAGCCGCACCTGCCGCCCATCCCGCTTCCAGGCCACCGGGACCTGCTGGCCGGCCTCGGTGACGGTCCCGGCGATCACCCCGAAGTCGTTGATCGCGGCCGCCGTGGCGCCCGGGTTGCCCTGGTTGCCCGGCGAGAGATCGGTGATCGCGCCGGTGGCGCTCCAGCGGACCGCGTGCTGGTTGCCTGCGGCGTCCCAGGCTTCGCCGCTGACCAGCGAGCCGTCGGCAGTGATCCCGGTGACGACGGCCTGCCCACCGCCGGGCAGCGACGCCAGCTGGGTGACCGAACCGCCCGGAGCCCAGCGCAGCGCGACATAGGTGCCCTGCGGGTTGCTGCCGCCACCGGCGACCACGCCGGTCCGGCTGATCACGGCCGCGTCGGACGACCCGGCCCACGGCAGCTCCTTGACCGAGCCGTCCGGGGCCCAGCGAACCGCGTGTATGTCGCCCTGCGTGTCATGGGCCCAGCCCACAGCCACCCCGTAGTCGTTGACGGCGACCGGCCGGCCCTGTTCGCCGCCCAGCGTCGGCAGGGCGCTGATCCGGCCCTGGCGGTCCCACTTCACCGGGTGGAACCGCATGCGCACGTCCTGCGGAAGCGATTCGCCGACCATGGTGCCGCCGGCGTTGATCGCGTTCACCGTGCTGAACGCGTCGCCCGGCAGAGTGCCGAGGTCGACCGGGCCCACCGTGGCCGCGGTCGCGACACCCGGCAGGCCCAGCGCGGCCGCCGCGAGCAGCGTCCCCACGGTGAGCGGTTTCTTCAGGCTGGACAGCACGACTCCCCCTCCCGCGGCGGTTCCCGTCGCTTCCGTCCGGAAGCGTCCCCCGCCGCGACGGGACAACGCCTGGCCACCCCGGCCGGTTTAGTCGCGTGCGGTTTAGGCGTGCTTGGCTGCCGCGGCCTGCTCCAGGCCCAGCAGGCTGATCGACTTCTCGCGCATCTCGATCTTGCGGACCTTGCCGGTCACCGTCATCGGGAACTCCTCCACGACGTGGACGTACCGCGGGATCTTGTAGTGCGCCAGCTTGCCGCTGCAGAACTCGCGCACCTTCTCCGCCGTCAACGGCGAAGCGCCTTCGCGCATCCGCACCCAGGCCATCAGCTCTTCGCCGTACTTCTCGTCGGGGACGCCGATCACCTGCGCGTCGAGGATGTCCGGGTGCGTGTACAGGAACTCCTCGATCTCACGCGGGTACAGGTTCTCGCCGCCGCGGATGACCATGTCCTTGATGCGGCCGGTGATGTTGACGTAGCCGTCGCCGTCCATCACCGCCAGGTCGCCGGTGTGCATCCAGCGGGCCGCGTCGATCGCCTCGGCCGTCTTGTCGGGCTGTTCCCAGTACCCGAGCATCACCGAGTACCCGCGCGTGCACAGCTCGCCCGGCTCGCCGCGCGGGACCGTCAGGCCGGTTTCGGGGTCGACGACCTTGACCTCCAGGTGCGGCCCGACCCGCCCGACCGTCGACACGCGGCGCTCGATCGAGTCGTCGGAGCGGGTCTGCGTCGACACCGGGGACGTCTCGGTCATGCCGTAGCAGATGGACACCTCCGCCATCCCCATCCGGTCGATGACCTGCTTCATCACCTCGACCGGGCACGGCGACCCGGCCATGATCCCGGTGCGCAGCGACGTCAGGTCGAACTCGCCGAAGTCCGGGTGGTTGAGCTCGGCGATGAACATCGTCGGCACGCCGTAGAGCGACGTGCACCGCTCGGCCGCGACCGCTTCGAGGGTGGCGCGGGGGTCGAACGCCGGGGCCGGGATGACCATGCAGGCGCCGTGGCTGGTGCAGGCCAGGTTGCCCATCACCATGCCGAAGCAGTGGTAGAAGGGCACCGGGATGCACACCTTGTCCTGCTCGGTGTAGTTGCAGAGCTCGCCGACGAAGTAGCCGTTGTTCAGGATGTTGTGGTGGGACAGCGTGGCGCCCTTGGGGAAGCCCGTGGTCCCGGACGTGTACTGGATGTTGATCGGGTCGTCGGCCGACAGCCCGGCCTGCAGGTGCGCCAGCTGCGCCGGGTCACCCCCGCGGCCGGCGTCCAGCAGCGCCTGCCAGCCCTCGCCGCCCAGGATCACGACCTGCTCGAGCCCCGCGCACTTCTCGCGCACCTCCTCGGCCATCGCCGGGTAGTCGGACGTCTTGAACAAGTCCGACGCGACCAGCAGCCGGATCCCCGCCTGGTTGAGGACGTACTCCAGTTCGTGCGCGCGGTAGGCGGGGTTGATGTTGACCAGGATGGCGCCGATCTTCGCCGTCGCGTACTGCAGGAACGTCCACTCCGCCCGGTTCGGCGACCAGATGCCGACCCGGTCGCCCTTGCCGATGCCCTGCGCGACCAGCCCCAGCGCGAGCGCGGACACCTCGGCGGCCAGCTCCCGGTAGGTCCACCGCTTCCCGGCGGCCCGGTCGACGAGGGCGTCCCGCTCCCCGAACGCGGCCACCGTCCGGTCGAAGTTGTCGCCGATGGTGTCCCCGAGCAGCGGAACCTCCGAGGTCCCCGAGGCGTAGCTCGGCAGGGCGGGCGCGTCAGGCATGGTGCCTCCTGAAGTCGACGGTGACTGCCGCCGAGTCTAAGAACCAGGTACCGGGTCAGCCAGGTCGGTGGCAGGATCCACCCGCGAACGAGGGAGGGAACCCGATGCGAAGACTTCTTGCTCTGGCCGTGGCGATCCTGCTGCTCACACCGGCCGCACCGGCGTCGGCGGCGACGCGGGTGATCGTGCTGCCCGGTGCCACGTCCGCCGAAGGGATCACCTCCGCCGGCGGCGGTACCTACTACACCGGCGACCTCTTCGCCGGCACGATCTTCCGCGAGGACGTCCGGAGCGGGAAGGCCGAGCGCTTCATCGAGGCGCCGCCCGGCACCGCGGCGGCCGGGGTGGACCTGGACCGGCGCCACGACCTGCTGTTCGTCGCCGGTGGGGACCACGGCAAGGCGTACGTCTACAACGTCCGCACCAAGGCGAAGGTCGCGGACTACACCTTCGGCGACCCGCAGACGTCCTACATCAACGACGTGGCGGTGACCCCGCAGGGCGCGTGGTTCACCGACTCGTACCACCCGCAGCTGTTCTTCGTGCCGATCGTGGCCGGCCGGCTCGGCACGCCCCGCACCCTGCCGCTGAGCGGGCCGGGGGCCGGCGGCGCTCCGGGCAGCTTCTTCATGAACGACGTCATCGCCACGCCGTCCGGCGACACCCTGCTCGTGGCCGCCACGATCCCCGGCAAGGTGTACAAGATCAACCCGGTCACCGGGGCCAGCGCGGAGATCGCGGGCGTGGACGCGCCCAGCGTCGTCAGCCTCGTGCTCGAAGGGCACCGGCTCTGGGCGGTGCAGCTCGACGACAAGATCACCCGGTGGTGCCTCGACGGCGACCTGAGCCACGGCCGGCTCACGGAGACGATCACCGATCCGCTGTTCGACCAGCCCGTCTCGGCGGCGAAGATCGGCGACCGGCTCGCCGTCGTCAACTCCCACATCTACAGCGGCACCCCGCCCACCAGCCCGACCTACGAGGTCCTCGTCGTCGACGCGTGAGCGCCCGGCGGGGTTGGTAGGGTCCGAACGGACTTCGAGGGGGCGTTCGATGGCCGGCGAGGGGTTTCGCGACGAGCTGACCCAGCTGCTGCAGGCGCGCTACCCGCTGCTCGTCGTCGAGACGCACGAGGAGCAGCGGGTCCTGCGGGAAATCCGCGCGGTCGCCGAAGACGCCCACCGGCTGCGCACCCCGCGGCGCGTCCACGTCTGGTCGTCCACCACCGGCCTGGCGCCCGCGGGCGGGCCGCCGATCAGCGAGACCCGCACCGCGGCCGCCGCGCTCGAACGCATTTACGGCTGGGGCGAGCCCGCCGTCTTCGTGTTCGCCGACCTGCATCCCTCGCTGGTGTCCGAGGGCGGCCACCGGCCCGATCCCGACGTCGTGCGCCGGCTGCGGGAGCTCGCCGCCGCGTTCAAGACGCGGCCGGTTCCGCTGAGCCTGATCCTCGTGTCGCCGTCGCTGCCCGTGCCGCCGGAGCTGGAGCACGACGCCACCGTCGTCGACTTCCCGCTGCCCGACCAGCGCCAGATCGGCGAGCTGCTGGACAGCATGGTCGCCGCGCACCGGCAGAACGTCCGGATCACCATCGACCGCGACGACCGCGACATGATCGTCGCCGCCGCGCGCGGGCTCACGCTGCCGGAGGCCGAAAACGCGTTCGCCAGGGCCCTGGTCGAGGGCGGCGGGCTCGACCCGAGCGACCTCGAGCTGATCCTCGCCGAGAAGCGCCAGGCCGTACGGCGGTCCGGGATGCTCGACATCGTGCCGGCGGAGACGAGCTTCGACGCCGTCGGCGGCCTCGACCGGCTCAAGCGCTGGCTGACCAAGCGCACCGGCACCTGGACACCGGCGGCGTCGGCGTACAACCTCGCGGCGCCGAAGGGCCTGCTGCTCACCGGCGTCCCCGGCTGCGGCAAGAGCCTGTCCGCGGTGTGCGTCGCGAACATGTGGCGGCTGCCGTTGCTGCGGCTGGACCTCGGGCGCGTCTTCGCCGGGCTCGTGGGCTCGAGCGAGAAGAACATCCGCACGGTCATCCGCACCGCGGAGGGCATCGCGCCGTGCGTGCTGTGGGTCGACGAGATCGAGAAGGGCCTCGCCGGTGCCGGCGGCGGGGGTGACGGCGGCACCGCGCGCCGCGTGTTCGGCACGTTCCTGTCCTGGATGCAGGAGAAGTCGGCGCCGGTGTTCGTGATGGCCACGGCGAACCAGGTCGGCTCGCTGCCGCCGGAGTTCCTGCGCAAGGGCCGGTTCGACGAGATCTTCTTCGTCGACCTGCCCTCGGCGCCCGAGCGCGCCGCGATCTGGCGGATCCACCTGGGCAAGCGCGTCACCGATCCGTTCGTGGGCAGCGAACTGCGGCTGGACGACGCGCTGTTCGCCGAGCTCGCCGACGTCAGCGCGGGGTACAGCGGCGCCGAGATCGAGCAGGCGGTGCTGTCCGGCCTGGTCGACGCGTTCGCCGAGAAGCGGCCGCTGCGCCGCGACGACCTGGTGCGGGCGGTGAAGTCGACCGTGCCGCTGTCGGTCACCCAGGCCGACGAGATCCTGGCCATCCGGAACTGGGCGGAGACCAGGGCCGTCGCCGCCGCGGACACTGCGGTTCCCGGTGCGGAGCCCGTCGCGCCGCCACCTCCGGCGGCACCGAGTGGGAGGACGATCGACGTATGACGCACCGCGTGACCGTGACCATCGGCAAGGACGGCTCGATCAGCGCCGAGACGCACGGCGTGACCGGCTCGAAGTGCCTCGACTACATCCCGCTGCTGGAGGACCTGCTCGACGCGGAGACCGTGACGTCGGAGTTCACCGAGGACTACCGGCGCACGACCACGTCCGCGGAAGACACCGCTTCGCAGCAGCAGTCGCAATGGAACTCCTGAACCTCCACCGGATCGTCGACACGACCGCCGCCGAGGGCCCCGGCGTCCGGTGTGCCGTGTGGACGCAGGGGTGTTCGGTGCGCTGCCCGGGCTGCTTCAACCCGCAGACGTGGACGACCCGCGGCGGGTTTTCCCTTTCCTGGCAAGACCTCGTGGCGCGCGTGCTCGCCGTTCCCGGGATCGAAGGCGTCACGCTGCTCGGCGGTGAGCCGTTCGACCAGCCTGAGCCGCTGGGTCGCTTCGCCGCCGCGGTGCGCTCGGCGGGGCTCTCGGTGATGACGTTCACCGGGCACGTCCTCGAGGACCTGCCGCCGTCTCCGCTGCTGGATTCGACGGACCTGCTGGTGGACGGGCCATTCCTGGCGGACCGGCCCGAGCCGTCCCGGCCGTGGGTGGGCTCGGCGAACCAGCGGTTCCACTTCCTCACCGACCGCTACGACGAGTCGATCTTCGCCACCCCGAACCGCCTGGAACTGACGATCGCCCGCGACGGCGTGATCGAGCTGAACGGGTTCGCCACCACCGAAGTACTCGAAGCGCTGCTCGAAGGGGATCGCCGATGAGTGTCACGCTCAAGCTGCGCAGTGCGGCACTGGCCCAGCTCGACGCCGCCACGATCGCCGCGCACGCGCAGGCGCGGCCGGGGGTCGTCACCGTGCGGACCCGGATGCGCCACCGCGACCTGCTGGCCCGCGCGCTCGCCGGCTTGCGGGCGCAGGTCACCGACGACGGCACGTCCGTCGTCGCCGCTTGGGAGGGCCGGCGGATCACGTTCGGCTACGGCCCCGAGGGCGTCCAGGTCGCGCACGTCGACGGGCCGGGCCTGGTGCCCGAGGAAGCTTCGCGGCTCGTGTTGTCGGTCGACGAGGCGTACGCGGCCGAAGTGCAGCGGGCGGTACTGGCCCGGCTGAAGGACCGGGCGGCTCAGGCGGGCATGCGCGTCGAGGCGGAGCGGGTCAACGCCGACCAGTCGATCAGCGTCACGCTGGCCGCCACGTCGTGACCGAGACCAGGGTCGGGCTGATCGAGTTCGGCAAGGCGATCCACGACTCGGTCACCGTCCCCGGCCTCGGGGAGCTGCCGGGCGGGCAGGTGAGCGCGGGGCGCGCGGTCCGCGGCGCCCGCGCGCGGCTCCGCCGGGGCGACCGGATCGTCGAGGACAACCTGCGCCTGGGGATCGTGGTGCGGAAGAAGTACTTCTCCAGCGACGTCGAGCCGGTGACCGACGCCGGGTTCCTGAAGGACGTGTTCGTCGCCGTCGGGCGGCGGGATCTCGGCAACGGCGACGCGCTGGAGCTGTACACCGACGACGCCGCCGGCCCGGACATGAGCCGTCCGGAGGGTGCCGCGTCGGTGGTGGCGCCGGCTTTCGAGCCGCTGACGGGGTTCCACGCGCAAGTGCACGTCCGTGAAGGCATTCTGCGGTTCGGGGCGTTGTGTTCTTCGACGCGCGGCGGCCAGCCGATGCGGGTGCTGGGGCTGTTCGGGCCGGCCGGGCCGCTCGAGGAGCTGTCATCGGGTCAGGTGGGGACGGTGTTGCTGGGCTTCCAGTGCGACGCGCCCCCGATGGCCGGCGACACGCTGACGGCGTTCCCGTCGCCGGAGTTCGTGGAGCAGCGCGACGGAACGGCGGTGGTGCACGGCGTCAGCGACCTCGGCCAAGGCGCGGTGGTGGCGGCGGTCGAGGTGCCGGAGGGGAGGAGCGCGGCGTTCACGGTGGGGGTGAGTGTCCGGGTGCTGCGGCCGATCGGCACGACGTTCAACGAGCGGAGCACGGTCGTCGCCGCGGGGTTGCCGGTGCTTTCCCTGGCGCGCGACGGGATCGCGGTGCGGACGACGGCGGGATCGCGGGTGTTCACGGTCGGGCTCGGGACGCGGGATCTGCGCCAGAACGACGTGATCGAGGCGTATGTGCCTTCTTCGCCCCCTTTGTCGCCACCTCCGCTGCCACCGGTGGCGGCGGCGGACTTGGTGGACTTGGTGGACGTCAACGCGGCTCCGGCCGACGAGTTGGGTCGCCTGCCGGGCCTCTCCCCATCGCGGGTGGCGACGGCTCTGGAGCTGCGGCGGAGGCAGGGAAGCTTCCCGGACGTGGAGGCCTTCGGAGTGGCGATCGGCTTGCAGCCGCACGAAATAGTCCGGTTGCGCGGACGGGCGACGGCCGGTCGGGTGGCGTTGCCGGAGACGGGCGTTCGTCAGCTGGACATCTGAGGGATTCCGCTACGCTCGAGACGTGCCGGAGGAATTCTCGCTGGGTTTGACGGAGGTCACCGCGGCGGTCCGGCGCACGGGTCTCCCGGCGCACTGGCACCCGTTCGAGATCCCCAGCCCGGGCCACACGCTGGAGGAGCACGAACGCATCTTGGCGGCGGCCTGGGACGCGATGCGAGGGCGTGGGCTGGCGGGGCCGGAGAAGCTGGACATCGAGGTGGAGCAGACGCTCCGCGCCTGGACCCAGCCGGAGGTGCTGATCATCGTCCGCGCGGCGGAGGTGGCGGACGGGCGCCAGGTGTTCTACCGAGCCACCATCGGCCACGGCCTGGGCGTGTACTCGGAACGGGTGCCGGACGGGATCAATTTCGTCCAGATCCGCCCCGACCACCTGGTCGACGCCCTGGTCGGCATCCTCCCCCGCTACGGGCCGCTACCGGTGGCCCCGGCGACGTCGACGGTGGGCCCGAGCCGGCCACCGGACACCGAAGCACTGCGGGAGTACGCCCAGTGGGCCCCCCACCGCCACGGAACGTTCGAGCTCTCGACCCGAGCCGGCCAGGGCAACCTCCGCCCGGTGGGCACGGTGATATTCGTGGACACCGACGCCGGCCGCTACCTGACGTTCACCGAGCCCCTGCCAGGCGGCGAGTCCCGGTTGAGGTTCGTCCCCTCGGACGGGGGACACCTGAGAGGGTGGTTGCACGAGCGCATCGCGGAGACGACCCAGCGGTGAGCCGCGTCCTCGCATCGGCGTGTGATCTACCCGTAGTGTTCAGGTTGTGACCCGAGCAGCCACCGTCCTCGCCTTGGCTACCCTGGCGCTCGCGCTGAGCGCCTGCGACAGCAAGGTGGGGGGTACGCCGCAAGCCGCGGGCACGTCGTCGAGCAACGCCCCCACGACCAAGCCGAGTGGTGGTGGCGGTGACAACCCGTTCGCCGGGATGGATCCGTGCAAGCTCCTCGACCAGGTATTGGCGGGCCAGGGCTACGCAGCCGCGAAGCGGAGCGATGCGGACGCGGCCCACAACTGCGACACGAAGAAGACCGATTACGGCGTGATCGGTCTCGCTCTTCAGCCCGGACAATCGATCAACGACATCGTCACGGCCCCCGGCAAGGCCGTGACCGGGGACGTCAACGGGCGCCCCGCGGTGCAGGAGCGCGACGCTCTCGGCGGGACGGGTTCCTGTGACGTCTCCATGGAGGTGAAGCCGAAGTCGCGAGCCACCGTCCTGGTCACCCTCCAGACGGCAGGCACCGATGAGGCTTGCCAGGTGGCCAACGACGTCTCGACCAAGGTCGAACCTCTTCTTCCCGCGAACGGCTGAGAGCGTCCCTCGACGGGTTGCCGGCGTCACGGAGCTGCTGACATAGCGGATCGTCACTACTACAGTTGACTCGGGTACGCACGGTGTCGAGAGGGGTGGGCGATGACGACGGGTGCACACTTCGGCAGTGAGCCGCCTGCGGCGGGCGACGCCGGCGCCCACTTCCTGTCCGGCCTGCTCGACGTCCCGCTCGACGAGGAAGGCGCCAAGCGGCTCAACGCCGGCGCCCAGCAATTCAAGTCGCTGGCCGAGGGCGGCGGCTTCGGGATCAACCAAGCCGGTTTCGACGCGTACACCAAGGTGTGCGACCGATTCATCCACGAATTCGACGAAATCTTCCACGACGTGAAACTCCTCGCGCGAGCTCCGGGCATGGGCTCCAGTAGCTACGCAAAGGACATAGCCGACTTCAACGCGAAGGTGGCTGCCGACGGGGACCAGTCGCTCATCCCGAACCTCGAGTTGCTGAAGCAAGGGTTCATACAGGTCCGCGAAGCACTCGAGATCGCCCGCAAGAACTACCGCGAAACCGAAGACGCCCACAGCCAGACCTTCGCCAAGCTCCGCGGGAGCGAGTGACCATGGCGCACGAGCACGCCGAACATCGTCAGTACGAGGGCGACTTCTACGCGCAGACCCAGCAGAAGCTGCAGCAGAACGTGCACCACTTCGGCGCCGAGGACCAAGGGGACGCCCGCGACGGAGTCACGCCGCAGACGCAGAACCAAGCAGCGCAGTACTCCGTCGAGCAAGGCAAGGTTCTGCTGCACGACCAGGCCACCCGTGGCGACGCGCCCGCGCCTGGGCAGAACTACGCCTCCAGCTCGCATGAAGAGCTGTACGGCATGGTGCACGACAACATGCGGCCGGCGGATCTCGACGATCGCGGCCGGGTCGCCAACAAGCTCGGCAACTGGCTTGCCGACGTCTCCAACGCCGCGAACGACGCCGTCAACTCGAGCGAGATCCAGTGGCAAGGCTCCGGAGCCGCCCAGGCGCACAGCTTCTTCCAAAGCACCGCCACCTACACGGGTGATACCGCGAATGCCGCCCAGCTCAGCTCCAACCGCTATTCCCAGCAAGCGGCCGCCGCCGATTATGCGCAGAAGAACATGCCCGAGCCCACCGGGTTCAACCAGCAGGCCGAGATCACCAAGGCCACCGTGCAATACCAGGCGGGAGACGTCGCCGGCGCGACGCAGACCATGAACGACGTTGCCGCCAAGCAGCAGCAGGCCGATGCCGCTCATCAGCAGGCCGTTCAGGTTCTGCAGAACCTCGACTCCACCTACCACGAAACCGCCAGCACCCAGCCCACCTACACCCCGCCGCCGCAGTTGGGGCAAGGTGACTCCACCTCCGTGAGTGGCTTCCACGGCACCAGCGGCACCGGCTTCGGCGGCACCCCCGCCATCGGCGGAAGCGGGCCCGGCGGCACCTTCGCCCCCGGAGGCCCGGGAGGACCCGGCGGCACAGGAGGACCCGGCGGCACCACAGGACCCGGGATCACCGGAGGGCCAGGAGGACCGGGAACCCCCAGCGGCACCACCTACGTCCCCCCGGGAACGAGCACCGGCACCGGCACCTTCAGCGGCAACTCCAACTTCCGCGCCACCCCCGCCGCCGGCACCTTCGGCCGCGTCACGCCCGACGGGCTCGCCATGCCCGGTACCACCTCCGGCGGCACATCCGGAGGTGGCGGCGACGTCACCCGCGGCAAAGGCATCGGCTCCGGGCGGGCCGGGACCGGGTTCGCCGGGTCGCGAGTCTCCGGCAGCGCCGGAAAGGCCGGAGCCTCCCCCAAGGAAGCACCCGGCGAAGGCGGCAGCAAGACCGGAAGCAAGCCCGGCGAACGGCTCGAGCGCGGAGCCACCGCGGCCGCCGCGGCCAAGGGCGGGAAAGGCGGCGCCGGTGCCGCCGGAGCCGCCGGGGCCGCCGGGGCCGGGAAAAAGAAGGAAGACGACAAAGAGCACAAGAACAAGTACGCCGTCGACGAAGAGGTCTTCGATCTCAAGCCGGAACGCGGTCCGGACGGGGAAAAGATCGTGAAGCCGACCATCGGGGAGACCTCCTAGGGGTCATCCCCGGGATCCGGCCCGACCCGAGATCAACCGGAAAAACCCCGGCTACATTGGGGACATGCGCTTCTTCATCGTCGACGCCTTCACCGATCGCGCCTTCGCCGGGAACTCGGCCGGGGTGGTCCTGCTGGACGAACCCGCCGACCCGGCCTGGATGCAGGCCGTCGCCGCTGAAATGAAGCACGCCGAGACCGCCTTCGTCGTCACCACCGACGCAGGCCCCAAGTCGCTCCGGTGGTTCACCCCCGCCGTCGAGGTCGCGCTCTGCGGGCACGCCACCCTCGCCGTCACGCACGTTCTCGGCGGAAAACAGACCTACACCACCAAAAGCGGCGAACTGCGGGCCAAAGCCGAAGACGGCTGGGTCGAGCTGGACTTCCCCTCCGACCCGCCGCAGCCCACCGATGACGACCTGTCCGAAATCCTCCCCGGCGTCGAGATCGAGTACACCGGCCGCGGCGTCGAGAACCTCTTCGCCGTCGTCAAAGACGCCGACACCGTCCGCGGCCTCAAGCCGGACCTCGAGAAGCTCAAGCACACCTGGACCGGGCGGCTACTGGTCACCGCGCAAGGAAACGACTTCGTCAGCCGCTTCTTCGCCCCCGGCGTCGGCATCGACGAAGACCCCGTCACCGGCTCCGCGCACTGCATCCTGTCGCCCTACTGGTCCGAGCGGCTCAACCGGAAAGACCTCACCGGCGAACAGGTCTCGGCCCGCGGCGGCATCGTCCGGACCCGCCAGGACGGCGACCGCGTCCACCTCGCCGGCCAGGCCGTCACCGTCCTCAGCGGGGAGCTGCACGTCTGATGCGCACCCTGCTGAACATCATCTGGCTCGTCCTGTGCGGCTTCTGGATGGCCGTGGGCTACCTGCTCGCCGGCGTCATCTGCTGCGTCCTGATCGTCACCATCCCGTTCGGGCTGGCGTCGTTCCGCATCGCGCACTATGCGTTCTGGCCGTTCGGCCGCACCGTCGTCGACCGGCGGGACGCGGGCGCCGCGTCGTGCGTCGGCAACGTCGTCTGGTTCGTCTTCGCCGGGTGGTGGCTGGCGCTCGGGCACGTCTTCACCGGCATCGCGCTCTGCCTCACCGTCGTCGGGATCCCGCTCGGCATCGCGAACTTCAAGCTGATCCCGGTGTCGCTGGTGCCGCTCGGCAAGGAGATCGTCGAGATCGCCTAGGACTCCGGCTGGTACGGCAGCTCGACGACCAGGCACGGCCCGCCGACGAACAGGCCGCCGTCGACGCCCAGCGCCTTGCCGCCCGCGTACAGGAACGGGCCCTCGATCTGCGTCGGGTGGATGCCCAGCTGGTCGGCGATGACGCTGTGGCCGTGCACGATCCGCGAGCCGCCGAGGGCGTCCATCAGCTTCTGGGCGTTTTCCTCGCCGTCCGGGCCGCGGAAGGCGTAGCGCGTCGTCATCCGGCGCCAGACGTCCCACCACGCCTCGATGTCGCTGCCCTCGAGGATGTCGCGAGCCGCCTCGTTGATCTCGTCGAGCGACGAGCCCCAGTCGAGGTACTCCAGCGTGTCCGAGTGCAGCAGCAGGTGGTCGGCGGCGAGCGCGGCCAGCGGGCGCGCGCTCAGCCACTCGATGTGTTCCGGGGTCAGCCGGTCCTGGTCCGACAGCAGGCCGCCGTTGATCTCCCAGCTGCGGGCGAAGCTGCGCGGGCCGAAGTCGGACGGCACCGGCTCGTCGCCGAAGTGGTACATCCCCAGCGCCAAGATCTCGTGGTTGCCCAGCAGCGTCTGGACCTGGCCACCGGCCTCGGCCGCCTGCGCTTCGAGCCGCATGACCAGGTCGATCGCCCCGACGCCGTCCGGGCCGCGGTCGACGAAGTCGCCGAGGAACCACAGCTGGTCCTCGCCGCCGGACCAGTTGTCCTCCTCGTCGACCAGGCCTTCGGATCTCAGCGCGTCGGCGAGTTCGTCACGGTGGCCGTGGACGTCGCCGACCACGTACGTCGACTTGCTCATCCGCTGACGATATGCCCTGTGGCCACCCGGCTCGCGGTCAGCCTTCGCCGAACGGGTCCCCGGTTCGCCCGATCAGGTCGGCGATCGAGTTGATCACCAGCGTGGGCCGGTACGGATAGCGCTCGGCCGACTCCGGTGTGGAGATGCCGGTGAGCACCAGGATGGTCTGCAGCCCGGCCTCGATGCCCGAGTGCACGTCGGTGTCCATCCGGTCGCCGATCATCAGCGTCGACTCCGAGTGCGCGCCGAGCCGGCGCAGCGCCGAGCGCATCATCAGCGGGTTCGGCTTGCCGACGTAGTACGGCGAGCGGCCGGTGGCCTTCTCGATCAGCGCCGCGACCGAACCGGTGGCCGGCATCGAGCCCTCCACGCTCGGGCCGGTCGCGTCGGGGTTCGTCGCGATGAACTTCGCGCCGCCCTCGATCAGCCGGATCGCGCGCGTGATGGCGCTGAAGCTGTACGTGCGGGTCTCGCCCAGCACGACGTAGTCCGGGTCACGCTCGGTCAGCACGTAGCCGACCTCGTGCAGCGCCGTCGTGAGACCCGCTTCGCCGATGACGTACGCGGAGCCGTTCGGCCGCTGCGACGAGAGGAACTTCGCGGTCGCCAGCGCCGAGGTCCAGATCGACTCCTCCGGGATGTCGAGCCCGGTGCGCTCCAGCCGCGCCCGCAGGTCGCGCGGGGTGTAGATCGAGTTGTTCGTGAGCACCAGGAAGTCGATGCCGTTCGCCTTCAGCTCGGCGAGGAACTCGTCGGCCCCGGGGACGAGGTGCTCCTCCTTCACCAGGACGCCGTCCATGTCGGAGAGGTACGTCCACCGGCGTTCGTTCATGGTGCGGAACCTATCACGCGCGCGAGACACCTGCGTGATACGTCGAAAACGGCTACCATGGGAATTGCCGGTATCGCGAGGGGAGTCGCGCGTCCGGTCACCGAGGGGGTTCGGGGGAATACTTTTCGACGTCGACGGCGTGCGCGCCGCCGCGCAATTCTTCCTGCCCCCGCACCGAAGGGGGAGAACCATGACCGAAATCATCGAGCGCCCGGCGACGACCTGGCCGATCACCGCGCCCAACTGGGGACTCACCAAGTTCCTGGACCCGCTGCGCATTCCACCCGTGTTCCGGCCCCGCAGCCGGGAAATGATCACGATTCCGATGATCACGACGCGGCAGCGGCTGCACTCGGAATTGCCCGAAAGTACGTTGTGGACGTACGCGGGACATTTCCCGGGTCCGACGATCGAAGTGCGCAACGGCAAGCAGCTGCGGATTTCGTGGTCGAACGAAATCGAAGGAGAGTTCCCGCTAGTGGCCGTGCAGGGGCCGCTCGCCGACGCGCCGACGAGCCGCCCCGGCCGCGAACTGGAGAGGCCGGACTACTCGATCGTCGAGGGTGTCGCGGACCTGCCGGCCTGGACGGTCGTCCACCTCCACGGCGCGCGCACCAACGCGGGCAACGACGGCTGGGCGCACAACGCCGGCCTCCCGGGGACGTCCCAGCTGGCCGAGTACCCGAACCGCCAGCGGGCGATGCCGCTCTGGTACCACGACCACGCCATGGCGATCACGCGCTTCAACGTCCACACGGGCCTGGCCGGGATGTACCTGGTCCGCGACGACGAGGAGGACGCGCTCGGCCTGCCGCACGGCGACCACGAGATCCCGCTGGTCATCACCGACCGGAACCTGGACCTCGACCCGGCGACCGGCGAGCTCACCGGGCAGCTGCTGTTCAAGTTCCCGTTCATCCCGCCGGCCGGCCCGGCGATCCCGTTCTCGGGCCCGTTCAACCTGGTCAACGGGGTGATCTGGCCGCACCTGGACGTCGACGCGCGGTGGTACCGCTTCCGGCTGCTCAACGCGGCCAACTCGCGGTTCTACACGCTGAACCTGGTCGACGAGAACAACGTCGAAGTCAACGACGCCGTCCGGCTGATCGGCACCGACGGCGGCCTGCTGCCCGCGCCGGCGCCGCTGCCCACCGGCGGGCTGACCGTCGCCCCGGCCGAGCGCTTCGACGTCCTCATCGACTTCAGCCGCTTCAAGGGCCAGAAGCTCAAGCTGCGCAACGCCGACCCGCGGCTGGGCATCGTCGAGCCGGACCTGATGGAGTTCCGGGTGGCCGGCCGGGCCAAGCACGACCCGTTCACGCTGCCGGAGAAGATCTCGACGTCGTACGTCCGGCTGCAGCACGGCACGACGCTGCCGGAGGACCACGACCACGTCTGGATCGCGCTGCTGCTCAACAAGGCCGGCCACCCGGAGCTGTGGGACCTCGAGCAGGTCGAGGCCGACCCGGGCGGCGAGGGGATCATCCAGGTCCAGGACCCGAACGGCGGCCTGAAGACGTTCCGGATGATCGGGCGGGTCTTCGACGACACCACGGGGATCTTCATCGACCACGACCGGTGGGCGGTGTGGAACATCCTGCACGTGGCGAACGGCGGGCCGGCGCATCCGATCCACATCCACCTGACGGAGTTCCAGGCGCTGTTCCGGCGGGCCTTCACCACGACGTTCGACCAGGCCGGCGAGCGGACGACGGCGCCGATCGACGGCTTCACCGACGTCCCGCTGGAGGAGTACGAGGAGGGCTGGAAGGACACGATCATCGTGAACCCCGGCCAATGGGTGAGCGTCGCCGGGCAGTTCGGTGGGGGCACCGGCGAGTTCATGTACCACTGCCACATCCTCGACCACGAGGACGAGGGCATGATGCGGCCGTTCGTCGTGCACCCGCCGGCGGTGGCGAAGTTCCACGTCCACCCGGGCGGCGGCCACCACCACGACGCCGCCTGACCGGCGTCGGCTAAGAGGCCGCGGCCGGGTGGATCGCCACGGTCGCGGCCTTCACCGACAGCGTCACCGCCGAGCCGGGTTCCAGGGCGAGCTCGGCGACGGCGGCCGGGGTGAGGTCGGCGGTGAGGCCGTGGGCCCAGCCGTCGCCCTCGGCCCGGACGCGGATCACCGGCCCGTGCGGCTCCAGGGCCGCGACGACCGCGCCGGTCGTGTTGCGCGGGCTGCCGCGGTGCTCGCCGTCACGGGAGTAGACGGCGACGGCGTTCGGCGGGAACACCGCCACCGCGGGCTCCCCCGGCACCACGTCGGCCGCCGGGAGCCCGCTGACGACCTCGCCCGACGCCGTCCGCAGCCCTTCGGCGACCGCGGTGCCGGCGACGAGGTTGAGGCCGGCGATCCGTGCGGTGAACGCCGTCCGCGGCGCCGAAAGGACCTCGCGGGTCGGGCCGCGTTCGACGATCCGGCCGTCGTTCAGCACCGCGACGTGGTCGGCGAGCGCGAGCGCGTCCAGCGGGTCGTGCGTGACGAGCACCGTCGTCGGCCCGGTCTTGAGCACCCGCCGCAGCAGGCCGCGGATCGCCGGCGCGGCGTCGACGTCGAGGGCGGCGAAGGGCTCGTCGAGCAGCAGCAGATCCGGTTCGGCGGCCAGCGCCCTGGCGATCGCGACGCGCTGGGCCTGGCCGCCCGACAGCTGCCCGGGCCGCCGGTCGGCCAGCGGAACGGCGTCGACCTCGGCCAGCCAGAAGAAGGCGCGCTCCCGGGCGGCGCGGCGGCCGGCGCCGGTGGAGCGCGGCGAGAACGCCACGTTGTCCACTGCGGACAGGTGTGGGAAGAGCAGGGCGTCCTGGGAAAGCAGCCCGATCCCACGTCGGTGCGGCGGCACGCCGGCCAGCGCGCGGCCGGCCACCGTGATCTCCGCCGACGCCGGCGTGATCAGCCCGGCGAGGCAGCCCAGGACCGTCGACTTTCCGGAGCCGTTCGGGCCGAGCAGCGCCAGCACGTGCCCGGCGGGGACGTCGAAGCCGACGTCCAGGGCGAACGAGCCGCGCACGGCGGTGATCCGGGCGGCGAGGCTCACCGGAGGCCGCCTTCCCACGAGCGCGGCCGCGCGACGACGATGACCAGGAACGCCACGACGATCAGCAGCAGCGAGAGCGCGACGGCGCTGTCGATGTCCACTTCGGCCTGCGTGTAGACCTCCAGCGGCAGCGTGCGGGTGACGTCTTCGAGGCTGCCGGCGAAGGTGATCGTGGCGCCGAACTCGCCGAGCGCGCGGGCGAAGCTGAGGACGACGCCGGAGCCGAGCGCGGGCAGCAGCAGCGGCAGCGTGACCCGGCGGAACACCGTCCACGGCCGCGCGCCGAGCGTCGCGGCGACCTGCTCGTAGCGGTCGCCGGAACCGCGCAGCGCGCCTTCGAGGCTGACGACCAGGAACGGCATCGCGACGAACGTCTGCGCGATGACCACGGCGGTCGTGGTGAACGGCACGGACTCCCCGGTCAGCGTGGTGACCAGCACGCCGAGGAAGCCCTTGCGGCCGAGCAGGTAGAGCAGGGCGAGGCCGCCGACGACCGGCGGCAGGACCAGCGGCAGCAGCACGATCGGGCGCAGCAGCCGGACCCCGCGGAAACGGGCCCGGGCGAGCACGACGGCCAGCGGCACCCCGAGCAGCACGCAGGCCAGCGTCGACAGCCCCGCCGTGATCAGCGACAGCCGCAGCGCGTGCCACGACGACGGCGTGACGATCAGCGACGGCAGCCGCGTCAGGTCCGAGCGCACCAGCAGCCCGACGACCGGGAGGACGACGAGGGCCAGCGCGAGCGTGGCCGGTATCCCCAGCACCCACGGGACGCGCGAGTGGCCGGCGGGGACGTCACCCCGCCGGCCACTCGCGGCGCGCCTACTGCGCAGGACCGAACCCGGCCTTCGTCAGCTCGCTCTTGCCCTGGGCGCCGAGCACGAACTCCTCGAACTGGTGCGCCAGGTCGGCCTGGCCGCCCTTGACCGCGGCGATCGGGTAGCTGTTGATCGCCTGGGCCGCCTCGGGCAGGTCGACCTTGGCGACCTTGCCCGCGGCCGAGGTCGTGTCGGTGACGTAGACCAGCCCGGCGTCGGCGTCACCGGAGGCGACCTTGTTCAGCACCTGCTTGACGTCCTGCTCTTCGCTCTTCGGCTTGAGCGTGACGCCGGTGGCCGTCTCGATCTTCTTCGCCGCCGCACCGCACGGCACCTGCGGGGCGCAGGTGATCACGGTGAGGCCGGCCTTGTTCAGGTCGGCGAAGGACTTGATGCCCTTGGGATTGCCGGGCGCGACGGCGATGGCGAGCTTGTTGGTCGCGAAGACCGCCGGCTGGCCGTCGATCACGCCGCCCTGGACGGCCTTGTCCATGTTGGCCTGGTCGGCCGAGGCGAAGACGTCGGCCTTGGCGCCGTTGGTCAGCTGCTGGACCAGGCCGGACGAGCCGGCGAAGCTGAACTTCACCGTGACGCCGGCGTGCTGGGCTTCGAACGCCTTGCCGAGCGCGGTGAACGACTCGGTGAGCGACGCGGCGGCGAACACGGTCAGCGTGCCACCGCCGGTGTTGCCGGCCCCCTTGGGCGCGGGTGCGGTGACCGACGCGCCGGGCTGCGTGCTGGGCTCGTCCGAGCTGCTGCACGCGCCCGCGAACAGGGCGACGGCGGCCACGACGAGAGCGAGCTGTGAAAATCGGGGCTTCGCCCCGAGCCGGGGGCTTCGCCACCCGGACCCCCGAAGAGCGGGCTTGTTCATCGACTTCCTTCCGGCGTTTCCACCACGACAGTGGTCGCTTTGACCACCGCGACCGCGAGCACCCCCGGGCGCAGGCCCAGCTCGCGGACGGCTTCCGTACTCATCAGGGACACCACGCGGTGCGCCCCGCACTGCAGTTCCACCTGCGCCATCACCTTGTCGGTGATGACCTCGGTGACCAGCCCCACGAACCTATTGCGGGCGGACCGGCCGACCGCGGACGGGTCGTCGGGCGCGGTGGCCTGTGCCCGGGCGAACCCGGCGAGCTGGGCACCGTCGACGACCTTGCGGCCGGCGGCGTCGTCGGTCGCGGTCAGCTGCCCCGCGCGCACCCACCTCCGGACGGTGTCGTCGCTGACGCCGAGCAGGCGCGCGGCCTCGGACAACCGAAATTGCGGCATGCCGCAGAGATTATCTCCGCAGTTGAGGAAAAGCTACGCGGGGCGCGAATTGCCCATGACTTCGGCGCGCAGCTCTTCGAGCATTGCGTTCTGATAACGCTCGATCACTTTTCGCTCCGCCGGGGAGAACTGCGCGAGCAGCTCGCGGAGGGTGTCGAAGGCCGACTCGAAGAGCGGCGCGAAGCGTTCGGCCGTCCCCGGCACCACCTCGACGAGGACCTTGCGCCGGTCCTCCGGGTCGCGTACGCGGCGGACCAGCCCGACCTTCTCCAGCCGGTCGATGACGCCGGTGACGGCGCCGGTGGACAGGCCGGTCAGCCCGGCGATCCGGCCCGCGGTGAGCGGTCCACCGGCCTGGATGACCAGGTCGAAGGTCTTGTGGTCGGTGCCGGACAGGCCCATCCGCTCGGCGATCCGGGCGTGCCGCAGGACGGTGAACGTGCTGCCTTGGCGGCCCAATTCCGCGAAGCGGAAGAGTTCCCCTTCGGTGACCGGGTAAGTCTTTTCCGTCACGGGCCCTCGTTTAGTTCGTCCACTGAACCACTCTCTGGGCAAAGTATCTCAACCGGGCGTTCCGGGGCTACTCTGTGCGTAATGACAGCAGTGGATCTCGGGTTTCCTCGCGTCCCCGGTACACGAGGATCTTCTCGCGTGCCCCGGCCCGAGAACCCCCATCTCATCGACACCTTCGGCCGGGTGGCCACCGATCTGCGGGTCTCCCTGACCGATCGGTGCAACCTGCGCTGCACCTACTGCATGCCCGCGGAGGGCCTCGACTGGATGCCGGGCGAGCAGGTGCTGACCGACGACGAGCTGATCCGGCTGATGCGGATCGCCGTCGAAATGCTCGGCGTCACCGACATCCGGCTCACCGGCGGCGAACCGCTGCTGCGGGCGGGCCTCGAGGACCTCGTCGCGCGGATCACGGCGTTGTCGCCCCGGCCGCGGTTGTCCATGACCACCAACGGGATCGGGCTCGCCAAGCGCGCGGCCGGGCTCGCGGCGGCCGGCCTGAACCGGATCAACGTCTCGCTCGACACCGTCGACCCCGAGCTGTTCAAGACGATCACCCGGCGCGACCGGCTCTCGCACGTGATCGCCGGCCTCGCCGCGGCGCGGGACGCCGGGATGTCGCCGGTGAAGGTCAACGCCGTGCTGATCCGCGGGCTCAACGAGACCGAAGCCGTGCCGCTGCTGCGGTTCTGCCTCGACGAGGGCTACCACCTGCGGTTCATCGAGCAGATGCCGCTGGACGCCCAGCACGGCTGGAACCGCGGCGAGATGATCACCGCGGCCGAGATCCTCGAGAAGCTGGGCACCGCGTTCACCTTGACGCCGTTCCCCGCCGAGCGGGGTGGCGCGCCGGCCGAACGCTGGCTGGTCGACGGCGGGCCCGGCGACGTCGGCGTGATCGCGTCGGTGACCCGGCCGTTCTGCTCGGCCTGCGAGCGAACCCGGCTGACTGCGGATGGCGCGGTGCGTTCCTGCCTCTTCAGCAACGACGAGACGGATCTGCGGTCCCTCGTGCGCGCGGGCGCGCGCGATGAGGAGGTCGCGGACGCCTGGCGGGCGACGATGTGGGGCAAGCTCGCCGGGCACGAGATCAACGACGCCGGGTTCGCGCAGCCGATCCGGCCGATGAGCGCGATCGGTGGCTGAGGTGGCGACGGTGACCATCGTGGTGCGGTACTTCGCGGCGGCGCGGGCCGCGGCGGGTGTGGAAGAGGAGAAGGTGCAGCTGCCGGCCGGGGCGTCGGTCGCCGACGCCGTGGCCGAGCTGGCCCGCCTGCACCCCGCCGGCCTGCCCCGGCTGCTGGAGGCGGTCAGCTACCTCCTGGACGGCATCGCGGTCCGCGACCTCACCCGCCCCCTCCGGGACGGCGCGGAGCTGGACGTCCTCCCCCCGTTCGCCGGCGGCTGACCACCCGCCACCACGTGATCGAAGGGTCGACTCGCGTGATTGAACAGTCGACACGCGTGATTGAAGGGTCGACACGGCGAAGCTAGGCAAGCTACCTGTGTCGACCCTCTGATCACGTGTGTCGACCTCCTGATCACGCGTGTCGGCTCTCCAGACACGGGGGCTGGGCTTGGCGGCTTGCGCCGAAGCTTGTAAGCGGGTGGGCCGTTCGGCGGAGGCGTGTCGAGTTCGCCCTCCCGGTAAATCGTCGACCGCTCGGGTACGGCGGCCGACCGCTCGGCGACCGGGTTTCGGGGCGTCGGCGTGGCGCGTCACTGGATCCGGGTGTTCGCGAGAAGCTGATCGCGACCGGCCACCACGCCTTCCGGTGACCCGTTTCACCTGGTCCGTCGCCCTGCGTCGGCGTCAGGGCTCGGGCGGGACGGTCGGCTTCGCTCCGACCGGGTCGGGAAACCCCACGAACAGGTGGGACTACTGTGACTCCTGAGGCATCTGGTGCAGGATGTCAAGTCTGGCGCCGCACCAACGGGACTCTTAAGATGCGCGCTTCAATCGCGATCCCGAGGGCGCGAATGGCCCATTCGCGCCGCGAAACACGTGATGCAAGCCTCACGATCCGTGTTTTATCTCGGGTAGGAAACGGCCAGATAACGGCCCGCTGACCTGCACAAACAGGCATATCGGCCAGGGTTGCGTGCTGTTACTGTGACGTAGGTCACGCCCCGAATAATTTCCGATCACGGCCATCGTTACGTACCGTCGCTTTTCGGTTGGCCCCGACCAACCAGCACGACCGGGAATCCGTAGCGCCTAGCCCTGTCCGACGGATCCCCGGACCCATACCCCGAGCGAAAGCATTTCCGGACAGGGACGAGGGGACGACGAAGACGCGCCGTGCGTCGGACTCGCCTGCCGGCCTGAGATGGTCGGCGCCAGGACCCCGATCCTGACCCTCACACCGGTTCGTAGGCGCTGGGAAACCGAGAAGCATCCAAATGTCTTACCGAGGCAAGCACCGCAAAATGTCCGCTGCCACCCGCACCGTCGCTCGCGTCGCCATCGCGGGCATTGCGGTCGGCGCTCCCCTCGCGATCGCCGCGACCCCCGCGTCGGCGACCAACTGGGACGCCATCGCGCAGTGCGAGAGCAGCGGCAACTGGAACACCAACACCGGCAACGGCTACTACGGCGGCCTGCAGTTCACGCAGAGCACCTGGAAGGCCTACGGCGGCACCGGCAGCGCGGCGAACGCTTCCCGCGACGAGCAGATCGCCGTGGCCGAGCGCGTCCTGCAGGGTCAGGGCATCGGTGCGTGGCCGGTCTGTGGCAAGAAGGGCGGCAGCGGTTCGGCGGCCCCCAAGGCCAGCAGCCCCACCACCAAGAAGGTGACCCCGAAGAAGAGCACGACCGCGCCCGCCCCGAAGAAGGCGGCGTCGGCTCCGGCGTCGGCCCCGGCCGCCCCCGCGGCGACCGGCGTGAGCAGCTCCAACCCGGCCGGTGACTACACCGTCGTGGCGGGCGACACCCTGTCGAAGATCGCCCAGAAGTTCAACGTCCAGGGCGGCTACCAGAAGCTGCAGGACATGAACGCGAAGTACATCCCGAACGCGGACCTGATCCTCGTCGGGCAGAAGATCGCCACCAAGTGACGATCTCGCAGTGATGCGCGGGTCCGGCCTCGAGCCGTGACCTGAACGGGCTCCCACCGCCGATCCCCCGGGCGGTGGGAGCCCTTCACGCGTTTCGCGGGCGCCAGGAACTGTCGGCCCTCGCCGGTAAGCTGGCAACCGGGGGCCGGAGGCCAAGGAGCGGGCCCACAGTCACCTCAGCCGTGGCCGGAGGCCACGCCCGCGGCTTGTTGGCCGGAAGGCCACCCCAGCGGCCCCACACTCGCCTCAGCGCGAGAAGCGCGCACGGATTCGCCGGCCCCTCAGCGCGTACGAATGCGCTCCGCCGCCGCCAGCTGCATCCGCTCGCCCTTCCGCAGCACCTCGATGACCAGCTCCAGCTGCTCCGGCGCGTACTCGGCCAGCAGCGCCCGGCCCGCCCGCTCGATCGGGCCGTAGACCTCCTCCAGCAGCTCCGCCGCCTCCGGCGTCAGCTCCACCACCGCCCGGCGCCGGTCGTCCGCGTCCGTCCGGCGGGTCAAGTGGCCCGCGTTCGCCAGGCGCTGGATCGCCGTCGTGGTCGCCGCCGGGCTCAGGTTCGCCTCCGTGGCCAGCCGGCCCGCCGTCACCGCTCCGGCCGCCGCCACCAGGCCGATGATGCGCAGGTCCGTGCGGTTCACGCCGAAGGCCGCCGCGGCGGCCTCGTCCACCACGTCGTTCGCCGCGCCGAACGCCGCTGCCGCGTGGGTTGCCTCGGTGACCAGTGATTGCTTCGACACTCGAAAGAGTCTACCTTGGCCGGTAAGTATTTCGATCGTCGAAAGGATTTGCCGTGCCGACCACCCGCCCGGCCCTGCCCCGCTGGCTGCGCCCCGCCAACCGCCTCGTGCGCCTCCTGACGCGCCTGGGGCTGCGGCTGGGCACCGTGCACGTCCTGACCGTCCCGGGCCGCCGCTCGGGCGCGCCACGGCCCACTCCGGTCTCCCCGCTGACCGTCGACGGCGAGCGGTACGTCATCGCCGGCCTGCCGGACGGCGACTGGGCGCGCAACGTCCGCGCCGCCGGCCGGGGCGAGCTCGCCCACGGGCGCCGCCAGCAGGCCGTCACGCTGACCGAGGTCACCGACGCCGAAGAGCGCGAGCGGGTGATGCGCGCCTTCCCGCGCGAGGTGCCGCACGGCGTGCCCATGTTCGTCCGGCTGGGCCTGGTCACCGGCCCCGACCCGGACGAGTTCGCCGCGGCCGCTCAGCGGGTCGCGGCGTTCCGGATCACGGCGAGTTGACCCACTCGTCCGTGCCGTCGGCGAAGTGCTGGTGCTTCCAGACCGGCAGCCGCGCCTTGACCTCGTCCACGAGCTCCGAGCACGCCGCGAACGCCTGCCCGCGGTGTTCGGCCGCCACGGCGCACGCCAGGGCGACGTCGCCGATCGTCAGCGCCCCCAGCCGGTGGCTCACGGCGACCGCGCGGACGCCGGTCCAGCGCGCCGACAGGTCCGCGACGACGTCCGCGACCACCTGGCCCGCGCTCGGGTGGCCCTCGTACGTCAGGTCCCGGACGCCCTTGCCGCCGTCGTGGTCGCGGACCACCCCCGAGAAGGTCACCACCGCACCCGCGGCGTCGTCCTCGACCAGGCGGGCGTGCTCCTCGACCGACAACGTCTCCTCGGTCACCAGTGCCCGCGCCACCCGCACCGAGGGTGTGGCGGCGGCGGCTGGCCGCGGGTGGTCACCCCCGGCCAGCTGGTCGACGGCGTGCGCCAGGATGCCGTCCAGCACGCCCAGGCCGTCCCTGACGCCGCCGCTGGAGCCGGGGAGGTTCACGACCAGGGTGCGCCCCGCCACGCCCGCCACGCCGCGCGACAGCACCGCCGTGGGCACCTTCGGCAGGCCGGCGGCGCGGATCGCGTCCGCGACGCCCGGCAGCTCGTGGTCCAGCAGCGCGCGGGTGACGTCCGGGGTGCGGTCGGTCGGCGAGATGCCGGTCCCGCCCGTGGTGAGGACCACGGCGACGCCGTCGGCCAGCGCGGCCCGCAGCGCGACGCCGACCGGGTCGCCGTCCTCGACGACGACGGGCGCCGGCACGTCGTAGCCGCGGTCCGCCAGCCAGGCGGCGATCACCGGACCGGTCTTGTCTTCGTAGACGCCCTTCGCGGCGCGGTTGGACGCCACGATCACGCGCGCGCTGCGCTTCACGGCCGCTCCCAGGTTCCGGTCTTGCCGCCGTCCTTGCGGAGCAGGCGGACCTCGTCCAGCGTCGCCGCCGGGTCGACGGCCTTGATCATGTCGTGCAGCGTCAGCCCGGCGACGGCCACCGCGGTCAGCGCCTCCATCTCGACCCCGGTGACGTCGGTGGTCTTCGCCGTCGCGCGGATGCCGACCTCGGCCTCGCCGAGTGCGAACTCGACCTTGACCCCGGACAGCGCGATCTGGTGGCACAGCGGGATCAGCTCGGGCACCCGCTTGGCACCCATGATCCCGGCGATGCGCGCGGTGGCGAGGGCATCGCCCTTGGGGAGGCCGTCGGTGGCCAGCAGCCGGAGCACCTCGGCGGTGGTCCGCACGGTCCCGGCCGCGAGCGCGGTGCGCGCGGTGGCGGTCTTGCCGGAGACGTCGACCATGCGGGCGGCGCCGGTCTCGTCGACGTGGCTGAGTTCACTCACCAGCCGAGGCTACTTCCACCATCGGGGGAACAACGCCGCGGCCGCGTGGTTCAGAACCCCGGAATCTGATAATCTGATCCCATGCTGGAACTGACAGCGTCAGAAGCTTCCCGGTCGTTCTCCGCAGTGCTCGACGAAGCGGAGAAGGGCGAAACGATCGTCGTCACCCGCAACGGCAGGCGGGTGGCGCTGATCGTGCCCGCGCCGCGCGCCAACGGCGCCGAGGTGTGCGCGGTGTTCCACCGCTGGGCCGGAAAGCTCGACGTCGACGACCGGTTCGAGGAGAACGTGGCGAAGGTCCGTGAGACGGCGTCCGCCGCGCTGGACGGCGACCCGTGGCGCGGCTGATCCTCGACACCGGCATCCTCATCGACGCCGCCCGCCGTCGGTTGCCGGCGGCCGCGATCGGCGACGAGGACGACGTCGCCGTACCGGCTTTGGTGCTCACCGAGTACGAGGTGGGCCTGCGGCTCGACCCGAACCCGGCCCGCCGGGCGGCGCACAGCGCGTTCTTGGCCGAGTTCCTGGCCGTCACGCCGGTGGTCGACTACACGACGAACGTCGTCGAGCACCACGCCGAGCTCCTGGCCCACCTGCAGCGGACCGGGCAGGTTCGCGGCGCACACGACCTGATCATCGCGGCCACCGCCCGGGCCACCGGCCGCACGCTGGTGACCACGGACGGCCAGGCCCGCTTCGAGGACCTGCCGGACGTCGAGGTGAGGCTGCTGGCGCGAACCAGCTGAGGCTCGGCGCTCCGCGAGCACAGCCTGCCGGGCCGGGCGGACACCACGGGGGGCTGGTTCGCGGTCGGCCAGCGCCCCGCGAGCGCAGCCCTCCGGCGCCGGGCGGACACCACCGGGGGCTGGTTTGCGGTCGGGCAGCGCCCCCGAGCAAAGCGTTCCGCAGGTCCCGCCGGGGCCGCGCGCCGAGCCCGCAGCGGCCGGCCCATCGCCAGGCAGCCACTGCGGAAACGTTCGCAAGACTCAGCGCCCCGCGAGCCCGGCCTTCCGGGCCCGGGCAGCCACCGCGGAAACGTTCGCCAAGGCTCAGCGCTCCGCGAGCACAGCCTTCCGCACGGCCTCGGCCACCGCCGGCGCGACAGCGCTGTCGAACACGCTCGGCACGATGAACGACGCGTTCAGCTTCCCGTTGTCCACCACGTCCGCGATCGCGTCGGCCGCCGCCAGGAGCATCGAGTCGTCGATGTTGTGGGCGTTCGCGTCCAGCAACCCGCGGAACACGCCCGGGAACGCCAGGACGTTGTTGATCTGGTTCGGGTAGTCGCTGCGGCCCGTCGCCACCACCGCCGCGTGCTTCTGGGCCTCCATCGGGTCGACTTCCGGATCCGGGTTGGCCAGGGCGAAGACCACCGCGTCCTTGTTCATCGTCGCCACCTGCTCGGCGCCGAACAGGTTGGGGGCCGACACCCCGATGAACACGTCCGCGCCCGCCAAAGCCTCGTGCAGGGTGCCGCTGACCTGCTGCTTGTTCGTGTGGGACGCGATCCACGCCAGGTTGTCGTCGAGGTTGCCGCGCGCCGGGTGGACGATGCCGTCGATGTCCGCCGCGACGATGTCGCCCGGGTTCTTCTGCAGCAGCAGGCGGATGATCGCCGAGCCGGCCGCGCCGACGCCGCTGACCACGATCTTGCAGTCCTCGATGCTCTTGCCCACCACGCGCAGGGCGTTGCGCAGCGCCGCGACGACCACGATCGCCGTGCCGTGCTGGTCGTCGTGGAACACCGGGATGTCCAGCTGCTCGCGCAGGCGCTTCTCGATCTCGAAGCAGCGGGGTGCGGCGATGTCCTCGAGGTTGATGCCCGCGTACACCGGGGCCAGCGCCTTCGCGATCAGGATGATCTCTTCGGTGTCCTGGGTGTCCAGGCACACCGGCCACGCGTCGACGTCGGCGAACTTCTTGAACAGCGCCGCCTTGCCCTCCATCACCGGCAGCGCGGCGGCCGGGCCGATGTTGCCGAGGCCGAGCACCGCGGAGCCGTCGGTGAGCACCGCGACGGTGTTGCGCTTGATGGTCAGCCGGCGCGCGTCCTCGGGGTTGGCGGCGATCGCCTGGCAGACGCGGGCCACCCCGGGGGTGTAGGCGCGGGAGAGGTCGTCACGGTTGCGGAGCGCGACCTTGGGCGTGACCTCGATCTTGCCGCCGAGGTGGATCAGGAACGTCCGGTCGGAGACCTTGCGGACCTTGACGCCGGGCAGCGAGTCGAGCGTCTGGGTGATGTCGCTCGCGTGGTTCTCCGACAGCGCGTTGGCGCTGATGTCGACCACGATCGAGTCGGAGTGCGACTCGACGACGTCGAACGCGGTCAGCACGCCACCGACGCGGCCGACGGCGGCGGTCAGGTCACCGGCCGCGGTGACCGAGGCCGGGGCCTCCACCCGGACGGTGATCGAATATCCGGGACCGGGAACCGGCATGGCACTACCCCCGTGTGGGAAAGCTGGGCTGGGACGGGAGGAAACCTACTCCCGTGACCGCCCTCACGAGGGGCCGATACCGGTACTGACCAGTAACAATGCGCTCAGCGGTTGATCTCGGTCTCGGGGTGCACGTAGGGCACCGTGTCGAGGGGGAACGTGAGGTCGCCGAACGGCGAAAGCGCGCCCTGGCGGTCGGCCGCGAGCTCGGTCACGGGGTGCTCGCCGTCCTCGCCCGGCCAGGTCGGGTCGATGCCCTTGTGCTTCTTCTCACCCTTGGCCACAACGTCCTCCCACCACCGGTCTTCGGCTGACGCAGACAGTCTGCCTGAGCCCGCGCAGCCGGTCACAACCGCCCGGTATCCTGGTCGTCTATGCCCGCGACCTCTTTGGCGGACTGGCTGCGTGCGGAGTCCGACGACGCACTCGCAGAGCTGCTCCGCACGCGGCGCGACCTGTCGACGCCCCCGCCCTCCGACAGCACGGTGCTGGCCACCCGGGCCGGTACACCGGGCTCGGTCGCGCGCGCCTGCGAGGACCTCGACACCTTCACCCTGGCCGTGCTCGAAGCGTGCCTGCTCGCCGGCGCCGACCGCGATCCGGTGCCGGTCGAAGACGTCGCGAAGCTCATCGGCACCGACGTCGCCGAGCCGCTGGCCCGCCTGCGCGCGCGGGCGCTGACCTGGGGCTCGGACGACGCCCTGCGCGTGCCGCCCTCGGCCAGGGAGGCGCTGGGGCCGTTCCCCGCCGGGCTGGGCTCGTCCTCGCCGTCGCTGGCCGGTCAGGACCTCGGCGCGCGGCTCGCCGAACTGCCCGACGACGAACGCGGCGTGCTGACCGCCCTCGCCGCGGGCCCGCCGATCGGCCGGACCCGGGACGCCGGGCTGGACCTCCCGCTCGAGAAGGCCGGGACGCCGGTGCAGAAGCTGCTCGCCCGCGGCCTGCTGCTGCGGCGGGACGACCAGACCGTCGAGCTGCCGCGCGAGCTCGGCATCGCGGTGCGGGGCGGGGCGTTCGCGCCCGGCACGCTCACCGAGCCCGAGCTGCCGGTTCACCCGCACCAGCCGTCCATTTTGGACGAAGCGGCGGCCGGTGAGGCGATGGAGTTCCTGCGCCACACCGAAGCCCTGCTGCGCGCGTGGTCGGCGGCCCCGCCGCCGGTGCTCAAGTCGGGCGGCCTCGGTGTCCGCGAGCTGAAGAAGCTCGCCAAGGACCTGGAGATCGACGACACCCAGGCGATCCTGCTCGCCGAGCTGGCCGTGGGCGCCGGGCTCGTCGCGGACAGCGAGGCGACCGTGCCCGAGTGGGTGCCGACGACGCTGACCGACACGTGGCTCGCGTCGCCGACCGCGCAGCGGTGGATGACGCTCGCGCAGGCGTGGCTGGAGCTGCCGCGCCTGCCGGGGATGGCCGGCGGGCGCGACGCCAAGGACAAGCCGATCGCGCCGCTGTCGGAGGACCTCCGCCGCCCGCTGGCCCCGGTCGCCCGGCGGCGGATCCTCGCCGCGCTGGCCGACCTGCCCCGCGGCGCGGGCGTGAAGAGCGTCGACGAGCTCGTCGCGGTGCTGGCCTGGCGAGCGCCTCGCCGGGGCGGGCGGCTGCGGGACGAGACCGTCCGCTGGACGATGGCCGAAGCGAGCGCGCTGGGGATCGTCGGCCTCGGGGGTGTCACGACGGCGACGCGGGCGCTGCTCGCCGACGACCGGCCGGCCGCGGTCGAGGCGATCATGGACGCGCTGCCCGCGCCGGTGGACCGCGTGCTGCTGCAGGCCGACCTGACGGTCGTCGCGCCGGGGCCGCTGGAACCGGAGCTGGCGGCGGAAATCGCCGCCACCGCCGACGTCGAGTCGTCGGGGCACGCCACGGTCTACCGGATCACCGAGGGCTCGGTGCGGCGCGCGCTGGACACCGGCCGCACGGCCGACGAGCTGCACGCGCTGTTCAAGTCGAAGTCGGCGACGCCGGTGCCGCAGGGGCTGAGCTACCTGATCGACGACGTCGCCCGGCGGCACGGCCGGCTGCGCGGCGGGGTCGCGGCGTCGTTCCTGCGGTGCGACGACGAAGCGCTGCTGGCCGAGGTGCTGGCCCACCCGGTCGCGGCGGAGCACGCGCTGCGGCTCATCGCGCCGACGGTCGTGATCAGCCCGGACCCGCTGCACGAGGTCCTCACCGCGCTGCGCGGCGCCGGGTTCGCCCCGGCGGCGGAGGGCCCGGACGGCCGGGTGGTCGACATCCGGCCGGGCGGCCGCCGGCTGCCGGCGAAGGCACGGGCGGCGCGCCGCGGCCCGGGTGAGCAGGCGGTGCTGACGGAGGACCAGGCGGCCCGGATCGTCTCCAACCTCCGCGCCGGCGACGCGGCTTCGGCCCGCCGCCGCGGCTCGTCGGTGCGAGCGCCGGTCGGCGGCGGCGCGGACACGTCGGCGACGCTGGAACTGCTGTCCCGGGCGACGCTGGAGCGCCGTGAGGTGTGGATCGGGTTCGTGGACTCCCGGGGCACGGCGAGCCAGCGCGTCGTCCGGCCCGTGCGCGTCGGCGGCGGGGTGCTCGAAGGCGAGAACAACGAGCGCTACTCGCTGCACCGCATCACGTCCGCGGCGCTGGTCGAGGACTGACGCCGGATCCGGTGAATTCCCGCCGGACTGCTTCGGGCCGGTGGTAAGCGTGGTGCATGAAGCGGGGAACACGCGTGACCGCGCTGGTCGCGGCAACGGTGCTGGGCGGAGCCGGAACCGCGGTGGCGGCCGCGCCGCCCGGCCACTCCGAGTACACCGTCACCGGCACCACCCACATCGCGAAGCCGGACGCCGACCTCGATCTCGGGCCGGGGAAGCTCGCCGTGGACATCGGGCGGGGCCGCTTCGCCGGCACGATCACGCTGCCGCCGGTCGAGGTCACCCGGTCGGTACCGGGCGTGGGCCGGGTCGGCGGAACCGTCACGTTCGGCCCCGGCCACGCCGAGGGCTCGGTGTCCGGCGGCTTCTCCGGCTCGGCGACCTGGCCGGTGACGCTGTCCGACGTCCGAGTCAACGGGGTGCCGTACGACGTCGGCGCGGAGTGCGGCACGGCCGAGCCGGTGACCACCGAATGGACCTCGGACGATTTCGCCGTGGGCAAGGGCGGCCGGCTCGAATCGACCTACGCGATCGGTGCCTTCGCGAACTGCGGCTCGGCGACGACGCTGATCAACGGGTTCGTGCCGGGTGAGGGCAACACCCTGACCCTCGACCTCACCCCGGCTTAGAGGGCGCGCAGGCCGGCCAGGACGCGTTCCATGAACTCGCGGGACGACCGGTCGCCGAGGATCAGCTCGGTCTGGTGGATCAGCACCAGGCCGATGTCGGCCATGTCACCGACGAGCACCTTCACCACGCCCAAGGGCAGCCGCAGGTGCGCGGCGATCTCCGCCACGGACCGGGTGTCCAGGCACAGGTCGCAGATCCGGCGGTGCTCGACCGAGCGGACCCCGCGGTAGCGGCGGCCGTCGTCGGACGTCGAGACCAGCGCCTCCAGCGCCAGGTTGTGGTCCGACCGCGTGCGGCCGCCCGTGCGGGTGTACGGGCGGACCCGCGACCCCGGCGAAGCGACGGGCACCGGGCTCGCCACCCGGGCCGGCTCGTTCCAGGCCGGGTCCTCCCACGGTTCGGGGTGCGGGATCCAGCGGGTCTCCGGGTCCGGCGGAGGCGTCCAGCCGGCGGGGGGCGGCGGGGTCCACGCGGGCGGGGGCGCCGCCTGCCGCGACACGGGTGCGGGCGGGGTGGCCGGGTGCACGGGCCGCGACACCGGGGCGGGTGGCCGCGGCGCGGGCGGGCGGGGTGCGGGCGGACGCGGGGCGGCCGGGTGGACCGGCGGCCGCGGCGGAGCGGGCGAGCGGGCACCCCGCGGCGGGGTCCACGCCGGCTCCAGCGGCGGGGGTTCCGGCTCGGACCTGTCCCCGTCCTGCCACTCCGGCTCGACGGGGTCGTAGCCGTCCTCGGCCACCACCGGCGAGTGTGTGCTCTGGTAGCCCAGGGGGTCCGGGTGGGAGTAGTCGCCGGGCTCCGCCGAGCGCGGGCCTTGGTAGCCGTCGCCGAACTCCGGCGAGTGCGGGCCCTGATAGCCGACGGGATCCGGACGGGCGTAATCGCCGCCGAAGTCCGAGTGCGGACCCTGATAGCCCACGGGGTCCTGACGTGCGTAGTCGTCTTCGGACTCCGCCGAGCGCGGGCCCTGGTAACCCACGGGATCCGGACGGGCGTAGTCGTTGCCGGATTCCGGCGAGCGGCGGCGGCCCTGGTAGCCGCCGAACGCCGGGCGGGCGGGCTCGTCGCCGGTCTCCGGCGAGCGCTCGCCCTGGTAGCCCGCGGACTCGCGGCGGTCGTAACCGCCGCCGGTGTACTCCGCCGAGCGGCGGCCGGGGAGGGCCCTGGGTTCCGGGCGGACGTCGTCCTCGCCGGCGTGCTCCCGCGAACGTGAGCGCCTGGCCCGGCGGCCCGTCGGCTCGTCGTCATCGTCGCCCGCGAAGTCCGGCGCAGGAGCCGCGTAATCCTCGTCGTCGTCGTCCGAAGAGCCCCACTCGCGGGTGTCCTCGTCGGTGTAGCCCTGGGGGTCCGGCTGGGGACGGGCCGGCTTGCGCTTGGGCATGATCATCGACAACGTCGACATGTCGAACTTGCTGGGCGAATCGAAGCCCTCGCGCTCGGTGCCGCGGTGCAGTGCGTCCCAGCCGCTGGAGTCCGGATCGTCGAATCCCGAAATCCTCATCTCGCCCTACCCACGCACGCCGCCCTGGAGCTGGGCGCGCAGCTCGGGGGTGATCTGCTGGCCGACCCGCTCGACGAGCAGGGTCATCTCGTAGGCGACCGTGCCGATGTCGCACGTCGGCGCGGCCAGCACCGCCAGCGAAGAACCGTCCGAAACGGACATCAAGAACAAGTAGCCGCGCTCCATCTCCACCACGGTCTGGTTGACACCGCCCGCCTCGAAGCAGCGCGCGGCCCCCGCCGTCAGGCTGATCAACCCGGACGCCACCGCCGACAACTGCTCGGCACGTTCCTGGGGCAGCCCCTCCGACGGTGCCAGCAGCAACCCGTCCGCAGACACCAGAACGGCGTGCGCGGCACCGGGTACCCGGCGGACGAAGTCCGTGATGAGCCAGCCGAACGTGCCCTGGCCGGAAGCCGTCACTCCTGCTCCTCCTTGCTCGTGCGGCGTCGCCTGCCGCACCCCGGAGCGCCCGGCACGGCCGGTCGGCGACGCCACGGTAAAGCGTATTCGCACCGCCGGTGGTGTCGAGTCCGCCACCGGCCGGCCGCTGCGCACCCTACGTGTGCACCCGGCCGAGTTCCGCGGCAGCCCGGCCCGCCTCCCCCATCCGGGGGACGCACCAGGGCGTCGCCCGCGGCTCGCACCCGTGGGCTGTCCGCGCAGGTCAACCCGGGTGCGACCAGCCCACGCGGGTACCACCGTCGCCGGCGCCACCGGACCGTCCCGCCCGGCTACTCCTCCGGACGGTGACAGCACTCCCCGAAGTGGGTGAAGCACGCGGAGTTCACTCCAACGGCCGCATCCGGATCGGGGCGTCATGGGCTATCCCGCGCGCAACGCCGAATCGTGCGCGATCGCGTGCTGGACGACCGAGATCAGCACCTGCTTCGCGGACTCACGCTCCCGTGCGTCGCACGCCATGATCGGGACCGACGGCGCGATGGTGAGCGCGTGCCGGACGTCCTCGATCTGGTGGTGCAGCAGCCGGTCGAAGCAGTTGATGGCCACGACGTAGGGCAGCTTCCGGTTCTCGAAGAAGTCGATCGACGGGAACGCGTCGGCCAGCCGCCGCGTGTCGACCAGCACGACCGCGCCGATGGCACCGACCGCGAGGTCGTCCCACATGAACCAGAACCGGTGCTGACCCGGGGTACCGAACACGTACAGCACCAGGTCCGAGTCCAGCGAGATGCGCCCGAAGTCCATCGCCACGGTGGTGGTCGTCTTGTTCGGCGTGGCCGAGGTGTCGTCGTGCCCGACGCTCGCCTCGGTCATCATGGCCTCGGTGGTCAACGGGTCGATCTCCGAGATCGCCCCGACCATGGTCGTCTTCCCCGAACCGAACCCGCCGGCGACCACGATCTTGGCCGACGAGGTCGGACCCGTCACCTGCGGCGCGTTCGCGTCGGAGTCAAATTCTCCGAAGCCCACTGAGCACCCTTTCCATGAACTCGATACTCGGGCGGTCGCCCACGGTCGGGCTGCTGGAGTGCACCAGCACCAGCCCGAGGCCCGCCACGTCACCAATCAACACGCGCACCACGCCGAGCGGCAGGCGCAGCAGCGCCGCCACTTCGGCCACCGACCTGGTGTCGAGGCACAGGTCACAGATCGACCGGTGCTCAGGCACCCGGACCCGGTCGAGCATCCGGCCCTGTTCGCTGGTCGAGATCAACGCCTCGATGGCCAGGTCGAGCGTCGCCTTCGTCCGGCCCCGGGTCCGGAAGTACGGCCGGACCAGGCCCGAAGTCTCCATCTCCGTCGGCGGCGGCTCGTCGACGTACTCCTGGTGGGCCTGCCGCGGCAGCGCCGCGGCCAGCTCCCCGGAGTCCGGGCCCGACGAGAAGTCGCGCTCGGCGCTGTACGCGGCGAACTCGTGCGCGTCGTACAGCGGCCCGCTCGAACCGCCGAACAGCTCCGCGCCCGGACCGCCGAGCAGGCGGTCGCGGTACTCGGTGCCCCCGGCGATCGGCCGGATCGGTTCCTGCCCGGCGTTGCTGTCGGTCAGCCAGTTCGGCGGCTCCCGCACGGGGTCGCTGTCGGAGGCCTGCACCCGCCGCGCGCGCCACTCGCGGTCGACGCGGTCCCGGAACGACTGCCAGTCCTCCCGGCCGTCGTCCGATTGGTCGGACCACCCGCCGGAGAAGTCGTCACCGAGCCGCCCTTCACCCCTCAAGCGCCCGTCGTCCACGGCTCTCTCCTCGGTTCCCAGGTCCTCAGCGGCGAACTGCCGAACCCTGCAGTTGCGCCCGCATCTCCGGAGTCAGCTGCTGGCCGACCCGTTCCACCAGCAAGGTCATCTCGTAGACAACCAGGCCGATGTCACTTTCCGGCGACCCCAGCACCGCCAGACACGAACCGTCGGAAACCGACATGAGGAAGAGGAAACCGTTGGCCATCTCGACCACGGTCTGCGCCACCGTGCCGCCCTCGAACACCTTGGCCGCACCGCGCGCGAGGCTGGTCAGCCCCGACGCCACCGCGGCCAGCTGGTCCGCCCGGTCCTTCGGCAGACCTCGCGAGGCCGCCAGGAGCAGGCCGTCGGCCGACACCACGACCGCGTGGGCCGCGCCGGGCACCCGGTGCACGAAATCCGTGATCAGCCAAGCGAAGCTGCCGGCATTGTTCGCCTTGGCATGCGCCTGGCCGTTCGGCTGCGCGGAGCCACCCGGCTGCATTGCACCCGCCCGTGTCACTTTCACTCCTCACTGCTGTCTGTGGTGTTGCCACGCCCCGGAACCCTGCTGCCTTGCAGCTGTTCTTCGGCCGGAAGTTCCTTCAAGGCGTGCCGTCCCGAGGTGTAGCCCCGTTGGAAGCTTGCCATCCGGCTCCGCGCCGCGGACGCCGAGCGGGTGATCGCACCCGTTCCGGGCATACCGGCGGTGTTGTCCGCGAAGCTGTTCTGCGGCGGGGCGTCGGCCGAAGGACTGTTGATCGACCCCGGCACCAGGTAGGCGTTCGGGACGCGTTTCGGCAGCCCGGCCGGGGTGATCTCCTCGTTCTTGGACTCGAGCAGCGACTGCGCCGCCTGCCAGCCGTCGTCGGAGGCGCTGTGCCAGCCGTCGTCGGCCGGGAGGAGCGGGTGCCGGGTCGCCGCGGTCGGCTGGAGCTCGTCACGGGACGGTTCGGCCGGCGCGGGCGGCGGCGGTGGGGCCGGCTGCTCGTCGGTACCGGTGAGCGGCGGCAGGTTGGGGTCTTCGCCCTCGCTCTGCGTCGGCACCGGGTCGGCTGCCGCGTCGTCACCTTCACTGAACCAGCGTGACAGCACCGACTGGTAGATCGGCAACCGCCGGGTGGGTACATCGTCCTCGAGCGCCGACGAACCGACCTCGTTCGCGGGTGGCGGCGGCGGGGGCGGCTCCTCCGGCGGCACGAACTTCGGCTCGCGCTTGGGCAGGACCAGCGGCGCGAACTGCGTGTCCGCGGCCCGCGAGCTCGCCCCGTCGCCGTTCGACGAAGGTGCCAGTGGCGCCAGGTCCTCGGCCGTCGGCCAGGCCGGCGTCTCGGGCTTCGGCAGGTCCGGCGACAGGAACGGGCCCGCCGCGCGGCCGCCGCTGACCAGGTCGTCCAGGCTGATCGGCTGGTCGAGCGGCACCAGGCCGCCCTGGTTCGGCACCGGGTCGTGCACCGGGGGCGGTGGTGGCGGTGCCGACGGCGGCGGTGGGGTCTGCGCGAACGACTGCGTCTGGTCGAAGTCCGAGCGCGCGGCCGGGATCGGGATGCTCGGCATCGACATCGACGTCTCGGAGCGGTTCGCCGGCGGCGGGGTCTGCCGCTGCATGCCCGGGCGGAGCTGGGTCAGCAGCTCGGCCGGGACGACGACCCGGGCGATCACGCCACCCTCGATGTCCTCGTTCTCGCGCAGCCGGACCTCGATGCCGTGGCGCTTGGCCAGCCGCGAAACCACGTACAGGCCCATTCGCCGGGTCACCGACACGTCCAGGTCCGGCGGGTCGGCCAGGCGCGCGTTGACCTCGGCCAGCCGCTCCTCGCTCATACCGACACCGTGGTCGGTGACCTGGATGGCCAGCGCCTTGCGCCGGGTCACCACGGCCCGCACGATGACCTTCGTCTCCGGCTCGGAGAAGTAGGTCGCGTTGTCGAGCAGCTCGGCGAGGACGTGCACGAGGTCGTGGATCGCCAAGCCCTGGACCGCGACGTCGGGCACGATGCCGACCTCGATCCGGGCGTACTGCTCGATCTCCGACACCGCGGCGCCGATGACGTCGGCAGCGGGCACCGGCTTGGGCACCGACTTGGCCAGGCCGGCGCCGGAGAGCACCAGCAGGGACTCACCGTTGCGCCGCAGCCGCGTCGCGAGGTGGTCGAGCTCGAACAGGCTGGCCAAGTGGTCCGGGTCCTGCTCGTCGGCCTCGAGGCGGTCGATGACGCCGAGCTGGCGTTCCACCAGCCGCTGCGACCGCCGGGAGAGGTTCACGAAGATGCCGTTGACGTTCTCGCGCAGGAGGGCCTGCTCGGCGGCCATCTTGACGGCCTGTTCGTGGACGATGTCGAACGACCGCGCGACCTCGCCGATCTCGTCGCGGGTGTTGACGGGCACCGGCTGGACGGCTCGCTTCGAGGCGCCGACGGGATCCGGGTCGTCCAGGATCCCCTGCACGGTCTCGGGCAGCCGGGTGTAGGCGATGTCCAGCGCGCTCTTCCGCAGCACCCGCAGCGGGCGCAGCATCAGGCGGGCGACGAGGAGCATCAGCGCGACCGCGAGCGCCAGGGCCGCGAGGACCACGGCACCGCCGACCCACGCCGAGTTGACCTTCTGCGTGGCGAGGTCGTCGGCGCGTGTCTTGAGCTGGGCCAGCAGGTTCGACTCGACCGCGTGCAGCTTGTCGGCCGACACGGTGCTGTCCTTGCTGAGCGCCGTGGTGTCGATGTTCGGCGGGTCACCCAGCTGGGCGAAGGAGAACGCCGAGGTCTGGATCCGGCGCCGGTCGTCGACCTCCGGGCCGGAGTACGTGTCGTTGTAGAGCTGGCGCTGGTCGTCGTCGGCGTTCGCGAGGAAGGCCGCGACGGAGGCGTCCGCGCTGGACGCCGACGCGCGCGTCTGGTCCAGCAGGTCGCCGGGGAAGTTGCCGCGGAACGCGGCGATCTGCAGCTCGGCGTCGGAGCGGGTGGTGAACTCCTTGGCCTCGCTGACCGCCTGCGTGCTCGTGCCCAGGCGCAGCACGTCCCGGTCGGTGACCGCAGTGGTCACCTCGCGGCCGAGCTCGATGAGCGAGTCGATGACGCCCGAGTAGGCGGTGAGCACCGTGATGTCGGGCAGGCTGTTGGAGGTGTTGAACGCCGCCCGCAGCGGGCGCAGGGCGTCGAGGCGCTGGAGACCGCGGGTGTAGCGGTCCTTGGTCGCCTGGTCGTCGTAGTCGAGGGTGCCGGCCGCGCCGCGCAGGTCCTGGACCTCGCGGTCCACCTTGGCGATCTGCGAGTCGAGCCCGGTCTGCAGCAGCTGGTTCTGCGAAGCGATCCGCGCCACGGACAGCGAGCGTTCGTTCTGCAGCTCGTGCACCACTGTGGTGACCTTGACGGCGAACGCCACCTGGTCGGCGGTGCGCTGGAACTCGGCCGCCTCGCGGGCGTCGTCGATCACGCGCACCGCACCCAGTGCGAGCGCGGTGAGGGTCGGGATGATCAGGACCGCGGCCAGCTTGGACCGCAGCCGCCAGTCACGCATGCCGGAGAACAGCCCGGTCTTCCGGCCCGGATCCGCTCCGGGCGACTGCGCAGGGGCCCCTCCCACCCCCGCGGCGTCTTCGTTCGGCACCGCCGCTCCACCATCATCGTTCGTGCTCGGGAAACCCTGGTCGGTCCAGCGCCCGCCAGGGCGCATCGCGTTCTCCTCAGCCACTCGTCTGCACGCTCCCGGCGTTCCGGCGCTCCGGCCCATCGGTAGGAGCCCAGCGCAAGACGCTACCCGTACGGGTGAAAAGATCGTCTCCAGTATCGGTACTGGGGGTTCCTGAACCCCGTCCAGCCGGACGGAATCGGTTCAGCTCGAGCATCACGGTCGGTCCCTGCGCTGGTCCTGCATCGGTCTGTTGGTCGGCCTAACCCACCGGCGCGGCGGTTGTGCCCGGCCAGGCAGTGGTCTTCGCGGGGAAGATTCTCTCAGGAAAAGCACAGTGTGTGCTGGTACACCGAAGTGGGACTTCTTGATCGGCCATCCAGGCACTCTCTCTCACTACATCGGAGGTTGATACCTCCCCGCAGGTGCAGAGGGTAGCGAACGGCAGGGGAAGATGTAACCCTCCCGACAGGACCCACTCAATCTTGCACAGCGTTCGCTCAGTCGACGCACAGCAGCCGTCCTGAATTCAAGAACCTCACCCTACGCTGGGTGAACAGCTACGGCGAGTGGAGCAGTGGGTCTAGACCAGAGGCCGAAAGAGTGACGTGCGCCACTCGGTTAGGTAGTGATTCCACCCATTGTGAGCAAGCTGTCACGTTCTCTACAGTGGCCCGCGTGACTTCCGAGAATGAGTCACGCACTTCCACCGGAATCGGTTCCCGAACCGTCACTTTCTTCAAGGAGCAGGCCTTGCTTGGAAACGCCATGAGCAGTGGCCGGGTTCGCACTCGCCGCGCCGCGCTCGGGCTCGCCCTCACCGTCGTCGCCACCACGGCCCTCACCGGCTGCAGTGCGCTCGGCTCGGACAGCTCGAACGCCTCGTCGAACGGGGGCGGCCTGGAGAAGTCGAAGATCAAGGTCTCGATCATGCCGACCACCGACCTCGGCCCCTTCTGGCTGGCCCAGGACGGCGGCTACTTCAAGGCCGAGGGTCTCGAGGTCGAGCAGGTCATCGCCAAGAGCGGCCAGGAGTCGATGCAGAAGGCGATCTCCGGCGAGGTCGACATCGCCCTCTCGACGTACACGCCGTTCTTCATCGCCAAGAGCAAGGACGCCGCGGACATCCAGCTGGTCGCCGACGGCACGTCGGTGAACGCGAAGAGCAACGCCATCGTCACGGTGCCGACCTCGCCGGTGAAGACGGTCAACGACCTCAAGGGCCGCCGGATCGCGATCACGGCCAAGAACACCGCGTCGGACATCCTCACCAAGTCCGTCATGAAGGACCACGGCGTCGACTTCACCGGGGTCGTGTGGACCCTGGTCGCGCTGCCGAACATGGCGGCGGCGCTGAAGGACAACCAGGTGGACGCGGCCTACATGCCGGAGCCGATGCTCACGCAGGCGGCGAAGACCGTCGGCGCGACGCCGGTCATCGACATCAACACCGGTGCCAGCCAGGACTTCCCGCTGACCGGCTACGGCGCGATGACGAAGTGGGTGCAGGGCAACCCGAAGACCCTCGCGGCCTTCCAGCGGGCGATGAAGAAGGCCACCAGCGACGCCATCAACGACCGCTCGAAGGTCGAACCGCTGCTGGTCAAGTACGCGAAGATCGACGAAGACACGGCCAAGCTGCTCACCCTGCCCGGCTACGGCTCCGTCCTGGACGCCCGGCGCCTGCAGCGGGTGCCCGACCTGCTGCTGCAGATGGGCGTCATCACCAGCAAGGTCGACGCCGCGCCGATGATCGCCCCGCAGGCGACCAGCTGAGAACCGTGAAGAAACTGCTTCGCGGCTTGGTCGGCCTGGCCTGCTTCCTCCTGCTCTGGGAGGTCGTCGTCCAGGTCGGCCTGGTCGATCGGACGTTCACCCCGCCGCCCAGCGTCGTGCTGGGCACCGTCGGGGATCTGCTGGGCGACCCCGAGTTCATCCGGGACATCGTCGCGACCATGCTGGCCTGGCTGATCGCCATCGCCGTCGCGATCGCGGTCGGCGTACCCGCCGGACTGCTGCTGGGCAGCGTCCCCGCGTTGCGCACGGCCACCGCCGCGATCGTGGAGTTCCTCCGGCCGATCCCGATCACCGCGCTGGTTCCCCTGGTGCTGCTGGTGATCGGCTCCGGCCCCGAAGCGAAGATCACCCTCGCCGTCTACGCCTCGCTGTGGCCGATCATGTTCAACACGATCTACGGCATGGGCGAAATCGACCCGGTGCTGATGGAGACCGCCCGCGCGTGCGGGACCAGCCGGTTCCGCATCCTGACGTCGGTCGCGCTGCCGCAGACCGCGCCGTTCGTCTTCACCGGCGTCCGGCTGTCGGCGACGATCTCCCTGATCGCCGTCGTCAGCGTCGAATTCCTGGCCGGTTCCCAGCTCGGGCTGGGCAGCTTCATCATCGTCGCCAGCACCGGTTCGGTCCGGTTCGACCTGGTCCTGGCCGGCACGGTGGTCGCCGGGACGCTGGGCTACCTGATCAACGAAGGGCTCGAACAGCTCGGCAAGCGGCTGTTCCGGTGGAGCACGGTGGATCGGGAGGCGATCGCGTGACGGCGGCGACCCTTTCGGGCCGGGTGGGCCGGCGCGCCGCGCGCGGTGCCGCCACGGTCCTGCGCAACTGGCTGCTGTTCGCGCTCCTGGTGGTCGGCTGGGAGTTCGCCGCCCGGGCCGGCGGCAGCAAGTTCTTCCCCCCGCCGTCGGAGATCGCGGGCACCGCCGCCAAGCTGTGGTTCACCGGGCCGGCGTCGCACCTGTTCCTCACCGACGCCGTGTTCGACAACGTGTTCCCCAGCCTCGGCCGGACGCTCGGCGGCTGGGCGCTCGCCGCGGTCGTCGGCATCGTCATCGGCGTGCTGCTCGGCCGGTCGGAGACGGCGATGGACTACGTCGGCCCGCTGTTCGCGTTCTTCCGCTCGATCCCGCCGCCCACCCTGATCCCGGTGTTCGGGGTGCTGTTCGGGCTGAGCTCGGGCATGCAGATCGGGTCGATCATCTTCGGCGCGGTGTGGCCGGTGCTGCTCAACACCGTCGACGGCGTCCGCTCGGTCGACCAGGTGAAGGTGGAGACGGCGCGGTCGTTCCGCACGCCCAAGGCGTACTGGCTCGGCATGGTCGTCCTGCCGGCGGCGGCTCCGAAGATCTTCGCCGGGCTGCGGGTGAGCCTGTCGATCTCGCTGCTGCTGATGGTCGTCTCCGAGCTCGTCGGCGCCTACAACGGCATCGGCCGGTCGCTGCTGAACGCCCAGCAGGACTTCGAGTTCCCGACCATGTGGTCGTGGCTGGTACTGCTCGGCATCCTCGGCTACGTCTTCAACACGATCTTCTTGGCCGCGGAACGGCGGGTGCTGGCCTGGCAGCCGGCCCGTCTCGGCCGCGACTGACGCTGGAAAGGCCTCTCCCATGTCCACCATGCTCGAAGTTTCCGGCCTCAGTCACACCTACGGCAGTGGGGCCAAGGCCCACACCGCGGTGAACAACCTTTCGTTCACCGTCGAAGCCGGGCAGCTGGCCAGCATCGTCGGCCCGTCGGGCTGCGGGAAGTCGACGCTGCTGCGCTGCATCGCCGGGCTGACCCCGCCGACCGACGGCACGGTCAGCCTGCACGGCGACCGCGTCTCCGGTGTCCCGGACGACCTGGCCGTGGTGTTCCAGGACTACAGCCGTTCGCTGTTCCCCTGGCTTTCGGTGCAGAAGAACGTCGAGTTCCCGTTGCGGTGGCGGCCGATCTCCCGCGCGGAACGCCGGGAACGCGCGGCCGAAGCACTGTCCCACGTCGGCTTGTCGGACGTCGGCGGCAAGTACCCGTGGCAGCTGTCCGGCGGCATGCAGCAGCGGGTGTCGATCGCCCGCGCGCTGGCCAGCCGCCCGGCGCTGCTGCTGATGGACGAGCCGTTCGCCTCGGTCGACGCCCAGACGCGCTTCGAGCTCGAGGACCTGACCCGGCGCGTGCAGCGCGAGCAGGGCAGCACGGTCCTGGTCGTCACCCACGACATCGACGAGAGCGTCTACCTGTCCGACCGCGTGCTGGTGCTGTCGAAGTCACCGGCGTCGATCGTGGCGGACCTGCCGGTGGGCCTGCCCGCTGCGCGGAACCAGATCACGACGCGCGAGTCGGCGGAGTTCGTGGCCCTGCGCGGCGAAGTGGCCCGCCTGCTGAACGGCGGCACGCCGGCGGAGGCCGCCACGGCCGCGTCCGACGCCGCGGAGTGGGAGCTCGCCGAGCGGACACCGAACATGACGGAGACCAAGACCCGGAGCTGACCCGCCTGGTGGTCCACATGGCTCTCAGTACAGCGACTTCGACGACGCGGCCACCCGGACGTGGACCAGCGTCGGGCGCGGGTCGGCCAGCGCCGCCGTGAGGCCGGGGACCAGCTCGGCCGGCTCGGTGATCGTCACGCCGTGGCAGCCCATGCTCTCCGCCAGCGCCGCGAACCCGATGCCGCCCAGTTCGGTGCCCGGCAGCTTCGCGCCGCCGATCGCGTCGCCCAGGATGCGGACCGCCGCGTACTCGGAGTTGTCCAGGATCACGAACGTCACGGGCAGTTCTTCGCGCGCCGCCGTCCAGAGGGCCTGGATGCCGTACATGCTCGAACCGTCGCCGATCACGCCGACGACCTTGCGGTCCGGGCGGGCGAGCGCCGCGCCGACCACGCCGGGGACGCCGTAGCCGAGCGTGCCGCTGGCCATCGTCAGGAAGCCGGTGTCGGTGGTCGTGATCGGCAGGTGGTCGTGCAGGATGCCGCGGTGGCTGGGCGCCTCTTCGACGACCAAGGCGTTGTCCGGCAACAGGTCCGCGAGCGTCGAGTAGACGAGTTCGCCGGTCAGCGCGTCGCCGGCCGGTTTCGCGGGACGCTGCCGCGGCGCCGGTGCGGGCCGCGTGCCGCGCTCGACGACGTTGAGCAGCGCGCGGATGCCCAGCTTCGGCGTGGCGCGGATGCCGGTGCCTTCGAAGGCGCGCGCGAGGACCTGCTCGTCGTCGCTGACGATGAACAGCGGCGACAGCGGAGCTTCCCCGCGCCCGCGGTCGACGTGGTAGGTGAAGGCGGGCGCCCCGAGCACGACGACGAGGTCGTACGGCGCGAGCGTGTCGGCGATCGCACCGCGTTCGGGGTCGAGGAACCCTTGGAACAGCGGGTGGTCCTCGGGGAACGAGCAACGGAACGACATCGGCGCGACCCACACGGCGGCGTTGAGCCGTTCGGCGAGCGCGACGGTTTCGACGACGGCGCCGTCCTGGTCGACGGCTCCCCCGACGACGATCGCCGGCCGTTCGGCGGCTTCCAGAGCGGTGTTGAGCTCGTCGACGGCCTCGGGATCGGGCGCGAAGCCGCGGATCCGGGGCCGCGAGACGATGGGCCGTTCGGTGGTGACGGCCCAGTCGTCGGCGGGAACGGACACGAAGACCGGACCGGACGGCGCCTGGTTGGCGACGTGGTAGGCCCGCGCCAGCGCGGCCGGGACGTCCTCGGCCGAAGCGGGCTCGATCGACCACTTCACGTACGGCTTCGGGAACTCGGGCGCTTCCATCGCGCCGAGGAAGGGTTCGTGCGGGATGAGCGACCGGATCTGCTGCCCGGCGACGACGATCATCGGCGTCCGGTTCCGGTAGGCGTTGAAGAGGCTGCCGAGCCCGTGCCCGACCCCGCCCGCGGAGTGCAGGTTGACGAGCACGGCTTTCCGGGTGGCCTGCGCGTAGGCATCGGCCATCGCCACGACGGCGGATTCCTGCAGGCCCAGGACGTAGTCGAAGTCGTCGGGCCAGTCGGTGAGGAACGGCACCTCGGTGGTGCCGGGATTGCCGAACACCGTGGTGAGGCCGAGTTCGCGGAGGAGTTCGCGGGTGGCGTCCAGCACCGTGCGCTTGATCATGCGCCCAGGTTAACGCTTAGCCTTGCGAAGAAAAGCCCCCCAAGCGGCCGAACCGACGGCGAGCGTGCCACCCGAACGGTCCTTGGTGTCCCGGATCTGCGACACGGGCCCGAGCTTGACCTCGACGCAGTTCTCTTCGGTCCCGCTGTAACTGGACTTACGCCACATCACGCCTCCAAGTCGGCGATCACCTCCCGGATGAGCGCGCAGGATTCCTGCTCGCTCAGGGCCAGTGCCGCCATCGCCCGCTGGGCCGCCCGGTAATCGGCCACCTGCTGCTCATCGTAGAGGTAAGCACTGCCGCGGTACTGCTCCAGGAAGACGATCGGCGGAAGGTCGGCGTAGTCGAAGATGACGAAGGAACCGTTGAGGCCCGGGGGGAAATCCTCGTTGTCCGGCAGGACTCGCAAACTCACGTTCCGCCGCTGCGCCAGCTCGGCAAGGTGCCTGAGCTGCGGGGCCATGATCTCGGCCCCGCCGCGCCGCTGCCTCAGCGCGGTCTCGGCGAGGAGCGCGGTGTAAGGCGACGGATCTCGGCCGGTCAGCACCTCCTGCCGCATCAGGCGCACCTTGATCCGCAGCTCTTCCTCCGCCTGCGGCCGCCCGGCGGCCGCGAGGATCGTCCGCACGTATTCCGGGGTCTGCAGCAGCCCGGGGATCAGCAGCGGTTCCCAGGCGAAGATCGCCGAGGCGGTGCGCTCGTACTCGATGAAGGCCGAGAGCCGCGGCGAGATCCCGGGAATGCTGTGCTCCAGCCAGTTGGGCTCGCGGGCGTTCCTCGCCAGCTCCAGCAACCGTTTCCGCTCCGCCGGCTCGACCCGCAGCGCGCCGAGCAGCAGCGCCACCTGCTCGATCTTGGGCACCCGTGTCCCGCTCTCCCAGTGCGAGAGATCCTGCGCCACCACCCCCGCCAGGCGCGCCAGTTCGCGCACGCCGAGGTTGCGCGCCTTCCTCGCCGCGCGGATCCCGAAGCCGAGCGCGCGAGACCTCGGTGTCGCTACCAGTGTTGCCATGGGCACATTGTGTCATCGGCCACCGGCAAAACCGGGAAAGCGGGGCTGTCGCAAACTCGCGACAGCCCCGCCCGCCCACACTCAGCCGATCAGGCCGGACAGCCCGCTGCCCTTGAAGGAACCCCAGCCCGTCACCTGGTCATATCCCGTCCCCGCACTGAAACCCGTCGTGCCGTGGAGGGTGTTGTTGCCCGACGTCACGTCGTGGAAACCGGTGCCGTACGAAGACCCGTTGCCGATCGAGTAGAACTTCGGGTTCAGGTTGCCCAGACCGCCGCCGTGCACCTGGTTCTGCAGCGCCGCGAAGGCCGCCCACAGCGGGGCCGCGCCCGAGGTGCCGCCGACCGTTCCCCAGCTGCCCGCGCTGTAGATGTAGTAGCCCGACGTCGGGGAGGCGTCCGCCGACACGTCCGGCACCTTGCGGTACGTCGTGCTCTGCGACGACTGCCACGACGGCGCCGTGAACACCGTCGAGATGCCGCCGCCGGTCGAGCCGCCGCTGTTGCCGTCGTTCCAGGTCACTTCGCTGCTGTAGCCGTTGGACGAGGTCACGCTCAGCTTCGTGCCGCCGACGCCCGACACGTTCGGGCTCGAGGCCGGGAAGTCGACGCCCTTCGCCGCCGAACCCGTCTGGCGGTAGCAGTCGGTCGTGCCGTCGTCGCCCGCCGCCGCGAAGTAGGAAATGCCCTCCGCCGTGCCGGTCGCGATCGCGCTGCTGACGCTCTTCGCCGCGCTCGAACCTTCCGCGGATTCGCAGGCGCCCCAGGAGATCGAGACGACGTTGACCTTCGCGTCGGACGCGATCTTCTGGTACATCGCGAGTTCGCCCGCGCTCGAGTTCGGTGCCTCGTACACGTAGTCGTTGGCCGCCGCGGCCAGCGCGTGCACCACCTCGATGTCGAGCTCGACCTCGATCTGGCCGTCACCCGGCGACGAGTCGTAGTTCGCGCCGCTGACACCGACCGTCGTCACCGTGCCCGCGGAAAGGCCGTACGTGCTGTCGTACTTGGTGATGTTGGACTTCTGGTAACCGTCGAACTCCACGAACCCGACGTTGACGCCGCTGCCGGTCGCCGACAGACCGCTGGTGCCGTAAGCGGTCTTGAGCACCGGCGGGGTGACGGACTTGACGACGTTGGGCTGGGCCAGCGGCTTCGACGCATGCGTCCGCACCGCGTGGTCGTCGAGGCCGATGACCCCGCCCACGACGTCCGAGACGCTCGCCGGCACGGCCGGGACGGCGTCGTTGGCGAAGAAGTCGCGCCCGGAAGCCTGGTCGCGGTAGGTCCCGATCCGGGTCCGGAACGCCGACTCGAGCTGCGCCGCGGAGCCGGTGAACGTGATCGCCTGCCGGTTGCCGGAAACCTCGATCCCGGTCAGCCCCGCTTTCCCGAGAAATGAGACGGCCTTGTCAACGTCGGCCTGGGTCGGGCCGAACCTGGCATTGAACTGCGCCGGGGTCAGAAACCGGTGGTATTGCGGCGAAGCGGGATTTTGGACGTCGGCGAGGAACTTTTCGAGCGCCTGCTGGTTGTGCAGTTTCAGCGAGAGCGCGGCGGCGATCGGCCGGTCGGCCGCGACGTCGCCGGTGCGGGCGCTGTTGATCAGCGGCGCGGCGTTGTCGGCCAGCGTGACCAGGGGTTCCGGCGCGGCGGCGGCCGGGACGGCCACGGCGAGGCCGAGCAACGCAGGCAGCGGCACAGCGGCCGCGACGAGCTTGCGCAAGCGCATGGGGGAATTTCCTCTCGGCGGTGGGGACCGGGCCTGCGCGGAATGCTCGCCGCAGGTTGCCGAGCAGCATAAGAAGACGTGATCACGCCAAGGAACCTACTTTTGGCCGGTCTTCAGCGGATCCCATTTTCATTTTCCGAGAGGTTTACCTTTCCATGGCAAACCGATTATTGTCCGGAATGCCCGACCATTTCGACGCGTTCGATGATCTCCCGGGCGCGCGGGTCACGCCGGTGGCGCCGGGCCGCGGCCGACAACGTCCGCAGCCGCTGCCGGGTCCGGGGCGAGCGCAGGACGCCGGCCAGCTCGATCGCCTCCCGGCCGGCCTCGGCGGCGACGTCGAGATCGCCGTCCAGCGCGTGCACGGTGGCCAGCCAGATCACCGTCAAGGACCGGCTGCGGGCCATCTCCGGGCCGTAGCCGGCGATGGCGTCGACGAGCGCGGGGATGCCCTCGCGGCCGTGCCGGACGTCGACGACCTGGGCGAGTTCCCCGTGCACCGTGCCGATCATCGCCGCCAGGTCGGTGGGGCCGAAGAAGGCCGCCCACGGCGACGGTTCCACGCCGGCGGCGTCGGCGAACTCCGTGCGAGCCCGGTGCAGGCACGCCACCGCGGCGACGGCGTCGGCCTTCTTGGCGTGCGCCCACGCCTGGTTGGCCGACAGGATCGCCTGGGCCAGCCGCGAGCGCGCCCGCAGCGCCGCCTCCCGGCCCCGCGCGAACTCGGCCAGCGCCGGATCGATCGCGTCGTAGTGCAGCAGCAGCCGCCCGGCGCGGTAGCGGATGTTGGCCTGGAGGTCGTCGTTACCCGCTTCGACGGCCAGGTTCATCGCCTGCGCGAACGCTTCCAGCGCGGCCTCGGGGCGGTCGTCGTCGAAACTGGTCCAGCCGGCGAGGTTGTACAGGTCGGCGACGGCGGTGCAGAGCCGCGGCCGGACCTTGCCGCGCACGGTGCCGCCCAGCAGCCCGACGGCGTGGGGCAGCACCTCCGCGACGGCTTCGCCACAAGCACCGCCGCCGTAGCGGTAGTCCTGCGCCCGAAGCCGCGCGATGGTGTCTTCGAGCCGTTGCACCTCGGCGAGACCCACACGTGCGCCGCTGAAGCCGTCCCGCTCGTCACTGCCGGTCATGGCAGCCCTCCGTCCGTAGAGAGCTGCCGATCGGGCAGCTCCGCTCATTCCCCGCCGGGCCAGGCCGGAGCCCGCTCCTTCGAGGGACTGGCACCGGGCAGCACCCCGGTGGCGGTCAGCACCACACCCGTGGCGGTTTCCGCGATCTTGACGACGGCCAGCAGCCCGGTCAGGGCGAGGGAGCCGCCGAGCCCCAGTTTCGCGAAATCGTCTTCGGCGGTTTCGGTTCCGCGTTGACGCGGTATCACGCCGGTCACGATTCGGCCCTCCGGCTTGCCATTGCGGTACTCGGGCGACAGCCGCGGGGAATCAGCCTGCCCCAGGTGGCGGAAATCCACCTGATGGCCGGCATCCTGGTCTCCTGCTGTCCACGCAACGAGTTCTCGAACTGAATACGCGCGCACACGGCGCCGCCTCCCGCACTGTGCAGATCGATTCCTGAAGATCGGCCGGATCGCGAAATGCGGGACAACCGTAGCCAGCCGATCGTCGGAAAATCAGCCACCAACCAGGTCAAACCTGAGACTGCCCGTGCAACCGCACGCGCAGCCCAGCGCGCGACACTGCACACGGCGGATGCAATTTCACGAGCCAGGTCACGATTGTCACGGGCACGCGAAAACATCGGCAGAAATCGTTTCCGCTCCGCCGATCCTCCGTGAAACGCGCGTCGTCGATCAGGATTTGACGAGGTCGACCCAGGTGCGCACGGTTCCGGCGTCCACGGGCGCCTGCCAGCCGCCGGGCCGAACCGCGCTGCCGACGTGGAATCCCCGGACGCCACCCGCGCGCAGGAGGTGCACCTGCTGGGCGCGCAGGCCGCCGCCGACGAGCAGTTCCGGCCCGCCGTCGCGCTGCGCGAGCCGCTGCAGCACCGAAAGGCCGCTCGCCACGCCGTTCGGGTGACCGGCGGCGAGCACGGTGTCACAGCCGAGCGAGGCCAGCTGGTCGTACGCGCGCAACGGATCGCGCGTGCGGTCGATGGCGCGGTGGAACGTCCAAGGCAGGCCGTCGACCTCCTTGATCAGCGCCTCGCAGGCGTCGAGGTCGATTTCGCTGTCGACGGTGAGGAAGCCGAAGACGAACTCCCGCGCGCCCGCGTCGATCAGCCGGGCGGTGTCCGCGCGCAGCCCTTCCAGATCGCCGATGGCGAAGGAACCGTTGTCCCGCAGCATGACCCGCACCGGGAGGTCGGTCGCCGAGAGCACGTCACGCAGCGTTTCGAGCGACGGCGTCAGGCCGTCCTGCGCCATGTCCGCAACCAGTTCGAGGCGGTCGGCCCCGCCCGCCTGCGCGCCTTCGGCATCCGCCGCGTCCAGCGCGATCACTTCCAGCAGGGGCGTCTTCGAGCTCATGCCTCATCCGTTTCACTGGTTCCGGGTGTCGTCTCCCCTCGCGTGCCGCCCTCGCCGGAAGCCGCCTTGAAGGCTCGTCATCCGCTCGCGTACCGCTTCCGGGGAAAGAGAGAGTATCGGCCGCTGCTCCGGCACCGCTCCCGGGCTGGCCGCGGAATCCAGCGGCTGCAGGAACGGCCAGGTGTCCTCCGCGCCGTCCTCCTGCTCCAGTTCGGCCGGGGTAGGCCATTCGTACGAGGGCTCGATCGCGGCGGGCGGCGCGACGGGTGTCAGCCGCGGTTCGGTGTCTTCGTCGTCCGGCGTGCGCACGGGCGCGACGGCCACCGGGGCCGGTGGCGGTGCGGGCGCCGGGGCCGGGGCCGGTGGCGGCGGCGGCGGTGCGAGCGCCGGTGGCGGTGGCGGTGCTGCGGGCGCTTGGGGCGGTGGTGGTGCGGACGCCGGTTGCGGCTCGCGGATCGGCGGCCGCGTGGTGAGCGCGTGCCGTGCCTGGGGCTCGACCGGCCGGGGCTCTTCGGCGACCGGACGCGGCTCGGCCGGCTTCCGCGGCTGTTCGGGTGCGGCGGAGGCGTCGAACCAGCGGGACAGGACGTCGCGGTAAGCGGGCATCCGCTCGGTCGGGGCGTCGAAGTCCAGGTGCGCCTCTTCGTCCACGGTCGGCCACTCCGGCGCGTGGTCGCGGGCCACCACCGGGGCCCGGCGCGGCGGCCCGGCCTCGATCGACGGTGGCGTCAGCTCTTCCGGCTCCGGCTCGGGTTCCGGCTCCGGCGGCGTGAGCGGGGCCAGCGGCGCCAGCAGCTCCGGTTCCGGGGCGACGGACGGCTCGGCGGGCGGCGGCGGTGCCGGCATCGGCGGCAGCTCGACGATCAGGGCCGCGGGCACCAGCACGGTCGCGACCAGCCCGGAGTCCGCGCCCGCGCTGAGGCTGACGTCGATGTGGTGGCGCGTGGCCAGCGTCGCGACCACGAACAGGCCCATCCGGCGCGACACCTCGACGTCGACGTCCGGCGGGTGCGCGAGCCGCGCGTTGGTGCGGTCGATCTCCGCCTGCGGCATGCCGGCGCCGTGGTCGATGATCTCGATCTGCCAGTCGCCGTCGTGGGTTTCGGCGCTCGCCACGGTGACCGTCTCGTCGGCGGAGTAGCGCGTCGCGTTCTCCAGCAGCTCCGAAACGACGTGCACGAGGTCGTTGACGGCCTCGCCGCGGACCGCGACCTGCGGCGCCGGGCCGAGCTCGATCCGCTGGTAGTCCTCGACCTCCGAGAGCGCGGCGCCGATGATCTCGTCGGCCGCCACCGGGCCGGCGTCCTCCCGCGCGGAGTCCTGGCCGGAGAGCACCAGCAGGTTTTCGCTGTTGCGCCGCATCCGCGTCGCGAGGTGGTCGAGTTCGAAGAGCCCGGCGAGGGTGTCCGGGTCCTGCTCGCCGGCCTCCATCCGGTCGAGCACCGACAGCTGCCGTTCGACGAGGTCCTGGCTGCGCTGCGAGAGGTTGACGAACATCGCGTTGACGTTCTCGCGCAGCATGGCCTGTTCGCCGGCGAGCCGCACCGCCTCGCCGTGCACCGCGTCGAACGCGCGCGCCACCTGGCCGAGCTCTTCGCGGGTGAACACCGGCACGGGCGCGACGGCGAGCCGTTTCCGCAGGTTCTCGGGTGCGGGTTCGGGGTCGGTGAGCAGGTTCTGCACGGCCGCCGGCAGCCGGTGCTCGGCCACTTCCAGCGCCGTCCGGCGCAGGATCCGCAAGGGGCGCAACAGGGACCGCGCGATGACCACCGACAGCACACCCGCGACGAGCAGGACGCCGAGGACGACGCCGCCGTCCCACAACGCGGCCGTCCGGGCTTGGGCCGCCAGGCTGTCCGTGCGTTCCTGCAACTGGACCAGCAGCGCCTGCTGCACCTGGTGGGCGAGGTTCACCGTGTGCGTCGCCGAAGTGTCCCACTGGTTCGGGTCGAGGCCCGAGAGGTTCTGGCCGTTTTCGGTGCGGGTGAGCGCGGATTCGACCATGTCGTTGCCGATGTCGACGACCAGGCCGATCACCGTGTCGTCGAACATCCGCTGCTGGTCGGGGGTGGCGAAGGTGCGGTAGTCGCTGCGCGCGGCGGCCAGCTCGGCTTCCGCGCCGAGCAGGGCGCGTGTGCGGTCGCGGTTGAGGGTGCCCGCCGCGAGCGCCTCGGCCATCACCGCCCGCTTGACCGACATCTGGTCCTTGATCCGGGCGAGTGCGTTGCCCGCCAGCCGCATCCGCGCGAGGTCCGAATCGGAGACGTCGGCGGCCGCCGAGTCGCTGATGTCGAGCAGGCCGGAGATCAGCTCGCTGTAGGAGCGCAGCACGGCGTCGGCGGGGAACGCCGAATGCTCGGCGGAAAACCGCAGGCCACCGAGCACGCGCAGCCGGTCGTCGGTCTGCTGCAGGCTTTCCGCGGCGTTCGCGTCGAGCCGCGGCTTGCTCTCGGCGAGGGTGCGCTCGAACCCGCCGATGGCCTGGTCGACGCGGTTGCGCTGGGCGGTCAGGTCCGCGGTGTCGCCTTGGCGGTTCTGGGCCACGAACCGGACGGTGAGGTCGCGCTCGCGTTGCAGCTCGTGCAAGGCTTCGGCGACCGTGCTGTCGACGCGGCCGCGCGTGGCGAACTCGGCCAGCTGCCGGGCGTCGCGCAGGTCGGAGCTGATCCGCAGGCCGACGAGCGCGATCACGGCCAGCGCCGGGATGAGGAGGACGGCGAAGAGCTTCGTGCCGAGACGCCAGTTCCGCAACCGCCAGCGGCCGCCCGCCGGACGCGGATCCGCCGCGTCGCCGCCCTTGCGGGGACGCTTGTCGCGACGGGTCACCTGGTTTCCTTTTCCGCCACGGGCGGGAACCCGCGGATCGAACGACACTCGAACCTACTGAACGGTAGCCCGCCCCATGAAGATCCGAAAGCCGCGCTGGCACGATACGGCCCTGCCCGCGATCGTATGGGGCGCGGACCATACGATCCAGCACGAGAACCAGATTCTCGCGGTAGGTGAAGGTTCATGATCAGACGCGGACGGATGATTCCGCTGGTAGCGGCGCTCCTGGCGACCGCGGGCTGCAGCGTGTTCTCTTCCGGCACCCCCGCGCCTCCGCCGCCGCTGGAGCGGACCACCCTGCGCGTCGGTGTGGGCAACGCCATCGACACGGCCCCCCTGCGGATCGCCGTCGCGGCCGGGAAGCTCGGCTCCGCGGGACTGAATGTCCAGCTGGTGGAACTCGGCGCCGACGACGGGCTCGCGAAACTGGCCGCCGGCGACCTCGACGTCACCTTCGCCTCCGACATCGCGATGTTCCGCGCCGCGGCCGGCGGGACGGCGTTGCAGCTGCAGGGCGAGGCCTACACCTCCGGCCCGAACACGATCGCCCTGGTGACGCTGCCGGACTCGGACTACACCGTGCCGACGGGCAAGCGGTCGCCGAAGATCGCGGTGAACATGCTCGACGACGTCGGCGCGCTCGTCGCGCGTTCGGTGCTGGTCACCGCGGGCGTCGACCAGGCGAAGATCAAGTTCGTCCCCACCCCGTTCGACCGGATGCCGCAGGCGCTGCAGGCCGGCGACGCCGACGCCGCGCTGATGATCGAGCCGTACACCACCCGCGCCGAGAAGGACCTCGGCGCGCACATCCTGGCCGACGGCGCCCGCGGTTCGACGCTCGACTTCCCGCTGTCGGGCTACGCGGCGGCAAAACCGTTCGCGCAGGCCAACCCCCGGACTCTCCGGGCGTTCCGCACCGCGCTGGGCGCGGCCCAGCAGAGCGCGACGGACCCGGCGATCGTGCGCGACGCACTGCCGAAGTTCTCCGACATCGACGCGACCACCGCGGCGCTGATCTCGCTCGGCTCGTACCCGGTGTCGCTCAACGGCATCCGGCTACAGCGCGTGGCCGACCTGATGCACAACTCGGGACAGCTGGCGAACCGCCTCGACGTCCAGAGCCTGCTGCCCGAGCAGACCGGGTACTGAGAGCTAGATGTTCTCGCCCCGCGGCAGCATGCACACGACGCGCATGGGCGGGCCGTAGTAGAGCCGGATGTCGTCGGCGTCTTCGCACTCCTTGCCGTCGCGAGACCTGCTGAAGACCTCGACACGGTCCGTCGCCGCCGGGTCGGTGCAGCTCACCTTGGCGATCGCGACCTCGTCTTCGATGTCGCGGAGGCAGTCGCCGGTGCGGACGTTCAGCGCGAGGCAGAGCGTCCGCCCGGACTCGGAGCCGCTCGTGGTCCGGAACCGCACGTAGCCGTTGGAGGAGCAGGTCGAGTTCCGGCTGGCGGCGGTCTCGACCTTGTACGTCGCGTTGTTCGCGGCACAGCCGACGCGGTGGTAGGCGAGCCGGCCGGCCGCCTCCTGGGTCAGGTACAGGCAGTCGCCGTCCGACGGCGGGCCGCTGCGGCCGGCCCAGTAGACGCCCATCGCGCCCAGCGCGCCCAGGCCCAGTGCGGCGACGACGCACGCGACCAGCGTGATCCGCACCTTCGTGGTGAACCAGTGCGGAATCGGCTGCGGCCCCGGTACCGGCGGCATCGGCTGCTGTCCCGGTACCGGCGGCATCGGCGCGGGCTGCGCGTAGCCCGGCGACCGGAACGGGTTGTCGTCGAACGGCGGTGTGGTCAACGTGCCCTCCAGTGATCCCCTCGGCAAATCGTCCCACCGGCGACCCGCGACGGGGGCGGGCCGGAGCGAGCCACGTATAACAGTAGTTGTGACTGATGGCCCGCTGATCGTCCAGTCCGACAAGACCGTGCTCCTGGAGGTCGACCACCCCCAGGCCGGTGACGCGCGCGTCGCGATCGCGCCGTTCGCCGAGCTGGAACGGGCGCCGGAGCACGTGCACACCTACCGGATCACGCCGCTGGCCTTGTGGAACGCGCGCGCCGCGGGCCACGACGCCGAGCAGGTCGTCGACGCACTGACGACGTACTCGCGCTTCCCGGTGCCGCAGCCGCTGCTGATCGACGTCGTCGACGTCATGGGCCGGTTCGGGCGGCTGCAGATCGCCAACCACCCGGCGCACGGGCTCGTGATGTCGACCACCGACCGCGCGGTGCTGACCGAGGTCGTCCGGAACAAGAAGATCAGCCCGATGATCGGCGCCCGGATCGACGAGGACACCGTCCTCGTGCACCCGTCCGAGCGGGGGCGGCTGAAGCAGGCGCTGCTGAAGGTCGGCTGGCCCGCCGAGGACATGGCCGGGTACGTCGACGGCGAAGCCCACCCGATCGCCCTGGACGAGCAGGACTGGCACCTGCGCGACTACCAGCGGATGGCCGCGGAGGCGTTCTGGGCGGGCGGCTCCGGCGTGGTCGTGCTGCCGTGTGGCGCCGGGAAGACGCTGGTCGGCGCGGCGGCGATGGCTCGCGCGCAGGCCACGACGCTGATCCTGGTGACGAACACGGTCGCCGGGCGGCAGTGGAAGCGTGAGCTGATCGCGCGGACGTCGCTGACCGAGGAGGAGATCGGCGAGTACTCCGGGGAGAAGAAGGAGATCCGCCCGGTCACCATCGCCACCTACCAGGTGATCACCCGCAAGACCAAGGGCGAGTACCGGCACCTGGAGCTGTTCGACTCCCGCGACTGGGGCCTGGTCGTCTACGACGAGGTCCACCTGCTGCCGGCGCCGGTGTTCCGGATGACGGCGGACCTGCAGTCGCGGCGGCGCCTGGGCCTGACGGCGACGCTGGTGCGCGAGGACGGCCGCGAGGGCGACGTGTTCTCGCTGATCGGCCCGAAGCGCTACGACGTGCCGTGGCGCGACATCGAGGCGCAGGGCTGGATCGCCCCGGCGGAGTGCACCGAGGTCCGCGTGACGCTGACCGACGCCGAGCGGCTCGAGTACGCCACGGCCGAGGCCGACGAGCGGTACAAGCTGGCGGCGACGGCGTTGACGAAGACCCCGGTGATCAAGTCGATCGTGGCCAAGCACGCGGGCGAGCCGACGCTGGTCATCGGCGCGTACCTCGACCAGCTGGAGATGCTCGGCGACGAGCTCGACGCCCCGGTGATCCAGGGCGCGACCCGCAACAAGGAACGCGAGGAGCTGTTCGACAAGTTCCGCCGCGGCGAGATCAAGACGCTGGTGGTGTCGAAGGTCGCGAACTTCTCGATCGACCTGCCGGAAGCCTCGGTGGCGATCCAGATCTCGGGCACGTTCGGCTCGCGGCAGGAGGAGGCCCAGCGCCTCGGGCGCTTGCTGCGCCCGAAGGGCGACGGGCGGCAGGCGCACTTCTACTCGATCGTCTCGCGCGACACGGTGGACACGGAGTACGCGGCGCACCGGCAGCGGTTCCTCGCGGAGCAGGGCTACGCGTACCACATCGTGGACGCGGACGACCTGCTCCGGCCGCTCTGAGCCCGCTCAGCCGACGTCGGTGAAGAACTTTTCGACGTCGTAGTTCGCGACAAGCCGCGCCAGGCCGGCCGGCGTCTGCCCGGAGAGGTTGGCCTGGCGCGGGTCGGCGCCGTGCCGCCGGAGCAGCTCGATGAGCTCGCCACGGCCCCGGTAGGCGAAGAGGGGCGAGTTCCCGTACTCGTTGACCGGATCGACCCGGGCGCCCGCCTCCAGCAGCACCGTGGCCACCTCGAGGTTTCCCTGCTGGGCGGCCAGGTGCAGCTCGGATCGCCCATGCCGATCGACCACGTACACCCCCTTTCGAATCCATCTTGCCGGTTCTTGCCGGCGGCCGGTCACGAGCCCAGGTAACGCAGGACGGCGAGCACCCGGCGGCTGTAGCCGGCCGCCTGGGGCAGGTCGAGCTTGTCGAAGATCGCGTTCGCGTGCTTCTCGACCGAGCTCTGCGAGAGGTACAGCACCTGCGCGATGCTCGCGTTCGTGTGGCCCTGCGCCATCTTCTCCAGGACGTCCCGCTCGCGCGGGGTCAGCCGGCCCAGCGCGTCCTCGTGGGAGGTGCGGGCCACCAGCCGCCGCACCACCTCGGGGTCGAAGGCGGCGCCGCCTCCGGCGACCCGCTCGAGGGCGTCGAGGAACTCACCGACCTGGGCCACGCGGTCCTTGAGCAGGTAGCCGACGCGGCCGCGGTCGCCGCTGATCAGCTGGGCGGCGTACCGCTTCTCGACGTATTGGGAGAGGACGAGCACTCCGGTTCCCGGCCACTTCTCCCGGATCTCGAGGGCGGCGCGCAGCCCTTCGTCGGTGTGGGTCGGCGGCATCCGCACGTCGGTGACAACGACGTCCGGCTGCTCCTGCGCGGCGGCCTCGAGGAGTGCTTCGCCGTCGCCGACCGCGGCGACGACGTCGTGGCCTTCCTCGGCCAGCAGCCGCACCAGGCCTTCGCGCAACAGCGTCGAGTCCTCGGCCAGGATCACCCGCACGGCAGCACCGCCCGCACGACCGTCGGACCCCCGCCGGGACTGTCCACGGTGAACTCCCCGTCCGCCGCGGCGACGCGCCGCGCCAGCCCGCTGAGCCCACCGGTGCCGTCGGCCCGGGCGCCGCCCGAGCCGTCGTCGGCGATCTCGACCGCGATCTTCTGGCTGATCGGGTGGACGTCGATGGCGATGCGCGTCGCGCCGGCGTGCTTGGTCGCGTTGGTGAGGGACTCCGACGCCACGAAGTAGATGACGGTGGCCAGCGCGAGCGGGGGCTCGTAGAGAAGCGTGTACCGCACGTCGACCGGGATCACCGCGCGTTCGGCGAGGGACTCGAGCGCGGCCTCGAGACCGCCTTCGTCGAGCGCGATCGGGTACACGTGCCAGGCGACTTCGCGCAGTTCGCGCAGGGCTTCCTGCACTTCCTCGTGCGCCTGCCGGACCAGCTCGGTGTCCCCCGTGCGCCGGGCCCGGCCGAGCAGCAGCCCGAGGGCGACCAGCCGTTGCTGCACGCCGTCGTGCAGGTCACGCTCGATGCGGCGGCGTTCGCCGTTGACCGCTTCGACGACTTCGGCGCGGGTGCTGAAGAGGAAGGACAGCCGGCGCTCGACCAGTGTCCGGGTGCTCGGGGTGAGGAACTGGTCGGCCAGCCGCCGGTCCAGCGCGGCGACACCGAGCATCCCCTGCCAGCAGAGGAACCCCGCGACCGTCGCGAGCACGCCGATCAGCAGCCAGCCGAGGAGGGTCGCGTCGCCCTGTCCGCCGGGAGCGCGCCCCGTCCACAGCTGCCCGCAGTAGAACGCGGCCGTCACCGCCCCGGCGCCGAAGCACGCCCAGACGCCGAGGCCGAGAAACCCGACGAGCGAGTGCAGGGAAAGGTATTGGAGGGCCCGGCTGCCGTCGTAGTCGTCGCCGGTGGCGTGGTCCAGGAAATTCAGCAGACGGGCCCGTTCGAGCTGGGAGAACTGCCGGGCGCCGCGCAGCACGATTCGGCGCGTCGCCGGAACGACGAGCAGAGGTGCACTCAGCAGGACGTACAGCACCTCGGCGACCGCGCTGAGCGCGCCGAGGCCGACGCCCGCTGTCGTGCGCGCAGCCCAGATGATCACGACTTCAGGCTAGCGAGGGCGGGGGCTTTTCATATTGCGGTTTTCCGCAGTGTTTCCGGGTGGTGTTCAGCAATGTGCACCGGCTCGCGAATTCCTACGGTCGTGGCATGGACCTTTCACTGACCGCCACCGCTACCGAACCGATGACCGGGCTGGCCGGCTGGGCCGTCGGGCTCATCGACGCGCTCGGCGGGCCCGGCGCCGCCATCATCGTCGGGCTGGACAACCTGTTCCCGCCGATCCCCAGCGAACTGGTGCTCCCGCTCGCCGGGTTTTCCGCGAGCCGGGGCGCGTTCACGCTCCTCGGCGCGCTGTTCTGGACGACGCTGGGCTCGCTGGCCGGCGCGGTGCTCGTCTACTGGCTCGGTGCGCTGCTCGGCCGTGACCGCACCCGCGCCCTCGTGGCCCGCGTCCCGCTGATGGACGCCGGCGACTTCGACCGGACGGAGGCGTGGTTCGCCCGGCACGGCGGCAAAGCTGTGTTTCTCGGGCGGATGGTGCCGATCTTCCGCAGCCTGATCTCCCTGCCCGCGGGCGTCGAACGCATGCCGTTCGGCCGGTTCCTCGGGCTGACCACGGCGGGCAGCCTGCTGTGGAACACGGTGTTCGTCGTGGCCGGCTACCTGCTCGGCGAGAGCTGGTCGCTGGTCGACCGGTACGCGTCGGTGTTCCAGTACGTCGTGCTGGCGGCGGTGGCGGTGGCCGCCGGGGTGTTCGTCGTGGTCCGGTTGCGCGCACGGCAAACTCGTTCGGCCTAGCGAATCGTCACAGGAACAACTTGCGCCACAGGAGTCGCGAACAAGTCTCTGACCAGCAGATTTACTGATTCACTCGAACGGATGAGCGGGCGTGGTACTGGAAATTGTCGGACCCTCGAACTACTGTTCGAGATGCAGTAACCGAACACAAGTTCGAGGGGACGTCCATGACGATCGCACCGCTCCGCCCCGGTACGCCCGCGCCGCCGGTCCAGACCCTCCCACCGGGGTCGTGGCACGGCCGGCTGTGGGTGTCCGACCTGCCGCTGACCCGGCCCGAGCGCTACCTGGGCTGCGTGGCCGAGTTCGAGCGGTCCGGCCTGTGGCCGGTGCTGATCCCCCACGACCAGCGCTTCGCGGCGAACGGCGAGGACTGGATCGACGACCGGGGCAGGCTGGCCCCGGCCGGCCACCGGGTGGCCACAGCCGACCCGGCGGCGGCCCTGTCCCGCTGGTGGGACACGTCGTGCTGCAACGGCGCCTGCCTGAGGCCCTTCGGCGCACGGTTCCCGGGGCTGGCCAAGCGCAGCCCCCGCAGGTCCGACCCCCTGGCGGAGGCGGGCAACACGGGCTCCATCCTGGCCACCCGAGCCCCCCACCGGCTCGGCCTGGTCCAGACGGAACGCCCGGCCGACATCCCGGCCCTGCTGGGCTGGACGGGGATGATCAAGTGCACGGACCAGGTGGCGGAGCTGTCGGCGGTGCTACGCAGCTGGGAGGAGAGGTTCGGAGCCACGCTGGTGGTCCTGGGGTTCGACGCAATCGAGTTGTCAGTGGCGGCACCCCCGCGGAACCAGGCCAGGGCATTGACGGTGGCTGCGGAGCACCGGGCGTTCAGTTTGCCCACGTTCGCGGGCCAGCCGGGGAACCTGCGGGAGTACGCGTCGGGGTTGGTTCAGTCGCGGCACTGGCGGTTTTCCTGGGCTTGAGGGATGGGGGCGAGGCGGAGCCGGGCCGAGGCGGAGCCGGGCCGAGGCGGAGCCGGGCCGGGCGGAGCCGGAGCCGGGCCGGGCCGCGGCGAAGCCGGGGCAGGGCCTGGCGGAGCCGGGCCGGGCCGCGGCGAAGCCGGGGCAGGGCCTGGCGGAGCCGGGCCGGGCCGCGGCGAAGCCGGGGCAGGGCCTGGCGGAGCCGGCGTTGGCCGCGCCGAGGCGGAGCCGAGACTGCCAGGGTCGGGGCGGGCCGGACCGGGCTTGGCTTGAGGGGGCCGGGCCGGCTTGGGTGGGCCGGGCTTGGCTGGGCGGCCACGCTTGGGCGAGCCAAGCCAGGCCCAGCCGAGCCGACTCGGGCGAGCCAGGCTTGAGTGGCCAGGTTGGGCAGGCCGGGGTCGGGCTTGGCCGGGCGGGCGGCGCTTGGGCGAGCCGGGCCGGGCTTGGGTGGCCGGGCCGGGCAGGGGCGGCCCGAGCCGAGCTTGGCCGGGCGGACGGGGCTTGGGCGAGCCGGGCCGGGCTTGGGTGGCCGACCCGGGCAGGGGCGGCCCGGCCGAGCTTGGCCGGTCCGGACCGGGTTTGGCCTGGGCCGGGGGTCGGGGGCCAGCATCCGAAGAGCTGGGTGGTCATCCCGTCGCCTGAGGCCGTCAAATCACTTTGCGCCAGGCCCGCAACCCACCCACCAAGGCGAGCCGACAGCGCAACCTTGCGGGCCTGGCGCAAAGTGATAGGCCTCTCGCGCAGGCGACGGGATGACCACCCAGCGCACCCCTCGCGAAGGGGAGAGAACAGCGATCCGGGTAGCCATCCCAGAGCCTGCCCGTCCGGCGAGGACAGTCTTTTCACCGCAGCAGATCCCACCCATGGGCGACAAGATGAGCCACCACTCCAAAGGTCCAGTAAGACGCGCGTCCACCAAGTTGGGTCGCGTGTCCCACCCTCCGGTCCACCTGTCCGGCCGCCCGCGCGTTTGGCCGGCCAAGCGAGCGGGAATCACCTCTCGCGGCAACGGAAAGGCGGTGAGAGCGATCGCCGAGATCCGGATCGGTACCTCTGGGTGGCGGTATCCCCCTTGGCGCGGGGTCTTCTACCCACCCAAGCTCGCGCAGCGGCGGGAACTCGAATACCTCTCGCGGCGGATGAACGCCGTCGAAATCAACGGTTCCTTCTACTCGCTCCAGCGTCCCGAGCGGTACCGGGCCTGGTTCGACGAAACCCCCGCCGACTTCCTCTTCGCCGTCAAGGGCGGCCGCTTCATCACCCACATGAAGCAGCTTCGCGACGTCGAGACCGCCCTCGCGAACTTCTACGCCTCCGGCGTCCTCGCGCTCGGGGCGAAACTGGGCCCCTTCCTCTGGCAGCTACCGCCGAGACTCGCTTTCGATCCCGATCGGCTCGAGAACTTCTTCGCCCTGCTTCCCCGCACCACCACCGACGCCGCCCAGCTGGCGGCGAAGCACGACGACAAACTCAAGGGCACGCCGTACCTCGAAGCCGGACCTAGACGGCCCCTGCAGCACGCCCTCGAAGTCCGGCACCCCAGCTTCGCCGAACCCGCCGCCAAAAAACTGCTCGAAACACACGGCATTGCCCTCGTCGTCGCCGATACCGCCGGGAAGTGGCCGTTCCTCGAAGACCAGACCGCCGACTTCGCCTACGTCCGGCTGCACGGCGACGAAGAGCTCTACGTCAGCGGCTACTCCGACCGAGCCCTGCGCAAGTGGGCCCGGAAAATCCGGGAATGGCACGACGACGGACGGCGTGACGTGCACGTCTACTTCGACAACGACGTCAAAGTGGAGGCTCCCCGGAACGCCGAATGCCTGGCCGACCTGCTCGGGGTTGCCCCCATCACGAGACAGTGAGTGGACAGTCAGCGCCGGACCGCGCCACTGCCCGAGTGCCTCGGCGAAGCGCGGCTGCTCTCGCCGGAAACGCGCAGTTCGCCACCTGTTTGCGAGACCCGGCACGGTGGCATGATCGGCCTCGATGAAGGTCTACGCGATCCCCCTGCGCACCCGGTTCCGCGGCATCACCGTCCGTGAGGGCGTGCTGCTGCACGGCCCGGCGGGCTGGGGCGAGTTCTGCCCGTTCGCCGACTACTCCGACGCCGAGAGCGTGCCGTGGCTGCGGTCGGCGCTGGAGGCGACCGAAGCCGGGTGGCCCGCGCCGGTCCGCGACCGGGTCGAAGTCAACACGACGGTGCCGGTGGTCGGGCCGGAGAAGGCGCACGAGCTGGTCCGCGCGTCCGGCTGCCGGACCGCGAAGGTGAAGGTCGCCGACCCGCGCGTCTCCCTGGCCGACGACTGCGCGCGGGTCGAAGCGGTCCGCGACGCACTCGGCCCGGACGGCGCCATCCGCGTCGACGCGAACATGGCGTGGGACGTCGACACGGCGGTGCGTGCGATCGCGGACCTCGACAAGGCGGCGGGCGGGCTGGAGTACGCGGAGCAGCCGTGCCCGTCGATCGAGGACCTGGCCGCGGTCCGGCGCCGGGTGGACGTCCGGATCGCCGCGGACGAGTCGATCCGCCGCGCGGAGGACCCGCTGAAGGTGGCAGTCGCCGGAGCGGCGGACATCGCGGTCCTGAAGGTCGCCCCCCTCGGCGGCGTCCGGCGGGCGCTGGAGGTCGCCGAGGCGTGCGGGCTGCCGTGCGTGGTGTCGTCGGCGGTGGAGACGAGCGTGGGCCTGGCAGCGGGCCTGGCACTGGCCGGCGCGCTGCCGTCGCTGGAGTTCGCTTGTGGACTCGGGACGCTTTCGTTGCTGGAAGGGGACGTCTGCGCAGAGTCACTGTCCCCTGTGGATGGATACCTCCCGGTACCGCGGGTCGCCCCGGAACCCGCTTCGGCCTACGCGGCGCCGCCCGGAGTCGCGGCGGCTTGGGAAGCCCGGCTGAGCCGGGTCCGCGCGCTGAGCTGAGCGCGGACCCGGCGTCAAGCCCGCCAGGCCGAGTCGTAGGCGTGCACCAGCCACCGGTTCGCCCAGTCCCGGTCGGGCTCGTCCGGCAGCGGCGACGCACCTCGGGTGAGCTGGTCGAGCCGATCTTCCAGCTCGGCCGCGGCCTCGACGGCTTCGTCCTGCGAGTGCCTCCCCCGACGCAGATCACGCAGCCAGGTCAGCCACGGCTCGGCGATCGGCAGCGTCATCCGCCCGGTTTCCAGCAGCTCGACGCCCTGGACTCCGAGCCGGACCATGTGCATCGCGTATTTCGTGTCGAAGCCGTACTTCGCGATCAGCTCGGGCCGGTTGACCGTCAACGCACCTTCGAGCATCCGTTTCCGTTGCGTCCGCAGGTATCCGGCGAACCGAGGGCCGGCCTGCCGCGAGACGACCCGGTCGGCGTTGGCGCGCAGTTCGTGGCCGAGCTCGGTGATCCGCACGACTTCCGCGTCCGGCACGAACAGCGGCAGCGAGTAGACGATGAGGTCGAGATCGCCGGGCCCGGACCGCACGCCTTCGGGCTGGGTGCGGAAAACGTATTGCTCGAACCACCGGAGTCCGGTGACGTACTCGGCGGGTTCCACGCACAGCCCCATTTCGTCGCGGTCGTCCTGACCGTCGACGGCGGTACCGTGCAGGCCGGACCCGACCTGGCAGCGCAGGATGGTGCCCTGCTCGGCGATCGCGGCGAATTCGGGGTTGTCGTGCTTCATGGTCGTCAGTTGTACCGGGGCGCCGGGCCGGGGAGCAGGTGGTTTTCCTGGGGGTGGGTTGGCGTGCGCGCGGAAACGCCGCCCCAGACGGACATCCCCCGCCGCTCCCGCGCAGCGTTTCCGGCAAAATCGTTGCCAGGTGGTGCTTTGCAGGTGGCCGAGGGGCGTTGGGGCTGTCACCGGTGTGGGGGGGTGGTGAATTTGGGGGGGGGGGGTGGGGGGATAGTTAGATGGGTGGGGGGGTTGGGGAGGGGGGGGGGGGCCCGCGGGGGGGGTAACCCCGCG